>JBMNPM010000025.1:0-2973 GCA_050943595.1 Thermoleophilia bacterium | reverse complement strand
ACATCATTAGAATCGAAGAAAGCAAATCCAATTCAAGATCGCCCATACCACCAACTCTCCCTACAGGAACAGGATCAACTTCTGCATCCGCGTCTTCAAGTGTTAGCGAGATGGCCTCACGCGCCTCAACACGATAGCTGTCAAGATCAATCACCTCTAAGATGCCGAGCGATAGGTCATCCTCCTGCGGCGACGGCAACTTGGGAACAAGAAAATTCACGAATATGGACAACTTCTCCCAGTCAGCGTTTCCATAAGGTAGAATTGCACCGAGAAAACCATATGTGCGGACAAAGGACTTTGCAGCGCCTTTGAATTTTATTTTATCTTCGTTCTCAAGCTCTTTATAAAGTGCTACACAAGCATCAAGGATTGGGTCAAGCCGGTCGCGCTCTGCACCGTTCAAGTACAGGTCAACAAGCGTATCGACATGTTCCTGTGAAAAAATCTGGTAGTCATCCATAATGCTGATAATATCATACAGCTTGTTCGGGTCTGTTTCTGATGACAAAATCGTCGTCCGATAATAATTTGAAAACGCCTCTTCAATAACGGAGGTCTTATTTGCGAAGTCTAACACGAAAGTATCGTACTTCTTTGGGCATGAGCGGTTCAACCTGGACAGCGTCTGCACGGCTTTTATATCGGAAAGCATTTTATCCACATACATCGTATGAAGCAGAGGCTCATCATAGCCCGTTTGGAACATATCCGCGACAATGAGGAAACGGTATGGGTCGGTGCGGAATACCTTTTCTATCGTGTTGTCGGGGAACCCATTCAACCCTGCAGATGTTAGCGTGGTACCCTTGCGGAATTCACAATCACCTGAAAATGCAATAATCGCTTTATACGGACTGCGCCTATCTGCAAGGCATTTGTTTATGGCGTAGTAGTATTCGATGCATCGCTTGATTCCGCTTGTCACGACCATAGCGCGGGCTTTGCCACCGATTTTGTTCTTTGAGACAACCTGTTCGTGGAAATGCTCAACCATGAGCGTAGCTTTTTGCCCTATTGTAATTTCGCTACTTTCCACGAAATATCGCAGCTTCTTTTGCGCCTTGTTTTTATCAAACATCGGGTCGTCTTGCGCAGTTTTTATGAGTTTGTAATAGCTATCCACTGGCGTGTAGTATTTCAAAACATCAAGAATAAAACCCTCCTGAATTGCTTGCTTCATGGTGTAGACATGGAAAGGTCTATGCTTGATTTTATCGCCTTCTGGGTATGGAACACCGAACATTTCAAGGGTTTTGTTCTTGGGTGTGGCTGTAAAGGCAAAATAGCTGGCGTTTGTCAGCATTCTTTTGCCCTTGATACGTTCCTCGATCAGGCGGTTGATGCGGTCTTCATCGTCTTCTTCATTTGCTCCAGAGTATTCGCCTGACAAAACGATGTTCATTTGCGCTGACATACTGCCGCTTTGGGATGAGTGCGCCTCGTCAATGATGATAGCAAAATTACGACCCTTATGTTCGCTTCCGATGCTATCGAGGATTACCGGGAATTTATGAACTGTAGTTATAATTATCTTCTTACCACCGTTGATGGCGTCACGAAGATTACCGGAATGTTCAGCCCATGCAACGGTATTCGAAACCTGCATAAACTGCTTGATGGTGTCGCGTATTTGCTTGTCCAAAATCACGCGATCGGTTACAACGAGAACGGTGTCCACGATTGTGCTTCCATCAGCCCGTTCAAGTCCGACGAGCTGGTGGGCAAGCCAAGCGATGGAGTTTGATTTGCCGCTTCCGGCGCTGTGCTGGATCAGATACCGCTGACCAACACCGTTTTGGCGAACATCGGAAAGTAAGCTTTCAACGACTGACAACTGATGGAAGCGCGGAAATATCTGCTTGTATTTTTTCTTTTTTGTATCGGGGTCGGTTTCCTCGACTACCTGCGCGTAGTTTTCGATGATATGAGATAGCATGGGTTTTGTCAGAATCTGTTTCCAGAAATAATCAGTCATGAGACCATCGGGATTGGGTGGGTTCCCTGCACCATCGTTGTATCCCTTATCAAAGGGTAAAAACCACGAATTTTTTCCGTCCAACTTCGTGCAAAACTTTAGCCGAACATCGTCCACGGCAAAGTGTGCCATGCAACGTTTAAACTGGAAAAGAAGCTCTTTCGGGTCGCGGTCATGCTGATACTGATAGACAGCATCGTCGACATTCTGCTTTGTCAGCTGGTTTTTCAATTCACAGGTGATAACCGGCAGACCATTAATAAAAATGCATAGGTCGAGTGCCAAGCGCGTGGCGTCCTTCGAATACATGAGCTGTCGGGTTACGCTGAAAATGTTCTTTTCAAACATCTCCCGCGCCTTTTTGTTTTTCAGGGATGGAGTGGTATAGAACATAATGAGATCCGCGGGGTACATCTTCATGCCGTTGCGAAGCACGTCAATTACACCGCGTTTGGCAATTTCACCGCGCAAACGGTCAAGAAACTTTGCCTTTTTGAGGTCGCTCGTAAAAACTCCGAGCTTCTCCATCTCGTCTTGCTGTGTTTCGCTCAGGAAGCGCAGCAGACGGGTTTCATCAACAGCATATTCGCGGTTGTAGTCATCACTTGTTCCTTGCTCGTAGCCGTTCTGCTTAATGAGCCATTGCACAATTAAGGATTCAAGTCCTTTTTCCTTTGTGTCGGTAACTGCCATGTCTATTCCTCCTCTTCCACCATTTCTTCGGCATCGATATTCTCATCATCGGACGCATCGTCTGCTTCGTCCGCTATATACTCAAATTCGGGTACTTCAATATCGCGCACATCAATCTGCCCTGTGACCACATCAGAGGTAAGACGAGTGCGGTATTCGACAAGTAGAGCGATTTCACTATTTATATTGCTGATAAGGGCATCAATCTTGGCGCATCTTTTAACAATATATTGTACGATTTCCTTCTGTATAGGTAATGGAGGTAGTAGCACAAATGCCCTTTTCAAGTGAGGCCAATAGAG
>JBMNPM010000024.1:0-4281 GCA_050943595.1 Thermoleophilia bacterium | reverse complement strand
CGTAGGCCACGGCTGTGCAGCTCTGTCTGCACCTCGGCGGCCACCTTCCGGCCGGACAAGGGATCACGAAAGAGAGCGGATCCCAGGGCGACCACAGACGCACCACAGGCCAGGAACTCCAGGACATCCTCTCCGCTGACGGCTCCCCCCATGCCGATGAGAGGCACGTCAACCGCCTCGTAGAGCTCGTAGATGCAGCGCAGGGCAAGAGGCTTGATGGCCGGGCCGGATAGACCTCCGCTGATGTTCCCCAGATAGGGACGCAGCGTACGCCGGTCGATCACTAGTCCCTTGAAAGTGTTGACCGCAGCCAGAGCATCAGCCCCTCCTTTGACCGCCGCATGCGCGATAGTGGGCAGTGAGGTGACGTTCGGCGTCAGTTTAGCGATCAGCAACCCCGGCCAAACCTCGCGGACTGCCGCGACCACCCGCTCGGTCTCTGACGCATCCGTGCCGATGGACGAACATCCAGAATGGACGTTTGGACACGAGATGTTGAGTTCTACACCGATCTTCTGGATCCAATCGCCAGACTCCTTCGGCAGGCCGCCTTCGGCAAGCCGGCACTGCAGGGAATGGGCAAGAAGGACGTACTCCTGGACGGAAAAACCGCCGATACTGATGATCACCGGGCAGGGTAAGGCCAAGAGACGCGGCAGACGATGGTCGAGGAAGCTGCTCATCCCCTCGCCCGCCAGGCCGATAGCATTGATCACCCCTGCGGGTGTCTCTAGGACCCGCGGCGGAGGATTGCCGGATCGTGGGTTGACGGTGATGGTCTTAGCCACATAGGCGGCCACCGGCGGATCTGCGAGTACGCCGTTACCCAGGCTCTCCGCGATATCGAATATCTCCATGGTGCCGGAAGCATTGATGATCGGATGGGCGAGACGCAGCGGCCCTAGCTTGACGGCTAGATCGGGACCGCCGGCAGGCGACTCCGGGACGGTGGGAATAGCCGTCATCTCGTCATACTCCCCCACTTCCGCCCTCCCGCCGTCGTCCCCACACCCGCTCACCCGTAAAGACAGGTCCCTCGACACATACGCGGGTCAGCGCCCCATCGGCCATGGGCAGGACGCAGCCGTGGCAGGAGCCGACCCCACAGGCCATCATAGTCTCCAGACTGAACCACGTCTCGACCCCCTCCACCTGCCTACAGATGGACCATATAGTCTCAAGCATAGCCCAAGGACCACACACCACTACTCGGTCGTGCGCGAGTACCTCGGCCGCGAGCACGTCGGAGACTCTACGGGGCGGCCCTAACGTTCCGTCTTCGCCGACCACTATGCTTCGGCAGGGGATCCCGGCCTGTCTCACGAGAGCAATCGCCTCGGTAATGGATGCCGCCCCTTCGGCCTGAGCAGCGTCTCGGAAACCCAATAGCACAAGTACACCGGCCGGCGACGGTCCATCCCGGCCGGTCGAGACCAGCGCCCTCAGCAGCAGAGGGAAAGGCGCGACTCCCACGCCTCCCGCCACCAGTACCAAGCGACGGCCGGAATCGTCGAGCATGGTCTCGAGGGCGAAACCGTTGCCCAGCGGTCCCAGTACCCACAGGGGTGCCCCAGGAGTGAGTGCGGCCAGTTCGCGCGTGCCTGTGCCGATGGGAGCGATGAGGAATGACACCAGTTCGTGACCTTGGTCGGCGATAGATAACGGCCGGGATAAAAAGCATCCCGAAGGTTCGGCCTGCAGCAACACAAACTGCCCCGGGCGTGCCCCCGGCCATCCGGGGACCTCCACGCTCAGCCAGACCAGGCTCCCTAACCTGCGGTTAGCGATCACACGAGCAAGGACGCGGCCGGCCACCTCTCCACCGGCGGCCCCAGAGTGCAATTGGTGTCCGCAAACGCTCACGATCCACCTCGACACGGCTCGACATCGACGTACAAATCCTAGTAGGTTGCCAGAGACAGACTACCTCGATCATGATACCGACTCTTCGGGTTAAGCAGGCGTCACCCCGGTCAAGCGATGCATCAAGCGATGCATCAAGCGGCGCCATGTAGACGGCCCACGCCCCCACGCCCGGTAGTCCCTCCAACCTCTCGCGCAGCCGCAGACTCGACTCAGTCGATCTTCGCCCCGGCCGCCCGCAGAGCAGCCAGCAATTCCTCGGCCCTCTGCGTGCCCACCAGTATGCGGCTGCCATCGGTGAGCGTCAGCTGAACGCCCATGGTACCGTACGCGTTGTAGGCCCGACTGCCGTCGCTGGCAGTGCGAATGCCCCAGCCTCCGAACTCCGCCATGGGAGAGTACTCTCGGGATCGCGCGCCGTGTATCTCATGCACCGGGATAAGCCGGCTACGGAAGGGCGCCAGGCCTACCGACAGCAGCCCCAGTCTGACCTCCGTCACCAGGCGCAGGAACGCCATAAAGACTGGGATACCTACACCAAAGACCAGGGTCAGGATCCAGGCCAGGTAATCGGGGATGGGCTCGGTCCCTTGAGGATTGCCCCGCACGACCTGTTCCACGAACTGCCACCAGATGACTCCGGTGACGACAAGTGCCGGAACCCACAGAAACCACTGTCGAAAGCGCTGCACCTCACGGAACAGAAGAGGTGACTCCGTGTCCGATGTACCGGCGCTACTTTTTCCATTTCTCATGTATGTAGACCTCACCGCTCATATTCAACGCTCATAGGGTCGCGCCGATGCGGTTAAACGTGCCGGTTCCACTGCGCAAGGTTAGACCAGTATGTGCGACTTCGACAATAGCCGGATGACTGTGACGGGCGGAGTGGATACACTAATGGTCGTGAGAGATACACACCGGCAGGATGACACAAGGGCGGCCAGACGCACTCGATGGGCCTGGTATGCCTATGACCTCGGCAACACCTCCGTGGAATTCGCCATTCCCCTCTATCTCACCGTGTGGATAGTGAGTGACTTAGGCGTCCCGGCCATAGTGTTTGGATTGGCTTCCGCAGTCTCCTCGTGGGCCATCGGCCTGAGCGGGCCCTACATAGGCGTCAACGCCGACGAGAAGAACAGACGCCGCAGCTGGTTCACAATCTCGGTTCTTCTGGCCACCCTGGTGTTGGCCGTCCTCGGTTTCCTCCCCAACACTGGAACAGGCGCCTTGATCGTCGTGCTTGTTGCGGCGATCATGGCCAACTATTTCTTCCAACTGTCCAGCCTCATCTACAATGCGTCTATGTTGAGTGCCGCGGGCGGGGCCAACGTGGTCAGCGTCTCTTCGCTGGGCATAGGTCTCAGCTTCCTTGGGGGGATCGCCGGCGTAGGTGTGATCGAAGCCGTCATCTCGGGTCGCTTACTTCCCGGCGTCAGTGGCCGGGGTTATGCACTCTTACCCGCAGCTGTGATTTTTCTCGCGTGCGCCCTACCCAGCATGTTCTCTACCCGCCTGTGGCAAAAGAAGTCGGAGCACGCCGCGGTACCGGCCGGGTCACTCCACCGTCGCATGCGACAATTGTGGCGCGAATCATCCCGGGAACACCGGGCAGGTTGGTTCCTCGCCGGCTACTTCGCGCTCAATTCCTCCATCATGGGATTGACCCTCTACCTGCCCCTGCACGTACAGGCCGTCACCAACCTGGAGGGCTTCGCCCTGTTGGCCGTCTTCGGAGTCGTGGTCCTCTGCTCGGCTGCCGGTGCCGGCGTGGTAGCTGTAATGCGCCCCGAAGGCCCCATGGTGCGACGCATCATCCTGGTAGGACTCGTCCTTTTGGCCCTCAACGCCTTCCTGTTCAGCACCGTGTCCGCCCTGCCCATGGTGTGGCTGTGCGCCTGCCTTCACGGCCTTTTCTCAGGCGCCCTGGTCCCTACGGTACGCGGTGCCTTCGCGCTGACATTCCGGTCCGACTACCAGGCTCTCGCGTTCGGCCTATTCGGAGCGGTGCAACGGGTCTCTCAGGGTCTAGGCGCAATTCTCTCCCCTCTAGCCAGCGCCGCAGGCGGAGCAACCACGGCCGGCATAGCCGCCATGGGCATCCTGTCGCTCATCGGTGTGCCGCTCTTCGCACGCTGGCATCTCAGCCCATCCGCATCTACGGCAACAGTCACTGATGACGGTTTGGCGCCCACGTCTACAGAGTCGCACTAAGAGGCTGCTGAAAAAACGAAGCCCCGGCCTGCGTGTACAACCGCGGGTCGGCACAGACGGAACACATGAGCAGACTTCGGTCTCACGTGGGGATGACGACGTGAGGATGATGCGTTGATGGATACGGCGGCCATACGGTTCTTCCGGGACCACCACCGGGGCGGGCCGGGCCCACCCCCCCCCCCCCCCCAAAATAAATTA
>JBMNPM010000023.1:0-14728 GCA_050943595.1 Thermoleophilia bacterium | reverse complement strand
TTTTTTTTTTTTGTTGCCGCGGGGGGGGGGGGGGGGCGCCCCCCCCCCCCCCCCCCCCCCCCGGTCCTCCACCCTCCCACCGTCGTGGGAGGGTGTCTCTCAAGGGCCTACTCTCAAGGGTTTAGATGACGGGCAGCTCTCCAGTTGCTGCGCTGATGTCGCTCAAGGCCCGCTGCACTTTAGGTTGTACCAGTGCCGGGTCGGGGTCTTTCAGGGCCTCGATAACTGGTGTGACCAGCTCGTTCAAGACCTCGTTCTCGGTCGCCAGCTGGCGCAGTACGCGGGCGGTCATCTCGGCCTGCCCCTTGACGATCTTGTCGGTTAACAGGGATCTCAATAGAGGGATGACGGTGCGTGGGCCCAACTTGATCAGCCCGTCTGCGGCGATCCAGCGTATATCCGAATCGTAGGTTGTCAGCAGTTCGATGAGGGTGTCCATCGCCGAGGGGTCGATCGTGGTTGCCAACGTCTTGGCCGCTTCCCAGCGCACCCTCTTGTCACCTTCATCGAGTAAAGATTGCAGGAGGGGGGTTACCGGCTCCTTCACGAGGACGATGGTCTCCCGCGCCCGTTTTCTCTCCAAGCCATTCTGGCTCCCGAGGCTTTTTACCAGATCGCGCAGAGTCGTGTTCATGGCACACTCCCTTCGGGGTCGTGGTACCGCTGCTGTCAATGCCGGAAGTTGACGGCGTCTGTCTGCATTCCTTCGGCCACATGTCCAGCTTGTCTTAAGTATAGTATAGGCCGTTTTTTTTGGGCCAAAGGTTGGTCTTCCGCGGGCCCGCGTGTGGAGGATCCGTCATGCACCGGCGCCATGCACCGGCTACCAGACGAAAATCGGTTGTCTTGGAAACTGTTGTGTGCAAAACTGCTGCCGTGTTTACAAACGTGCCGAACATCGAGCCGCTCATTGGGCGCGTTTTTGCAGCCCTTCACCGGACCATGCGTAGTCATCGACAGTTGGTAACGCAAGAGCTGGCAAAGAAGGGGTCGCACCCCGTGGAAGCGTTCGGGCTGCACGTTCTGCTGAAAAACGATGGTATCGCCCAGCGTGATCTCGCCACCCGGTTGTATGTCTCGCGTCCGTGGGTCACGAAGATGCTGCAGTCGTTGGAGAAGTCGGGAGCCGTGGTCAGACGGGTCGACGAGCAGGACCAGCGTCTAACTAGGGTGTTTCTCACTCAGCAGGGCCGCGAACGAGCGTCGGAACTGAGTGGTGTATTGAGCGAATACCTGGCGCAGACCATTGGCGTACTGTCTGACGAGGAGAAACTCGAACTGGAGCGTCTCCTTGACAAAGTTAACGCCGGTTTGGCCGCCGAACTGTGTAGGCCCTGCGTGGACTGCGCGGGCGCTGTGTGTGAGCCCTATAGCGTAGAGAAGTCCGACGCGGGGGAGCCGTCCGAGTGACGAAGCTGCTACTCACCTTCCTTCGCCCCTACAAGAGAGAGGTCGCGCTGGTGGTGTTTTTTGCCCTGGTGCAGACGTTCGCCAATCTCTATCTGCCTGATCTCAACGCCAAAATCATCAACTACGGTGTCGCTATGGGTGACACCGGCTATATCCTCCGCTTCGGCCTCTACATGCTGGGTATTGCCCTTATCCTGGGCGCGGCCTCTATCACCAGTGTCTACTGGGGCTCCAAGGTGGCTATGTCCATGGGCCGCGATATCCGTGCGGCCCTCTTCCGCAGGGTGGAGGAGTTCTCGCAGCGCGAGATGAACCAATTTGGAGCGCCTTCGCTGATCACGCGAAATACCAACGATGTGCAACAGGTGCAGATGATGGTCGCCATGGCCCTTACGGTCATGATTGGCGCACCGCTCATGATCGTGGGCGGCATTGTGATGGCCTTGCGGCAGGACGCGCTTCTAACTGCTACGTTGGCGGTGATTCTCCCCATCATGGGCGCCGTCCTGTGGGCCATCATATCTAGGGCGCTTCCCCTCTTTCGCTCCATGCAGGTAAAGATCGACCGGATAAACCAGATCATGCGCGAGACGCTGAGCGGCATCCGGGTTATCAGGGCCTTTTCTCGCTCCGAGTATGAGGAGGCTCGTTTCGATGAGGCCAACCTCGAACTAACCAATGTCGGGCTGCGGGTTACCCGGCTCTTCGCCCTCATGTTCCCGTCGCTCTTCCTCATTCTCTATTACTCCACTCTAGCCATCATGTACTTCGGCGGCTACCGGGTAGCGAGTGGGGATTTGGCTATCGGGAACCTCACTGCTCTGATCACCTATGTCATGCAGATACTCATGTACGTCCTCATGGCCACCATGATGTCAGCCATGATTCCGCGTGCAGCCGCTTCGGGGGACCGTATCCAGCAGGTGTTGGACACAGAGCCCACCATCGACGACCCTATCGCACCTATCCCCCTGCCCGGCGTGGACAAGGGGCAACGTGGGCATCTCACCTTCAAGGATGTGGAGTTCCGTTACCCGGGGGCAGAAGCTCCCGTGCTGAGCGGCATCTCTTTCTCGGCCTCGCCCGGACAGACCACGGCCATAGTGGGCAGTACCGGTAGCGGCAAGTCGACGCTCATCAGCCTCATCCCGCGGCTCTACGACGTCACTGCTGGGTCCATCGAATTGGACGGCGTGGACATCAGGAGAGTGCAGCGCGACGAGCTGTGGCGTCAAATAGGCTTTGTACCGCAGAAGGTGTTCCTCTTCTCAGGGACCGTCGCCAGCAATCTCCGTTACGGTGACGAGGAGGCCGACGAGGCCGAGCTATGGCGGGCCCTCTCCATCGCCCAGGCGAAAGACTTCGTAGAGGGAATGCCGGAGAAGCTGGAGGCACCCATCACCCAGGGAGGCACCAACGTCTCCGGTGGACAGAGGCAGCGTCTGACTATTGCCCGAGCCCTGGTCAAACGAGCAAGTATCTATATCTTCGATGACAGCTTCTCGGCCCTCGATTTCCGCACCGACTCAATGCTACGCGCGGCTCTCAAGCATGAGGTCGCCGACGCCACCGTGCTCATCGTTGCTCAGCGTGTAAGCACCATCCTCCACGCCGATCAGATCATCGTGCTTGAAAACGGCACCATCGCGGGTCTGGGTACCCATGCCGAGTTGCTCGAGTGCTGCGAGACGTATCGCGAGATCGTTTACTCGCAGCTCTCTGAGGAGGAAGTCGCGTGAGCGCCGTGGACGAGACGCGACCGTCGGAGGCCGGGGGCGCGGGTGCCGGGCGCACGCCACCGCACGGACCGCACGCCCGGCAGGAAGACCGGCAGCGGCAGCCGCGGCGCGGTGGCCCCGGTCACGGGCCGTCGGGTCTTATCGGTTCGGGTGAGAAGGCGAAAGACTTCCGAGGTTCGTTCAAGCGCTTGATGCGCCGGCTGCATCCCGAGCGTGGGAAGATCGGCATCGTGGTGCTCCTGGCCACCGTCGCTGTGGTTTGCTCGATAGCAGGACCTAAGATCCTCGCCCGGGCCATCGACCTCATCTTTGCCGGCTATATCGGTGGGAAGCTGCCGGTCGGCGTCAGCAAGGAGCAGGTCATTGCCGGTCTGCGGGCACAGGGTGACACACAGATGGCAAGCATGCTCTCGGGTGTGGACGTGGTCCCTGGACAGGGCGTGGATATGGCCGCTGTTGGTCATGTGGTGTTGTTCGTGGCGGCCGTCTATGTGTTGAGCTCGCTCTTCATGTGGCTGTCGGGCTACATCATGGCCGGGGTGGTGCAGCGCACCGTGTACCGGTTGCGGGCCGACGTCAGCACCAAGCTGGCCCGCTTACCCCTCAAGTACTTCGATGACCATGCCCGCGGCGATACCCTCAGCCGGATCACCAACGACATCGACAACATCCAACAAACGCTGCAACAGACGTTTAGCCAGATCGTTACGGCTCTGCTGACGTTGGTGGGTGTCGTCGCCATGATGTTCTGGATCAGCTGGTTGTTGGCCCTCATCTCTCTGTTCACCATCCCTGTGTCGGTGGTGGTGACCATGCTTATCGCCAAACGTTCGCAGAAGCAGTTCGCGCTGCAGTGGGAGAGCACGGGTAGTCTGAACGGGCACGTGGAGGAGATGTACTCCGGTCACAACATCGTGAAGGTGTTTGGGCGCCAGAAGGAAGCCATCGCCGTATTCGATGAGGAGAACGACGCCTTGTACCGTTCCAGCTTCAAGGCTCAGTTCATCTCAGGCATAATAATGCCGTCGATGATGTTCATCGGTAACTTGAACTACGTGGCCATCTGCGTGGTCGGGGGGCTGCGGGTGGCTGCCGGTGCCATCTCTCTGGGCGATGTACAGGCCTTCATCCAGTATTCGCGTCAGTTCACTCAACCGATCACCCAGGTGGCCAGTGTGGCCAACGTGCTGCAATCGGCGGTGGCCTCGGCCGAGCGTGTCTTCGAAATGCTCGATGAGGTCGAGGAAGCACCTGATGTAGCCCGGTCTGTGGTCCTCAAAGAAGTGAGGGGCCACGTCAGTTTCCAGAAGGTGTCCTTCCGCTATCTGCCCGATACGCCTCTGATCGAAGGTCTCGACCTCGAGGTGATGCCCGGTCAGATGGTGGCTATAGTCGGTCCGACCGGAGCCGGCAAGACGACACTGGTCAACCTGCTCATGCGCTTCTACGAGATCGATAGCGGGCGCATCATGGTTGACGGCGTGAACATCCGCGACATGCGCCGCCAGGACCTCAGGCAGCTGTTTGGCATGGTGCTCCAGCATGCGTGGTTGTTCGGCGGCACCATCCAGGAGAACATAGCGTACGGTAAGGATGATGCGACTCCAGAGGATATCCTCAGAGCTGCAAAGGCGGCCCATGTGGACCGCTTCGTGCGCACGCTTCCCGAAGGCTACGAGACCCGCCTCGATGACGACTCCACCAATATCTCGCAGGGGGAGCGCCAGCTGATCACCATCGCCCGCGCATTCCTGGCCGACCCTGAGATACTCATCCTCGATGAGGCCACGAGTTCCGTGGATACCCGCACCGAGATGCTCATCCAGAAGGCGATGAGCCGGCTTCTCCGGGGCCGGACCAGTTTCGTTATCGCTCACCGGCTCTCAACTATCCGCGATGCCGACGTTATCCTGGTCATGAATGAGGGGAGTATCATTGAGCAGGGTACTCATCAGGAACTACTCGACCGGCGCGGTTTTTACTACGATCTCTATAACAGCCAGTTCGCTGAAGCTCTCGTTAAGGCATCGTAGACGAGGGGGTCTCGGGTAAAACCTGATCAGCCGCGACGGCGTGGCCGATCATGAGGAAGGAGGGCATCATCAAAGACGGTCACCCCAGGTTTGAAACCTGGCTCGACGAGATCAAAGCCGAGCCACGCAGCGCAGGCATCGGCATGTATCTGATGCATAACGGCGTAGTGAGGGGTTCGTCCCGCACGGGCGCGGTCGTCACTGCTATGGATCTTACCTACGACCATGCGCGGCTGCAGGAGATCATCGCCCAGGTAGAAGCAATGCCGGGCGTCATCGCGCTGCGGGTGTGGATCAACGAGGGCCGGTTGGCAGTCGGTGATGACATCATGCGTGTCCTCGTGGGTGGTGACATTCGCGACAATGTGTTCGCTGCTTTGCAGGAATTGGTGCGGCTTGTTAAGACGGAGTGCGTGCGCGAGACGGAACTGGGCTAGGAGGCCTTCCAGGGATCTCCTGAACTTCCGAAAGAAGCAGGACCTTGGCTGTCGGAACACATTCTAAAGATGCCATTACCCGTGAAGGCTCGGTGAATGCGGGCGCTTGTGGAATATGCAACGGGCATAGGTAAATGGGCACAGGTATCAACACACGAAAGGACTGATCACGCATGGCGCAGCAATCGGTTTTTGGGCGTGTCGCGCAACTGGCCAAAGCCAATCTCAATGCCCTCCTCGACGCGGCTGAAGATCCGGAGAAGATGATGGACCAGATGGTCCGCGACTACACGAACAACATTGCCGAAGCTGAGGAAGCGGTCGCACAGACGATCGGCAATCTTCGCATGGTCGAAGAGGACTGCAGGGAGGCCAAAAACGCGGCCGATGAGTGGGGATCCAAAGCTGCGGCTGCTGCGGCCAAGGGTAAGCAACTCCGTGCTACCAATCCAGCTGAGGCGGATCGTTTCGATAATCTGGCTCGCGTCGCCATCAAGAAGCAGATGGCCTTTGAGGAGCAGGTCAAAGACTTCGAGCCGACCATCGCCCAACAGACCGAGGTGGTCAACAAGCTCAAGTCCGGCTTGAACACAATGACCATGAAGCTCGAGGAGTTAAAGACGAGGAGGGATCAGCTCGTCGGGCGGGCAAAGATGGCTGAGGCTCAGAGCAAGCTGCAGGACGCTTTGAAAAGCGTGGATGTCTCCGATCCTAGAGGAGAGTTGGCTCGTTTTGAGGACAAGATCCGGCGTGAGGAGGCGAAGATCGCCGGCCGCGCAGAGTTGGCCGCCTCGTCTTTGGACGCCCAGTTTGAGAGTCTCGACGACGACTATGAGGATGCTGAGGTCGAGCGGCGCCTGGCTGAGCTCAACAAGTAGAGTCTTGGACCGTTAACCTTAGTGTGACCGTTAGTGTGACCGGGGCGGCTGCGTACAGGCGGCCGCCCCGGTTGTATTGCTTTGTTCGGCGCCCCGTCTGCGGCCGGGGCGTCTCTACACCCACATGGACTCGAAGTTCCGCAAGAAGGAGAGGGTTCTATCCCCGCAGGTTCGGACAATAAACTGCCGTTTACCGTACGTCCATCTGCAGGACGTGTCCTGACTCGGGAAGAGGTGCGTGCGCGCTTGGCGGAGTCGTGTCTGTCGGTCGAAGTGCAGGACTCAACCCCGGCCGGCGTTCCCTCGGCCGTACTCATCGCACTGCTGGCCCAGCCCGGCGGTCCTCAGGTGATCCTCACTCGACGGGCCGCTCATCTGCGCAATCATGCTGCGGAGATAAGCCTGCCCGGAGGCAGGATAGAACCATCGGACAAGGGACCGGCGGCCGCCGCGTTGCGTGAGACGTGGGAAGAGATAGGGCTGTCTCCGGAAAAGGTGGAGATTCTCGGGCGCCTGAAAGCCTATCGGACCATTTCGGACTACTGCGTGTATCCGTTCGTCGGCTGGGTGGATCCTCCGGTGGAGTTCGTCTGCGATTTCCACGAAGTGGCCGAGGTCTTTATGGTTCCCTTAGCTTTTGTGCTCGATCCGGCTAATTATCACCGCGATAGCCTCATGTATCAGGGCAGACGGCGTGGTTTCTACGTTCTACCCTATTCCGATTACCGTATCTGGGGAGCTACGGCGCGGATCCTGGTCACCCTCGCCCGCACTCTCAACGGCACGTCCTGAGCCGCCATCGGATGGCCGGTAGGCCGCAAGTCGGCGTAAAGCATCGAGACGTTCACTGCGACCCAGCTTCGCTTGGCGTACTGCCTTGCTCAGCATATCGATGTTTCGGTCGTAGGTCTCGCAGTCGACCGGATACGGGAAGCCGTCCTTGCCGCCGTGCGCGTAGCTGAATAGAGCCGGGTCGCTCCGGCTGGCGGGGGTATCGTAGATGAGTTCGGCGATGAGTGTGAGCGCCCTGATAGTTTTGGGTCCGACTCCGGGCATACTTAGAAGGGTCTCGAAGGTCTCCGGTTGCCTCGTGTATGTAGAGAGGAATATCTTCCTGAGGTTGTCCGGATGGATATCGCGCAATTCGACAGCGTGGCGGGCGGGCATGGCCAGCTCCTTCAGGCGAAACAGGCGGTCGAGAGTGTGCTGGGGGTCCTCCCGCGAGAGCTGGGTGACTACCACCTGGGTGGGGAGACTCTTTGTCGCCACCATGTTGAGGATGTGTGTCCCAGGTGCCTCGGATGCTACTGCCTGGTGGGGTTCGACCACGTAGTCGTTTATGGAGTCGCTGAGCCAGTGGTAGCGTCGCGCCTTGTGCGTCTGGCCGTTCATGCCTTGTTGCACCACAGCCCATCTGCCGTCCTTGGTGCAGAAGAAGCTGTGATGGTAAATCTGGTAGCCGTCCTGCAGTCCGGCACTGTCCACCTTGGCCGCCATCCTGCTGGCGTAGACCAGACCTGCAGGATCGACGGACAACGTACCCGTGTGCGCAGCGGCTTCGATCTCCACCGGCGTCTTGCGTGACACGCTTCCTTTACCTCCGGCCACTATGAGTCCGGATTCGTGTTCTAGTCCCCGCAGACCGTCTTTGAGCGCTCCGCATACCGTGGTTGTGATACCTGAGCTGTGCCAATCGAAGCCCAGGAGCGCTCCGAAAGCCTGAAACCAGGCAGGATCAGAGAGGCGTTTGAGCATCTCGCCGGGGCCATACTCGCTTGCGACGGCCAATGTGACTTCACGGGCCAAGAGCCGCATGCGTGCGAAGAGCCACGCGGGGGCTTTGCCGCTGTGGAGGGGGAGGGAGGCTGTTCCGGTCTTGATCATGAAACAAGGATACGCCTCGGCTCGGACGGATCGGTCGAGTATGGATGTACTCTGCCTGCCGTACCCTGTCGCACCCGGGTGCCGAGGCCCGCAGTCCGAGTTCGATGGTCTAGAGTCGCTACGCTCGGCAGTCCTGGAGCCAGCGAGCGTGTACGCGAGTGGTCATCGCGTCCCACGGGCCTCTCATAGGCCTTCCACAAGAGAGGCGGGTAGCCCGTCGCGCGATTCGTGGGTGGTCTCGATGATGATAGGAGTGTGCTCTTCCAGGCGGCTCAAGCACTGGTCTACCAGAAGGGGGCGGCATACGACCAGGGCCATCGTGTAGCGGCGGGAGTCGATGGCCGGGAAGGCGTCCATCCATCCCTGACCGTGTAAGAGTTCTAGAGGTCCTAGTTCGTCGATGATGAGCAGGTCGCAAGGTGTGGAGGCGGCCAAGATCTCGTTTCCCTGAGTGAACACATCGTCGTCCAGTTCCCAGCCGGCCAGTGGGCCACCAGAAGCAGGCAGTCCGGCCGGGCTGATGGTCTGTGCGCGCTCGTCTGTTGCATCCGTCTGCCGACGATGCCCGAATGGGAAGGTTCTTCCTGTGGCCAAGTCCACCACCTCGCGTCGTCGGGCGGTGTGGCGGTGAGTGGATTGAGGGCCGCTCTCAATCCTTAACGTCAGTAGGCCGGCGACCCGGTAGCCCAACTCTCGGGCCAGGTCCGCGACGCGGGCACAGACCGTACTCTTGCCGCTTGTGCGTTCACCTGTGAGGATATAGACGGTAGGTATAATCGGTGGTCTAGAGATGTTTTGACCGCAGCCACGGGTGCCGACGAACCTGTGGCTGCGGTCGTATGTGCTCAACGTACGCCGGTCTCTCGCGCTTGGGCGGGGGAAACCCAGCCGCATCCGCCTGCTGTGATCACGCTCTTGACCACCAGCGGCATGTTCGTCGTGGCTTCAGGTCTGAGAGGGAGTAAGAGTACCCAAAGCCTACGCCGATGCATGGTACCGTCCATACGTGTGACACCTATATGAAGCCCATCGTCGTCGACGGGCCGCTCCCCTGATTCTCCTGACACTGCAGAGGAAGGGTTTTGCTACTCGTGATACTAACAAAAGTATAATCACGTCGCCACTATACCAGCGGCCGACGGCGTTGGCAAGGGGGTTTTAAGGAAACATGTGAGGGCGCTCTCAGCTATCCGCCGAGAGCGCCCTCAATGAACGGACCAATGGACTCTTCGGGGCTAGTTGGCGCTCGGTACCATCGCGCCGGCCATCCCTAGGATCCCTGCCAGGGGGCCCAAGATGGCGCCGGGATTCTCCTGCATGGCCTTCTCAAGTGCAGTCCACGGCTGAGCCGCAGTCGGTGCCTCGACGGTCACCGGCTTGTTCACATCGTGCAGAGAGGCGTCGACGGTCACCGTGATGGCGTTCAGGCCCCCTGTCTCTTCATCAGCCGGGGGGACGATGCGCCCATTCGCCGTGAACTTCGCCAGGAGCATGCTGTCCTTGGCGATCCATATATCGGCAGTGGGGTTCTGGATCGTCTGAGCCAGTTGCTGCATCTCCTGGGACTTCTCTGCGTCGGGGGCGAGGGGGTTGCCCTGCATGAGATCGGACGAGGTGCCTTTAGGATCGAGTTGCTTCATAGCATCCTGGTCCTGCGACACACGGGTGAGGTCTGTCGTCATCTTAGTCAAGTCGGGCGTTCCGGTCAGGTGGTAGCACTTGGTGCCGTCTACGGTCTCCTCTCCGGCCAGGCGTAGGTCCTTGAGCCAGGCGGACGGGTCGATTCCGAGACCGGCTAGCGTCTCCTTTATCTGCGTCACGTCGATTTTTGTTCCTGCGGAGTCGCGCAAAGCATCTTGTAGCTCAGCAGGCGCTTCGTACCATTGATCACTGAAGCACAGCCATGCCTTATCGGTCAGAGATTTGATACCCATGTTCAGTGTCTCTCCCGCCATGGAGAGATCCAAGGTTGCATCGGCGAGCAACTGGGGATCGGTTCCGAAGGCGAAGGTTCCTGCCAGGCTCATAGGTTTGTCGAGTAGTGACTTCGCCTCTTCAGGAAGTTGTGCGCTATCGACATCGAACGAGGCCTCTACCTTGAAAGTACCCTGGGCACTGGTCGCGTTTTGCTGGGCGGTGGCGGCGGCCTCTAGGATACTTTGAGGGGACTGGTCGGCGGAAGAGGTGTCGCTCGTTTGGGTATCGTTTCCGCATGCGGCAACGCTCAGTAACAGCAACAGGACTGCAATAAGCGCTGCCAGTATCGAGACTTTTCTCACTCTCACTGTGACTCCTTTACTCAGCGGGTTTCCCGGTTTCTGTACGCGCCCGTTCGTGTGGGTTTTGAATGGGGTTTGAATGTCTCACCGGTATCTTACCGGACGCCGAGGATTTCGGAGGAGATGCAAGAGAGCGGCTTGACATATCGTAGTACTGAGTCTAGTATAACGATAGACTCTTTACCCTCTCCCGATCGCCATAGTGAGGTGCTTGATATGCATCATAAAACCTCTCGATATGATCCTCTCAATACAATTACGGCGGCGTCCATCCTCTCCACTCGGTTGGCCGTACCGGCATTCTCCGCCGACGAGACTAAAGTCTTGGATGCGCTCAGCAGGCAGCATCGACTCACCACCAACCAACTCATGACGGCCACGGCTCTCGACAGCGACGAACTGCGATACGTCTTGGGCAGACTCCATATGAAGGGACAGGTTGTTCGTCTGCAGACGGTGATTGAAAGTTGGTGTCGTACTATCACCGCGTTGCCCACGCCGGACCCGCAGGCCGGATCTAGAAAGCTGCTGAAAAACGAAGCCCCGGCCGCCGGAACACACTGAGCAGAACGATAGTACGTCATCGGTCGCGCGAATAGCGCTGCTATTCGCGCTCCCTCTATCCCTCTTTCGTGCGTGCTGACCCGCGTTCCGGCGGCGAAGTGTCATAGTTCAGCAGCCTGCTAGATGGTGGTAGTCGCCGCCTCCTCCGCAGCACATCTCCCGCCGGACATATCGGTGTCATGTCGTGCGGCAGATCGAGTGACCGCGTAGCCTGCGTGATACTATGCGCATATAACGATATGAGCCGCGGACACTTCAAACCCGTCGTTGGTACGTATGTGTCCGGCGGTCGGGATAGCCGACAAGGGGAAGGTGAGAAGTGAGCGCGAGTTGGTATATCTATGATCGCCTTATCGATGGCATCGCTTCGGATGCCGTGGCCGACGCGTGCCTCGTAGGCAGCACGTGGACACTGGTCCAGGCGGAGGGGATCGGCATGGCCATGACCTACCCGAAAGTCGATCACGATGGCGGTCTCGAGTACCCGGTGTCGGGTGGATCGCTTCGCGAGTTGGCTACTCATATCAAGAGTTGGGATTTGAAGAAGGCCTCGATGGGGATGGCGGCGGTCAATGCCTTCTACAATGTCCCCGACAAGGTGGAGGCTTGGGTGGGGCGACCACTACACGAACTACGCACTCGGGGAGCCTTCACCGACATGGTGGACGACATGGTGGGTAAGAAGGTGGCTGTTATAGGTCATTTTCCCGGTCTTGAGGCGATGGCGGCGCGATGTGAATTCACCATCCTGGAAAGGAATCCCCTGGACGGTGATCTGCCGGACTTCGCCGCTGAGTACGTGCTGCCGGAGCAGGATCACGTGTTTATTACAGGCACTGCCCTCACTAATAAGACCATGCCCCGACTGTTGGAGCTCTCCGCCCAGGCCACAGTGGCTCTGGTCGGCCCCACCGTTCCCCTAGTGCCGTGGTTGTTCGACCACGGTGTTGACATCCTCGCCGGTACCGTGGTGATGGATCCGTCGCAGGTATGGAAATACTGTGAGGAGGGCGGTCACAAAGGTGTTTTTGATCACGGAGCCTGGATGGTCGATATTCGCAAGAGCCGGATCTAGAAAGCTGCTGAAAAACGAAGCCCCGGCCCTCAGAACACACTGAGCAGCACGATAGTACGTCATCGGTCGCGCGAATAGCGCTGCTATTCGCGCTTCCTCTCCCCTCTCATCCTTCTCTCGCGCATGCCGACTCACGTTCCGGGGGCAAAATGTCATAGTTCAGTAGCTCGCCGGGCGCCTGTCGGACACCGACAGCGCATTGCTGCTCAGGCCTTCTGGTTGCCGATCTGAACAAAGGTCTGGGCGGACCGACAAGGCGCTGCCGCCGGCGACACCGTGAAGAGCGCAGCTTAGATCACAGCTGCCTCATACTCCACCCGGCGCGGCACGATTATCTACTCATCTTGCAAACCTGAGGAGCCGCCAGAGCGGCTATACTGTAACAAGTATTATATGATATAAAGTACCACGATCTTGATGTGTGCCGCAGTGAACTGGTAGTCCTCTGGAAAGGCAAAGAGTCGTGTCTAATACAAATATCAGTCGTGGAGTAGCATCCTTTCTGACGGCCGCCATGCTGGTGGTTGCTGTCCTTATCACAGTATTCGCCGTTGGCTGCGGATCAGACTCGTCGGCGACGGATTCGTCTGAGGCCGGTCAGGTTGAGACTACGACCGCACAGGCGTCGTCCCCGACTACTGCCGCCGCCACTCGTACTACCGTCACCATCACCGACCAGGCCGGTCGGCAGGTCAACGTACCCAGCCCTATCAAGACGGTATTTTGCACGAGCCCTATGGGGACCAACCTCATGTATATGCTGGCTCCGGATATGATGATCGGCTGGAACATCACCCCTACCGCGCTTGAGAAGAAGTACATCCCCGAGAAGTACAGGAGCGTCGTCGGGTTGGGTGGATGGTTCGGCAAGAACACCACCGGCAACGTGGAGGAGATCATCAAACGGTCTCCCGACATCGTTTTGACCCTAGGCGAACTGGATGAGGCTGCGATCTCCGAAGCCGAACGCATACAGGGGCTGATGAATATCCCGGTGGTTATGGTTGATGGTGAACTGACCGCGAGCGGAGACTCTCTGCGTTACATCGGCAAGCTCTTGGGCACAGAGGAGCGCGCGGAGGAGTTGGCGGACTATTGCGACAGCGTCCTCCAGGAAGCCCAGGCTGCGGCCCAGCAGATCCCCGAGGACAAAAAGGTGCGTGTCTACTACGCCGAGGGTATGGAGGGCTTGAACACCGACCCTGAGGGTTCGATGCACACAGAAGTACTGACGTTGGTCGGCGGAGCCAACGTCGCCAAGGTGGAGTTGAATCCGGGCTACGGCATGTCCCCGGTCTCTTTTGAGCAGGTATTGAACTGGAATCCAGAGGTGATCTTGGTGGCGAGCGATCCGGCTGAGGAGAGCAACGTCTACCAACAGATCACCACCCAAAGCCAATGGAATACGATCACTGCGGTCAAGGAGGGGGAGGTCTACCAGATCCCACGGGGTCCCTTCGATTGGTTCGATCGCCCTCCTTCCATCAGTCGGATCCTGGGGGTTCGTTGGCTGGGCAACCTGCTGTATCCCGACCTGTACAAGTACGACATGAAGGAAGAGGTGAAGGCGTTCTACAAACTTTTCTATCACATGGACCTAACGGACGCGCAGCTGGACGAGTTGATGGCTCGAGCGGTCAGGGTCGATTAGTGGAGGGTTGACATCCCTTCAACAGGAGTATTGACACGCTGCCCATGGCGGGTGGCTAAAGGACACAGACGACAGGGAGAGTTCAAAGTATGAGATCACGAGTCCGTCCATTCACCTTTCTAGGCCTTCTGCTTTTGGTCATAGTGATGATGGCGTTTGCCGTTGCCTGCGGCGACTCCACGGAGACTGATACGACCGCGGCTGAGACTGAGACGACCGTTGCGGTTGAGACGCCTACCACGGCTGTCGAGACGCCTGCCACGGCTGTCGAGACGCCTGCCACGGCTGTCGAGACGCCTGCCACGGCTGTCGAGACGCCTGCCACGGCTGTCGAGACGCCTGCCACGGCTGACACTACTGCCGCTGCGGCTGATGGCACCATGACCGTGAAGGGGCTGGTTGACAATCCCCTGACGTTAACAGCCGATGATCTCCAGAAGATGACCACGGCTACCATCAAGGCTGATCACCCAAAGAAGGGGTCCCAGGAATACACCGGGGTCCGTATGAGCACCATCATGTCGGAGGCTAAGGTGCAATCCGGCGCTACGGTGGTCATTTTGGGCTGCACTGATGGTTATATGGCCGAGATCGCTCTCTCGGATATCAAGGCTACAGCGGACTCGATGATCGCTGTGGGCGATGACGGCACGATGAACGCCGTGATGCCCGGCATGACCGGCAAGGCCTGGGCTTCGGACATCGTCTCGATGGAATTCAAGTAGACATCAGGCGTAGACACCGCACAGTATCACAGGCGGCCGCGGGCTCAATTGAG
>JBMNPM010000022.1:0-19268 GCA_050943595.1 Thermoleophilia bacterium | reverse complement strand
ATGACGACTTAGACACAACCCCGCCGGCTATGATCCAAGGAAGCAACCGCCTGCAAAGAGGCCTCAACTACTTCCAGTATCTGGGCTTCACCTTCGGGTCATCCGTTTACGACCATCACAGCCTCAAAGTGGTACCGGGTGTGGGGCACTCCGCCTCCAAGATGCTTCGGTCTGATGAGGCACGGGAGGCGATGATGCGGTAGTTTGTGTGGACGGCCGTGACTGTGTGTATCACGGGGATCATGGCGTATCGTACCGATGTGTCCAGAAGTGCTCACTCCGGTGGATGACTGCCCGCTACATCTGAGACAATGACGTAGGGGATTGACTACGTGGCCAGAATGCAGCTGGCTGTTTACAGGGAGAGTGGATGAAGAGATACGTCAATGCCAAGATCCATGGGCTCACCGTGACACGGTCGGCTCTTGAGTATCACGGTTCGGTGGGGGTGGACGGCGATCTTCTGCAGAAAGTCGGAATCGAGCCGTATGAGGCTGTGCTGGTCGTCAATCTCAATAACGGAGCCCGCTGGGAGACGTATGCCATTCCGGCCGGTCCCGGCGAGATGCACCTGAACGGCGGCAGCGCTCGGCTGGGCAACGTAGGCGACCGTTGTCTGATCATGACCTTCGCGTGGAAAGAGACCTTCACCGGCGCTCACGTACTCATGATGGGGCCCGGGAACACCATTGCTCAGGTGGTGGAGTACACGCCATAGTAGTACATGCCATAGTGTTTGTGGCCTGAGATTGTTCGAAAAGAAGGGGACAGTGCGCAGCCGGGCGGGCCACTGTCCTTAGCCTCTTTGGCGGCCGGCAGGGCGCGGAATGCCTCCATGGGGGGCATGTGCTCGAACGGGTTTGTTCCAACGTCCGCGACTGTGATATGTGAGCCGGGCATCTTATCGGTGTCGGCGCTCTCGGCTCGACACGAGCTATCCCGGTGATCATTCGACAACGTGGTTGTCGCTCACACCCGGTCATGGGCCTTTGTGCCCATCCAATAGAGGTGTCCTGTCCGGTCCCTATGCTAGGTTTGCAACTGTGTCACGTGTCTTGTCGTGGATCGTGGGGAGGTTGCATATGCTGTGGGCTTTGGCCGTCATCACCGTTGCCCTCCTGCTGGCTGCCATCGCGCTTCTGTTGCTTCTGGTCCTTCGTGAGCGGGGAGGGGCACTGGGCTCTGAGTTGGGCCGGCTGGGAATGGCACAGGAGCGGAGTGAGCGTCTCCTGCGAGAGGAGATGGCCCGTGGTCGTGACGAGATGGCCGTAAGTACCCGCCGGGTGTGTGAAGAACTGACTAATGCAGTGAAAAGCTGGAGCGACTCTACCGTGGGCAGCATCGGCCAACTCGGCCTGCAGCAGAAAAGCCAGCTTGAGACGTTTGCTACCCACCTGGTGACACTCACCGACACGAACGAGAAGCGTTTGGCCGACCTGCGGGCTACGGTGGATACCCGTCTGGCGCACATGCAACAGGAAAATGCTACCAAACTGGAGCAGATGCGCCAGACGGTAGACGAACGTCTTACCGCGACGCTGGAGCAGCGTTTAGGGGAGTCGTTCAAGCAGGTGAGCGATCGGCTGGAAGCGGTGCACAAGGGGTTGGGCGAGATGCAGTCGCTGGCCGCCGGGGTAGGCGATTTGAAGCAGGTACTCACCAACGTGAAGACACGCGGTACCTGGGGCGAGGTCCAGTTGGGCGCGCTCCTTGAGCAGATCATGACTTCGGATCAGTACCAGGCCAATGTAGCCTGCAAGAAGGGCAGTAGGGAGCGGGTCGAATTCGCTGTCCGGCTACCGGGGCAAGACGGGGATGGGGGTGAGGCCGTCTGGCTACCTATCGACGCCAAGTTTCCCCTCGAGGACTATCAGCGGATGCTGGAGGCTCAGGAGAGGCGTGACACCGCGAGCATGGAGTCGTCGCTAAAGGCGCTCGAAGCGCGTGTGAAGACCGCGGCGAAGGACATCCACAGCAAGTATCTGGATCCTCCACGGACCACTGACTTCGGAATCATGTTCCTCCCTACCGAGGGTCTCTACGCCGAAGTTCTTCGTCGGCCCGGGCTGGCGGAGGGGCTGCAGCGTGAGTGGAGGGTGGTGGTCGCTGGCCCCACCACTCTTGCTGCCCTCCTCAACAGCCTACAAATGGGCTTTCGTACGCTGGCGGTGGAACAGCGGTCCAGCGAAGTCTGGCAGTTGTTGGGCGCGGTGAAGACCCAGTTCGGACAATTCGGCAGCCTCTTGGACAAGGTGCATACTAAACTCGATCAAGCCTCGAGTACTATCGAGGACGCAGCGAAGAAGAGCCGGACCATCGAGCGCAGGCTGCGGACCGTTCAGGAGATCCCGGCCGAGTGCGCAGAAGACCTCTTGGCACCGATGGCCTTGGACGCAACTAGGGATGGTAGTCAGGATGGTGGTCGTTCCGAGAGCGAATAGGTGGAGGAGATGCTCGCGGCTATGATGACTCGAGGCTCTAAGAGGCTCTAGTCATCATAGCTGTATACTTGTGAGCATGAAATACGACGTCGATACAGGACCGGCGAAGGAAGGGTATGGGACTGCCGCTATCCTAGCTAATGAGCTGGAGAAGTGGCCCAATCCTCGTCCGGAGCGGCCCTATTGCATCTCCTTCGAGATCCCTGAGTTCACCTGTCTGTGTCCTCGCTCGGGGTTTCCGGACTTCGCTCTCATAAAGATCCACTATCAGCCGGCTGAATGGATCGTAGAGTTGAAATCACTCAAGCTGTACATCAACGGCTTCCGCGACCGGCCTCTCTCTCACGAGGGGGCCGCGAACGTCATCCTCGACGATTTGGTGGATCTTCTGCACCCGCGGTGGATGCGGATCATCGCCGATTTCAACGTGCGCGGCAATATCAAGACCGTGGTCAGGGCTGAGCACGGTCGCCGGCAGACGTCATGAGTCCTCCCGGCGTGGGGATCGGCGCTGAGGAGGGTCTGACCCACTGCCTGCTGCTCAGCGGTGGTCTCGATTCAGCCACATTGGCTGCCTGGGTCAAGGAACATCATCCCTGCGAACAGATTACGGCGTACACTTTTCTCTATGGGCAGAAACATGTGGCTGAGGTCGACGCTGCTCGGGCGGTAGCCGCTTTCTTTCGGCTGGAACATCAGGTCATCGATATGGCCACCATCCATGGTTCGGCGCTCACGGATGCTGAACTCCCCCTGCCCGAGGGTCGCGACCTGGCCACAGTCAGGGGGATAGCGCCCTCCTACGTGCCGGCGCGGAACCTCTTCTTCCTGGCCCGCATGGCGACTCTGAGAGATGCGTGGGGTCCGGGGGTGCTGTGGCTGGGTGTCCACCATGACGAACACACCGGCTACCCCGACTGCCGGCCTGAGTTTATAGAAGCGGCCGATCGAGCAGTGTGTCTGGGCACGCAGTACGGTCTGCGGGTGCGGGCTCCATTCGTCGAGTGGTCCAAGCCGGCCATCATACGGTGGGGGCTTGACCACGGTGTGCCGTATCATCTTACTCTCTCTTGCTACCAGGGTCGTGTGCCGGCCTGCAGAGTGTGTGACACGTGCCAGGCGCGTCTTGACGCCTTCGCAGCAGCGGGGGCGGGCGATCCCATTCCGTATGAAGCAGGAGCGGCCGACGACGGGGTGGTTCCATGAAGACCGTCATCGCCGTCAGCACTACCTTCGCAGCTGCGCACCGTCTGCCCGAGCACCAGGGTAAGTGCTGCCGTCTTCACGGCCACACCTACGGACTGGAGGTTGCCGTAGAGGGGGCGCCGCAGGAATCCGGCCCTGCATCCGGCATGGTCATGGATTTCGCTGATTTGCGGGAACGGGTCCAGACGTTGGTCGTGGAACGTTTGGACCACCAACTGCTCAACGACCTGTTCGACTTTGTTCCCACTGTGGAGGCTATCGCGGCCTGGTCGTTCAACGAGCTTCGGGCAGCTGGTATCCCGGTGGTACGTGTCCGCTTGGCGGAGGGGCCCAACACGTATGTTGAGGTCACCGACTGACTCTCACCGTCGTTGAGATCTTCGCCTCCCTACAGGGGGAGGGCTTCTGGACGGGAGTTCCCATGACCTTCGTTCGCCTGGCCGGATGCAATGCGGCAGAGGTGGGCTTGGAGTGCGTTCGCTGGTGCGATACGCCCGATAGCCGGGAGACGACTGCCGGTAGGGCCATGAAGGTGGGGGATATTATGGCCCAGGTCCGCCTACCCCGGCTCTGCCTAACCGGTGGTGAACCTTTGCTTCAACTGGACGGTGTCGCCGGTTTGATCTCGGCCGCTGCAGCGTGCCGTGTGGTGGTGCACATAGAGACCAATGGGACCGTCTCTCCCTTGAATGGACGGGTGGACGGTAGTTCGGTCGCTACTCGGCCTATCGCCAGCCGTAGCAAAAGGTCCGTTGACAGACTAGGCGACGGGATAGGCGCAGACCGGCCGGTGTGGATGACGGTCAGTCCAAAGCCGCCCGCTTATCTTATCGCCGAGGGTTGGGAGGGGCTGGTGGATGAGTTGAAATTCGTGGTCGACGATGGATTCGATGAGGCCATCGCCGTACGGCTGGCCGGAGAGCATCCCGGCGCCGTCGTGTCTATACAGCCGCGGTCCGCGCCGTCGTTGTCTGCGGGGGCGACTGGACTTCCCGTGGTTGGGTCTGCACCTCTCGGATGCTGGTCCGCGGACGGTCCCACTCATGAGGCTGTAGAACGGGCTGTGGACTTGGTGATGGAGCACCCCGACTGGCGCCTCTCCCTACAGACCCACAAGCTCTTGGGGATCCGCTGAGCGGTCGATACCCGTGCAGATGTGCTTTGATAACAACGACTCTTAATCACAGAGGCATCGAGGAGTTACAGGATGAAAGTACTGGGCATATCTTGTGGCAGACGGAACGGCAACACCGAGATCCTCGTGAAAGAGGCACTCATGGGGGCAGAGGAGTGTGGTGCAGAGATCGAACTGGTCCACCTCCACGATCTGACCATCAAACCGTGCACCGGGTGCAACGCCTGCGCAATCGATATGTTCGACAGGTGTGGGGCCGGGCACTGCATCATAACGGACGATGACCTCTCCTTTATAGACGAGCAGATCATGGAGTGCGATGGTCTCATCCTCGGATCACCTGTCTATGACAGATCCTGCACGGGCTACCTCAAGACTCTGGGCGATCGCATGGGGTTGTCGCACGACGTGGCTTTTCGGCTCACCGCTAAAAAGCAGCGTCAGGAGCGGGGCGCCACAGGAAACGAGGGGCCCGACGAACGATCCTTCAAACCTCGGGTGGCGTCGTTGATTGCCGTTGGTGCCGGGGAGTGGGATACCTTGGCTTTGCCTAGTATGAGTATCTTTGCCATGTCGCTGCAGATGGAGGTGGTAGACAGGATCCGCGCCAACGGGATCGGATTCTTCCGTGTTGTGAGCCTGCACGAGGACCTATTGGAGCGGGCCCACCGGTCGGGCCGCCATGTGGCCGAGACTCTTAGTAGGCCGATCGAAGAAGCAGACTACATTGGTGAGCCCGGCTTGTGCCCCATCTGTCAATCCACGCTGATTGAGGTGCGCCATGGCGCCGACCCCTATCCTACCGTCTGCGCAGTGTGTGGAGTGAAGGGGACCTTGAGTGTGGTCGACGGGCAGGTATGCTTCGACGTCTCGGAAGAGGAAAGGGTACACTCCCGCATGCTTCTCTCGGGTAAGTTGGAGTACATGGAGACTTTGGCCGGCAATTCGCTGAAGCCGCCGGCTGAGATGGGTGAGATCTTTAAGCGCACCGTCAAGTATAAGAATCACCCGCCTTATTCCAAACCGCCCCGGGACCAGCAGCCTTCTAGTGGGCCTTCCGGCGGGTGACGGTCTGTGTAAATGACCGCAGAGGCTGGGGGGGGGTGGAGACGGCCGTCGGCTACCCATGTATGGGATACTAGCGGCTGCTCATCAACAATGCTTATTGCTGATATATGCTCATAAACAATACTAATGTAGAAAGCCTGCCGATAATATTCTCGATCGATGATGCTCCATCTCCGTGTCCTCGACTGGGGGCTGTGGTATAGGAGGTCAGGGGTACGGCAAGACGTCGGCTCGTTAGGGGGTTCAATGCGTAAGATCCACCAGTTTTGTATCCATCCTGACATCCCTCCGCGCTTGAATGGGCTTGTGGAACTCGCCTATAACTTGCGTTGGACTTGGGATACCCGGGCGTTCAAGGTATTCCAGGGGCTGGATCCGGAGTTGCTCGAGAAGTGCGGCGACAATCCTGTGCTCCTCTTGCGTCGCATCTCCCACGATCGTCTGGAGAGCGCGGCGCAGGACGCGGGCTTTCTCGGGCTCCTCGATGGTGCCGTCGCGGATTTGCACGATTACATGGATGAACGTGGGTGGTTTTGCCTGAAGTATCCTGACCGAGCCGACCTGCAAATCGCCTATTTCTGCATGGAATATGGCATGGCGAACTGTCTACCTATCTATTCAGGTGGGCTGGGGGTCTTGGCTGGCGATCATCTGAAAGCTGCCAGCGGCCTCGGTCTGCCCCTGGTTGGTGTGGGCCTGCTCTACAACCGGGGTTACTTCAGTCAGCGGCTGGATGAACACGGCTGGCAGCATGAGATATACCGGTTGCATGATTTTAGTACCATGCCCATCCGGCCCGTCATGATATCGGCGGAGAGTGCCGCTGCGCAGGAATCAGCGCCGGAGGGCGGCGTCTGTAGTCTCGCTACCCCGGCGGACGCCTGCTTGTGCAATACCGATGCTGCTTTTGGATCGCCGGGTGTGCAACTCAAGGTCTCTGTCGATATGCGCGGCCGTCGAGTTTGGGCGGCGGTGTGGAAGGTGCAGGTCGGTCGTGTGCCGCTCTACCTTCTTGACAGCGCACTGCCTGAGAACGATGCCGACGCTCAGCTGATCACCAGCGAGCTCTACGGCGGCGGTACCGAGGAACGTCTGGCTCAGGAGCTTCTTCTGGGTATCGGAGGTATGCGGGCGCTCAAGGCCCTGCATATCCAGCCGCAAATGTGCCATCTCAACGAGGGTCACGCCGTCTTCTCGAGCCTGGAACGCATCCGCGACCTCATGGAGACCGAGGGGTTGACCTTCTTGGAGGCGCGCCAGGTCACGGGGGCGGGCAGTCTCTTCACGACTCACACACCGGTGCCGGCTGGGTTCGACCTGTTCTCGGAGGCGGCCATCGACAGCTACTTGGGCGAGTATCTCAAGGAACTGGGGCTCAGTACCCAAGAGTTCATGAACATGGGGCGCATCAACAGTGATTCATGCGACGAAGCGTTCAACGTGGCCATTCTGGCTCTGCGCCAGTCTCCGCGCCGCAATGCGGTCAGTCGTCTACACCGGCGGGTGACGGCGCGTATGATGCAGCCCGGCTGGACGGATTTTCCGCGTGCGGACATACCTATCGATTCAGTCACTAACGGTGTGCACACCAAGTCTTGGGTGGCGGCCGAGATGCAGTGGCTCTACGATCACTATCTGGGTCCACGCTGGCGCGATGATGCTTCCAATCGGGAGGCGTGGCAACGGGTTGAGCGTATCCCCGACCTCGAACTGTGGCGGACACATACGCGCCTGCGGGAACGGCTGGTCGCCTTCGCCCGCGAAGTGAACGAGATTCAGATCCAGCAGAAGCTGGGGAAGGCGGCTATTCGCCCGTTGTCTGGACAACCGCTGACTTCCGAAGCTCTCACCATCGGCTTCGCGCGGCGTTTTGCCACTTATAAACGGGCCACCCTCCTACTGCGCGACCCTGCCCGTCTGAAGGCCATCTTTACGGACTCGGCTCGGCCGGTGCAGCTCATTGTGGCTGGGAAGGCCCATCCACGCGACGCCGCGGGGAAGGAGTTTATCCGCAGCCTTATCGAGTTCGTCCGTACTGAAGGCCTGTCTGAGCGCGTGGTTTTCCTGGAAGACTACGATCTGCTGAAGGCCAGGGTGTTGGTTCAGGGAGTGGACGTATGGCTCAATAATCCGCGCCGGCCCTACGAGGCCTGCGGCACCAGCGGTATGAAGGTGGTTACAAACGGCGGACTCAACCTCTCTATCCTTGATGGTTGGTGGGCCGAAGGCTACCGGCCCGGCGTAGGTTGGGCCATAGGAGATGGGCAGGAGTTCGCCCATACCGATTACCAGGATGAGGTCGACGCAGAATCGCTGTACTCTCTTCTGGAGCATGAGGTGGTGCCCCTGTTCTATGACCGCGATGCGGACGGGATCCCGCGGGGCTGGATTGCTATGATGAAGGAGTCGATTCGGGTTCTCACCTCAGCCTTCTCCGGCGATCGCATGATCAAGGAGTACACGGATCGTTTCTACGTCCCGGCTGCCGATCACTACGAACGCTTAGCCGCCCGCGGCTTCGCCAAGGCTCGAGAGTTGTCCGCCTGGAAGCAGAAGGTGAGCAAAGCTTGGTGCGATGTCCGGGTTACGTGGGTGCAGGACCAGGGGACAATCAATCTTCCTGTGGGGGCGGATCTCCAGGTCGAGACGAGGGTGCATTTGGGGAGCCTCCATCCATCGGAGGTTGTGGTGCAGGCCTACTACAGCCGCCTGCGTTCCGACGGCGCTCTCAGCAATGGGCACAGCATCGATTTAAAGTGGAGTGGGAGCCGGGACGGCGACCACGTGTACAAGGGCACCATCTCCAGCAAGATTTCGGGCATACACGGATATTCCATCCGCATCCTGCCCCGGCATGAAGACGTACTCGTGCCCCATGAATTGCCGCTGATCACGTGGGAGCGGACCTAGGAGGCTGCCTGCTAGAACGAAACCCCGGCCGCCGGAACGCACTGAACGGCATGATAGTACGTCATTGGTCGCGCGAATAGCGCTGCTATTCGCGCTTCCTCTACCCTTCCCCCGCACGTGCTGATCGTGTTCTGGCGGCGAAGTGTCATACTCGGCAGCCTGCTGGGGCTGCCGTGAACTAAGCTACCGTGAGGATGACCAGGGCCCTGTGGGCGGGGTGGCATAGCGCTCCACCCACAGGGCTATGCCGATAGCGACGCTACCGGCGCTCATACGTTGCCGGTAGCCGTCTAGCGGCGGACGGCCGCCAGTCCCGCGTCGGTTATACGTAGCCACATATTGTTGAGCAACGGGTCCCATTCCACCAACCCTTCATCGGCCAGTTGGCGCACACATGTTTCGATGGTCACTGGGTCGAGACTCAGTTCATGCTGCAGCTCGGGGCCTGATACCTCGGCCTCGGCATTGGCCTGATAGACATCGGCCAGATAGGAGAGGATGGTCGTACGCATCACCGGAGTATTGTAGCGCGAGCGGGCGCTACACGAGGGGCCGGCTTCCGGTGCGCTGCAGGCACGGTCCCTGTGCCGCTCAGTGAGGCCGCTGTGACCGCTCGGAGAACGTTATAGTTAGGTCTGGATAGTTTTGGATGCTTTCCGGTGTTGTCGGACCAAAGTAGTGCGGCAGCCTGCCGGGCGATGATTTGGATCCCGGCTCAGCAAAGGGCCGGTTGTGGAGGAGGGATGATGATGGTGGCGACCGAGAGGGGTGCGCAGGAAGCTGCTGCACTCTCGGCGGGGGTCGGGGATGTAGTGCCGGCGTCCCGCGTGGGAGGCATGGCTTTGACGAATGGACTGATTCTCATGTCGGAACGGCACTGGGCTGCGGCCATTCGCGATGCGAGCGATGGAATCGCCACAGCTTCGGGGCGCAGGTTTCGTATACCGGTGGGCGGACGTGACGTCAGTGGCGGTGGGGGGATCCCCCTCGTGCGTGGACTGGCACGGATGGCCGAAAGTCTGCTGGTATTGGCTGAGGTGAAGATAAAGCTTCCCGAGGCCGAGTCGCCTCTGCAGGGTAAACGGGTGATGGTGGCTCTGGCGGCTTCGGCGGGGGCTACGTCGTTGGTCAAGACGGTGGCACGTAGATCGGCCATCGCGCAGGAGGTGGGGAGTGCGTTGGCGGCCTTCGTTCCTGCCGTGTTGGCCGTGAAGAATTCGCCCATCGCCGGATACCACGGGGCGGAACACAAGATCATCGGTGGCATGGAGGCGGACCCGGCTCATGATGGCATGGAGGCGGCCAAAGAGCACGATCGCTGTGGCTCCAACCTCATCGGTCCTTACTTATTGGCCACCGTGGCGATCAACCTATTGGCCCGCGGACGTTCGGGCAAGAAGTCGCCGGTCGCCTCGGCGCTGGCCGGAGTCGCCGGCCTGGGTGTGGCGCTCGAGGTGCTGCGCTGGACTACCACCCATGGCGATTCACTCCTGGCCCGGGTGCTCTTGCTACCCGGGCGTGTTGTGCAGAAGAGCTTGACGACGAGGGAGCCGAGCGATGATCAGCTCGAGGTGGCACGGCGAGCGTTGGAGGAGTTGCTGCGGCTGGAGGGTGCCGTGGCCTAGTCGGCCTTCCGGTGGCCGGTCAGTTCTCGTTCTCCAGAGCTGCGAAGGCCTCGCTGAGTAACAGGAAGGCACTGTCCAACGATTGCGGGATGACCCGGACGTCGGCCAGCACGGGCATGAAATTAGTATCTCCGGCCCAGCGGGGCACCAGGTGCATATGTAGGTGATCGGCGATGCCTGCCCCCGCGGCTGCCCCTAAGTTGAAGCCGACGTTGAGGCCGGCAGGACTAAAGGCCGTCTTGAGCGCGCGTATGCACTGCTGTGCCAGATCCATCATCTCGTGCAGGGTTTCGGCCGGCAGATCCTCCAGGTTGGAGATGTGAGCGTAGGGGACGACCATCGCGTGGCCGTTGTTGTAGGGGAAGGCGTTGAGGATCACATAGGCGTGCACGCCTCGATGGACGATATATGCAGCTCGGTCGTCGCCCTCCAGTGGCTTGTCGCAGAAGACGCAGCCGTCGGACTTCTTGTGATCGATGTACTGCAGCCGCCAGGGCGCCCACAACCTCTCCATGCTGACCCCTTTCGTGAGCGGTTCCGGTATCAGGTCGTGCCGGCCCGCTGGTTTCATTGATTGTAACGCTGATGCGGCCTACCTGCCGGGTTATCCCCGGCAGGTAGGCCGCATCAGCGCGTGCTCGGCAGTGTCCTGCCCTCCGCCCGCCCACCTCTGAGCGGTGGGCGGGCATGGCATGATTGCGCTATCATCGAGGTTCGAACGGGTCTTGTTGCCCTGCACCGCGGAGCGCAGTACGAATGCCTTAACAAGGAGACTTACGGTGGGAACACCTGAGGCGCTAGAGCTGACAGTCAACGAGCCGATCGTGGCTCTCTCCGATCGCTATCAAGGGCCCGGTGCCGATGAAGTGGTCGCCCGTCTGCAGAAGTCCGACATGGACGACGTGTCTGCGGTCGTCTCCTGGCGAGGTGTGGTCGTCAAGGGTGATGTCTGCCTGGTCGACCTGGCGCGCCGCTATCTGGCACTCATCCAAGAGGAGTCTTGCGGCCGGTGTGGCCCCTGCCGCATAGGGGTCGATGTCCTGCGCGAGCAGCTCGATCTGTTGGCCGAAGGCAAGGGCGATGAGGAGACGGTGGACAAGGTCCGTGATCTGATCGAATCTATTGACGAATCGGCGTGGTGCGGCATCGCCAATACCATCCGCGATCCGATGTTAGCTCTCATCGACCTAGGGGCAGCTCATTTTGCAGAACATGCGGCCGGTACGACCTGCGCGGCGGTGGACACCCACGGTTGGGTGACGGCTCCCTGCCGCTCCACCTGTCCCTCGACGGTCGATATCCCGGCGTACGTCTTCCAGGGGTTGGAGGAGCATCCTTACTTGGCCAATGCCATCATCAAGCGGGACAATCCATTGCCGGCCATCATCGGGCGCACCTGTCCGCATCCCTGTGAGACCAACTGTACGCTGGCTTCTACCGGTCACGCTATCGCCATCAACAACATCAAGCGCTGGTGTGCCGATCGGGCTGAAGGTCTGGCCGACGATCACCGTGTTTCGGGCTGCATGGCCTGTCCGACGGCCGAGGCTGCTCCGGAAGCGATAGCCGCTGCCGGCGCCGGTTCTCCCATCGCCGGGGGGCCACACGAGGTCAGTGAGATGACTACGGCCCAGCAGAGCCAGCGGCCGGTCGGGGTGCCGCTGCCGGGATCGGACGCATCGACAGTGCCGCCGCCGGCTTCCGAGCCGGATAAGGTCGCTATCATCGGTGCCGGGCCGGCCGGCCTTTCTGCCGCCTACTACCTGGCTCGAATGGGATACAAGCCTGTCATCTTCGAGAGTCTGCCTGTCCCGGGGGGCATGGTGCATGTGGGTATACCTGAGTACCGGCTGCCGCGTGATGTCATTCGGCGCGAAACCGAGCTCATTGAGCAAGAAGGGGCCGAGATCCGCTATAACACGCGGGTGGGGCGTGATATCGATTTCGCCGACCTCGAGGGTATGGGCTTCAAGGCCACTTTCATTGCCATCGGCGCTCATCTCGGCCGGCCGTTGGGTATCCCGGGCGAAGATCTACCCGGCTCCATGGATGCCATCGACTTTCTCCGCAAGGTGGCCCTGGGCGAGAAGGTTGATATCGGAGACCACGTGCTCGTCCTAGGGGGCGGCAACTCGGCCATGGACGCCGCGCGTACTTCGGTGCGTCTTGGGGCCAAAGAGGTGCGCGTGGTCTACCGCCGTACGCGCAACGAGATGCCGGCCAACGTGTGGGAGATCGAAGAGGCCGAGGAAGAGGGCGTGGAGTTCCTCTACCTCGCCGCGCCCATGGAGTGCCAGGGCGCTGAGGATGGCGTCCAGAGTCTCGTGTGCCAGCAAATGGAGTTGGGTGAGCCTGACGAGAGTGGCCGTCGTAGACCGGTGCCCAGCGATATGGCTCCCTTTGTGCTCCAAGCCGATAGCATCATCGCGGCCGTGGGACAGAGGCCCGACTTCGAACCCTTCAGCGGAGACGAGTCTATTCAGATGAACAAGTGGGGTTACATCGACGGCGATCCCTACACCCTCATGACCAGCAAGGCGGGCGTGTTCGTAGGCGGTGACGCGGTGAGTGGCGGCGGGACGGTCATCGAGGCCATCAACGCCGGAAAGACTGCGGCCAAGTACATTGACAAGTATCTGCGCGGTGAGCCGGTGGTTGAAGATATCGAGGACAAGACCAAGCGTCTGGCCGTCTATCTGGGTGCCCAGAAGAGTGCCTACCCTGTGGCGCCCGATGTGGATTACGGTCGGCGGCAGGAGATGCCGGTGCTGCCGGTCGACTACCGCGTGAAGACCTTCGAGCATGTCGAGTTGGGATATACGCTCGACCAGGTGACGGCTGAGGCCGATCGCTGCCTACGCTGCCACCGTCCCATCCTCGTGGCTGTTTCGCCGGGACGACCTGCGGCTGCAGCGCCGGCTGAGACTGTCCACCCCTGATCCTGTCGTCGGTACGGGTGCATATATGAGTTACCACATGACGCCGGACGAGTTCCGGACGCAGGGGCACGCCGCCATCGAGTGGGTGGCGCGCTATATGGAAGAAGTGGAGCGTTTCCCGGTGCTGTCCCAGGTACGCCCTGGAGATATACGGGCTCAGCTTCCCGCGCGGCCGCCTGAACAGGGCGAGTCTATGGACGCCGTCCTGCGCGATATGGATACCATCATTTTGCCGGGCATCACGCACTGGCAGTCGCCTAACTTCTACGCCTTCTTCCCTGCCAACACCTCCGGCGCGTCCATCTTGGGCGACCTCTTGTCCGCCGGCATCAACGCTCAGGGGATGATGTGGATCAACAGCCCCGCCTACACGGAGCTGGAGACGCACGTGATGGATTGGGTGGTGGATCTACTGGGATTGCCGGAGCGTTTCTTATCCGACGGCCTAGGCGGAGGTGTCATTGAGGATTCGGCTTCCAGCTCCACACTATGTGCCGTCCTCGCCGCACGAGAGCGCGCTACCGGCTTTGCCGGCAATAACCGTGGGTGCGACGGGAACCTGGTCGCCTACGCATCCACACAGACCCACTCCTCGCTGGAGAAGGGTATCCGCGTATCCGGTATTGGCAGCGACAACCTGCGTCTGCTGGGTGTTGACGAGACCTATGCCATGCGCCCCGACCTACTCGAAGAGGCCATCCTGGCTGACGAGGCGGCGGGCCGGCAGCCCTTCCTTGTAGTAGCCACAGTGGGCACTACCTCTTCGAATGCCTTCGACCCACTGCCCGCCATCGGTGATATTTGTCAACGGCATAGACTTTGGCTGCACGTTGACGGAGCCATGTGTGGCACGGCTGCCGTCTGTCCGGAATACCGTTTCATTCACAAAGGGCTGGAGACGGCCGATAGCTATGTCTTCAACCCACACAAGTGGATGTTTACCGGTTTCGACTGCAGCTGCTTCTTTGTGGCCGACCGGGCTAGTCTGGTGAGGGCGCTCAGCATCCTACCCGAGTACCTGCGCAATGCCGCCACGGCTTCGGGCGCAGTGATCGACTATCGCGACTGGCAGATCCCCCTGGGGCGCAGGTTCCGCTCGCTCAAACTGTGGATGACGATCCGGCACTATGGGGTGGAGGGTCTCCGATATCATATCCGTCGACACGTTGCCTTGGCGCAGGAATTCGCGGCGTGGGTGCAGGAAGATGCCGACTTTGAACTGGCTGCACCGGCGCCTCTAAATCTCGTGTGCTTCCGGCACCGTGCGGGCGACGAGACCAACCAGGCCATCATGGACCGGGTCAACCGATCTGGAGCCATATACATAAGTCACACGCGTCTCGATGATCGCCTCACCCTCCGGATGTGCGTGGCTCAGGCGAACACCGAGGCCGAGCACGTGCGCCGGGCCTGGGAGCTCATACGGGAGGCTGCGGCAGCCTTGGCGTAGTCTTTCTTCCGGCCACCTCCCTCTCGGCTACGTTTCAGCTCCAGATGGTGAGCCCGGTGTCGACGTCGAGCTTCCGGGTGACCGGTGGGCCGATGAGGGAGGTCATGAAGATCTCCATGTTGAACACGATGGTGTTCGCGGCTACATGCCCACCATAGTAGCGGCCGTCCTCATCGATCAGCGTGATGTGGATGTGCACGATGGGCTCGCCGTTGAGCAGTGACACGTTCCCCAGCATGCCGGCGACTTCCATGTTCCGGTCCAAGTCGATGTCGTGCCACGTCTTTGTGGCCTGGTCGTAGAATCGCAGACCGGCCCGTGAAACGGCACCGACCCCTGATATCCAGGCGAGATTGATGCCGTGCTCACACACAAATGCCTGCAACTCATCGAGCAGGTCGGTGCCGAGCGCCGGCCGCAGCACGTATGTGGGGCCCTGCTTCGCCTGCACGTTGTACATATCGATCACTCCACCCGGTCGTGGTTGTGTTTAGCGGTGCGATCTCGTGAACAGCAATATGCCGGTCGGTCGCCTGCCGGTCAATCGTCCCACTTGAACTCGGGCGCTATGTGTTGGTTCCAGATTTCCTCGGTGGCGTCTTCGAGAGCCTTCTCCTCGTCGGGCGTCATCTCTGTGATGAGGACTGTCGGATCGCTCAGGAGTTGCACTTCCAACTCCGATGCATCAATACGGCCACCGTCGTTGAAAGAGGCGTTCTTCTCTTTGAAACAGTCGTTCAACTCCCCCAATTCCATGCCTTCCCTGAAGAGGGATACACGGTCCTTGTCCGGGGTGTCGTGGCTCAAATCGACCAGGTATTGGTACCAGACGATGTCCCAAAAGACGGTGACCAACACGCGGGGTTCGACGCCGGCGAGTCGCGACAGATTGACGTTGGGCTTGCCGAGGCTGTTATTCACGGCCTGCATGCGCTCTATAAAAGGTCCTTCGTTGAAGTATTTCTGAGTGGCCCGTACGTCCTCAATACTGAAGTGGGGGGCACTCGGCGATGGAGCGGGGGCCGTTGGAGAGACGCCGTAGCGGGACCAGCCACCGGTCGTTTGTTGTCCAAGGACCGGGGTGGTACCGAGCGTGTTACCCCCCTGTCCAAGTGTCTTGCTTAGGGGACCGGTGTCTTCAGGGGGCAGTATGGGGCTGGTGGTGGCTTGGACGAACACCGGCGGGGGGCTGTCGGTGTCGATGGATGTGTTGGTTAAGGGCTGCCCTCCGGCGACGGAGCCAGTGCTGCCCATATCGTCCGCGGGAGTGCCGCCTATGCCGATCAGCAGAGACTCAGCTTCGCGTAGGCGGCTGCGTGTTTTTTCGAGTTCCGCCTCGAGGCCCCGCAGACGGCTCTCGACCGTTGCCGTCCTGTCCAGTGAGTCGCTTATGAATTCAGTGGCGAACCGTTCCAGGGATCCGGCCAGTCGTTCGAGAGCACCCTGCATCTCGCCCTGCAGAGTGATGAGGTCGGCCATAGGTATGAGCAACTCTCGGGTGACCTCCATGGGGTCCGGTTCGGCTGCGAGGTTACGTGCAACGGGTGTCGAAGGCGAGGTCGGAGAGGTATCCGCGGACGTACCAAGGGTTGCATGGGTCTTATACTCGATGGTCGCTCCCGCTGCACACTCCAGGCAAAGCCGGATACGCTTGCCGTCGGCTGATTCCTGGATCACGACCTCGTCCGCCAGACCCGCTCCACAGATCGCGCAGGAGTCATCAGCAGGGATGATGTCGTCGGGAAATGCCATGAGATGCGCCTCCTTCCCCGTTGCGTGCCGCCTTTCGGGGAGTGCGTATGGTGGTCAACTTCGGTTTCAGTATATCAGCCCGTTTCGTAGCACCATCCCGGTTTCATGGCCGATCTGCGCCACTGCTTATTCTCCGCTGTGCGCGTGCTCGTGTTAGACTCTGCGGTCATGATCTATGTTCGATCCCACGCCGCCAAGACCTCCGTGCTGCTGTCGGCCGTGTCCGGTGGTTGATTCCTGTCTGTATTGTTTATTGGAGGTCAACACATGCCGGTCATGCCGGTGTCAAAGAGGATGATAGAACTCACCGAGCATGCGTCTTGGATCAGGAAGATGTTCGAGGAGGGGATGCGGCTTGCCGCGATCCACGGAATCGACAAGATCTTTGACCTGAGTATCGGCAACCCCAACGTGGACCCTCCGCAGGAGTTCCAGCAGGTGCTCGAGGAGTTGGTAGGTGATCGGACTCCAGGGATTCATGGCTACATGGAGAACGCCGGATATGCCGCCACCCGCGCGGCCGTAGCGGCTCATCTATCTGCAGATCAAGGTGTTACCTTGGGAGCGGAGCACGTGGTCATGACGGCGGGCGCCGGTGGCGCCCTCAATGTCATTTTTCGCACCATCATAGACCCGGGGGAGGAGGTCATTGTCCCCCGGCCTTACTTCGTTGAGTACGGCAACTATCTGGCCAATCATTTCGGTGTTCTCGTGCCTGTCGATAGTGCCGCGGACTTCGATCTCGATCTGGGGGCTATCGAGAGGGCCATCCGTCCGGCCACCAGGGCCGTACTCATCAATTCGCCCAACAACCCTACCGGGCGCATCTACCCGGCAGCATCCTTGGCTGCTCTGGGTCGGTTACTGCGTCGTAAGAGCCAAGAATTGGGACGCATCATCTACCTGGTCTCTGATGAGCCCTACCGGCGGATCGTCTTCGACGGTAACCGTGTCCCATCGACGATGGCCGCCTATGACGATACCCTCATAGCATTCAGCTACTCCAAGGAACTCTCGCTTGCCGGGGAACGCATAGGATACGTGGCGGCCAACCCCGCCTGCCGGGGCATCGATGAGCTCATGCCCTGTCTTGTGCTCGCCAATCGGGTGCTGGGCTTTATCAACGCACCTGCTCTGATGCAGAGGGTGGTGGCCCGTTTGCAGGGGGTCGAGGTTGATGTAGGGCTGTACCAGCAGAATCGCGATCTTCTCTACGAGGCCCTGACGAGCGTGGGCTACGAGGTTCCCAGACCGGAAGGCTCCTTCTACATGTTTCCTCGGTCCCCCCTGCCGGATGACTTGGCGTTCTGTGCTGAGATGCTCGAACACCTGGTTCTCGTCACGCCGGGAGTGGGATTCGGGTTCCCCGGCTATTTCCGTATCGCCTACTGCGTGGAGCGGAAGACGGTGGAGGGGGCACTCCCGGCGTTTCGCGCGGTAGGTCAGAAGTACCTACGCCGGCCCTAGACCTACGCCTTCCCTAGTTACGTCGGCTTTAGTCGAGGGGTGGACGGGCCACGGTCGGTGGTCATGCCGCCGTCCTCGCCACGGGTCAGCTCCACCTGCGGCGTTGTTTGAAGGTGAGCGCTTCCGTCGCCACGCTGAAGACGAGTGTCCGGGCGAAGGTGGCCTCGTTTAGGGGTTCGTGTATGGCTTTGGGGTGGTACTTGGCCACGAACATGCGCAGGGCCTCCACACGTTCCGCCCTGTCTTCCAGCAGGACGGCCGTCCCTTCGATGAGAACTGAGCGGTAGGCGAACAGGTCTGTGTAGGGGTCGGGTCCCGGATCGAAGGTGGCTTCACCCAGGATGGCAATGCATATCCTTGGGTCGGTAACCATAGCTCGGCTCTTGCGGCCCTCGCCGCTACGTAGCAGGATGCGTCCCGGCTCTTCTGTACTGTCGTAGACGAAGTTCATAGGTACGACGTATGGCCTGGGTCCGGCTACGGATACGTAGGCTATGGGTGCCGATTGTAGGATGGTTCTTGCGTCCGTCTGTTCCTGGGCGGATAGTTGATGGATCTGTTCACTCATGGATTCACGCCTCCTTTTGAAGGTACGATACCGCGTATGCTGCATATAATGGGTGCTGCTGCCGCAACAAGTGTCGAGTCGGCGGCCGGGGCTTCGTTTTTCAGCAGCCTCCTGGGTAGTAGGAGCGACCGGAGGGATGATCGGTGAAGTATGTGGTCCTTATCATAGATGGAGCGTCGGGCTGGCCTGTGGACGCTTTGGCCGGGCGGACGTCTCTTGAGGCCGCCCACATCCCGAATCTGGACCGCCTGGCCAAGGAAGGTACCGTCGGTGTCGCTCACACCGTGCCCGAAGGCATGGAGGCATCAAGTGCCGTCGCCTGCATGAGCGTGCTGGGGTTTGACCCCACCGTCTACTACGCCGGGCGTGGTCCTATCGAGGCTATGGCCATGGGCATTCAACTGGAGCCCGGCCAGGTGGCTATGCGCTGCAATCTGGTCACCATCGTGGACGGTACTATGGTCAGCTACTCCGCGGGCAATATCTCCTCCGAGGAGGCGGCCGTCCTGATCGAGACCATACAGGCGAATATGGGCGACGACCGCGTGCACTTCTACGCGGGCATCGGCTTTCGCCAGATCCTTACGGTCCGCGAAGGCGTCGATATGATGGCTACGGTGTTCACGGCGCCTCACGATATCAGCGACAAACCGGTGGCCGGGGGGGGGGGGGGGGGGGGGGGGGGCGGGGGGGGCCGCGCGCCCCCG
>JBMNPM010000021.1:0-19478 GCA_050943595.1 Thermoleophilia bacterium | reverse complement strand
GTTCCTTCCGAGAAGGTCACAGTTCCCTTCGAAGAAGCCGCTGCGTTGATAGCCGCCTGGATCGCCCTAGTGTCGTCGCTCACCCCATCGCCCTTAGCTCCGTAGGTGCTCACATTGATGCTTGCAGCGTTGGCAGGAGAGGCCATGGCCATCGATAGGACGAACACGGCTAGGACTACAGCTCCGATTGCGTAGGTAGACCAACGGCGCCAGACTGATGGGGGACGTACGGGAGAGACGTTGTGCTGCATTACGTGTTGCATCAGTTACCTCCAAACCGGGCCTGACCCGAGAAGTTGCAGGGTCTCCGACTACCGGTCTGGAGACTTCGGCAACCCGGCTGACTCCGCTAGGGAGCCCCGTGGCTTTGCGCCCCCGCCTCACGGCGAGTTTGCCTTTTCGCGTCTGGCCAACTGACTGTTACTACTGAAAGTATCGGACGATCAGGGCGTGAACTTGAGTAGGGCTTCTCTACTGATACTCGGAACCTACGTCAAAGGGATCTCTACCTGCAAGCTAGAGGACCTGCGGTGGCTCGCAAATACATGAGCCGGCATTCGTCGGCTCACATCTATCAAGTCGAAATCTCGGAGATCGAAGGAGGCGTCCCCGTGTCGTTGCTATTCCCGCCCACTAACGACTAAGCTGTGAAGACCCTACGGAACATCGTGACTCTTACGCCACGCTCTGAGACGTTACTAGCACATTTGCTCAAGTCCTGAGGCCGTTGGTGCGATAGATCTCGTAGGAGGTAAAGACACAACAGAGTATTATCTACCATGCGCAAGCCGTCAAAAGGAGAATGCAGCACTGATGGGCCCGAACTCAGCCGGTAGCCGCTCCGGCGATCTTAGTATCTCGCAAGCGCTGCGTGTGATCAGGGAGCGCAAGTGGATCATTGTTTTGTTGCCATTCCTGGCGGTTATTCTCTCGCTGACTCTCTCGCTGCTCAGTACGCCTCAGTTCAGGGCCACCTCGAGAGTGGTTCTGCAGACGGCGGCGCTTGACAAGGCGCTCTTTGGCGCCCAGGTATTCCAGATATACGACCAGAAGCGCCTGCTAACCACGGCAGCCGACTTGGTCAAGCTTGATCGCGTGGCAAACGCTGTGAAGGTCGAGCTCAATTCCGAGCGCTCGTCGCAGGCGCTCAAGGGCATGGTCACCGTGAGTGCAGCCTCTGAAGCGGACATCATAAACATCTCCGCTGTAAGCTCCAACGCCTCCGAAGCTGCTGCAGTTGCGAATGCGTTTGCGCGTCAGTTCATCCTACAGCGGCAGGAGAGCGACAAAGCGACGCTCCGGAGCGCCAGGGAACAGGTGCAGGCTCAGTTCGATGCCATGACTCCGGAGCAGCAGAGTTCTGCTAGAGGACGGACTCTCGCGCAGAAGATCGAAGAGCTAACGGTGCTCGAGTCCATGCAGACCGGTGGTTTCGAGATGGCCCAAGAGGCCACGCCTCCTGGAAAGGCATTTACTCCGCGCACACAATTGGACGCCGGAATTGCGCTCGTTCTGGGTTTGGCGCTCGGTCTGGCTGTTGCTTTTGTGCTTCATTTTGTTGATAGACGGATCAAGGACGAGGAGACGATCGAACGAGAGCTGGGCCTTCCTGTCATTGCAAGCATCTCCCTAGCCAAAGGGAAGTGGAGCGGCAAGAATGGAGAGCGCTCAAGCCTCCCGGTCGGTTTCTTGGAAGCCGGCTCTCCCGCTCTGGAGGCGTATCGAAAGCTGCGCTCGAACCTGCGCTTTTTTGAGGCGACGCACCCCATCAAATCTATTTTCGTGACCAGCGCTCTTCCTGGGGAAGGAAAGTCGGTCACCGCCATTAACCTAGCCCTTACATACGCAATGTCGGGATTCAGAGTGATCATCCTCGAAGGTGACCTGCGCAGACCGATGCTTCAGGAATACTTGGGTCTGAAGGGGGAGGCGGGGTTCAGCAACCTGCTGGCCGGGACGCACGGGATATCCGATGTGATCCAGACTGTGGACACGAAGGCTTTCTTGCCGCGCGATATAGCGACGTCTGGGTCGAAAGCAGCTGAGACTCCCAGGCTTAGCAAGGATCTTATGTGTATCACAGCCGGTCCCTTACCTCCGAATCCGGCTGAACTGTTGGCGAGTGATGTGTCAGGGGATGTTCTCCGCGAGCTTGGGGCCTTGTGTGACTATCTGATAATAGATGGCCCCCCACTCCTCTTGGTGTCCGATGCGCTCGAGTTGGCGACAAAGGTTGACGGGGTCGTGTTGGTGACCAGACTTCGCTCAACTACGATCGACGAAGCCAGAAAGACTCGCGATGGACTGGACAAGGTTGGGATTAAACCATTGGGTGTTGTGGTCTCTGGGGTTGCTCGACCCAATTCGTACTACCGTCGCTACAGCGGCTACTATGCAGAGACTTGATGCCCGGCAGGGTGGTGCAAAATGCACAAACTAAGTCTTGGTTTGCTCGCGCTTTTTGCTTTTACCATCTCCTGGGAAGGTACCACTGACAGGTTGACCTTAATTCTCTTGGTAATCGCGCTCGTCTGCACTTTGATGAAGTGTATTCTGGAGAGAAGGATACGTAGGCCGCCTGCGTTGTTTTTCGTGCTGGGCGCCCTCGTCTGTTGGCAGTTGGCCACCTACTACTGGAGCATCGATCCCACAGCTACTCTTGAGCGAGTCAAATATTTGCTGCTTTCTCTTAGCATGGTTTGGATGATTACAGAGCTGTGTAGAAGCGAAGGTGAGAGACTCTTGGTAGCTCAGGCATTCATCGTGGGCTGTTTTGTTCTGTGTGGGATTATCATCCACGCTTACCTTACCGGCGAGGCTAATGACACATATCGATATGTGCCCACTTATGTCAACGCCAACGACGGGGCCGATCTTCTGGCTATGGGAGTTGCGCTGGCTCTGCTGGTGGTCGGCTCACAGCCGCGCAATACGGTTCTCTGGACGAACATCGTCTTCATCCCTGTGGCTTTCTCTGCGGTTCTTCTAACGGCTTCGCGAGGCGGTTTTATCATCATCTGTCTGGCGGCAGCAGGAGTCTTCTTCGTGCTCCGACATGTGCGGATCTGGGCGCGCCTGGCCTGGGTAGCGATCCTGCTGGCGGTATTGATCGGGGCTTTCTACAGTTTTGCGGCGAGCCAGGACCTTGCCCCGAATTTGGAGCGGATCACTTTTCAGGCCGAGACATCCTCGTTGGATACGTTCACGGGTCGTACCACCATATGGTCGGCAGCCGCCGAGCAGTTCGCCGACAGCCCATTCTTTGGAGTCGGCGCGGGAGCCTTTCCCTTCTCCGTCGGTGAAGCGCTCGGACGCCCACGTGCTGCTCACAACCTCTTCATCGAGGGTGTGGTGGAGACGGGGCTGGTCGGTCTGGCCCTTCTGATCGCTGCCTTCGTGGCTGCCACAGTGCCCGTTCTTCGTTCTAGAGATCGTCAAACCAGTCTTCGCTCAGTGGTATTGGTGGTGACGCTCGGCATCTGTATGGTCGGGAATTTCACAGCACACTACTCACTGTGGTTCAGCTTGGCGCTGTTAGCTATAACCGGTGTCGGGGCAGAGGCGGCAGAACGGACTGAAGAGTACTCAGGTGACGTTCGCTGGAAAAAGGGGCTAGCATGCTGAATCTCGGCTTCAGGAAGCCATTCTACGCGTACTGGTGGGATGGAAAGCGGAATTTTGGGGATTTAGTCACCAAGGCGGCTCTGGGTTGGCTCGGCGCCAGAAGGGTGGTGAATGTACGCAGGTCTTTGCGTGATCGCGGTCCGGCACTCGTGGGGGCTGGATCGGTACTGCAAAGCCTTCGCTACCCATCGAGTGTGATTTGGGGCAGTGGGTTCATCTCAGAGGATCATACGTGCGCAGGAGTAGAGCCGTTGGAACCACTCGAGGTGCTTGCCTTTCGCGGACCACGCACCAGGGAGATCGCCAAGGGGCTCGGATGGAAAACGTCGGACGTCTTCTGTGATCCGGGTCTCCTACTATCGATGATGTATGATGCTCAGCCTAGGCGCCATGAGGTCGGCTTCGTCCCCCATTATTGGCATGCGGCCGGTATCGAGGCGGGGAAGGGGCTGGAGGGGGTAAAGATCATCGATGTGTCTCAGAGTGTCGAGTCTGTAGCTACAGAACTATCCGCGTGCAAAGCTGTGATCTCCACCTCGCTGCATGGGATTGTCACTGCTCATGCTTATGGGATCCCGTGGGTTTGGGCTAAGATGGACCCTGTCCTGGTCGGAGACGAGTTCAAGTTCTACGATTTTCTGGAGGGCATGCGCATTTCCGCGAGCCCTATTCACATATATCCACAGGAAATCAAAGAAGGATGTCTCAACGACTTAGTAAAACATGCACGACTTCCCGATGGGGAGAATGTTACAGACAAGCAACGCGCCCTTCTATCGGCCCTGCTTTCATCCGCCGTTCTGACCATACCACCGCTGTTGAACAAGCGCTGGATTGAAGCGACGCGCTCTTGATCACAACCATTCGACAAGTGCTGCATCTTATGGACCAGGGGCAGCGGTTTCGCTGGCCAATCTTGGTGCTGCTTTCGGTTATCAACAGCGTACTTGAGGTCGCTGCCGCCGCCCTCGTCTATGTGCTTGTTGGTCTCGTGGCAAATCCCAACGGAACAATGAGCCTGCCGCTTATAGGCGATATTCGCGGCCTCACCGGTGAAACCGAAGACAGAACAGTCCTTCTCGCCCTAGTAGGGATAATGATCGTCTTCTTCCTCATCCGGGCGGTGGCCGCTATCTCCATTGAGTACATCATGGCACGGGTGACGGCCAACTCGGCAGCTAGCTTGGCCACCAAGCTCGTGAGGGGCTATCTGAGTCTGCCTTATTCTTTCCACCTACAGCGCAACTCCTCAGAACTCATCCGCAACGGCCATCAAGCGGTCATCGAACTCGTCGGATCGGTGTTTGCGCCGCTGATCCGTCTTACGGCCGAAGTCGTGATGGCCATCGGGATCTTGATCCTGCTCGTACTCGTTTCGCCCATAGGCACTGCCGTTGCCATCGTTGTGATAGGTGGGGCGACTGCGATTCTGATGTTCTTCGTGCAGCCCCGGCTGAGAAGTCTGGGCAAGACCGCCCACGCCATGCACAAAGACACTCTGGCCTCCTTGCAGCAATCGTTCGGGGGCGTACGAGACATCAAAGTATTGGGAAGAGAACGGTTCTTTTCTGAAGCCTACGGCAGAGGTCACCGGCGACTCGCTCACATGTCATACCTTAACATGACACTGGGCCAACTGCCCCGACTTGTCATCGAGACATCCCTGGTGTGGTTCATTCTCATCTACTTCGCCTACACCGTAGCCAGGGGCTTGGAGGCTGCGGACACACTCTCGGTCTTGGGCCTTTTCGGATACGCAGGTCTGCGGTTGCAGCCTTCGTTGCAGAAGATCGTAGCCGGCTTCAACAGCATCAAGTATTCCACGGCTCGGACGGAAGACATCCACCAGGATCTGCGTTTGATCGAACAAAATTGTCCCGAGAAGGAGCCGGTGAAAGCGCTTCTCTTCAGGCATGAGATCAAGATGGAGGAAGTCTCGTTCGCTTATGAGGGTGCCGACTGCAAGGCGCTCTCCGATGTCAACCTGACTATCCGGCGCGGTGAGCAAATCGGTATCTGCGGTCCCACTGGTGGAGGCAAAAGCACCCTGATAGATCTCATTATTGGGCTGTTATCCCCAAGCAGCGGACGTGTGCTTGTCGATGGGCGTGATATCGCCGGCAACACCCGCGCCTGGCAGCAAAATCTGGGAGTGGTGCCACAGATGGTCTTCCTCATTGATGACTCACTTCGTCACAATATCGCGCTGGGACTTCCTGATGACGAGATTGACGCAGCTGCCATAGAAGAAGCTGTCAAGTTGGCGCAGCTAGAAGATTTCATCGAGTCTCTTCCGGAAGGTTTGGACACCATCGTGGGTGAGCGGGGGGTAAGGATCTCAGGTGGTGAGCGGCAGCGTATAGCCATAGCTCGAGCTCTCTATCGCCGGCCCGAGGTCCTCATCTTCGACGAGGGGACTTCTGCCCTAGACAATGCGACGGAGCAGGGTCTCATGGATTCGTTGACCCATCTGCGTGGCACTCACACCATTCTGTTGGTGGCGCACAGACTTTCGACTGTCCGAGATGCTGATCGCGTCATCTTCGTCGAAAACGGACGGGTTGCCGGTGTCGATACGTTTGACAAGTTGTGTGAAAGCAACGCTTCCTTCCGCCAAATGGCTTTAATGAATTAGAGAGGCCTGTCTTTGCTGACTGTGTCCGTGGTCATACCGACCTACAATCGAGCGCATATCCTCAGACGTGCGCTAGAGTCCGCCATACGCGAATGCCACCCCGGAGACGAGGTACTAGTGGTCGATGACGGCTCCACCGACGACACCGAAGCGGTTGTAGCCTCCTTCGGCCCGCCAATCCGCTACCTTCGGGGTGAGCATCGCGGCGCCGGAGCCGCTCGCAACACCGGTATTCGAGCCGCCGCCGGCGACTTAGTGGCCTTTCTGGATTCCGATGACGAATGGATCACCGGGAAGCTCTCCTGGCAGCGGGCAATCCTAGAGGCGTTTCCGAGCATTCTGTTCTTGTTCAGCAACTATGGGCGGATTGACGAGTCCGGCGAGCGGCTCGCTCATCAAATCTGTCAAGTGCCTGGTCGACGAGGCGAGAGGCGCGGGTGGAGCGAGATTCTGGGACCGGGGATCTCCTCTGCCACCGTCCCGGGTATACCTAAGTCTGCCCCTCCCTTCACTCTGTATACAGGACGGCTGTACGAGACGTTAATCCACTTCTTCTGGTATGTATGCACATGCACGCTTATCGCACGCAGGAAGGAAGCGGGCGATGCCCTCCATTTTGCCGAGGACGTAGCAACCTTTGAAGATTTAGAGTGCTTCGCCCGCCTCGCGCAGCGCGGTGAGGCTGGTTACATGGACTGTGACACTTTCTGGAACCACGGCCATCGCGGCGTGCGCTTGACGGACGCAGACCCTGTGGCACGTGTTGATGCTGTTGTAAAGATTATTGAGCGCATATGGGGAAGCGACCAGAAATACCTGCAGATGCATCGACATGAATACGAAGGTGTGATGGATAAACATCGCCGTAATAAGGTGCGCTACCTGCTGAGTATGGGAAGGCAGCAAGAGGCAAGGTGGGAGCTGGACTACTTTTTCGCCAAGCCTTGGGGGTACTCTCTGCTTTCCCGGGTCCCTCGGGTGTTTCTTGCCTGGCTGGTGGGAATTAGCCACCTCTACCATTCGTTGATCGGTCAGCCAGGGTCCTTGAAGTGAGCGGCTCGTGCTGGCAGATAATCGAACACCGCGGCCGCTCAGGACTGCAGGCTCTGGAGACTGACTGGAGGCGGCTATATCCCACGATACCGGCGAGAGCTAGGTATCATGCCTATGAGGCGCACGCCGCATATCTTGATCACTTGTGCCAGGCGCCAGATCTAACCAGGTATCTGGCCCTCAGCGATGGTCAGCAGGTCAGAGCCATATGTCCGCTGGAGCCCACATATGAGAAAGCACTTGGTCTTCCGGTGAAGGCCTGGGGTCTTCCCCGGCATTCTCACTGGCAGACCACAGATGTGATTGTTCCAGAGGACGAAGCCGGGGTGGCGCTGGTCCCAACCGTAATGGAATATCTGCGTAGGCATCCATTGGGACGCCGGTTTCTCGTGTTGGGACCGCTGCCGGAAGAGTCGGTTGTCTGGAAAGGGGTGGAGGCGTATGGGCCGTCGCGGTTCTGCGCACGTTCAGATTGGTCGGCGTTCTTTATCGATTGCACGATGAGTTACGATCGTTTGCTGGCCGGTCTTACCAAGAATTTCCGCAAGAATCTCCGAAACAACAGTAACAGACTCAAGCAATTTGGAGAGGTAAGGTTCGTACAAGTGTCGGGAAGAGATGGGCTGGAGAAGGAGTTGGCTACTTTTCTTGACATTGAGGCCTCAGGCTGGAAAGGAGAGCACGGGACGGGTTCTGCTATCAACCTGCACCCGAACCTTGTCGCCTTCTATCGTGATCTGGCTGCTGAGATGCTCGGGCCGGAGGACTACTGCGAGATTTGCAGTCTGTACGCGGCAGGTCACTGCCTGGCCTCCATGTTCAGTGTGCGTACCGGCGAGACATATGCCACGGTGAAGATAGGCTACGATGAGACGTTCTCCCGCCTAGGGCCTGGACAGGCGCTCTTGCAGAAGACGATCGAGCGGTGCTGTGCCGATCCCGGTATTAAACAGTTCGACATGGTAGGTACACCCGCTTGGGTGAAAGGATGGCAACCGCAGCAAAAACGGTTCCGCCAAGGGCATATCGCCATCGGTGGGATACCCAGCCGTCTGCCGGTCGCATTGCTCAGTTTGCGCTTTGGTGCGGTACGTCACGCCGTGCGTTCGGTAAGAAGAAGACTCGGAAGATAATAGGCCCGCCTGCAAGAAGACGATTAACCTTCTCCTCAGTCCTCTCCCCTCTCCTCCCGCTCTTCATCCGGTGCTGAGCGCCGTAAACAGTCTCTCAGCGCATCTGTGAGGCCCTTCCCCCCATACAGCAGACGTGACTTTGTGCCCTGATGAAAAACCCAGAACTGTGCATGTGAGAGAGACTGCTTAGTCCAAGACAACTTGTAATCGTAGAGTTCACCAGACATATCCCAGCGGGTTACCCCCAGTGATGGTAGTTGTTCCAGCATCTGGGATAAAACATAGACCCCCGGTGAACTCCTCCTGAATTCTAGATCATAGTCGGTGGCCAGACCGGAGACGCTTTCCTCGCTTCTGATCACCATGATGAATGCGGCCGGTCACTCGTCGACGCTGAGTAGCCATATGTAGAGCTTCTTACGCAGAGTCTCATCCTGACTGAGATTGTGGTAGAAGAAACGGTCAGCAGGACGCGCCCCGAGATCCAATCCGGCATCAGCCTTCCAGCTGCGAGCACTTATAGCGAAACAGATCTCGAGGGCCTTAGGGATCTCGTCTGTCCCCAGGATAGGCCGCAAGTCGATCGTCCCCAATTTGGAGAGGCGACTGCGCGACGCCCTGATGTTCTTGCGCTTGTTCGGAGTGAGTGACATGTGGAATGCTTCATATCCGTCCGAGAGGTCTACGAAGGGGGACTGACGGTCAGGATATTGCATTGAGTGTAAGCCGGTGGATGCGAGGGCAGCCTGCCAAGAAGCAAATGAGAGACCTTCCTCAGGCACGTTTGCGAGGATGGCCAAGTCCCATTTCTTGGTGTCCAGGGCAAGCAGGCGCCATAGTGCCCTCATCCCGTCATCGCTCGCCCCCGCTGGATCCGGGGCTACCAGGAAGTGAGAGCGGGGTGTGATCCCGTTTTCCATGAAGCGAAGGACTTTGCACGTTAGCCCCTTGATGCGCGTCTGGACGATCATCATGGGGGCGACGCCGACCAAGCGGCCCTTCTGCCGGACTGTCGGGACAAACATCTGAGCACCTGTACCGAAAGCCCTCCACCAACAGCTGAGCCATTCATGAGTGAGCCAGGCGGCAACCGCGCCACTGCGGTACAGCAGGTCGTTCCAGTCGGCCTTGAGTGCTTGAAACGTCTCGTAGTCTTGGACGATGTACCCGTCAAAACCATGGAGAAGGCTTGTGTCGCCGTCTGGGGTCATCTAACTCCTATCCTGTTTCAGGGACAATGTGGCGAGGTGGCCTCTCGATCGGACCTCGGCCGCCGCTGCCGAGAGGGTCATACTCGTGACGTGCTTGCTGCGAACGAAGGCCAGGAAGCGGTCCAAGCGGCGAAGGACGGCCTCCACGGATTCCTGCGTGGGCGTGCGTGGGCTGCCGCCGGGCATGAGTTCGCTGGAATGCACCATCATCACGGCGACGCCGGAATCCTTCAATTGCAGGCCACAAACTCGCTCCAAATCTCCCACTGTGTGCTCGAAGTGCGCCGGATGTAACCAGACAGGCTGGTGACGAAGAATGCGCCTCCCAGTTGCTTTGCTGAGCGCTCTGACGGGCAGAGAGTTGTGCAATCCCTGCAGCCCAGGGAAGCGGCGCAGTATCGCAGAAGTGGGGATGATGGTGACCGGAATTTCGAGAAGACCCGGATCTCCGGTGCCGGAGATGATAAAGGGCCTCGCCGAGTGAGATCGGAAGTCCGGCCCTCCGTTCCCGTGCGGCAGACCGGGGTGCGTGGTCCAGCTCATCAGTGGAGTGACTGAGGAATCCACCGTGTATCCAAGGTCTGCAAGTATTCTCGCCGAGGGATCGTTGATGCCGTAGCGACCTGCACGGAAGGCTGTAGGACGGGCTTCGATTTTTTCTTCTATCTGCGTTGTCAGGGTCTCGAGCTTGGCCAGTATCAAATCCTCAGGCAGCTCGCACATGAAGGCGTGGGAGGGATCATTGTCCCGGAACCCAGGTTCATCGATAAACGGAGGCGTAGTCCAGGGGTGGAGATGGGCCCCTACCTCGGCCTCGTCTGCATGCACCCACTCACGAAGCAAGTGCACTGCGGCGGGGTCGGCGGTGATCTCCGAGGTGATGAGGTATGTTGGTGGTACTCCATGTCGTCGGCAGATGTCGTGAAAGGGCCTCCAGAAACGAGCGTTTTCAGTCGTTAGAGGAATCCCAGGGGTCCACTGATCGTCACCCTCGGTATCGACTGTCAGCGTCAGGATAATGGGGCTGATCCTCCTATTTCGACAGAAGTTCCGTCGTCCAGCCTACGATACGCGTACCGCATGATCGTGCGCCACTGCTCACTTACGATCCTCCATGTCCTTGTACGAAGCATGTCCTCGGCATTGCGGAGACCGATCTCTCGCACCTGGTCGAGGTTCTCGTGGCACCACGTCAGAGCGCTCCTAAAAGCAGCTGGAGTCCGCTCGACAATGAGCCCATTAGTGCCACTCTGCACCAATTCGGGCACGATACCAACATCGACGCACACAGGAAAACAGCCACACGCCATACCCTCTGTAAGAGTGCAAGGATCGCCCTCGGCAGTGGAAGCCACGCAGATCACATCAACGGAGTTGTAGAAGCCGACCATCTCCGCTTGACTGAGGTCTCCACCGGCTATCGAGAAGTCGAAGTCTCCTCCAACCGCGGGTATGAGCACATCTTTCAACCCTTTGCATGGATCGTTGCGGTTGCCTGCCCAGCCGACACGCAGTCTTCCCGTTCTAAGACCCTTCACCGAAAAGACCTCGGGGTCGAAGCCATTAGGAACCAGAACGGTGTTCCGATAGGGCGCAAGTATGTTTTGCAGTTTCCGAGAAGGTACGGCGATAGCTCCAGCATCCGCAAGATACTGCTCAACCCATTGCGCTGGAGTTAATTTGTCTGCCCACCTAGTACTGGCAGCCTGCTTGATGATCTTTCTGGCGTCATGGATGTACTTGTGATGGTATTGTTCGCCCCAAAAGAGCACGTATATGAGGTCGAATGGCCAGCGAGCGAGGTTGGGCCGATTCGAGCGGTACTCCACTCGTATCTCGAACTCGTCACTGAGAAGTTTCGAAATAGGACGAGCTGCCGCGTCGTGGGCCCATCCGGGGCGGTCGGCGAATATAACGACGCGAGGCCTTTCGCCATCGGGACGGGTTACCGGAGGCATCGCGCCGATGGGTTCGGTATCGAGCGGAGCAGGAGCCACAACGTGGCCTCGTATTCCTATGAGCCGCCCCGCTCGCCGTAATGCTGTTCGAACACCTATCATTAATAGCCTATTTGTGCAGGATTCTTGAAATCGAGCCTTAACATTGTCATCTCATCTAGATCATCGTCTTGATTACTCTGCCACTTAAGGGCGATATTACCCAATGTGTTCGCTATCAACCGAGGCCGCCATGAGCGACATGGGTGAGTATCGCAACAGTTCGTCGGGGCTGTACCCCCTGCTATCCGGATTGCCGAATAGAAGTAACTCAGCAAATCCCGCACCTAGCTCGCATTGAGTGAATATGGTACTTCGAGACGGGCGTGTTCGCCCAAACGCCGCCGCAATTCGGAAGACCGAGCCGGCATCGTCATATTTCACGAGATGCACGAATATGTCGGCCTTCGCACAGATGGGGCCGGGGTTAGGAATCTGGCCCAAGAAAGTGACAACTCCGGGCAATAGGCCGAGATCAGCCGCTTGGCGCGTGAGTGCATCTTGGGAGGGTCCGTCACCGACGATTATGTCTGTGGGCCGCGGCCCTTCCTCCCCTGCCCTAGCGAAAGCTTCCGGGAACACGTCTAACCGTTTGTTATCGTCCAGCCCACCCACTGCCAGTGCGACGATGTGCGGGCCATCTCCGTCGCTGTTCGGGACTGAGACCAGATTGGACACGCAATGAAGCAAGGCATCAGAGCGCACGTAGCATATACCCTGAAAGAAGAGACAGGAGTGGCGCCACAGGCTGCTGCCGCCGCTGATATCGCCAGGGGAGATAGGTAGCAACTGAAAGCGTGAACCACGTTTGCCCGACTCTTTCTAGCGAACCGCATGAGCTCCCTTATCCGCCTGTAGATTCGCAGTCTCGCCCCAAGACGAGGACGGGCACCTGGAGCCTCCAGTGCTTTGATATGGGCGGTTTGGGTCGAGTCGAAAGAAGCAACAGATACGTGCGCCCAACTCGGTCTGGAGCAACTCGGCCCAAGCAACCAGCTGTTTCTCAGCGCCACCCAGCCCGAGAACGGAGATCAGGAAGAGAATCCGCATTGCTGCATCCTGCACGATGAGTGAGGCAGGACGTGGCCTGTTTTATAACATGGGAGGGTAGCCCGATGGTTAGTGTAGGAGAAAGGCTGACCCCAATTGGTAACGTTGCGCGCGAGGGAGATCATTTAACAATAACACTGTAATAAATAGAGGGTGTTCGGCAGCGGATGAGAAGTGGCTTGTGGCGTCACGGGATGGAGCGCGAAGCCTAGGTGCTGCCAAGGGGATAGGTTCTCGCTACCGCGTTCCGCAGCTGTTCGGAGGCTTGGTCGATGTCGGCACCTGAGTTGTAGCGCGGGGGCGCGATTAGGTAGTCGCGGTAGTCGCTTGGATCTCCGCCATGTCCGTCCTCAGCGGCGCGGATCATGTTGAACAACTCTCGAGCGGTAACATAATGCAGAAGATATGCCGACCCGTCGTTGTAGACTCTCTCGAGGTGGCTAAAAGCTTCGTGCATGGGATCGCCGAGAACGGCCTCCCCGTCGACTGCTCCATGGGTGTGCACTTTGAGAATGATCCAGTCCCGTTTCCCGGAGACGTGGATGGATGTCCGTATCCATTTGTCCAGCACTCGGCCGTTCGGATGCCGTATATTGCTAATGCCGTCGCCGAAGGTCAGTCTTCCATTGACCCAGATGGGCCGTACGGGGCCTTGGATGATGAGGAGGCCCTTTCTGGGCCCCGCACCTGCTCTTGCAAGTCGGCCGGTGGCGTAGGCCTTCGGCCGATGGATATCAGTGTTGGCATAGTAGATGTGGTTTATGAGTGTGGGGTTGCTCTGTATGCACGATGGAAAAGTGAAGTCGGCATAACAGCCGGTCTCGTGCAGGATAGACAGTTCGCTGTTCACTCCACAGTATCTCCCGTCCGGCAGGGAGTTGTTGAGTGCCCAGTCCCCGTGAATGAATGCATACCGCTGTCGACCCGCTTCGGTTCCGAAGATTCCAAAGTGAGCGTAGTCCCTCAAGCACAAGTCGATTGTGTGGCGTAGGTTTTCAGGAGTGTCGGGCGCGGTCTTGCCGTGGTGGAGATGAAGTTCTATCTCACCGTATCCTCGCTCGCAGAGGGAGACCACTTTGCGCAGGCTCCCATGGCGGTGATAGTGCGGCGGAAAGAACCAGGTGCGTTTAGGACGGTTGCCCGATGAGTCGGCGTGGATGTCGGCAAGCGGAGGGTACTTCGCGAGCAGCTCAGCGACCCTTGCCTTTTCTGTGTCCGTGTCGACCCCGGCTGTGCCGGGCTCATAGTGATCCACCATGCAGAACAATATGTGGGTGGGGCGGCGATGACGGCGGCCAAGTGCTGTTAGGTGAGAAGGGAGCCACCGCACTAAGACGGTCCACAGGAAGCTTAAGTTGTTCACTGGGGGTGCGTTCCTTTCCGGTTCTGGGGCTCAGGCGGGTGTATGGAGGCGCGGTGTCGCCGGTGGAACTTCGAGCCTGGAGTCGGCCCATGCGATCAGAGCGTCCCGGGGCCAGACGATGCAGTACTCCGTGGGAATGTACTTCCCCTCCTCGTACAGTCGGCGACGGGTGCTCGACTTCATCGTTGCGTCCTTGATGCTGTTGGCGTTGCACGGTCCCAACAAGAATAAGTGGGCACCATTGTTGATCTGCACGTCGTGGAGAATAGCCAGATGGGGCGAGATTGTGGCTAAGATCGGATCGTGGAGCCATGTAGAGCCGGCAAGCCCTTTCATCTGTGGATTTCTGCGAAGGAGCTCGGCAATGCGTGTGTAGAAATTCACCCATCCTTCGGCCCCAAATTCTGCCATCGCTTGCGGATCCTGTGAGTGCATGTGAGTATCGTAGTATGGACTCAGACCACCTCGCTCGAGGACAACAAAACGAAATGCCTTTGAAGCACCCCGCAAGCCGGCCAGGAACATGCGGCGGGGGAGATGGTAAGAATGAACCTTAGCAACCCCTACAGGGATTAAGCGGAGCGTGCAAATGGCCAAGTCCTTGCAGAATGGGGACGACACGTAGATATATGAAACCTGCTGCCCGATACTGGTCTCGATATCGCTGGTGATACGGGCAAAGTTGTCTTCGAAACGTACCTTGATCTCCTCCGGTAGGTTGCGATCGGGTAGGACGCTCATCGCTCGGAGGATGAGGCTGAGTAACAACGCGCGGTGATAGAGATCGAGACCGTCGTCTCCGATCATCCCGCTGATCTCTCCGCATGCTCGTTGTACCTGCGGACTGCTGTATCCCAACGCGGCTAGGGTGGGGTATTCGTCGAGAAGAGCCATATAGTGGCTGAGAGGTCGGGCCTGGAGGACCTGTGTGTTCCGGGCCCGGATGAGGGAGGTAACGTATTCCAGAAGAGCATGCACCTGGTCTCGAAGTGGCGGCTTTCGGTCCATGATTCCCTCCAGCTCTCACCCTCAGCGAGTCTGACTTCTTCCGGCACTCCGCCCGCAGCTGGCTATCAGAATCCATACCGTCTGCACAATCATCCAGACCGTTTAGACGCTACGGGTTCGCAGGTACTCCAAATTGATCGCCAGCTTGGCTGGTGTGACTTCATGAACGTAGCGTCCCTCAGTACTCCTCTGTCGCAAAGCCGGACTCATTTTTGAACTCCAGCGAAGTCGAGTTGACAACCCCAACTTAACATCGGAGTATAGCGAGCTGTGTAGTGTTCCCCCAAATCAAACCACCAATTGCACTTGTTGACGAATACACCCTGCGGCATGGTCAGCCTCTGCGTCTCGCAAGATTCTCACGATCTGCTCAGGCGTGTGCCTCTTTCCTTTGAGTGTCGACGTTCGTCCTCCGGCCTTCTCGACCATTCAAGGACTCTCAGTCTAGCAGATGGGGTGAGAGGGCCAGCCTCCACGGAGTATCGTTGAGACGCTGACCAAACAGGCTCCAAAGCGAGGGCACGCCCCGGGTTAAGTATCTTTTCCAATTCCGCCGGAGGGATGTGGCCTATGGATCCGAAGAGCCGGCGATAGTTGAACCAGTCCACCCATTCCAGGGTGGCGTATTCTACGTCTTCGAGAGTCCTCCAGAGACCTCGCCTCCTTATAAGTTCGGTCTTGTAGAGACCGATGATCGACTCGGCCAATCATGCGCATCCCCCACGGCCCCCATGGAGAGACGTACGCTTGCTTCCCGGTATCTTCTGCTGAAGGCAGGTGAGGTGTACTGGGCGTCGTGATCGCTGTGACAGATGATGTCCGTTACCTCTCGACGCTTTGCCAGTTCCATCTCAAGCGCGTCGAGGACAAGTTCAGTACGTAGGTGTAGAGCCATCCACCAGCCGATGATCCGGCCACGACCAAGCATCCATGAGCACGGAAGGGAACAGGAGGCCCTGGTAGGTAAGGGTATACGTAATATCGCTAACCCACAACTCATTCGGGGCGACGGCCGTGAAGTTGCGACACACAAGATCGTCGACCACTTCTGCCTGCGGATCACGCTTGGTAGTATTCCACCTGCGCCGACGAGAAGCGCCTTGGGTCCCTGCGTGTCGCATAAGACGTGCGGATACGCTTCTTGCCCACGCGGATACCCTTCGCACGCAGGTCGTGAAGGGTGCGCGGAGCTCCGTAGGTCTCATGAGAGGCACGGTAGGCGGCATCGATCTTGCTAGGGAGCCATTCATCGGTAAGTTCCCAATTCGATGGGGGGCGGACAGGCCACGCGTAGTAGCCACTCGCAGAGACACCGAGGACCCGGCAGGCAGTGGCAACTGGATATCGGCCTGGTTCGCGTCTTGCGAACCCGAAGATCTCGGTGGCACGTGCTCGGTCTCCTTAAGGGAACCAGGCCGCGGCTTTTGCCAGGATCTCCCGCCAGGTCTTGAACCGGCGGTTCTCCTGTCTAGAGACGCACAAGCTCGTCCTTCTCTGCCGTAGTGAGGCCGTCCTACCTCAGAGCGTCATCGCGGTCGGCCTGAGCAATCCAGTCGCTGGTGGTGGGCTCGGTGGGCACGAACTCAGCCGCAAGCTGGGACGGAGTGCGTCCGGCTCGGGTCAGAGCAGCGATTTGGTCATTGAAGGACAAGGAGTTCTTCATACAGATCGCAGATGGTACACGCCCAGGATTCAATACTGAGGTGCTGCTTTACGTAAGAGTAACCGAGTTGAACCCGGTGACTACGATCCGCGGGATCCCAGGCAAGCACCTCACGGATCGCCGCCTCCAAAGCATGGCTGTCTTCCACAGGAAAGAACACAACTCCAGGCGTATTTCGCGCCCAAGCCACACCAGGTAGGTCACTGACGACCGCAGGCAGTTTGCTCGCTAGGGCCTCCCCTACCGAGTAGGGAAATCCCTCACGGCGACTGGCGGAAAGAAAGACCGAGGCTATCTTATATAAATCGCCGACATCTTCGAGTGGCTTCAGGATATGTAGCCAGGGAATGGGCTCATTTGCCGTTCTCTGGGCTATGAATTTATGCAGTGCCTCTCTCCCCACAACACCCAACAGCACCTGTTGCCCAGAGGCGACGATACGTTCTATCGCTTCCAGCGCAAGGTCAACGCCCTTAATCACCGGCTCCCAACCAAATAGAAGGACTAAGGGGATCTCGGCTGGGATGCGAAGATCCTCTCGTACCTGACTGGGCGGACGTCTCGTGTGCGATACTCGAGCGAGATCGATTCCATTGCACACAGTGTGTGCACGCGCGGACGAGAATCCCGCCTCTATAGCGCTTGTTCGAAGGTGGTCTGAAACTGCAATGATATGAGCGTCTCTGCCGAGGAGACGGTACTTCACTAAGTTCTTTACTCTGCGTTTCAGCCTTAGCGTGACAGGAAAATCCGAGTGATAATGCCACACCACCCGAACTCTGTGACCACGAAGTCGCAGCAAGTGACTTGCCAGAGCTCCGGGAACATCGTAGAACGAGAAATGAGTGTGTATAAGGACAGCCTCGCTTGCGTGTGCTAGCTGGGCCAGCTCCATTGCCGCTCGAATAACTGAGTCAGTTTTAGTAAGAAAATGGACGCGAAGCCCGATATCTGCCAGGCGGGCACACCAGTCGCGTTTTGCAGCAGTTGATGGGAGTGCGAGCAGTAATTCCCAGCCCCGATCTTCACACGAGGATGCCAGCGCAGAAAGGGAGGCAATGAAGTTCCCACTGTAAGGTGCCGCAAAATCAGCGGCGTGTATGATCGTAGGCCTGGTGCCCAGACTCATTCCGCCATCATCCAGAGAAGTCGAAACCTCATGTCAAGTGCCACACTGACGCAGCGATAGATGCGAAGGCAATGAGGACGTAATCATCACTGAGCACCTCGACAGTCTCTTTGACAAGGATGCGGGGATATCACATGTCTAGCAAGAAGCCGCTTTTGAGTAGTTTATATCATTCATTGCCGCCACGCCTTTCGGGCTTGAGGAGCACCTGATGGTGGAAGCCTAGGATGAACCTACCCCGTTCGCTTCTGTCTGTCAAGTCGCACAAAAGTAGATCGTGGTATGACGCTGGTCTGGAATGCATCCTCTGATTAATACCTGGACCTGGAGTTGCAGAGATCACCCTTGGCAAGGGCCGGTCTTCTCATGGAAGGCTGCTAAAAACAACGACTCACATCACTGAAGCCAAAGTAGCGATGACACCAAAATGGAGTCCGACCGCCCAAATCTGCGACCCAGAGCGCGGATTGGCGGTCCCAGATGACCTGGTTTCCCCCTTCTTTCTTACTCCAGACACAGCTCCGTCTCTAAGTTCCTCGGTCTCACCAGATTGAAGCAGGCGCAGGTGAAGGTGAACACCGCCCGCACCTTCGTGGCGCCTCGATGCCCGAGCTTCCTTAAGGCCACCTACGGTCTTCATCCAACCGAAGGCTTCTTCTACAATCTTGCGCTGGCGCATGCTCACCTGGTAGCCACTCCAACATGTGGTCCGCTGATCGATGGCCCTATATCGCTTCTTCTCGGCCACATGGGGAGTGATGTGCATGGCCCGGGCCTTCTTGACGAAGTTCTTGGTGTGGTATCCCCTGTCGACTCCCACCATCAGGCGGCCTGTGCGCCGCGTGTGCTCGCAGGAGAGGAACGCAAGAGCCGCCTCTCTTCGGCCGTGCCGGTAGCGGGGGTAAGTTCGCAGCCTACGATGAGGCCGTTGCGATTCTCGACCAAAAGGTGGCCTTAGTAGGCGAGTTTGGCCTCTTGGCCCGGCCCTTTTTGGCCGGCCGGGCATCAGGATCGGTGCGGGAGACATGCGTCTGGTTGGTACGCTTCTCGCCGCGGAAGGAGACATCGGGGTTGCGGCCCCCTCCGATCGGAGTATTCCTATCATCAGAGCCCCCGTCCTCGTCTCTGGGACGAAAGCTCTTGAGCGAGACGGCCGCTTCCAGGAGGGTGCCGTCACAGCTGAAGTGCTCCCGGGAAAGCAGTCTCCGAGCATCTGCCTGAGCACGGATGTGCTCAAAGAACTCTTCAGCCACCTCGCTTGTGAGCAGACGGTCCCGATTCTTGGTGAAGGTGGTGGGATGCCAGACGGCTTCTGAGAGAGGCAGGCCCACGAACCAACGAAAGAGCAGATTGTATTCCAGATGCTCGCGGAGACGTCGTTCTGAAGGGATGGTCAGACAGGATGCGATCCTCGAGGCTCACCAGCATGATGAAGTCTTCTTGACGCTCCTCGTCTCCCCGCATATCTCCTCCATTTACCGTGATTTGCAGGGGAAAACTATCAAATTACCGGTCAGAAAGACAGAGAGAACGATGCTCTGAACCTGTTCTATTCACCATATTTTCAGCAGCCCGTTCGAAGCCCTACTCAAGTTCACGCCCTGATCGTCCG
>JBMNPM010000020.1:0-22564 GCA_050943595.1 Thermoleophilia bacterium | reverse complement strand
CCGCCCGCCGGAGGCCGGCTTCTTATTCGTAGCCCTATTCGTAGCTCTGGTGGCAGTCGGCTTTGTCCCACCAGGCTTCGCGGAGGCCGCCCTGGTCGTCTTAGCTGAGGACGCCTTGGTGGCAGTCGTCTTGGTCGTCCTCGTTGAGGTCGCCTTCGCGGGCGTGGCCGCGTCGGAGCCCGTCCCAGCGGCCACCGGTACGGGCATCGTCTTCTCGACCAGGAACTGCTGGGCAATGGTCCACACGTTCGACGTCACCCAGTAGATGAAAAGACCAGCCGGCCACTTGCCTACGTACATGAAGATACCCACGATGATAGGCATGAAGTACGCCATCATCTTCTGCTGCCCAGTACTATGCCTGGCCATCTGCCATGAGGCGAGGAACTGGCTGGCGATATAGAGAAACATCAGCCCGTAGTCGAACTTTGTGATGTCGCCTATCCAGAGCCAGCTCACCACAGGGTTCGGAGGTGCGAACGCGCCCCCTGGATTTCCAGCGGCTCTCAGCATGTAGTAAAGACCGAAGAAGACCGGAAGCTGCAGCAACAGGGGAAGACAGGAGCCAAAAGGACTGACCTTGTTCTCCCTGTAGAATTCCATGATCTTGACGTTGAGAAGCTCGCGGTCGTTCTTGTACTTCTCTTGGAGCGCCTTGATTTGCGGCGCCAGCACCTGCATGGCGCGCATACTCTTCACCTGCCGCCAGGTGAGAGGAATGAGTATGATGCGCACGATCACCGTCAACAGCACGATGGACCATGACCAGCTGATGCCCAGATTGAGATGCAGGAACTTGAGCAGCCAGAAGAACGCGTCGCTCAGCGGACCGAAGAAATTGGCCATGGTTTCCATCTACCGCCCACTCCTCGGACGACGCGGACGGAAGAGGGTCTGCGCTTCCACCGGATCGTGGCCACCGTAACTGAGAGGGTTACAGCGCAGGAGCCGCCACGCCGCCAGTACCAGGCCCCGGGTCACCCCGAACCGGTCCAGAGCGTCAATAGCGTACTGGGAACAGGAGGGATAGTACTTACAGGAACGGGGCAGGGCGGGTGATACGAACTTCTGGTAAGCACGGATGACCCACCGAAGGACTGTCTTTATGGGATTGAACTTGATGGGATGGGCTACAGACACAACCCGACCTGCGCCCCTTGACGCTGACATCATTTGCGTTCTCGTCGTTCCTCGCGGACACGTATGAGGCCGCCTTTACGGAAGACCTCCAGCATCTTCGCCTGCACGGCACCGAAACCTTCGGTGTCGAGTAACTCGACTATGGGCAGCCGGGCTATCAGCACGAAATCCATGCTCCCCCTGAGAGATTGTGCGTTGGCCCGAAAGGCTTCCCGCAGGACGCGCTTGATGCGATTCCGCTCGACGGCCCCACCAAGCTTCTTGGAAACCGAAAAACCGACCCGCAACTGATCATCGGCCTCCGAAAGTCCAGGTCCAAGCCGGTCAAAATAGTATAGGACCAGGTACCTGTTGGCAACCGACCGGCCTGCCCGGTAAACCCGGGCGAAGTCTTCAGGTCGCGCCAGCCGCCCCTGCGACTGAGCCACACGCAGGTCTATAGGTCTATGCCGAGAGGCGCTTACGGCCTTTGTCGCGCCGCCGCTTGAGCACTGCCCGTCCTGCACGCGTACTCATCCGGGTCCGAAACCCGTGCGTCTTCTTGCGCTTACGCTTGTTCGGCTGATACGTCCTCTTCACGTTTCCTCGCTTATGACTAGGGCCGAGGCCGGTATCGTACCCACTCCGACCCGTGTATCGAAACAGTCTCGTGACTGAGTATGTAGGGGGCGGAGAAGTATACAAGTGGCCTGAGCGCACGTCAAATCAGCCCACCGCCGCAAACCATCCTGTCACCACCCCAGTGTCCCATCGCCGGACAGAGACGATCTATAAACCTCCTGTGCGCTCTGGGCGTCCAAACAGCCCGTGTCCTCCACAGGATCTTCAAGACCTCAATCCCGATACGTGCGCCTTTCCCCGGCATTGTCCACATTATCCACAGGAGCCTGTGTACGCTCGTGGCAATGCGCGATGGGAGAGGTCATTGTGCAGCCTTCCACCCCCACTCATGTCGATCACCTCCTGTCGGACAGAGCACCTTTCGGCCTCCACCACCCTGCGAAGCGCCTGTCCTGATCCGCCGACCCGTGGGAAGCAATCGGCTCCCAGAGTGGAGCCGGCCGACTCCCCCGCGGTGGGACCCATGAAACCAACTTTCCCCAGTTTCAACAAAGAGTCTGCTGTATGTGGGTATCGTCGTGCCGGTTTCTTCACGTTTTACACAGTTGTGGATTGTCATGTGGAAAAGATGATCTTTAAGCCTGCTAAATGCCGGTCATACGGCAGTGAAAACCGACAGGTCGTGATACTTTCTGGACCCAAAAAGGCGCTATTTCCATGAACTATCGCTCCACCATCCTGTGGAAAATACCCCTTGGCCTGGTTACAATGACGCGGCTTCTCGGAACCTGTCACCGGCTCGGATACTCGAGCAACGGCTCTATCTCCCATCGGGAGTCATTTCAGGATCATGACCGCTCCACAACCCAACCAAGAATATTCCCCGACACACATGCGGAGAGCCAAGGGTGCTGCCACTACAGATGTGGACCTCGAGCCCGTACGCATAGCTGTATACATGAATCGCCAATCGTCTCCCCGGGTGATACAGGTCCCCATTGTCCACACCGGCGGCGAGGATGTGGGCACCTTTATTGGGTCACTGGTCCGCCGTGTCCACAACCTGGTCCAGGAACAGGGTGGCCGTATGCCGTACGAAGTGCTGCGCGAGTTGGTGGAGAATCTCGTCCACGCGTCGTTCGATGGAGTGGTCATCACCATTCTCGATAAGGGCAACATGGTCCGGATCAGCGATCACGGACCGGGCATACCTGACAAAAAGGCGGCACTGCGGGCGGGCTTCACGTCCGCCGACAGCAGCGCCAAGCAGATCATACGAGGAGTGGGCTCAGGCCTGACCCTTGTCGACGAGATGATGCGAGCTATGCAAGGGGTGCTGGAGATAGCAGATAACCTGGGTACAGGCACCGTCGTGACCGTGCGTGTCGGTCCGGCGACCGAAGGTACACTCGCGCCCGCAGGCCCGTCGGCCTATAATCTGACCGGGCGCCAACTGAAAGCTTTGCTACTCACAGTGGAACTTGCTCCTGTAGGCCCCACCCGTATAGCACGCGAACTCGGGGTATCGACCTCGACCGCCTATCGGGACTTAGTCCGGCTGGAAGAAGCAGGCCTTATCGTTTCGCGGGCATCCGGCCACCGGTCGATGACCGAAGCCGGGCTGGCGTACGTAAACACCCTAATGTGATGACCATCGACGTGCCTAACGAAAGCGGTGATTCCGGGACTTGATGCGGAGCCATCCGGCAAAACGCCCCAAAGACGCTGAAAAGAGGCATTTTGGATAAGACAGGGATCGATCCCATCTGGGGGCAAGCCCTTCAATACATATCTCAGCAGGTTAATGAAGGAACCTTCCGTATCTGGTTCGAACCGACCGTTGGTCTGGGTCTGGCAGACGGTGTCTACTCGATCGGAGTAGCTTCCGAATTCGCCAAGGATTGGATAGCGACGCGCTTTCAGACGACCATCGACGATGCCGTCTCCCATGTGATGGGAGCAACAATCCGCTGTGAGATCGTCGTCTCACCGGAACTCTCTCAGGTGCTCTTCAGGGAAGACGCCGCTAGAGGTGCAATCTCCGGCACTACGCCGGCTACAGATATCGCTCTCGATCCTATCGACCAAGGCCCAGATACGTCTCGCGGGTCACTCCTTTCGCAGGAAACCAACCCACTCGAGACCGGTACCGGCCTGCTCGAGAAGTACGTCTTCGATACCTTCGTCATCGGACAGTCGAATCGTTTTGCCCATGCAGCCGCTCTGGCTGCAGCAGAGACACCGGGCACACAGTACAATCCCCTCTTCATTTATGGGGGCGTCGGTCTAGGGAAGACCCACCTTCTTCAAGCCGTGGGCTGGTACGTAGTGCGCCACTACCCGGGCCTCAAAGTCCGCTACGTCACTCTAGAGACGTTCACCAACGACTTCATCAACTCGCTCCGCGAAGAGAGCATCGATAGTTTCAAGGCCAAGTACCGGACCATCGACGTCCTCCTGATTGACGACATACAGTTCCTCCAGAAGAAGGAACAGACTCAGGAGGAGTTCTTTCATACTTTCAACACACTCTACGATGCCCAGAAGCAGATCGTCATCACTTCCGACAGGCACCCTAAGGGCCTTGCCACCCTGGAGGACCGGCTGGTCTCCCGCTTTGAGTGGGGACTCATAACCGACATCCAGGCCCCCGACCTCGAGACACGGGTGGCCATCCTACAGAAGAAGGTCCGCGCCGAAGGTATCCACCTGGAAGAAGATGATGTATTGATGCTCATCGCATCGCGTGTGCCCAGCAACGTCCGTGAGCTGGAGGGGTGCCTGACCCGCGTGGCGGCTTTTTCGTCGTTCACCAAACGCCCCATCACGGTCGAATTGGCCCGTGAAGTGCTCAAGGACGTACCCGAAACGCCCTCCACGCGTATCACCATAGATCTCATCCTCTCGACCGTGGCGGACTTCACCGGTGTCTCGGTGACTGAGATTATCGGCGATAAGCGCGGCCGGGCCATTGTCGAACCTCGTCATATCGCCATGTATCTGGCTCGAGAACTGACGGACGCGAGCCTACCGAAGATCGGTGAGCGAATCGGGGGCCGAGACCACACGACCGTCCTGCATGCAGTGGACAAAATCAGCAAGGCCATGCAGGACGACCGCTCCCTGTACAACCGCATACAACTCCTGACGACCAAGATAAAGAGTGCGTGATGAATCTCCCCGACCTCAGTCACGTCTTTCCCATCCACAGGCGGCTGTTCACAACCCCGGGATTCTTTGTTCATGAAGACCGGGTTCTTCCACGCCGCCTGCCTCACCGCCGCGATCACCTTCGACTATTAACGGCGACTACACAGCCCCTGCGGAACTACCGACGCCTCCCAACCGAGGCTGCGCCCGGCTTTGGAGCCGTTGTCCACATCGTACACAGGGCCTATTACGTCCACTACTCTTTTCTAAAAGAAAATAAAATAGTAATAGCAAGACATGACCACACCCAGGTAAAAATAGACGAGGAGTGCCGATGAAAATCACGACCACAAAGCAGGCGCTCGTTGAGTGCCTTGGGACGGTATATAAAGCGGTCTCCTCTCGCAGTTCCATCCAAATCCTCTCCGGGGTCTTAATAGATGCTCGAGAAGATCGCACAGTGTTCTCTACCACTGATATGGAAATATCCATACGGGCTCCTCTGACCGGCAAAGTAGAGCAACCCGGCTCTCTAGCCATACCGGCGCGGATCGCCATAGATATAGCTCGGAGTCTTCCCGCGGGTGACGTGGTCCTAAAACAACGAACAGGCGAGACGCAGGTCGAGATTCGTGCAGGAGAATCGCTGTTCGTTCTTCACTCGCTTCCAGCGGCGGATTTTCCCCAGTTACCTGTGTTCAGCGACAACGGCTTTACGATTGAAAAGGGGGCGTTTGTCGAGACCGTTGACCGAGTGGCAGCCTCGGCCTCTCGTGATGAGACCAGGCCGGTACTGACGGGTGTCTTCATCCAGCTATCGTCGGACGCGGTGCGTATGGTCGCCACCGATAGTTATCGTCTGAGTGTCAAGGAGACCGCCGTCGAGTCGTCGGTGACTGAGACTCTGCAGGCCATCATACCCGCACGTACCCTCGTCGAGTTGTCCCGTATCGCGGGCGCGACGTCCGATACGACTCTGACCGTCGTTCCCAGTGAGAATCAGATCCTCTTCCAGGTGGGTGGGGTTTCGCTCATCTCCAGACTTATCGATGGGCAGTTCCCGAACTATCGTCAACTCATCCCCGAGACATTTGACTACGAGGTGGCGGTAGACCACGATGAATTCTTGGAAGCCGTGCGGCGTGTCGGTTTGTTGGCGCAAAAGAATGCTCCTTTGCGACTCCACTTCGGGGCCAACACCCTATCTGTGTACGCCGAGTCGCAGGATGTGGGTACTGCTCGAGAAGCGATACCGGTGCAGTATTCCGGCGATGACATTGAGATCGGTTTCAACCCGGAGTTCCTCGAAGCGGGGATCGCTGCAATCAAAGAGTCACCCGTCTACCTGCGTTTCATAAGTCCTTTACGTCCGGGTCTCATCAAGGGAGCGGGAGACGACTTCCTGTACCTTGTCATGCCCATCCGGCTCAATGACTAAGGTCTCCAGACGATCGAGTGGCCCCCGGCCGGCCCCTGGTGGCGGCCGGGGGCTCGGCGAGGTAGAGGCTTCTCCCGGCGGAGCACCTCGTCGACCACGGGTCTCTGTGGCGGTTGATCTCCCCATCACCCTAGGACAGTTCGTGAAAGTGGCCGGATTTGCAGCCACGGGTGGGGAAGCTAAAGAGATGGTGCTGAACGGACAGGTGAGACTCAACGAAGTGATTGAGACCTCTCGTGGCAAAAAGATGTCGTTCGGCGATGTCGTGGCCACGCCGGGCGGTGAAGCGGTGGTGACGGAGCGAACAGGGCCGCAGCCGGAGTAGATCTGTGCTGGTCCGGACGGTGACACTCACCAATGCGCGGGGAAGATCGAGGCTGACTGTTGATCTGGGTCCTCGACTCACCATCCTGGTGGGGCCGAATGGGGCCGGCAAGACAACGGTCATTGAAGCCTTGGCTCTGGTGCTCCAAGGGACGGTTATTCGTGGTGGGATCATCCGTGATTTCATCAAGCATGGGGAGGATCTCCTGCGTATTGAGGTGGTTTTGCAATCGTCCGCTCGAACGACGGTGACGGCCGCCGCCGCCTTTACGCGGCAGGGGGAGCGAAAGCTCACGGCCGACGGCGCACAATTGGAAGATGCGTCTCGATGGCGTGAGATGGTCCCGGTACGGACCTTCATTCCTGATGATCTGCGGCTTATCAAAGGCAGTCCACGGCGGAGGAGAGAGTACGTAGACGGTCTCACGGCCCACCGAGACCCGGCACATCGATCCACCCTCAGGCAGTATGAGGAGGCTCTGGGGCAGCGAAACTCCCTTTTGCGTGGCTACACATCGAGTTTTGACGGCCGGCAGTTCGTCCCCTGGGAGAGGATCCTGGCCCAGACCGGCGCGGTTATCTCCAGAGGGCGGGCACGTCGATTGCAGGAGTTTGTAGGCCCTTTTCAGGAGTTGCACCGGGATCTCACCGGTGACGAGTCTGCCTCAATTCGGCTGGTGTATCGTAGTAATGTCGCCGACCTGGACGTGGAGGCCTACGAGACGCGCCTGGCCGAGATGAGGGAGGCAGACAGACGGCGGACCTTCACCCACTTGGGGCCGCATCGGGACGACCTACGGCTTATTCGACGAAACCTGGACATGCGCGATTGCGCGTCGCAGGGAGAGCAGCGGGCGGCTATACTGACTCTCGTTCTGGCGGAATGGGCGGAGACCGGGACTGGGGAGGAGCGGCCACTTCTGCTCTTGGATGATGTTATGAGTGAATTAGACGAAGAGCGCCGCCGGGCTCTGGTGGCGATTGTACAGAGGGGCGGACAGACCGTGGTGACGACAACCGATCTTCGCTACTTCACCGATGAGGAGATTGCAGCCGCGACCGTAATCAAGCTCACCTCGGACTCGTGAGCTCATGAGTGGGCAGCGATCGGGCGATCAGGACTTCACGCGCCTGAGCGAACTACTGAGCGAGGCAGGCGTCCCGCGCCGTTCCCGATCACGACTCCACAGTCCCACGACCCAGTCACCCTCGGCCGATACGTCTCGCCGCATAGCTGATATGTGGGCCGACGCGGTCGGGGACGAAATCGCGGCTAATGCCCACCCCGTGCAGCTGAGGGGTGGACGTCTTGTGATCGCCGCGTCATCCAGTGCCTGGGCGCAGACGCTGCAGCTGATGAACGAGGATATCCGTGCCCGACTCAATGAACGGCTTGGAAGTGAAGCTATCAGCACAATTTTTTGTCGGCATGCGGGATGGGCGCGTCGATCGGCTGCAGAGACAGAGCCAGAGCCCACGGTGTCCCGCAGACGGAAGCACGACGAAGCTATGACCGCGGGGACCGACACGAACTCGTCCACCGGAGGCGGACCGACGGTTGTAGAGGCGCAGACACAGGATCTGCCGGAGGACCTCAACGCCGAACAACGTGCAGCGCTTGAAAGCATCGATGGACTGGGGATGAGCACTGAATTGAGCACCCGCGTCTACCGGGCGATGAGGGCTGCGTTTGTCCGCGGGGAGCGATAGGGGAGCCGCTGGGAGCGGATGCCATAACGGCTCCGAAGAGCCCCGTGTGGTATTATTTCTGCCACAAATGGGTTGCACTTTTGAGGCTGGACACCGGCCTTTTCTCCAGCATTCCGGGACTATCCGATCATCGGCCTGTGCTACGGCGGGCTCCACGTTTTGTGTCCCTGAGGCGGCCCAGCGGAGAATCGCATAGAGAGAGGTCTCAGAGGATTGACAGAGCACTCATACGACGCAGGCGACATCCAGGTACTCGAAGGTCTGGAGCCGGTTCGGAAACGGCCGGGCATGTATATCGGTTCCACCGGGCATCGGGGCTTGCACCATCTCGTTTACGAGGTTGTTGACAATTCTGTAGACGAGGCCCTCGCTGGCTACTGCAACACCATTGATGTCACCATCTGCCCTGATTCGTCGGTGCGCGTAGTCGACAACGGCCGCGGTATCCCGGTCGGCATCATGCCTGAACAGAACAACACCTCGGCCGTTGAAATCGTGATGACCAAGCTCCATGCGGGTGGCAAGTTCGGTGGCGAAGGATACAAGGTCTCCGGTGGTCTGCACGGGGTGGGAGTGAGTGTCGTGAACGCCCTCTCGGAGTGGTTGGTCGTCGAAGTGTGCCGGGAAGGGGGCCGCTATCGGCAGAGCTACAGCCGTGGTATCCCGGAGACCGACCTCGAGTCGCTGGGCCCGTGTGGGGACGAGCAGGGCACCATAATCCACTTCCTACCCGATAGGGAGATCTTCGACGATATCAATTTCAGCTTCACCACGCTGTCACAGCGGCTGCGCGAAGTGGCCTTCCTCAACCGCTCACTCCGCATCACCCTCACCGACGAACGGGAGAATACTGAGGAAACCGCTGCATCGGGTACCAAAGCCGATGCTACACGTGGGGAGATAGACGATGCCGGGACCAGTCGTGATGCCGAAGAGGCTGCCGTGCAGAGCTCGGCTGTCGTATCGTCGTCCGGCAACGAGGGGTCTGCAGAAGCCCCAAAGGGACCGCAGACGGTGACCTATTGCTACGATGGGGGCATCATCGACTTCGTCAAGCACATCAACACGCACAAGGATCCCATCCACCCGCACATAATCCATTTCGAGAGCCAAGAAGAGGGTCACTATGTCGAATTAGCCATGCAGTGGAACGCCGGCTACAACGACAATGTCTACTCCTTCGCCAACAACATCAACACCCATGAGGGCGGGACGCATCTTTCCGGTTTCCGTGCCGCTCTCACGCGGAGCATCAACGACTATGCCCGCTCCAAGGGCTTTCTCAAGGAGAAGGATGAGAATCTGAGCGGCGAGGACGTCCGTGAGGGCCTGGCGGCCATCCTGAGTGTCAAGCTCCACGAGCCTCAGTTCGAAGGACAGACTAAGACCAAGCTGGGCAACTCTGAGATACGGAGTTTCGTTGAGACGGTCGTCAATCAGAGGCTCGCCGAGTTCTTGGAGGAGAATCCCTCCGATGGGCGTCAGATCGTCGGCAAGACGGTCCAAGCCGCTCAGGCCCGTATGGCCGCCCGCAAAGCCCGAGATCTCACCCGCCGGAAGAGCGTATTGGAGAACACCACACTGCCGGGCAAGTTGGCCGACTGCTCCATCCGTGATCCGGCATCGTGCGAGCTCTATCTGGTTGAGGGCGATTCGGCCGGCGGCTCTGCCAAGCAGGCCCGCGATCGCAGCTTCCAGGCCATCCTGCCGCTGCGGGGCAAGATCATCAACGTGGAGAAGGCTCGGCTCAACAAGATCCTGTCGAACCTCGAGATTCAGTCCATCATTAGTGCGTGTGGCACCGGCCTAGCCGACGAGTTCGACTTGGATGCGGCCCGTTACCACAAGCTGATCATCATGACCGACGCCGACGTCGACGGGGCTCACATCCGCACTCTCATCCTCACGTTTCTCTTCCGCAACATGGTGGAATTGATCAACGCCGGTTTTGTCTATATCGCGCAGCCGCCCTTGTACCGGGTCGTGCACAAACGACAGGACTACTACGCGTTCAACGATGCCGAACTGGAGCAGCTTCTGGACCGCATTGGGCGGACCGGCGTGATCATGCAGCGTTTCAAGGGCCTGGGTGAGATGAACCCCGAACAGCTGTGGGAGACCACCATGAACCCCGACAAGCGGACTCTGTTGCAGGTGACGGTGGATGACGCCGCCGTTGCCGACGAGATGTTCACCATGCTCATGGGCGACAAGGTGGAGCCACGCCGGGAATTCATCACCGAGAATGCCCGCTACGTGCGTGCACTGGACATATAGACCATGGAGACACTCGAAGGCCGCATAGAACAGATTGAGATAGCCGACGAGATGCAGGCGTCGTACCTCGATTACGCCATGAGCGTCATCGTGGGTCGCGCTCTTCCCGACGTCCGCGACGGTCTAAAACCGGTACATCGCCGTGTCCTCTTTGGTATGCACGATTCCGGCATGCAGCCCAACCGGCCCTATCGCAAGTGCGCCAGGATCGTGGGTGACGTCATGGGTAACTTCCATCCCCACGGCGATAGCTCTATATACGATGCACTGGTGCGGATGGCCCAGGACTTCTCTATCCGGTACCTCTTGGTCGACGGCCACGGCAACTTCGGTTCCGTCGACGGCGATTCCGCCGCCGCTATGCGGTATACCGAGTGCCGTTTGGCCAAGATCGCCACCGAGATGCTGCGCGACATCGAAGCCGACACGGTCGACTGGATTCCCAACTACGACGAGAGCCGGGAAGAACCGGCGGTGTTGCCCTCGCGCTTCCCAAACCTGCTGGTCAACGGCAGCTCTGGTATTGCCGTGGGTATGGCCACCAATGTACCTCCACACAATCTACGCGAGGCTATCGCGGCCGCTGTGGCGCTCATCGACGACCCGGGTCTCAGCAGTCTGGACCTCATGAGCTACATCAAGGGTCCGGATTTCCCCACCGGAGGTCTGATCATAGGAAGTGCGGGCATCCGCGAGGCCTATGAGACCGGCCGTGGCCGGGTGGTGGTGCGGGCGAAGGCGCACACCGAGCCGCTGAGGCAGGGCAAGACGGCCATCATCGTCACCGAGTTGCCGTACCAGGTGAACAAGGCGCAGCTCATCGAGAAAATCGCCGAACTCGTACGCGAGAAGAAGATCTCTGAGATCTCCGACCTGCGCGATGAGTCCGATCGCTCCGGTATGCGCATCGTCATTGAGCTCAAACGCGAGGCCATCCCGAAGGTTGTGCTTAACAAGCTTTTCAAGCACAGCGCCATGCAGACGACGTTCGGTGTCAATATGCTGGCCTTAGCCGATGGGGTGCCCAAGACTCTGTCGTTGCGGGAGATGCTGCGTCACTACATCGCCCATCAGAAGGACGTCATCGTACGCCGGACCCGGTTTGAACTCGACAAGGCTAAGAAACGGGCCCACGTACTCGAAGGCCTGCTGGTGGCCATCGCCAACCTGGACGAGGTCATACAGATCATTCGTTCGAGCGAGGATACGGAAGCTGCTAAGACGCGGCTTATGGAACGCTTCACACTCAGCGAGGAACAGTCCCAGGCCATCGTCGACCTCCGCCTGCGCAATCTGACTACTCTCGAGCACCACAAGATCGAGCAAGAGCATCGCGACCTGCTGGAACGGATCACCTACCTGGAGGGCCTGCTTGCCGACGAGGCTCTCATCTACGGCGTGATCAAGGAAGAGATGCTGGAGATCCAGGAGATGTACGGAGACGACCGTCGTACAGAGATCCTGCCCTCCGAAGATGAGATCGATATTGAGGATATGATCGCGGTGGAGGATATGGCTATCTCCATCACGGCATCGGGTTACGTCAAGCGTCTACCCGTCTCCACCTACCGTACGCAGAACCGGGGCGGCGTGGGTGTCATGGGTATGGATCTCAAAGAGGGCGACTACATTGAGCACCTCTTCATCACCACGACACACCACTTCCTGCTTTTTATCACCTCCCGCGGCAAGATCTACCGGCAGAAGGTCCACGAGTTGCCCCTAGGGAGCCGGCAGAGCAAGGGTCGCCACGTGGCCAATCTCCTACCTCTGGCCCAGGGAGAGAAGATCAAAGCCGTCATCGCTACCAAGGACTACACCGATGCCAAGTACCTGGTGTTCGCCACCAAGCACGGCATCGTGAAGAAGACGAGATTCCTTGACTATGCCACCACACTGAGGGCCGACGGCATCATCGCCGTAAATCTCAACGACGACGACGAACTCGTAGAAGTGCGCAAGACCAGCGGCCACGATCACCTCATTTTGGTATCGAGCGAGGGCAAGGCCATACGCTTTCACGAGCTCGATGTACGCCCGACCGGCCGCAATACTATGGGCGTCCAAGGCATGCGCATACCCGCAGAGCACCGGCTGGTGGGCATGGCCGTGGCTGAGGATGATGCTGACCTCTTCTGCTGCACGTGCGGTGGCTACGGTAAGCGCACGCCGATATCGGAATACAAATGCCAGAAGCGGGGCGGCATGGGTGTCATCACCATCAAGGACGGCCCCGACCGCGGCGATCTGGTGGGTGTCGCTTCGGTGCGTGATAATCACGAACTGATGCTGATCAGCCAGGATGGTACCGTCATCCGTGTACCGGTGCAGAGCGTGCGTCATACGGGTCGTAATACCATGGGTGTGCGGGTGATGAACCTGCGCGGCACGGACAAGGTGTCGAGCATGGCCCGCCTTGTCGTCGGCTCGGGTGCTGGACCCGCGGTCGCCGAGCAGGATGATCAAACAATCGGGAGCGTGGGAGAGGATGCGCCTGCCGGCGCTCATGAAGACGATCCGGCCGAGGCTCTTGACGAAGGAGCACGGGAAGATGACGATGAGCGTGACCCGAATGGGGAAGATGGCTGGGGGCACGAGGAGGACTGACCGGACGAAGCGCAGGAGGACGGGAGGAGCATCTAGATGTTTTTCTGGGACTGGTCACTGATTCTGCTGATTCCGGCGCTGGTACTGGGTATCTATGCGCAGGTCAAAGTCAGCTCCAGCTTCAACCGCTATTCTCAGGTGCCCTCTGCCCGGGGTCTCACGGGCGCCCAAGGGGCGCGTCTATTGCTGGATTCAGCGGGGCTTTCGGACGTGACCATAGGTACGGCCGGTGGCCGACTTTCAGATCATTATGATCCGCGGTCGCGAACCCTGAACCTCAGCCCCGACGTGAGTGATAGTGCGTCGTTGGCGGCCCTGGGTGTAGCAGCTCACGAGGTGGGCCACGCCATGCAGCATGCCGAAGGCTACTTTCCACTCCGACTACGCAGTACGCTGGTTCCCGTGGCCAACCTAGGGACCAATCTGGGCTTCATCCTTTTCTTCATAGGCCTGATTTTTTTCCGTAGCGGCTTGTTGATGAACATCGGCATCGTCTTATACGCGGCGGCAGTGCTGTTCACGCTGGTGACGCTCCCCGTAGAACTGGATGCCTCCCGGCGTGCACTTGTCCAGCTGTCCAATAGGAACATCCTGGTTGCGGACGAGTTGACCGGGGCCAAGAAGGTCCTGAGCGCGGCGGCGCTCACCTACGTGGCGGCGGCACTGATGGCCGTCCTTCAGTTGGTGAGGCTCATCATACTGAGCCGGCGAGAGTAGTCGTGGCATCGAGTGATGCGGCTTCATGTCGCGCCGGCACACAATGGCTCCGCATCCAGGTAAGATACCCAGGTAAGATACGTGCTACATCTATGACGAGGCTATGTTCGACGGACCGTCGGCAGGGCCAGGCGCAAGGAGGGAGGTCTCGTGTCGACTCCGACCACCGACCCGGTCGTCAAACAATACCGGGAGCAGATCTCGGACAACGATCTGAAGATACTGGAGGCGCTCAATCGCCGAGTGAAGCTGGTCAAGAGCCTCAAGGACTACAAAGACGCGCACGGCATGAGCTTCTACGACCCTGCGCAGGAGGACTGGGTTGTCACCTACTTGACCCGTGCTAACCGGGGGCCCCTGTCGAACGAAGGACTGCGCGAGATATACGCCGTCATCCTACAGGTTGCCAAACGCGACGCCGCAGCTGCAGGCGAAAAGAAGACCGACTGACGGCCGCAGCTTCGTTTTTCAGCAGCTGCTAGAAATCCTCCGGTGAGACGCGATCCAAGAACTCCTTGAACTCCTTGATGATGTCTTCCACGGCTTCGACTTCCTGCTCGAACTCGATGCTGTTGGTTTCGAGTAGCTCCGTGGATACAAAAATGGGAGCATCGGTACGGACGGCCAACGCGATGGCATCGGATGGGCGGGAGTCGACCCGGATCTCCTCTCCGCCGGAGTTCAACTGGAGAACGGCGTAGAACGTGTTGTCTCGCAACTCGGTGATCAGCACGCAGGCGATGCTGGCCGAGAGCTGCTCTACGACGGAGGCCAGTAGGTCATGCGTCATGGGACGGGGCAACTCGGCTTTTTGCAGCTTCATCAGTATGGACGCCGCCTCAGGATGCCCTATCCAGATGGGCAAGAAGCGGTTCTTTCCCGACACCTTCAACAGTACGATGGGTTGCTTGCTGGCGACATCAAAGCTGATGCCGTACACGTCTACTCTTTCGAAGTCCTCCATGGTCTCCTCGCTTGGTTCGTCAGCTTTAGCTTACCCCTCCGGCGCGACACAGTAACGTCTTCACACGGAAGGGCGCTGGTGCGTCAGCAGAGCTCGGGACTCCTTGACATCGGTCGGAATGCCGGTAAACTACGCCTTCGCGGGCCTATAGCTCAGTTGGTTAGAGCGCACCCCTGATAAGGGTGAGGTCAGTGGTTCGAATCCACTTAGGCCCACCATCGACCTCGTCTACTATAGCCTGTCTACGCGCTTTGTAGCATCCGCTCGTGGGGGATTAGCTCAGTTGGGAGAGCGCCGCCTTTGCACGGCGGAGGTCACCGGTTCGACCCCGGTATCCTCCACTTTTGCAGCACCTGTCTTCACGGGAGGCCTCACGTGATAGTGCGTCGCATTTTAGCTGCGTCTGATGGCACCGACGCTTCCCTACGAGGTGTGGCTGCAGCGGCGGACATAGCTACGTGTTGCGCCGCCGAGTTGGTCCTCATGACGGCGATTCCCATTCCCCAGCACGTGGTCACTGCTGCCAAGTTGGACGGCGGCACTATCGAGCACTACATCGAACGGATGGCGGCCGAAGCCCTCTGCGCCTGCATAGCAATGTTGAAGGAGCGGCGCGTGGGGGCCGCGGTCAAGGTGCTTATCGGCAACTTGGCCGAAAGTGTTGTCGGTGAGGCGGCTGTGCAGCGGGTCGACCTCGTGGTGATGGGGCGTGGGAGGCGCGTGGAGCCGAAAGACTTGGTGCTGGGAAGCAGCAGTGACCGGATAGCGCGCAGTCTGGCGGTACCTATTCTTCTCATCCCCTGAGCCGCTAGGCCCGCAAGGCGATACCGCGTGGAATCGACGGACGGCGGCAACCGTCGTTCCGGAAGTCGCACTATCTACACGCACTACGGTTACGGTATGCGGCGCTCTCGGTACGGCTCACGAGAATTCCTCTTGTAATCCTCCCACAGCGTACTCACGTGTGCTTTTCCGCTCTTAGAAAACTAATCCATTTCATAGTTGTCGATAAGCAACGTATATTGCATAATTAGTGTGTACGTTCTACACCCACGGTAGAAGATGACACACGAGATCACAGCACCACGTTTGCGCGTGACGGAGCTTCGGAAGGCCTGGGTCCGCCTGCCGCTGCTGGTTCTCTTGACGTGCCTCGTCCCGGGTATGGCGGGCGGATGGTCTACGGCACTGTGGGTGCTCTACGCCGTGGTGGCCGTCTTCTATTCGCTGTGGGGTCTCCGTTTAGCCTTGGGCTTTCCCCAAGACAGGCGGTTGGGACGTGCCCTCTGTGTTACCGACATGGCCCTTATCCTGCCGCTGCTCATCTGGGGTCCTGGGTCTGGACTTCGGGTTCTCATCTTCTTGATCTGGACGGCCGGTGTAGCGCTGACCTGTTTCGCCTCACAGGCCTGCGTGCGCGCTGAGCGGTCCGGCGACCAGAGCGGCCGGACCGCCGCAGAGGCGGGTCTCGATCAGGCTCTGCGGAGTCGTCTAAAGCTCTTCACCGCCTGTGGAGCACGGTTCGGGCTCGTGATGCTCCGCATCATCCACTTCGACGCGATCACGGCCGACTTCGGTGTCGGCACGGCGGCGGGGATATGCTCTCTTCTCGCCCGCAGGGGCCTTCGGCTCCTGGGCCCCGACGCCCAGGCGTTTCCCCTCCCTGGCGGCCGGGTAGCCTTCGTGTTCGAGATCGAGCCGCTGCAGACCGGGCGGAGGACCGGTCCAGGTCGTAGCCGCGATTCCTATGATGTCTCAAGTACGGCCATGGGATTGGGGCACAAGGCCTGTGAGCGTCCCCTCGCCGGACGCCGAGTGGTGTGCTCCGTCGGTTGGGCGTCCGTTCCTGGTGACGGACTCAGCGCCGACAGCCTGCTCTCCACCGCTGTGGCCCGCGTGTGGGGTGAGGAAACGTCGCAGTCCGTGGGCGGTGCCGGCGTCCGGCCCCGACCCGTGCCTGAATCTACTCCGCAGAGCGGCCGGGTGGTGCCGGTTGTGCCTGAGGAACCTCGCAAGGCCGTCGGCTGACTTCACCTTGCCGGTGTTACGCGCTCGGCGGTTTCCACCGGGTGACGCGGTTTCCACCGGGTGACGCTGTGGTAGAGTTCGCGCATGGAAAAACAGATGGACCGGGCGACACTTCACACCAAGACCATCGGCGTACTCATGGGCGGCCTTTCCGGAGAGAGGGAGGTGTCTCTGCGGTCCGGTCGTAATTGCCTTCGGGCCCTCCGGTCTCTCGGCTATCGCGCCGTGGCCATCGATGCGCTCTGTGATGTAGCTCAGCGCTTGGACCAGGAGGGTGTCGAAGTGGCCTTCCTGGCTCTGCACGGCAGGTACGGCGAAGATGGGACGATCCAGGGGCTCCTGGAGATGATGGGTATCCCCTACACGGGCTCGGGCGTTCTTGCCTCTGCTCTGGGGATGAATAAGGTGGCTGCCAAGAAGGTGGTCCGCGGCAGCGGCATTCTGACTCCCGACTACTGTGAGGTGCACGTCACCGAGACGCCCGTCGCGGCCGCCCCGCGAATCGAGGCCGAACTGGGGCTGCCGATAATGCTGAAGGCCGTCGAGGAAGGATCGAGCCTAGGGGTCTTTAAGTGCAGGAGCACTGAGGAGCTGCTGGTTGCGTTGGGTCATGGGCAGGCTGAGTTCGGCACCATGTTCGCGGAGCGTTTCGTACCCGGGACCGAGGTCACCGTGGGCATATTGGAGAGAGGGGGGCAAAGGGAAGCCCTTCCCCTTCTGGAGCTGGTATCCAAGAACGACTTCTACGATTTCGAGGCCAAATACACGAAGGGACTTACGGAGTTCATCCTGCCGGCACGGTTGGAGCCCGACGTCTATGAGCGGGTCCAGCAGACGGCTCTGGCGGCTTTCGGGGCTGTCGGCTGCCGTGGCTACGCCCGGGTGGACATCATGGTCGATGGAGAAGGCCGGCCGTGGTTTATCGAGGTCAACACCCTACCGGGGATGACAGAGCTATCCGACCTACCTGCACAGGCTCTGGCAGCCGGTATCTCCTATGAAGAACTCGTCGAGATCATCTTGCTCACGGCCGTTGTCTGACGGCGGCGGGGACGGCTTGGCGGATGTGCCTGGGGGCGGGCGCCGTTCGAGCACGGTCGACGCCCACGTGCACATCTTTCCGCCCGAGGTCATACGCGAGCGGGCCTCCCTTTTGGACCGCGACCCGTGGTTCAATACCTTGTATGCGTCGCCCCGGGCCGCGATGGCTTCGGCTGAGGACGTGATCGAGATCATGGACGCGGACGGCATCGACATGTCCGTAGTCTTCGGATTCGCGTTCAAAGACCAGGGGCTCTGCCGTCTGGTGAACGACTATGTGATCCAGGCTTCAGCCGCTTCGCAGGGGCGTCTTGCGGGCCTGTGTTGTGTCTCGCCTAAGATGCCGGGGGCGGTTGCGGAGTTGGAACGTTGCCTCGATGCCGGGTTGAGGGGCTGCGGGGAGTTGGCCCCGGACGGCCAGGGTTTCGTCGACGACTGGCTGCCTTCCGCAGGTCCCCGGCGCTCCTCTACGGGCACGGGGCGCAGCGGTATGGCTGCCGTGGCTGCCTGCCTTACAGAACGAGACAGGCCTCTTCTCATCCACAGCAACGAACCTGTAGGGCACAGGTACGCCGGCAAAGGCCGCTTTACTCCCGAAGCCTGCCTCGCATTCGCCGCCGCTCATCCCGACCTGACAATCGTGCTCGCGCACTTGGGAGGAGGGCTGTTCTTGTACGAGGCGATGCCTGAGGTACGGCAGACCTTGGCCCGCGTCCACTACGATACGGCCGCAGTGCCCTATCTGTACGATGCCTCGGTCTATGAGGCGGTGCTGGCCTGCGCCGGGAAGGAGAAGCTCCTCTTTGGGAGCGACTATGCGCTCCTGCCTCCCGGTAGGTATCGCGACGGACTGGACCGGCTGCCTGGATCTGCCCGGGACGCAGTCCTAGGCGGCAACGCACGCAGGGTATTCCATCTGTGAGCGGGACCGGGAGCAGGGATCACACCTCTGATCTACGACGTCTGCTGGAGGGCCTGATGGCGGGCGATACCGGCCTCGAGGACGCTTTGCAGAGGCTCCGGCTCCTGCAGGTGGCCCATCTGGGGGAGTTTGCCCGTTTGGATGTCCACCGTCACCTGCGTAAGGGTGTCCCCGAGGTCATCTACGCCAAGCGTAAGTCGGACGCAGCACTGGAAGCCATCGTGCGCCGTTTCTTGGCAGACGGAGGGTTGGCCCTCGTCAGCCGTCTGGAGCCGGCCCGGGCGGAACAGCTGCGGCTGGCCCTCTCAGAACATGCCCCGGTTGCAGGACTGGTCTTCTCCTATGATGCGGAGGCGGGTACGTTATCGGCCCGCACCCCGTCCTACCGCGGCCCGGATGAGCGCGGCTGTGCGGGGCTGCTCACCGCCGGCACGTCGGATATACCGGTGGCCGAAGAAGCGGCTTTGGTGATGGAGCACATGGGCTGCCGGGTGGTGCGTGGGTATGACGTCGGTGTGGCCGCGTTGCACAGACTCCTGGCACCGCTCACCGATATCCTCGAGGCGGATGCCGACGTCGTCGTGGTGGTTGCAGGTATGGAAGGGGCTCTTCCTTCTGTGGTGGCAGGACTCGTCGATATCCCAGTCATCGGGGTGCCGACTTCGACGGGCTACGGCCTGGGTGGGGACGGCACTGCAGCCCTTGGCGCGATCCTGCAGAGCTGCTCGCCGGGCATCGTGGCGGTCAATATCGATAATGGCATCGGCGCCGGTGCAGCCGCGGCGCTCATTGCGCGGCGCCGGCGATCCTGACCGGCCACAGGGTTTCCTGATCTGCTTTTGTGACGGAGCGGCAGTGGCCGGTGGTTTGTCAAAGGTGCGCCGTGGAGAAGGCCTCCGCCGCCTCCGACCGTAAGCCGAGGCGATGCTCCAGATGGTCGGCGATGCGCACGGCCGCCCGTCCATCCCCGTAGGGATTGATGGCGTTGGCCATCTGCTTGTACGCTTCGCCGTCGGTGAGGAGCAATAGGAGTTCTCGGGTCACGATCGCGTCGTCTGTGCCGACCAACTTGGCGGTGCCCGCTTGGATGCCTTCGGGGCGCTCAGTCGTGTCGCGCATTACCAACACCGGCTTCCCCAGGGTGGGCGCCTCTTCCTGGATGCCGCCCGAGTCGGTGATGACCACATCGACGGCCTTCATGAGGTGGACGAAGGATCTATAGGGCAGCGGCTCGGTGAACACGACCTGGGGGGTCTGTCCCAGTACGCTGCGGAACGTCTTGCGCACCACGGGATTGAGGTGGATGGGGAAGATGAACGTGGTCGACGGGAGCTCGGTACAGACCTGCCTGATGGCCTGGGCTACGCGCTCCATGGGGGCTCCCCAACTCTCGCGCCGGTGGACGGTGACCAACACCTTAGGGCCGGGCCGATCAAGTACGCGGGCGATCTCCGGCTCCCAGGCAGGGGGAGTGGCCTCCGCAGTGGCCAGGAGTGAATCGATGACCGTGTTGCCTGTGACGAGAATGCGGGCCGGATCGACGCCCTCATGGAGGAGGGCCTCTGCGGCCGCCTGGGTCGGTGCGTAGAAGACCTCGGCCAGTCGATCGGCGAGACGCCGGTTCATCTCCTCAGGGTAGGGGTTGTAGATGTTGTCGGTGCGCAGACCAGCTTCCACGTGGGCCACGGGGATCATCCGGTAGAAGGCGGCCAGCGCGGCGGCGAAGGTGGTCGTCGTATCACCGTGCACCATGACCAGGTCGGGCTTCGTCGCTTCGAGCAGCGGATCGATCCCGTTAAGGACGGCCGATGTGATGTGGCCCAGTGTCTGGCGCTCGCGCATGATCTTGAGATCGTAGTCGACGGGGAGGGAAAAAGCCTTGATGACCTGATCGAGCATCTCTCGATGCTGCCCGGTCAGGCAGGTGATGACCTGGAATGTTCGGCGCCGCTGCAGTTCCAGCACCACGGGAGCCATCTTGATCGCCTCCGGGCGGGTGCCGAAAGTCACGAACACAGTATGATGGTCAGACACTCTAGCTTGGGGCTCCTTGCTTCGGGTTGTTCTATGAGGGATACCGTATCAGTCTCTGCCGCCCAGGTATAACAGTTTCAGCAGCCTGCCGGCGGACCGGCCGGGTCCGCAGTGGCCAGTATCCGGCTATTTCGATAGAATTCCGACGTTCTCGAATGAAATACGATACGAAGGATGGTGGCGATGAGCCGCTTTATCGACGAGCGGGGCCGCATCTTTGGCAGGGTTAACATCGTCGATATCCTCGTGCTGCTCGTCATTGTGGCCATAGTGGTGTTCGCCGTCCTGCGACTGGTTGGAGGTGGCTCGGAGGCGGTCACCGTGACCGTGACCTGTACCGTAGAGCGGATCCGGGACTACAGGGTCGAAGGTATCAGGAACGAGGCCGAGAAGAAGGGGGCCGTCGAGGACGACAGGGGTACGCCTCTGGGGGAGATAGTGGCCGTCAGCGAGCCGCGTCCCAGTGAAGTGGAGTTCTCCGCCCCGACGGTGGACGAGAATGGGAAGGAGGGGCGGTGGACTCTTCAGAAGGACGGGTCGCCGATCTTCAAAGACCTGGATATCGTGATCCGGGGCGACGGCACGTTGGATGACGACGGTTCCCTCTACATCGGTGATATGAAGCTGCGGCGTGGGATGGCGATCACCTTGAGGGGCCCGAACTTCGAGGTTCCGGTCACCGTCATGTCGTGGGAGGAAGCCGCTGTCGTGTCGCGGGAGGAATAAGGCGGACTCCGAGCAGAGGGCCCATCCCGAAGGCCGGCGCCATGATCATACCCAGAGCACAAACGTGGTAGCGGAATCGGTATGTTGCCGGGCCGTTCGGTCCGCTCTCGCCTGGCTTACCTTGGTCGGCTCCGGCTCCCTGGTAGGGCGCTTCTTCATCGCCCTGGCTCGTGTCCTTGCCCGAGTGGGTGGGGACAGCGTCGTCTTCGGTCTGGGCCGGACATGCTCGCGGCCGCTCGGCCGGGACGGGCACCCATGGAGCGTCCTTGCTCTGTCCCGGTCGCACCTGTGGCTACGCAGTCGCCTCATTACGCTTCCTCGGAGTGGGGTCGCCTCCCATCTTGGTCGCGGTGCCTGGGTGGTGCTTCTCGGTGCCGGTATCTTTGCCTTGGGATGTGGGCGTCTGGCTCTCATTTTGGCTCGGGGCTCCGTAGCCGGGGAGGGGGCAGATCCGGCAGTCTCTCAGCTGGTGCTGGTGGGCTTCGTCTTGCTGGTGATCGTGGGCGCTATCCTGGTGGTCGCAGGGCCGGGCCTTATACGTGCACTGCCGGAGAGCGCGATCGGGCGTGGGGGGCGCCGGCTGGGCCTTACCGTAGTGGAGGGGAGGGACACCCCGGCGAGACGGAACTGCCGGTGGAGCCGGGCGGACGTTTCTGCTTCCTCGGCATCCCAGGCCGGTACATGGAGACACGGACATCCGGTGGTGTGGGCGGGAGCGGTGCTCACGTCGATCGCCGGTTTCGTCCTGGGATTGACCTCGGGAGCCACGACCTTCACTGTCGTCGCCTTAATCGTGGCCGTGTGCCTGCTGGTGTTGGTCTTATGGCGGGTGGAGATCGTACTCCTGTGTGTAGCCGCTTTCCCCTGGGTGGACTGGGCCGCCCGTGGCACACTGGGTAGGTTCGGTCCGGCCTGGGATGATGCT
>JBMNPM010000019.1:0-24109 GCA_050943595.1 Thermoleophilia bacterium | reverse complement strand
AACCCGAGACTCCCCCGGTGTTTGAGGGTCTCCTAGCAGGCTGCTGAAATATGGCACTTCGCCGCCGGAGCACGGGTCGGCACACGCGAGAGAAGGATAGAGGAAGCGCGAATAGCAGCGCAGCGCTATTCGCGCGATCGATGACGCTCTATCGCGCTGCTCAGTGTGTTCCGGCGGCCGGCGCTTCGTTTTCCAGCAACCTCTCTTAAAGGATTTGACACAAGACCTAACGGCAGGTATGCTGGCCGGGAGATTAGATGTGCTTAAGTTTTATGGATGAAGCTAATATGTCACCGTCACCTGCATCCGAACATCTGAGTGATAGTCTTGAAGACTATCTAGAAGCCATCCTCGAAATCGAAGACAAGAAGCGCGCTGCTCGTCCCAAGGACATCGCGCAACGCTTGAAGGTTTCTCCACCGTCTGTGACCGCAGCTCTTCAGAATCTGGGTGCCCGAGGCCTGGTCAACTATGCCCCCTATGATGTGGTCACTCTCACTCCGCGAGGCCATCGCCTCGCCCAGGATATACGACGCCGCCACGATGCCTTGAAGCGTTTCTTCAGCGATTTTCTGCGACTGGACCCCTCTGAAGCTGATGATCTTGCCTGCTACATGGAACATCGGTTGTCCCCGCAGGCATATGAGCGTCTTGTGAAGCTCATGGATTTCATCGAATCCTGTCCTCACTCTAAAATCGCCGGGGCACCGCCTGCAACCGATTTCTCGCCACACATTGTGTGCCTGGGTGACGTGAAGGATGACCTGGACACAGGACCTGAGCGCCCCACCGACCACTCGGTCGGAGACACTCCCTAGTACCAACCAGACACTCCCAGTATCAATCGACCGTGAACCGAGGAGAGTTCTTCATGGCAGAAAAGTTAGCTAGTACAAATATAGTTATGAATTATGAAATTCTGCGATCTCTTCGAGGGCGCCGTCGGAGGCAGCGTAGGCGGCGCGATAGTGGTGATTGGTGTCAGGGTGAACGCGGTTGCGTAGCGATTAGTGAGACCCCTCTGGCTCAAGTGCCGGCGGGAAATCTTGTGGAAGTAACCCAGCTGTTGGGTGACGAGGTCTTCCGCAATCGAACGATGGCCATGGGCATTGTCCCCGGCGCGACACTCAGCGTGGTTTCCGGCGGATCCGGTCGCCCCCTGGTGCTGGCGCTGTCGGGAAGCAGACTGCTGCTCGACGCAAAAAGCTCGGAGGCGATCCTGGTTCAAGGCCACGAGCTTCGGGCCACTACGAGGGCCGGCCGCCATGAAAGAGGGGTGAAAGCATGAAGTTGAGAGATCTAGAGCACGGTCAAAGCGCCATTGTGACCGGATACGAGACCACCAACCCAGGCTACCGGAGCAAGCTGTTGGCTATGGGGCTTACTAAGGGCAGCCGAATCACCCTGCTCAGGGTTGCCCCGTTTGGTGACCCTGTCAACGTGGAGGTCCGAGGTTACGGCCTGTCACTTCGGAGAGCCGAGGCAGACGTTCTCATTGTGGAGAGCGCATGATGGCGACTGTGCAGAAAACTGTTGCCATCGTCGGCAATCCGAATTGCGGCAAGACCACACTCTTCAATGCCTTGACAGGCGGTAGCCAACGTGTAGGCAACTGGCCCGGGGTAACCGTAGAGAAGAAAGAAGGCAAGATACCCCTGTGGGGCACCCCCGTGCCCATCGTCGATCTCCCCGGCGTCTATGCCCTTCAAGCCTCATCCGAAGACGAGCGCGTGGCGCGGGACTATGTCTTGAGTGGAGAACCAAGACTAATCATCAATATCATCGACTCCACCAACCTGGAGCGAAACCTGTTCCTGACGACCCAGTTGCTCGACATGCAGATACCCCTGGTAGTCGTTCTCAACATGACGGACGCAGCCGAGAATCAGGGGCTCTCCGTCGACCCCCAAGCGCTCAGCCAAGAGCTAGGCTGCCCCGTCGTGGCTATCACCGCTACGCGCAAGCGAGACATCCACAAGGTGCTGACCGTCATAGAAGAAGCCTGGCGCATAGAATCCCCCTCCCCCGTCCAGGTGGAGCAGCCAGAACCGGTGGAGGGTTTCTGTGCTGCGTGGGAGCTCCGTCTCAAAGATACAGCCGACGCTCTTGGCACCAACTCCCGCTGGCTGGCCCTCAAACTGCTGGAACGCGACGAATGGTCGACTACGAAGGTCACTGAGATGGGAGGCGCCACCCGTGCCGAAGTCGAACAGGCAATCGAGACGCTGGAAACGAAGCTGAGTGATTCTGCCGATGTCGTCATGGCGGAAGCACGCTATCGGTTCATTGAGGCTGTCAGAGAGAAGGCTGTGTCTCGTGAGCGGTCCGAGCCGTCTAAAACTCGGACATCTGAGACCAGGAGCGACAAGATCGACCGCGTGGTGCTCAACCGGGTCCTTAGTATTCCCATCTTCCTGGTGGCGATGTACGTGCTCTTTTGGTTCACCATAAACGTAGGGGGCGCGTTCATCGATTTCTTCGACGTCGCCGCCGGCACGATCTTCGTCGATGGCTTCGGTCGGCTGCTTGAGGGTATCGGAAGTCCCGATTGGCTGGTAACCATCCTTGCCGGAGGAGTCGGAGCCGGTGTCCAGACTGTGGCCACTTTTATCCCCATCATATTCGCTATGTTCCTAGGATTGTCACTTCTTGAGGATTCCGGCTACATGGCCCGCGCGGCCTTCGTAATGGACCGTTTCATGCGCTGGATCGGGCTGCCGGGAAAATCGTTTGTTCCCATGCTCGTCGGCTTCGGCTGCAACGTGCCCGCTATCATGGCCACGAGGACCCTCGATAATAGCCGCGACCGCTATCTCACCATCTTCATGAACCCCTTCATGTCGTGCGGTGCCCGTCTGCCGGTGTACGCGCTGTTTGGGGCGGCCTTCTTCGGGGCTGCCGCCGGAGCCATGACTTTCTCTCTCTATATAGCCGGCATCGTGGTTGCCATCCTGACCGGCCTTATGCTCAGACACACCCTCTTTAAGGGAGAGACGTCTCACTTCATCATGGAGCTACCGTCTTACCATGCTCCCCGCATGCGCACCATCGCGCTCTTCTCCTGGAAACGTCTCGTCCTATTCATGACCCGGGCCAAGTACATCGTGCCCATCGTGGCGATCCTGGCAGTGCTCAATTCTGTGGGCACCGACGGCACCATGGGGAACGAGGACACGAACACGTCGGTCCTCTCCAACATCGGAAGGACGATAACACCGGTATTCGAGCCCATGGGGGTCAAAGAGGACAACTGGCCGGCAACGGTGGGCATTTTCACCGGAATCTTTGCCAAAGAAGCCGTGGTAGGCACGCTCAACTCCCTTTATGGGCAGGATGCCGCTGCATCTGCCGCGGTCGAAGAGGAGTCCTTTAGCTTCTGGGGTGGTATAGGCAGTGCTTTTCAGACCATCCCCGAGAACTTGGCCGCGGTGCCGGCCACTCTCATCGATCCTCTCGGTCTCACCCTCCTGCGAGGATCCGGCGAAGAGGTAGCAGAGGAAGTCGGTGCCGCAACGAGTATCTATGCTGGTATGCGCGCCGGATTCACTGAAGGCCGCCCCCAGGCCTACGCATACCTGCTGTTCGTTCTGCTGTACTTCCCCTGCGTGGCTGCCTTCGGTGCCATGACACGCGAGATGGGACTACGCTACAGCCTGCTTTCCGTCGTATACCTGGGCGTGATCGCGTGGTCGGTGGCGACCCTCTTCTACCAGGTAACGGTGGCCCACAGCCCACTATGGATCATAGTATCGCTGGCACTGATGGCACTGTGTGTGCTCGTCTTCTGGATCATCGGCAAGAAAGCGCGTCCAATCGAGAGTCACGTGCGAAGAGCCGGTGCTATGGTCGATTCGACAGTCGGCGCAAACTGAGGGATATTATCGTAGCGAACAGGCCCATGTACCCCGGCGACACGAAAGGCCACGGGATCACGGTCCCGTGGCCTTTCGATTGATCGGTTTGCGCGAACTGCACACAAGCACAAACATGAGCTCTGCAGCAGTTGGAGGAGACGGCCCAGGAAGAAGACGTCACGGAAAAGCCAGCATCATATCGTGATTTTACTTTTTACGACTTGGGCAGGCGCAACCTGGCGTGAAAAAACGCGTTCTAGTGGGCAAAGTAGCAAGAGCAGGAGCGCACCTACGGAGGCCGGCTTATGAGGCTGGCTGAAATCTCATTCATCCCGCTACATGAGGCCGGAGACACACTCTCCGGCCACGAGATGGCGGAGTCACCTCACTTTTTGTAATCGACCTCCGGAAGCCCAGCTATGCTGGTCAACAGCGAGAGCACTCCTGCGAGCACCGCAGTACCGATGATGTTTGCGGCCGTCAGACCCACCAAGGACCAGTCCGTATTGCCACCGATCATGACGGATGTAGGTATTGTCGCCAAGAGGGTCTGAGCCCACGTTCTGATGGCCCTGATACCGGCGGCCCTCCACCAGGCCTTATTCATCCACATATCCTCCTATTCCACGGGGCCCCCACCGGAGCTCAACACTGCCACTCGTCGCTACACTCGACCGCCGCCCAGTCGCAGTCAGGGTTGGGACAGTAGGCACCCTCCTCACCGTAGGCGAGCGGCCCAAGACAGGCCGGGCAAAGTCCACAGGAGATACAACCGATCATATATCACCACCTCCATCCATTTGTGTCCGCGACACGTCGAAACTTGGCATTGAGAACGGCACCAGTGATGGGACTCTTATGCGGTTTGAACCACTCAACGCCCATCATCTCAGCCGGGCCGGCATACTTGGCTTTTCTGGTTTCACGCACTCAGTCAGGCACCACGAAGTCGTGCATCATACGGCGGCCTAGGCGCTACATCAGTCCCTAGGCCCACAGCTACGTGGATATAGCCGGTGTGAGGATTGGCGCCAGTGTAACTTCTCAATCCGCCAGCCGAGTTCGGATTATGCCTGGACCTGCGACCGGCATGCGCCTGATCGCCGATAGCCCCATCTGCCGTCTTGCTTCTGTTAAGGGCAACAACGTTGGCCTCAGATTGCAGCTGCACCGGGCTCTCGGCCGGCCTCCAGTTGGCCATACATACCCCCTATCCCCATTGCAGTGGCACCATGGAGATCCCAAATATAACCTCACAGGCCGTAATGAGTGTACTGCTCCTCCCTCAAATCAAGCCACCAGTTGCACGTGCTGACATTCACGATATTGCCGAGAGCTTGGGTAGCTCAGGCTCTGATGGGGCTGAACCGCCCCGGCTTATCAAGTGCCAAGTGATCCCCGTCAAATCCGTTCGCGACGACCACTACCTCAGCTCGGCGCACGTAGACCGAGGGAGAGCGGTTGTGAGAAGGATGTTTAACGTGATTGGCGTGATGGAGATCCTACCCCACCGGCGGACGGGTCGCAACATATCGGAGATCGCCCGGGGTCTGGACGTGGATCGTAAGACCGTGCAGAGGTGCGTGGAGACATCTTCCACTTTGACCAAGGCATCCGATACGGAGCCAGGGCTTCATGGACCTTCGAAGCGAGGGAAGCTCAGTCGCAAAGCCCGTACGCCGGGGCGGCTACTGGATAGCTCTAACAGTCACCGGATCTCCGTCGCGAACTGAGTGAAGCGCGTCCAAATCGTCTACCACGTGGCCAAACGGATTCACATTGCTGTAGGCTCGGGGCTCCGGACCATCGCTCACCGGCGTAGGGCCGAAGAAGATGCAGAACGCGGTACCGGCCGGCCAATAACCGAGTTCGCCGACCATCATATCTTGCCTCGCTCCTGCCTCCTCCGGTAGTTGCACCGGAACCGAAAAGTAAATCTCGTCACCCCACCTACTTGCAGTGGCCTGGAGGGGCAAGGCGGCCCAGACGGCCGAGGCACTGGCGGTCTCGTCCAGTTGCGCCCGCACGGACACGTTTCCCATGGTGATTTGGATCTCACGCTTCATACCATTAATAGTACCGCATCACGCCCCATCCGACAGACAACCGGCTGTGTGTCATCGATCGGGCATCCGCACATCGCCAGTAGAGAGCATGATCGGTACTCACCCTCACGGATCGATCGCCTCACTTATTCTGCAGACCATGACCTCATGACGGCACCGCGCCATAGCGATATCACTACTCGATTAGACCTATAACCGCCAGAACAATGATCAGCGCCCCCAGCAAGATTCGGTATGCGATGAAGACGCTGAGGGTGTGCCGCGCCAGGTAGCGCAGCAGCCAGGCAATGGCCGCATAGCCGGAGATGAACGCCACAAGTCCCGCGATCACGGTCGCTCCGACCGACGCGCCACTGCCGCCACCGATCTCCGGAAGTTCAAACAGTCCGCTGAGAACCACCGCCGGTATCGACAGCAAAAAGGAGTACCGGGCCGCATCGGCGCGGGTGAAGTTCCGTAGGAGACCGGCGGAAATGGTGGCTCCGGAGCGAGATATGCCGGGAATGAGAGCCAGAGCTTGGGCGACGCCAACCACGAGTCCATCACGCACGGTCATCTCGGTCAATCGCCGAGACTTGCGACCGTACTTATCGGCAGCCAGCATGACGAGAGAGAAGATGATAAGCGCGCATCCGATCAGTAGCAGAGAACGTGCGCCCGACTCGATCTGATCTTTGAACACCAGCCCGAAAACCGATATGGGGATGGTCCCGAGGATGATAAACCAGCCGAGTCTGGCCTCGTGGCTCTTTTGTCGAAAAGGAACCCTTATCTCGCGGACCCAGCTCGTGACGATCCGGAGGATGTCGCTGCGGAAGTAGACGAGCACAGCCGCCATGGTGCCCAACTGGATAACGGCGCTAAACCCCGCCCCGGGATCGTCGCCACCAAATAAGGCCGGGACGATCCGCAGGTGCGCCGTGGACGATATGGGTAAAAACTCCGTCAGCCCCTGAACGACGCCGAGCACGATCGCCTCAATGGCGTTCATGATGGCATCTGTCCAGAGATCTGCCCGTGCATTTGCCCATATATGTGTGGTCTGAATGTAGTCAAAGCGTCCTCATATTCAGGTAGTGCTGTGAGCTGCGCTGCTCATGTTACCGTGGGGCACCTCGTAGGGTACATGCACTCGCAGCCCTCGGTGAGGTGGCCTGTCTGCGCCCACGACCTACTACCCCACCAAGATCCAACCTCGCAGCATCTCAGCCGTAAACGAAAGGCGGGGGGAATGCCATCGATGATGGCGTACACTTGGCCGGACACAAGGAGGATGGCGTGAGCGCATCAGGACCTGCGACCTCGACACCAGAACAGCCCACCCCTTCCATCGAGGGACACAGTGTATCCGAGCAGATACTCGCATCATTCCGCCGCGCCGTTCGAGACCACTTCCGGCTACACGGGCGCGACCTGCCCTGGCGCCGGACCTGGGACCCTTATAAGATCCTCGTTTCCGAGATCATGCTGCAGCAAACCCAAGTGTCACGCGTGTTGCCCAAGTACCAGGAGTTCCTCACGCGTTTCCCAGACATCTACTCGTTGGCCGAGGCGCCGACCGCCGCCGTCCTCGAGACATGGCTGGGCCTCGGCTACAACCGCCGGGCGCTCAACCTGCAGCGCACGGCGCAGACGGTCACGGCTGTCCACGGTGGTTCTCTGCCCCGTTCACCGGTCATACTGCGTACTCTACCCGGAATCGGCCCGGCGACGGCGGCTGCCATTGCCGCCTTTGCCTACCAGATAGCCGTACCCTTCATAGAGACCAACATCCGGTCGGCGTTCCTGCACGTGTTCTTCCCAGATCGACACCAGGTCCCCGACGCCGACATCCTGCCGCTGGTCGAAGCCACCCTCGACCGGAAGGACCCCCGCACGTGGTACTACGCACTCATGGACTACGGAGCTTGGCTGAAAAAGATCGGTGTGAACCCATCCAGAGCCAGCAAACACCACAGTCGCCAGACGCCCTTCGCCGGATCACGACGGCAACTGCGGTCTCAAATTATCCGCCTCTTCTTACTGCGCACAGAGTGGCAGGACAACCTCCAGACACCGACACTGAGCCTATTCGCATCCGGCCCTCCCTCTACCGGCAACGCAGACGCAAAGCGCCCCTTGACGCTTGACGCCGAGGGTGTAGTCGAGCTACTGCCCGCGTGGGACCCAGAGGAAGTACGTACTGCTCTGCGCCTATTGGTTGACGAGGGTTTCCTCGACCACGAGGCAGGCTATCGCCTAGCCTCTATCGCGCGATCTTCCTAGGTCAGCGCCTGCAGGAGGTGTTGATGGCCCAGGTTGCCGCCAGACATGATGAGCACTACCTTCTTCCCCGCCAGCCGCTCCTTGATCTGAAGCGCAGCCGAGATACCAGCAGCTCCGGCTCCTTCAGCGAGATTGTGGGTGACCCGGAGGGCCGTCCGGATGCCTTCAAGTATTGCTTCCTCGCTGACGAGCACCACGTCCGTGATGCGATCTTTCAAGATCATATACGGAAGCTCGAAGACGCTACGCGCCGCCAAACCGTCGGCCACGGTATCCGCCTCCTCGATGGTGACACGCTCACCCTCGCGCCAGGACGCGTAGAAAGCAGCCGCCCGCTCAGGCTGTACTCCGATAATCTCTACGTCGGGGTTGATGGCCTGAGCCACCCGAGCTAGTGATGCGCAGCCCGCGCCGCCACCTATGGGACAGATGATGACATCCACTTCGGGGAGATCCTCGAATATCTCCAGCCCCATGGTACCCAAACCGTTCAGGATCTCAGGCTCATTGCCCTGCTCAACATAGTAGTACCCGGCGCTGTCAACCAGGTCATTGCAGTAGTACTCAGCATCGTAGAAGTCACGTCCCTGCACGATGAGGTCGGCTCCGAAGCTCTCGACGATGCGGTTGATCTCCGGATTGTTATTCTCAGGGACCACCACCGTACAAGGTACGTTGAAACATCGGCCAGCCCAGGACATAGCCAAGCCGTGGTTACCGCGCGTAGCCACCAAGACCCCGGTCTCCAGGTCCTCGCCGGCCACATGTTGGAAAAAGCTGAGCGCTCCTCGTATCTTGAAGGAGCCGGTGGGCTGATGGTTTTCGTGCTTGACGAAAATCTCGCAACCCACTAGACGCGAGAGCTCCGAATAGTGGGTGAGATTCGTCCGCTTCAGGTAGCGATCAATGGTCTTCCTGGCCTTGATAACACCCATGAGATTGACCTGAGCGCTGAGCAGCTCATAGTTCCTCAACATCGACCCTCCACATGCTCCAACTCCTCCAGCGCGGTCCGCGCATCATCTACATCGACGAAAGTACGAAAATGGGGGTCTATCGTCAGCCCCACCATCTTGAGAATACGGAACACCTGCGGGTCGGGAGCTATTACTCCCATCCAGCCGGCGGGTTTGACACGCCTCAGCCCTTCAAGCAGGACCCTCACTCCACCGCTATCCAGATACGGACAACCGGCAAGGTTGATGAGAAGGATGTGGGTCGCGTCATCGCGGAGGGCTTCGTCGACGGCCTGAAACAGACGAGGTGAAGAGCTATGATCCACTTCGCCCGAAACTTGGAGCAGAGGTTGTCCGCCCAAATCCTCCAGCACTACCTGCACGTGGCCTCCTAGCCGAGTCTGAGGACTTCCATTACCAAGACTAGCATTCCGAGCCGCTACCCGGCACCGAGATGCTTGGAGACCCCCCTAGGAGCACTCCGACTCGAGTAGTTTTCCTATCTCCTGTGGATCCTCCCATCTACTGCCCGGCTCCGGGCGGATGACCACGTTGTCGTCACGACAAACCACCAGATCGCCACGGTAGCGGGTATTCAGAGCGGTAGCGCAGTTACTGCACAACGGGACCCGGTAGATAACATCGTCACCCGCCATCGCTGCAGCCGTAACGGGATCGACACCGAGCTCCTCTATCACACTGGCGACATATCTCCTACTTCCGGCAAGCCAAATAGCTGTATCGGTGCTCTGGGCGCACGCTACGCAATCTGCGACCGCATCCACATCGCCGGCATCGCTGAGAGCGGTGTCCGCTGTAATCTCGATTAGCCGGCACTCCGGGCAGGTATGGACAGGCGGGAGCCCGTCCTCCGCGACCACGCGCCACCCCTCCGAGCGGTCCTGGTTCCGGAGCCGACGTCCGCATTTCGAGCATCTGATGTGAGGTTTGCTCACAGTGATCCTCCTCGTCTATGCTACTGTCTTACCTGACGCAGCCTCTCTTCGCCCAGCGGCCATCGGAGATACCCGCCAACTTATACCTGCCTGTTATCCCCCCAATTGCGCCCAAGAAACAAGGGCGGGATGCTGCCCCGCCGGACCCGCCGTGTCCTACCGGCAAGTTCGAGTCGGCCCTGATCTACGCTTCCCAGGGACACGCCAGGCAAATGTGCAAAGGAACTCGTATCCCCTATCCCTATATATCGCACTCCCTGGCGGTCGTCGCATTGGTGATGGAAGTCCAGGGAAGTGGGGATGAGGTCATGGCCGCCCTCCTCCACGACCTGGTGGAAGACGCCGGTGGAGAGGCCCGTCTGGCCGATATCCGCCTCTGTTTCGGAAGCAAGATCGCGGACATCGTCGAGGGCTGCAATGATACCTATGGTGACGGCCTGGGCCCCCAAGAGGTTGCTGAACTATGACGCTTCGCCACCAGAGCGCGATCAGCACGCGCGAGAGAAGGATAGAGGAAGCGCGACTAGCAGCGCTATTCGCGCGACCGATGACGTACGGCTCATGGGTCTTGGGCACCGATGGCCCACGAACCGGCCAGGATGGTGGCCCACCTGGAGAGACTGTGTGGGAACACCGAGATCCCGGTCTAAGTCCGGCCTGAGTCGCCTCACTCGGGGAAGGTGAGTTGTCGACTACCGACGCCCCGGAAGCTGAGGCGATGGAGTGGGCAAGGCCCATTCTTCAGCAACGCCTGCCTATGCCGCTCCGTCCCGTAGCCCACGTGGTCGGCAAAGCCGTACTCAGGATGGAGTGGAGCGAGGTTCCTCATAAGCCGATCCCGGACGACCTTAGCGACCACCGAAGCGGCAGCTACCACGGCGCTCTTAAAGTCGGCGGCCACGATGGCTCGAACACGCAGATCGGCACGATCGAGGTCGAAGCCATCGACGATGGCCAGGCAATAGTCGTCCTCGAGCAGTTCCAAGGCCCGCCGAAGAGCGAACAGGTTCGACCGGTGCAAGCCATCGCTATCGATGGTTTGAGGTGAGCAAGCCGCCCAGGCCACCTTGGCCGCACTGGAGAGTATCTCCCCATAAAGGTCCTCCCGAGCGACAACAGAGAGGAGCTTGGAGTCGGTGAGCCTCGCGAGGCGCTTGAAGGGAGCATGCTCGTAGTCGAGAATCACGGCTGCGGCCACCAGAGGACCGGCCAGACAGCCACGCCCCGCCTCGTCGGCCCCGGCTACGCGCAATCCGCCCCGCGGTGAGACATGAGAACGCTCCTTGTCTTGAGAACGCTCCTTGTCTTCGGCAAGGAGGGCCGTGTCAAATCGAAAAGGGTCGGAAACCCGCGAGCCTCGGTGAGGAGTGGAGGGGCTGTGCATCGATGCATCCGCGTCTGAAGAAGCAGCACTCCTCACGCTCAGACCCTGATCGAGCCCATCAGAGACCGCCGACATGGCCAATCGGCCAATAGATGGCGAAAGCCTCACCTATGATGGCGTCGTCAGATACCGGTCCAAAGACACGGCTGTCGCCACTGTTATTGCGATTATCCCCCATCGCCCACACAAAACCGTTAGGCACCCGTGTCTCGGGAAAGTCGCCTTGGATGAGTTGCTCCTTGATGAAGGACTCGTCTTGAGCAACCTTGTTCACGTAGAGCTTCCCATCATGCACCGCGATCGTATCACCGCCGACGGCCACCACCCGCTTGATGAAGGGGTCTGACCCACGATAGTTGGGTGGGTGGAAGACGATCACATCTCCGCGCTCCGGCGACCGGAAATGATAGACGAGCCGGTTGACCAAAACCCGGTCGCCCTCCACCAACGTCGGTTCCATAGAAGGAGAGGGTATGGCGAAGGGTTTGATGAGGAACTGCTGCACCAGCAGAGCCAGCACGAAAGCCGCCGCCACAATGATGACTACTTCGAGCAGCCAACGTGAAGAGCGGCTCCGCCGTCCGCCACGGGCGGCCGCCTTCTCTTCGCGAGACGTGATGTCCTCTTTCTTACCCAGTAGATCAGGGTCGGTCAGATTGCTCTCCACCGGACCCCATGGTCCTAGATACGCTTTTCTTTGACACGCGCCTTCTTGCCGACCTTGTCGCGCAGGTAGTAGAGCTTGGCCCGAGCCACATCGCCGACGGCAGTGACCTCGATCTTATCGATTTTGGGGGAGTGAATAGGGAAGGTGCGCTCCACCCCAACCCCGAAGGACTGCTTACGCACCGTGAATGTCTCCCTTGCACCTTGACCCTGCTTGCGGATGCAGAAACCCTGGAAGACCTGAATCCTCTCCCGGCTCCCCTCGACTACTTTGAAGTGCACGCGTAGCGTGTCACCGGACTTGAAATCAGGGATATCCCGGCGGATTTGTGCGCGCTCGAACTCTTCTATCGCTCCCATATGCATACCTAGCCCTAACTTGACCCTAAGATCGTCTCAACAAATCTTCCTGATGAAAAGCCAAGCGACTTTAGAGCATACCGGCAGGGATTGCAACCGCCGGCTCCTTGACAGGCCTGCTAAAGACCACCCGAGTGACCGATGGGCCAGTAGATGGCGAAGGCCTTGCCAATGATGGAGCCAACGTCGATAGGGCCGAACAAACGACTATCACCGCTGTGGTTTCGATTATCCCCCATGACGAAGACCTCATCCTCATGCACGAGGATCTCCTTAAAGTCCCCCGAAAAGGGGCTCTCATTAAGGTACGGCTCATCCTGGGCCACCTCGTTGACGTAGAGCACTCCGCTGCGGACGGCGACCTTGTCCCCGGCGACGGCGACCACGCGCTTTACAAGGTCCTCGCTCTCATCTACGGGTGAGTCAAACGCCACGACGTCGCCCCTGCTGGGGTCACCGAAATGATACGCCAATCGATTTAGGAGGATGCGGTCACCATCGCTAAGCGTGGGCTGCATGGATACCTGGTGGATAGTGAAGGGCTTGAAGAGGAAGGCCTGCACGAGCATAGCTACGATGAAGGCTGCCACCACGAGAGCTACGATCTCAATAACCGTACGAAGGGCGTTACGGCGTTTGGACTTCGCGGCCGACCTTCTCTCCGAACGAGTGGTTGGACGCCGATCCCGGAAAGACTCAGTCCCTCGGACCACGATCCACCTCCCGACCCCGATCCCACGGTGAGGGGCGTGCGTTCGCCCAGCGCCAGCGGGCGATGGCACCATGATCACCGCTGAGCAGAACGGCCGGTACTTCCAGTCCGTCGAACACCCGCGGCCTCGTATAGTGTGGGTATTCAACCATGCCGCCCAATCCCCTGCTGAACGACTCCTCAAGCACACTGTCGGCGTTGCCGAGAGATCCAGGAAGATGACGTACGATCGCCTCAAGCACGGCCATAGCTGCTACCTCTCCTCCGGCTAGTACGTAGGGCCCGATAGAGAGGGCGCCGGTGGCCAACCGTACCTCCACGCGCGCATCGAACCCTTCAAAGCGCCCGCAGAGCAATACTAGGTCGCGCTCGGTCATCGACAACTCCCGGCTCATAGCGTGATCGAACGGACGTCCGGCAGCGGCCAGCACATACACATCCCGAGACTCCCGGACCTGATACGCAGGCATCTTGAACACGCTCTCCAGGGCGGTAGCTACGATGTCCACCCGGGCCACCATGCCGGGGCCACCTCCGTACGGGGTATCGTCGACCTCGTGGTGGGGAAGCGGACTGTAGTCGCGGATGTTGTGGACGTGTATCTCCGTCACCCCGGCGGCAATGGCCGCAGAGATCGGGTGTTGGACCACGAACCAATCGAACGCCTGAGGAACCAGCGTAAAGACGTCGACGCGTTTCAAAACGATTCTAAGAAGCGCGTAGTTACCACCAGATAGCCGTCCGCGACGGACACGGTGGGCACAGCCTCAGCCACGAAGGGGACCAACGCCTCTCCGGAAGAGGTCTCCTCCGGAGAGATCTCTTCAGTGGACTTCAGCGGCAGCGGGGCAATGACGAGCAAATCGTGTGCGGGTGTCTCCACGACGTCCACCACACGACCCCGCACAGCCCCTTCGCCGTCCCGGACCTCCAGGTCGATGATGTCGAAGGGGTAGAACTCCTCATCATCCAACTCGGGCAACTGCTCGGATGGGATCTCCAGTATACAGCCGCGTAACGCCTCAGCCGCACCCCTGTCGTCCACCCCCTCGAAAGCCACTATGGGAAAGCTTCCTTCTCCTCTCACCGTACAAATGGTGAGCCGCACCTGCCCCCGCAGGCGCGGTCCCGGTCCCGCTAAACCCACCCGTTCCGAACGTGCGTAAACTACCCCCCCAGGCGCGAAACGCTCAGGATTATCAGAGGTCGGCGTAACCCGAAGTTCTCCCCGCACACCATGAGCTCGGGATATCCGTCCGACCTCAATCCACTCCGGGCGCGTCACAAGTTATGCTCCCCCCGCCACCAAATCTAGTCGACGATCTCGACGGTCGCCTGCTTCCCGTCCCTGACGGCGCTGGCTTTGACCACGGTACGCAGAGCACGTGCGATGCGACCCTGCCTGCCGATGACTTTTCCCACGTCTTCTTTGGCTACGCTCAAACGCAGCACGACTCCATCGCTGTTCTCGGTCTCCTCCACACGGACCTGTTCTGGATGATCCACGAGCGATCGAGCCAGGAATTCCAGGAGCTCTTTCACTTAGACGATGCCTTTCACACTCAGAAGTTTGCGCACCGTGTCAGAGGGCTGAGCACCACATCCGAGCCATTTTTTCGCTTTGGTCTCGTCCACTTCGACTACTGAAGGGTCGTGCTGTGGGTTGTAGTAGCCTATGGTCTCGATGAACCGGCCGTCGCGTGCATTGCGGGAATCGGTCACGACGATACGGTACGTCGGGCGCTTCTTGCTACCGCGACGAGCCAATCTGATTGCTGTTGCCATTGGTCACCTCCTCCCCTAACTCGGGTTCCCAAACATCTGGAACGGATTCTTGGGTATACGGCCGGAGCCCAGCTGCTTCATCATTTTCTGCACCTGCTTGAATTGAGTGAGTAGCTGGTTGACCGCTTGGATATCGGAACCCGAGCCAGCGGCGATGCGCCGGCGACGGCTACCGTTAATGATATCGGGATGCCGGCGCTCGTCAGCGGTCATCGAGCAAATGATCGCCTGGATCTTGTCGAACGCCCGATCATCGACCTGGAGCCCCTTGAGCTTGTTGCTGGGGATACCGGGGATCATCCCCAGCAGGTTGGTAAGAGAACCCATCTTGCGTACCTGCTGAATCTGCTCAAGGAAATCATCGAAGGTGAAGGTGCTCTTGCGCAACTTCTGCTCGAGCTCTCGGGCCTTCTTCTCATCGATGGTGCGTTCGGCCTTCTCGATGAGCGAGAGGACGTCTCCCATCCCCAGGATACGCGAGGCCACCCGATCGGGATGGAAGTACTCGAAGTTGTCGAGTTTCTCGCCGCTGCTGGCAAATTTGATGGGTCTGCCGGTAACGGCGCGCACAGACAGAGCAGCGCCCCCACGGGCGTCACCATCCATCTTAGTGAGAATCACACCGTCGAACTGCACCTTCTCCTGGAACTGTAGAGCTACGTTGACCGCGTCCTGGCCTGTCATGGCGTCGAGAACCAGCAGGATGTTGTGTGGCTTAACCGTGTTACGGATCCGGACCAGCTCATCCATGAGACGTTCGTCGATGTGCAGGCGACCGGCGGTATCGATAATGAGGACGTCGCGGTTCTTTTGCCGCGCCCATTCCACACCGTGGTCGGCGATATCGACCGGATCGGCCTTGGTGCCCTCGTCATAGACCGGCACGTCCAGCTGCGCACCGAGGCTCTTCAGTTGGTCGACGGCCGCCGGCCGATAGACGTCTCCGGCTACCAGCCCCGGGCTCTTACCCTGAGCGACGAGGAAATTTGCCAACTTGCCGCAGGCTGTGGTCTTGCCCGACCCCTGGAGGCCGACCATCATGATGACCGTCGGTGGCCGGGGCGAGAAAGTCAGCTTCGTACTGGCCGAACCCATCAGGTCCGTCAGTTCCTCGTTCACGATCTTGATGAACTGCTGGGCAGGAGTGAGACTTTCCAGCACTTCCACCCCCAGGGCCCGCTCCTTCACCTTGTCGACGAACTGTTTAACCACCTTGAAGTTGACGTCGGCTTCAAGCAGCGCCAAGCGGATCTCGCGCGCAGCGCGCTCGACATCCTTATCGGTGAGCTTGCCTTTCTTGAGACCCTCAAAGGCCGTCTGCAGCTTATCTGAAAGAGAATCGAACACTTATCACCATACCGTTGACCGTGCAGCGTGGGCACCGCTCCGCAGAGGCCGGATTTCCGGCCGCGGAGCAGCGAGTTTACTAGTAGCCCCCACCAGCGTCAATCGCCACCCTCACTGTTTAGTGAGAGAATCTTCGAACAGCAGCGATGCGAAGCCTGCAGCATCGAAAGGCTGTAGGCTATCCATCTTTTCCCCGGTGCCGATGAGTTTGATGGGTAGATCGAGCTCATGGGATACGGCCAGCGCGATGCCTCCCTTGGCCGTACCATCCATCTTAGTCAACACTACTCCCGTAATATCGACCGCATCCTTAAACATCCGTGCCTGGATGAGTCCATTCTGGCCGGTCGTAGCGTCGATGGTAAGCAGGCATTCGTGAGGAGCATCAGGGATGCGCTTCTTGATCACCCGCCCGATCTTCTCCAATTCGTTCATGAGATTAACCTGGGTGTGGAGCCGTCCGGCGGTGTCGATGATGACCACATCCGCCCCGCGAGCTTCGGCCGCTACGACACCGTCATACACCACTGCAGCAGGATCTCCGCCGCGCTCATGATGCACCACTTCGCATCCCACACGGCTCCCCCACTCCACCAATTGCTCCACAGCGGCAGCCCGAAACGTGTCCCCGGCCACCAAGAGCGGTTCCTTGCCCAACTCCTTGAGGTGCCACGCGATCTTGCCGATAGTGGTGGTCTTGCCGGTGCCGTTCACCCCCACCATGAGTATGACGGCCGGAGAATGGGCCACATCTATGCGCGTATCGGCCTGCGAAAAGTGTGCCGCCGTGAGTTCACGAAGCTTGGCCATGAGCGAGGCCGAATCCTTGAGGTTCCCGGCATCGGCCTCAGCCTCCAGAGCTTCCACGATGGACACCGTGGTTTCAACCCCCACATCAGCAAAGATGAGGGCTTCTTCGATGCGCTCCCAGAGATCCTCGTCAAAACGATCGAAGAGGAGCGATGAAAACTGTTGCTGCAGGGCTTGACGGCTCTTAGTCAACCCCTCGCGGAGTTTGGAGAACCACCTTTTTTTCACCTTTTGGACTTCATCCGGTGTCCCCACGGTGCGGTCTTCGCTCACCCCCAGGAACACTTCCGACCAGTTGTAGCTCAAGACCTCATGCCTCCTTGAACATCAATTGACGCCCCGCCCTCGTCCAGGATATAGAATGGACAGGGACAGGCCAAGAACAGTGAGAATGACCAAGGTTGCACCGGGCCCGAAAGATGGCTCCGTGGAACAGGTGAAGGTCTTAAAGCCCCGTAAGCGAAGGAGTGAAAACGGGCCATCTATAAGCCCTTTTCCGTAACCCGCAGTGACTCCAGAGCTTCTTGGGCGGCAGCTTGCTCGCTCGTTTTGATGGTTCTCCCCCTACCGCGCCCCCGAATGTCCCCAGCCACCACGACCTCAGACGAAAAGATGCGGTCGTGCGGCGGCCCCTCCGTACCGACGAGACGATAGACGGGCTGCACACCCCGAGGAGCCAGAAGTTCCTGGAGAGCAGTCTTGTGATCCACGTACGCCGTCACCGCGTATTCGATCTGGCGCTCGAAGGCGTCGGTCACCGCAGGAGCCGTGCAGTCATATCTATGGACCAGATAGCAGGCACCGATCAAGGCCTCCAAGACGTTCCCCAGGACGGTCCTGTTTTTGGCAGCATTCAGGCGTTTCTGTTCCGGTCCAGGCGCCTCGGCCATGATCAGTCCCGGTACGTCGAGGCACCTGGCCACCTCGGCACAACTCGCCCGGCTGACCACGAATGCCTTGACGCGCGCGAGCTCCCCCTCGTCTTTGTGGGGGTAACGCTCATAGACAGTCGCGGCGATTGCAAGCCCAAGAACGCTATCGCCGAGGAATTCCAACCGTTCATACGATTCGTTCCGCTCGGTCACCCACGAAGAATGCGTGAGTGCTTGGCGGAAGATATGAGGGGGAAGTCCCCTAACCAACTCGAGGAAACGTGTGCCGAAGCCTTGCTCCGGTGACATGGCCGGCAGCCGGGGGTTCGCCGGGGTAACGAACAGAGTCATCGGTGCCTGCTCTTCGCCGGCACCCGGCGCATGCCCGGCTTCCAGAGAGCTCGGTGTGCTCGATGTGTCGAGGTCGTGACAGTCATCGGCTCTCGTCCGGGGTCAAGCGCACGACACGTCGCCCGGAAGAGGCCGGCTTGGTGCAGCCGCAACCGGTAAAAGGGTGGGGTTGCCCGCCCGAACGCAGGCAGCCCCACCATCATCAGAGCTCTGTGTAGGACGGCGTCAGACCCGGGCGGCTATGAAATCAACCGCCGCACCTACAGTGGTCATACTTTGCGCCTCCTCGTCGGAGATCTTCACACCAAACTGGTCCTCGAGCTCCATGATCAGCTCCACCAGGTCCAGGCTGTCGGCGTTCAGATCGTCCTGGAAAGAAGCCTCCAACACAACGTCGGCAGGATCGACACTTAGGTGGTCCACCAAGATATCGCGCACCTTGGCAAGGATCTCGTCTTTGCTCATCTGCGGCTCCTTCATGCAGCTCGGGTACGATAGATCAGATCCGGTGACAACGGCCCCATTGTAGCAACGGCGGTCAAGATGGGGCAGGGGTCCCGGCGTCTCCGATAATACTGTCCACCTCTCTCCCCACAGCCTCAAGAACCCCCTTGCGCAGAGCCTCGGCTGCGAAGTCGAGTGCGTTGGCGATAGCCCGGCGTGAGGAATTGCCGTGGCAGATGACCATCAACCCCCGCACACCCAGCAAATAGGTACCACCGTACGCCTCCGGATCAAGCGTGGTACGCAAACCCCGCAGAGCAGGCCGTAGCAGCATGGCGCCTGTCTTGGTACGCATGCCTGCGCCTGCCGCCTCTTTGACTCGGGCAAAGACTGCTGAACAGCACCCCTCGAGCAGCTTGAGGGCGACGTTGCCGGTGAATCCATCGGTGACCACCACATCCGCCGCATTCATAAGAAGGTCTCGCCCCTCAACATTGCCGGCGAAGTTAAGTCCCGACGCCGCGAGCAAGGCGTGAGCCGCCTTAGTAAGCTCGTTCCCCTTAGCCTCCTCTTCGCCGATATTAAGTAATCCCACCCGAGGACTCAGATGTCCAAGCACCGCGCGGGCGTAGGCTGTGCCCAGCACGGCGAACTCCAACAGGTGCTCTGCCCGGCAGTCGGCATTAGCTCCCGCATCGAGAAACACCACGGGTCCATGTAGCCCCGGTAGGGTGGTGACGATGGCCGGGCGGCGGATGCCGGGGACGCGCTTCGCTACCATGAGCCCGGCAGCAAGCATAGCCCCGGTGCTGCCGGCGGATACGAAACCGCCGACCCTCCCCTCGCTTACCAGACGAGCGCCCACTACGATGGAGGAGTCTTGCATCGCGCGGACGGCGGAAACCGGCTCCTGCTCACAACTAATGACCGAACTGCAGGGGACGATCTCCACATGGTCGCGCGATGCCTCCGGGACCCTCTCAAAACAGGGCTCAATCGCCTCGGGCCGTCCCACCAGAAGGATCCTCAATCGGGATGACGCAGCCAGAAGAGCACCTGCGACCATCTCCTGGGGAGCGCTGTCTCCGCCTTCGGCGTCCAAGGCAAGTATCACCTGAGAAGTAGTCGTTCCGGTCGCCGGCTGCTGTCTTTCCACCGTATCTCCATATTTCGGGTGAACCTGGGACCCAGAAACTGTCTCATATGGCGCAGGCGGGGGGAAGGCGACGGGAACCGCAACGGACGATGCTGCGTCTGGTGTACTGTGTAGGAGTGGACGTCGACCGAGTGCTTGCTTCACGAACGTTTGTTCGCTATACTGAGACGGCATCGTATGTGTTGACTCCTCCATCCCCCGTCGGTATACTTTACTAGTTTGTGATGAAATTTGCGATGAAAAAATCGGTACCAAACGCGAAAGCACGACCTTCAGAGAAGACTGGCAGATGACTTCAAGAGAAAATGACATGGCCATTATGGACGCCCGTCCCATCCTGGATATGCAGGACCTGTTGCTGGCGGGCCAAGAACGTGGATACGTCACCAGCGAAGAGATCATGGGGCTGGTAGAAGAATTCGATATGACCATGGAAGAGATCGAGGATCTCTATTCGCAGCTGTTTGACCAATCCATTGAGATATACGAACAGAGTCCCGTCACCCAAGGCGCCCTGGAGCCCACCGAACCGGCGCTCGATCTTTCTATCGAGACCGTCACCCACGATCCTCTGCGCCTCTATCTCAAAGAAGCCGGAGAGATCCCCCTCCTCACAAAGGACGAGGAAATCGAGCTCGCGAAGCTGATTGAGGCCGGCGACAAGCGTGCCAAGGATTGTATGATCCAGTCGAACCTACGCTTGGTGATCTCTATTGCCAAGAACTATTACACGCAGGACATGGACCTCCTCGATCTCATCCAGGAGGGCAACACGGGACTCATCCGTGCCGTGGAGAAGTTCGACTATCGCAAAGGCTACAAGTTCTCCACCTACGCCACGTGGTGGATACGGCAAGCCATAACACGCGCCATCGCCAACCAGGACCGCAACATCCGCATCCCGGTGCACATGATTGAAAAAATCAACAAGATGGTGCGCACCGAACGCAAGCTCCTCCAGGAAACGGGCAAAGAACCGAACGATGAAGAGCTTGCCTGCGAACTGGGCATCGACCCCCAGGAAGTGCAGGAGATGCGCAAGATCGCCCAGCGCACCACGTCGCTTGAAACGCCCATCGGCGATGAAGAAGATGCCGAACTGGGAGATTTCATCGAGAATTCCAACACGCCCGACCCGGTAGATGTAGTCAGCAGCATCATTGCCAAGGAGAGCCTGGACCGAGTGCTCAATGCTATGGATGAACGGGAGCGTAAAGTAGTAGAGCTGCGATTCGGTCTCAAGGGAGAACACCCCCGTACCCTGGCCGAGGTGAGCTCGCGCTTCAATGTGAGTCGTGAGCGCATACGGCAGATCGAAGCCAAGGCTTTGGAGCAGATCAAGGCGGCAAAGGAGATCCAGGCTATGAGGGAGACGGCCTAACCGGCCTTCTCATCAGCCGGCGGCCAGCGCCGGCCAATCGTAGGTAGTAGTACACCGAGCGCGCTTGCAAAGCGCGCTCGGTCTTTAGCGGTCTGCTACACAGGCTCACACGGTTCAAGCCGGGAGAGGTGTCTCCCCGTGCCGGCTTTTCATGGCCATAGCAACGTGGTCCAGGATTGTCTCGGCAATGGTCTCTTTGGGTGCCCGGCCGACGGACACTTCTTCATCCCGCTTGAGGATGCGTACCTCATTGAAATCCGAATCGAACCCGATGTCCGTCCGGGATATGTCGTTGAACACGATCATATCGAGACTCTTGCGTTGCAGCTTGTCACGCGCCCTTTGCAGACCCTCCAGGCCGTATTCCGCCGCAAAACCGACCAAGAGCCGGTCGCTGTGATGTGCAGCCACGTCGCAGAGAATATCGGTGGTCGGCTCCAGGCCGATGGTGATCTCGTCGTGTCCCTTGCCTATCTTCCCCCCCGCCGGACCAGCTGCTGCGCGGTAATCGGCCACAGCCGCCGCCATGATAAGAATGTCGGCCTGGGGCAGAAGCTTCATGACCTCCGCATGCATCTCACCAGCCGTAGGTGTCTTGATCTGACGGACACCGGGAACTGCCGGCATATCGACGTTGGCTTCGACCAGATCGACCTGGGCCCCACGGTCGAAGGCGGCACGAGCAAGGGCGAACCCCATCTTGCCCGAACTGCGGTTACCGATGAAACGCACGGCATCAATGGGTTCTCGGGTACCACCGGCCGTGATTATGACCCTTACGCCGATCAGATCACGCTTCCGTTGCACCTGCAGACGGAGCTTGACCTCAGCAACGATACTGTCGGGATCCGCCATGCGGCCCGCTCCGTGCACTCCGCAGGCCAGCTCTCCCAAACCCGGTTCTACGACGAACACCCCCCGCTCGCGCAATAGACCCACATTATGCTGCGTAGCCGGGTGCTCCCACATGTTGGTATTCATGGCCGGAGCCACCACGACGGTCTTAGAAAACGCCAGTAGCGTAGAGGTGAGCAGGTTATCGGCTAGGCCGTTGGCCATCTTGGCAAGCGTGTTGGCCGTCGCCGGAGCGATGACCATGATATCGGCTTCTTGGGCGTCCTCGACGTGAGTGATGCGCGGGCCGGTCTGCAGCTCATCAATGTCGTCCAGGCGGACCGGTTGTCCCGACAGAGTCTGAAAAGTCAGTACACCGGCAAATTGGGTAGCCGCCCGGGTCATGATGACCCGTACCTCCATACCGGCCTTCTGGAGCAAACGCAGCAGCTCAACCGCCTTGTAGGCTGCGATCCCTCCCGTCACCCCAAGAAGGACTACAGGCGAGTCAGCCGGCGAGTCAGCCGCCATACTGCGCCTCCTCCCGCTGCCTACCGACGAGTGGAGCGAAGACGATATGCCACCTCGCCCTTGGCGGCTTCAACCATAGCCATGCTCAGATAGTTCTTCGACAGAATAGCCATGAACGGAGCTGTGAAGGCATCGATACTACCTTCGCCCAGGCTATGGTAGTAACTATTCACTTGCCGTGCACGCTTTGCTGTGACCATGACCGCCGTATACCGGTTCGGCTCTTCGGTACCGGCATCGCGCGCAGCGGACAGCCCTGCAAGGACTTCATCGACTGTCGGCTTATTCATCTTCTTTCCTGGTTCGTTCGACGATGCGGGTCAGCTCATCGGCCGCCCTGTTGATGCTGTCGTTCACTATAACATAGTCGAATTTCCGTGAACCCGCCCAGGAACAGCTCTCCACGGCGGCGATCTCCTCCTGTGCACGAGCCATGCGGCGGCAGACGGAGTCCTCCGACTCGGTACCCCGGCCGCGTAAGCGCCGCTCCAGTTCGGCCAATGAGGGTGGCATCACGAAGATCATCAGGGCATCAGGACATTGTTCGACGATCTGCCGGGCGCCATCAAGTTCAATTTCCAGCACCACGTCCAGACCAGCCTCCAGCGTGTCAAAAACAGGCCCCCGTGGAGTACCGTAGTGGTAGCCGCTGAACGTAGCCCACTCGAGGAAAGCACCCATCCGAACCCAGCGCTGGAACTCCTCCTCAACAAGAAAGTAGTAATCACGCCCCTCTACCTCAGTCTCCGCACGCAGGGGACGAGTCGTGGCGGAAACCGACACAGCCAATCCGGGTACCCGGCGTAGGAGGCGCTCGATGAGCGTACCTTTACCTGCCCCTGAGGGACCGGAGATGACAATGAGCCGGGGAATCTACCTCTCCCTCAGGAGAGTCAGTCCGAAGAGAGCATCTCGAGAAGTTCCTTCCGTTGACGAGGAGTAAGCCCGTTGACGGTCTTGGAAGAACTGACCCGGCAGCGCTCAAGGAGCTTATTGGCCTTCACCTTGCCGTATTTCGGGACCGCCAACACCAAGTCGAACACTTTAGCCGTGTGCACATATTCCGGAGGATCGTTGAGGATCTCGGTGATGCACACCTCTCCGGTACGTAGGCGCTCTTTGAGTCGCGCCCTTTCCGAGCGGACGTCGTTGGCCCTACGCAAAGCCTCCATCCGTTGTTGATGGCTGCGTTCGGGGGTTTGGGCAGATGTCCCGAGGACCTGGTTCACAGCGCCATTATACCCGAGCCCACCGCGGACGCAACCGGCCCCGCTCCACTGGATGAACGATAAGACTGCACCTCAGGTCGAGCTTCATTTAGCTCGTGTGAGCCATGCCGAGGACCTGCTCTAGACGTAGGCCACGGCTGTGCAGCTCTG
>JBMNPM010000018.1:0-25727 GCA_050943595.1 Thermoleophilia bacterium | reverse complement strand
CATTCTCCTCCTGTGGGCCGTACTGGTGTATCGTCGCGCGAGGCTGTGGACCGTACCTCTCTTTGTGCCGGCACTCTTGTGTCTTGTCATGGCTATCGGTTCGGTGGTTGTAGGCGATGTGCGGACGAATGTGGCCGTGTTCGCTCTGCGTGTACTGTTCCAGCCGCTACTGTTCTACTTCATTGGATTCCTCTTTCCTAAGAACAAGCGGTGGGTGCAGTGGACGGTGGCCGTCTTCCTGGTCGCGGGCGTGGCTCTGGCTGCACACGGCCTCTTCCAGTACGTCACCCATGCGCCGATGCCGACCCGCTGGGTGGATGCAAGCGAGACGCATATCAGTACCCGGGCCTACTCCATAATCGAGAATCCCAACGGCCTGGGCGCGATCTTGTTGATAGGTACGCTGATCTCATTCAGTCTGGCTCTCGGCCGGGGTCTGCCCAGAATCCAGCGGCTGCTGTTGGCGGCCGTCTGTGCAGTGCAACTGGCCGGGGTGGCCGTGACCTTCAGCCGGGGAGCCTGGCTGGGTCTAGCGGCCGGAGTATTTGCCCTCTTAATACTCGCGTATCGGCGCTATCTGGTACCTCTGGTCGCGGTGGGTGCGTTGGGCTGGTTTGTCGCTCCCGCTCGGTTTACTGAGCGGCTGGTCTTCGCCTTTAGCTCTACGTATATCGCTAAGAGTATGGTCGCGGGACGTCTCCTGGTTTGGAAGATGGCCCTCCAGCATGCCGCTGCCCACCCGTTGTTCGGCCTTGGTCTGGGCACGTTCGGTGGTACGGCCGCGGTGCGGTTTGGCTACGGACGCCTGTGGGTGGACAATTTCTATCTACAATTGGCGGCCGAGGGTGGCGTGATCCTCCTTATCGCGTTTCTGTGGGTCCTCCTCCGTGCGGCCAAGGGGCTGGTTAAAGCGTATGTACAGAGCGCCGATCCCTACCTGCAGCCTCTGGCCGCGGGCACGTTTGGTGCCTTTATCGCTGTGGCGGCGGCGAACGTCACGGCGAGTGTGTGGGAGACTCTCGTCGTGGGGGTGGCCTTCTGGTTCTTCGCCGGTCTGGTCACGTCGGCGGTGCTGCATGCTGTACCGTGCGAAGAGTGCCGGAATACTGTGGTGGGTGAGACGGTCGTTGGAGCGGCCGGCGCTACGCGAAACATGCCGCCTGATGCGGCCCTCGACAGGAGCGTCTCGTGATGAGGAGATTGCAGGTACTGCACGTCATCGGAGGTGGCGACACCGGGGGAGCCATGAGCCACCTCCTACCGTTGCTTTCGGCACTGCGCACCGTCCAGTCACAAGGGCTCTCATGTGATGCGCACCTGCTCTGCCTGGGCGAAGGGGGCCTTGTCGAGCAGGCGCGATTGCGGGGATTGCCGGTCTGCGTACTTCCCATGGACAGTGCCTGGGATGCCTCGATCCTGCCCGGGCTACGCCGCATGCTGACTCAAGGGCCTGTCGGCTTCGCAGCCGGGGAAGGCGGAGGGCCGGCCTCGGCCCTTGCTCTGCGGGGCTCTCGGGTGCATTGGGATGTGGTGCACACCCACGGGATGCGCGCCAATTTGCCTGTACGGCTCGTTCTCCGGGGACTGAGACACGGTCGGCGTCCCTGCCTGTTTACGACCGTACACTCGGATCTACTGCTTGACTATGCCTCTCCGGCGGTCGCCCGGACGTATCAGCTTCTCGACAGAGCCACCCTCGGTTTGGTCGATACTGTCATCTGCGTGTCTGAGAGCCTGCGTGCGCTGCTCCTGCGGCGGGGCTACCCGGCCGGTAAGGTGATGAGCATATGGTCGGGCATCGAATGGCCTGTCACGGAGGGTGTGCCGGAGACCGCGGTCTCCTTCCCGGCACCCTCGGGTGGGGTTGCCGGAGGACCTCGGATGGGAACCATTGCCCGCTTGGTGCCGGTGAAGGATCTTGAACTGGCTTTGCAGGTGGCGGCCCTCCTGCGCCGAACCATCCCGGGATTGGAGTACGTGATTGTCGGTGACGGCCCAGAGCGGGCGCGTCTGGAGACGCTGGTTCAGGAGCTGGCTCTTCAGGATGTGGTGCGGTTAACTGGACGTTTGGACAAGATCGAGCCGATGCTTACCCGGCTGGACCTCTTTCTAACCACCTCGGTCTTCGAAGGTGGGGTATCAATGTCGGTGCTGGAGGCTATGGCCTTCGGTCTCCCGGTGGTGACGACGGCTGCGGGCGGCGTGGCTGAGGCGGTCAAGGATGGCGAGACCGGCTTTGTGGTGACAAGAGACCAGGAGCGCGCCGCGCTGGCCGCCGCGCTGGCCGAGCGCGCCGCCCTCCTACTGAACGACAAAGGTCTACGGGCCCGCATGGGCGCCGCAGGGTTCCGGCGGGTGCGCGATCTGTTTCGAGTCGAACGCGCTGCCGCGAGGACGCTGTGGGCGTATGGACGCTGCATGGCGGCGCGTAGTGGACGCGGGTAGACGGAGAGGAGAAGTCTTCATGCTTCGCGGCAGAGACATTATGTGCATCTCGTCTCTCGATTGGGACGTTATGTGGACGAGCAAGCAGCAGATCATGCACAGGCTGGCTCGGACGAACAGGGTACTGTATGTGGAGGAGCCGGTCACTGCATTGGCACCTTTGAAGGTGCCGGCGCGGTGGCGGCGTTGGGGAGCGGTGGCGCCCCGGCTGGAGCGTGTTGATGCAGGGCTCTGGAAGCTCACTCCTCCTCCGCTGCTGCCCTTTGGCAACATGAAGCCTCGTATCAATGATGCCAACCAGGCCATACTGGCTCGGTACATCCGCTGGGCCATGGAGCGCGTGTCATTCGACAAAGAGTTCATCTTCTGGACGTATCTACCCACAGCACTCGCCCTGCTCGATCACCTGGGAGGCGTATCTGGAGCAGCCCGGAGCGCTGGGATCGGCGCGTGGGGCCGGCGATGCCTATCCCGGTCGCCGTCGTTGGTCGTCTACCACTGTGTCGATGAGCATTCGGCCTTTCCCGGGTTCGTCGATCCTCACGTGGTGCGGAGCTATGACGACGCGCTCACCCGTCGGGCCGACTTGGTCATAACCACATCCGAGAACCTGCGCTCCTCACGCCTGCCGCTTAATCCACACACCTATACCGTTTTCAACGCGGCCGATGTGGAGATCTTCAATCAGGCACTCGAACCCGGTCTATCCCTCCCCTCCGATTTGCGCTCTATCCCGGAGCCGCGGCTGGGAGTGGTAGGGCTACACGATTCCCGTCTGGACGTGGAGGCGCTGGAAGCACTTGCAGAGGCCGATACGGGCTGGCAGGTGGTGCTCATCGGTCCTGTGAAGCAGGGCCAGGTGGACGAGGCCCGGCTCCGCCGGTATCCCAATATCCATCTGTTGGGCGAGAAGCCCCGCCCTGAGCTGCCTGCGTATCTCAAGGGTTTGGCTGTGGCCCTCATCCCGTACCGGGCAAACGAACTCACTCGCAACATCTTTCCTCTCAAGCTGTTCGAGTATCTGGCTGCGGGCCTACCTGTAGTCGCGGGCGGCCTGCCCGAGTTGGCCGGTTTTGGAGACGTGATCGGTCTTCCCGGCTCGGCGGCCGAGTATCCGACTGAAGTACGTCGGGCGCTGGCGGAAGACGACCCCGATAAACGAGCGGCTCGGGTGGCTTTGGCTGCACAGAATACGTGGGAGCATCGTGTGGAGCAGATCTCAGGGTTGGTGGAGGATGCGCTTACGCGTGTGGGGCCGCGGGATCACGGCCGCCTGCAGCCTGCTGCAGACGGCCTGGGGACTCCGTCATGAGGATCCTGCTCCCCACCATGCGCGACCCGGGGCAGATCGGGGGCACCAGCACGCACATCGCCATGCTCTCCCAAGGCCTTCGCGAGGTGGATCACGAGGTCAAGGCGCTCTATCTCGGTGAGACGGTCGCTGCACCCCTTCGCAAGGCCGGTCTGATCTGGCCGGCAGGGCTGCTCAACCGCATTCGGACCGGTTGGGGCATGGTGTACGCTGCCGAAGCTCGTGGCAGGTTGTTGGCCGCCCGCACGGCCGAAGAGTGCGCGCATGCCTATGACGCCGGCAGGCCCTGGGACGCTCTCAACGCCCAAGAGGTGTATTCGGTACCTTATCTGCGTCCGGTGGCAGACGAATACGGCATACCCCTCGTCCTGACCCTGCATGGATATCCGTTGTACGAGTCGGTGTCGGAAGGCTATAGCACTGCGTCCTCCATGGGGCTGAACTACTTGATGCGGGCCGAGATGCAGGCCCTGCGGCTGGCCGATGCCGTGGTGACGGTGGACGGCCGGCTGTACCGCCATGCTCTACGGTTGGTCCCCGAGCGGGCCGCCCGCATCTACACCCTCATGAACTTTATCGACACCTCGACCTTCGTCCCCCTCGAAGACCCCCAAGAGGAGATGTGCCTTCGTATCGAGCTGCGCAAGGCATGGGGTGTCCCGGAGGGGAGGATCGTCCTTTTGTGCCCACGCAGACTGGTAAAGAAGAATGGGGTTATATTCCCATCACTCGCTCTGGCCGCCATGGAGCCGGCCCAACGCGGGCGCTTCCTCCTGCTCCACGCCGGTGAAGGAGGGGAGCGCAGGGAGATGGAGGACATCATCCGGACGCATGCCCTGGAGCCGAACGTACGGCTGCTGGGCGGCCAAGGCCGGGATGCGATTCTCGAACTGTATCGCCTGGCCGATATCGTACTCGTACCCTCCGTCCATTCGGATAACGTCGAAGAGGCGACCTCCCTCTCGGCCTTGGAAGCTATGGCGTCGGGCCGGCCTCTTATCGCGGGAGACGTAGGTGGGCTCGCCGAGATGGTCGTGGATGGAGAGACGGGCCTACTGGTATCTGCCGACCCCGAGGCTCTGGCAGCGGCCATTCTACGGCTGGCCGCCGACCCCGAACTCGCCGCCCGGTTGGCTGCGGCCGCCCGGGACTATGTGGTGAAGAATCACTCGCATCTGCGGGCGGCCGCAGCCTACGCAGAGGTCTACAGTCGCGCGATCTGCGGCCGCGCCCCTCAGGCCGGCGCCGGTATTGCCGCCGATCCTCTCAGCGATGCACAGCCCGCCTTCTCACCGACGCCTGCCTGGCCGTCGTTGTCGGTGCTGGGTTTCACGCTCGATGTGGTCACTCTCGAGCAGGCCGTGCATTGGGTCATCCAGGCTGCAGCTACCTCTCGCGACGGTGGGGCGGCACCGGCAGACGCTGCCCCGCCTGCCGGACGGTCGGCTCCCCGAACGGGGACACGCCTCGTTGTCTCCTTCAACCCGGAACTGGTGATGCGCGCGCAGCGCGATCCGCAGGCGGCCGAGGCCCTGCTGACGGCCGACCTCTGCTATCCAGACGGGGTCGGAGCCGTGTGGGCCGCCGGGCGGCAGGGCGCGCGTCTCAGCTCTGAGGGGCAGTGCGGACCGGCGTCACCCCCGGAGCGGGTGGCCGGTGTCGATCTGGCTCAGCGGGTCCTCGAGTCGGCGGCGGCCAAAGGACTGTCGATCTTCTTTCTCGGGGCCGCGCCCGGCGTGGCTGAGGAGGCTGCCCGCCGCCAGGCGGAACGTTGTCCGGGGCTGCGCGTGGCGGGCACTCATCACGGCTATTTCACCGCCTCAGAGGAAGGTGATGTGGTGGACCTGGTCCGCGAGTCGGCTGCGGACATTCTCTTGGTGGCTTTGGGTGCTCCCCGGCAGGAGATTCTCCTGCACAAGTATCGGGATGTATGGGGGGCCGCAGTGGGCCTCGGTGTAGGCGGGAGTTTCGACGTCTGGGCCGGGATCGTGGAACGCGCGCCCTCTTGGACGCAGAAGGCCAAGATCGAATGGCTCTATCGCCTGGTGACCGACCCGCGACGGGCCCGTCGTCAACTGGCCCTCCCCCGCTACGCTTCCCGTGTAGTGCGCTGGTCGGCGGACGACTATGGTCCACCGCGCCGTGGGCGCGCTCGAGACCATGGCAGGAGTAGGACGTGAGATACCTCATCAGCGGCTACTACGGCGAAGGTAATGTCGGCGACGAGGCCATCCTGGCCGGTATTCTGCAGGAGGTCGGCCGGCGGGATCCGGAGGCACAGTTCACCGTCCTCTCCTTTGATCCTGCCGACACCCAGCAGCGGCACGGCGGCGGGCACCCCACCTTGGAGGCCGTGTCCACCAGTCTTCGCTCTCCGGGGCGTCTGCGGGCCGTTATGAAGAGGGCGGATCTGCTCATCAGTGGGGGCGGCAGCTTTCTACACGAGGCCGACTTTGCCCTCCATGGTCGCTCTTTTCTTCTGCGCGAAGGCAAGCTGCGGCCGGTGCCCTACTTCCTCTCTGTGGTTCTCATGGCCCGCTCGTTGGGGCTACCGGTCATGTGGTATGCACAAGGGTTGGGACCACTGCATACCAGGACGGCCCGGCGCCTGGTGGCCGTCGCAGGCTCCGTCTCTCAGGTGCTCACCTGGCGTGACCAGGACTCGGCCCGGCTGGCCTATGAGATCGGCGTCAGGGCGCCGGTCCAGTTGGTGGTGCCTGATCCGGCCTACGCCCTTCTCCCCGCTCCGCGCGAGGAGGCCCTTGGGTGGCTCTCCCAACAGGGGTTGGCTGCCGGTGGCCGCTATGTGGCCGTTTGCCCTCGCCCATGGCTCGGCCGGACCGGGTTTATCGACACTCTGGGTGGAGTCCTGGAAGATCTGGTGGCGGCTTCGGACCTCAACGTCGTAGCGGTGCCTTTCCACGAGTCTCATGACCTGGAGGTGTGTGACGCCTTGACGGCACGGCCGGCTCTTGCCGGCCGTGCCGTCTCCCTGCCCCCCGTATCTTCACCATCTCTACTGGCCGCCGTCCTGGGCGAGGCGGAGGTGGTGGTGGCCATGCGTCTACACAGCGGCATTCTATCGGCCACGGTGGGTACGCCGGCCGTGGTCATCGACTACGATCCCAAGACACGGGCCTTCGCGAGCCAGACCGGGCAACTCCCCTGGTCGGTGGCGGTCGATGACCTCGAGAGTGGGGCCGCCTCCTTTGCCGCCCAGGCTCTCTCGACGGCCCTCGACGACAGTCTCACCCATGTCGGCTCCCGGCGCGCTGCACTGGCCCGGGCGGTCGCTCCCCTGCGCGCTGAGGCCGGGCGCACGGCGCAGGTGGCCGTTCAGCTTGCCGAAACGGGGAGTGTCTACTCTCCGCGGAGTAAGGAGTGAGCCCTCCCGGCGGCAGAGTGCCACCTACTGAGGATGGCCGGCAGGTCGAGGGCTCATATGACCGGAGTGATCCGGTGCCCGAAAGTCCCGGGGAGACGTTCCACAATGCGGCGGCGGAGTCGGACCCGGCGGCGGTAGCCGCGGCGCCTCCGTCTCCCGACACAACCGCCGGTGAGGCGGATGGGTCCGCCACGTTGTCAACAGGCGGGACCGCCGGCTCCGTGCGTTCGATTGTGGGCAGGGCGGCCATCATTATCGTGGTCGCTACGTTGGTTGGCCGTCTCCTGGGGTTGGTGCGTGACATCGCCATGGCGTATTTCTTCGGCGCGCAGGCCGACACCGACGCCTACTTTCTGGCCTATCGCATCCCCTACCTGCTGACTCTTATGGTAGCCGGAGCCCTCACAGCCACGTTCGTCCCTCTCTTCAGCCATCGCCTCGCCACCGGCCGCCGCCGGGAGGCCTGGGACCTGTCCGTGAACATTGGCAATGTCATCTGTCTGATACTGATAGGGGTGGCGGTGGTCCTCGTCATCCTGGCTCCCTGGATCATCCCGCTCGTCGGTTTTGGTTTTGAAGCCGACACGGCCGATAGGGCGGTGTTCCTTTTCCGCATCCTTATGATCGGGTTCATCTTCGATGGTATGGGCGGCCTCGTGATCGGCATGCTCAACTCGCTCAAACGTTTTGCCATCGCCGCTTTTGCGCCCGCCGTGGGTACGGTCGCTGCACTCGTGATCCTCTTTATCTTTGCCCGCAGTCTTAATATCACGGCGCTGGCAGTGGGTAGTGTCGTCGGCTCACTGGCTGGGTTCGCCGTGCTCCTGCCCGGACTCCGCGACCAGCAGATCAGATACCGACCGCGTATCGACTGGCACGATCCCGGCCTTCGCGAAGTTGGCGCGATGGTATGGCCAATACTTCTCGGCTCGGCGGTGGGCAAGATCAGCATATTTGCCGACCAGGTCCTCGGGTCCATGTTGGATCAGGGGTCGATTTCCAGCCTGACATACGCCGAGAAACTGTTCCAGTTGCCCCTCGGTCTCTTTGTGGCCGGTATCACAGTGCCCATCTTCCCGCTCCTTTCAGAGCAGGTGGCGGCCGGTGCATCCGATCGCGCGAAGGCTACGGTGAACTTCTCCATGCGTCTCATGGGTTTTCTGATGGTGCCGGTCACCGTCGGCATTATCCTTCTGCGTTATCCCATCATTGGTCTCCTGCTCCAGCACGGCGAGTTCACTTCCGATGACACTACCCGGACCGCGTGGGCGCTTCTCTTCTTGTGTCTGGGACTGTATGCGTACGCCGGCCGGGATACCCTCACCCGGGTGTTCTACGCCCATCACGACACCCGCACACCGGTCAAGATCAGTATGGCGACGGTCTTTATCAACGTCATCCTCTCCTACCTCTTCATGCAGTTCTTGGGGGTCGGCGGTCTGGCACTGGGCACCACTGTGGCCTTGAGCATCAATTTTGTCGTGCTCATCTGGTTGCTCAAGCGGGAGTTTGGTTCGATGGATTTTGGCCGCATGTTCCGTTCGTTGGGCGTCGTGGTGGGGGTCTCTGCGGTCATGGGGATGGTGGTGTGGGCGGTCGATTACGTGCTCGCTCACGCTCTTCTGCCCGGCACCTTTAGCAATGCCGTACGGCTGGTCGTCGGAGTCCTGGTGGGCGCGGGCGTCTTTCTCTTGGTAGCCAGACTTGTTAAAATGCCCGAACTTGTCGAGATAACCGATATGCTGCGTGCCACGCTCAAGCGTAAGACGCGGCAGGCCGGATAGGACAGAAGGAGCCGTATCCGGAAGGTTATAGATCAGCCGGCCGGCAGGAGGTCGCACCGGCGGCTCGAGTAGATAGGTCTCTATGCCAGCTACGGGATCTGACCACAAGGAAAGACACCTGGCGCGGCTGTCGAGGAGGCCGGGTACCGCTGTAAGGGGCGGCACCCGTCTTCGATGCTCCCTAGGGGGTCTAGGGGGCGCAGTGGTTCTGTTGATAGCCGTGATGTGTCTGGTAATTCTTCCCTCGCCTTCTGCCTCTGCTGAATCCGCCTCCCTTTCGGCTGCCGCCTCCAACTCGCCTGTAGTCCCCATACTTTTCCCGCTCGAGGAACGTGTTCCGTGGACCGATACGTTCGGAGCACCTCGTGCCGGGGGGCGTACTCACGCCGGTAACGACCTCATGGTGCCCAAGATGACCCCGCTGTTGGCGGTTGTCGACGGTACGGTCGCCTGGCTCAACCTCACCGGGAAACTTTCAAGCTACAACAACCTCCCCTACTACAACATCCTGCTCAGGGGTGATGATGGAAACGATTACTTCTACGTCCACCTGAACAACGACACACCCGGCACCGACGACGGTAAGGGTGGCGTCAAGTACGCGTACGCTCCCGGTCTCACCAACGGCAAGCGCGTTGCGCGTGGCGAGGTGATCGGCTATGCGGGCGACAGCGGCAACGCTGAAGATACGGGCAGTCATCTACATTTTGAGATCCATCTGGGCGGGTATGTGAGTGCTTCGGGGGGCCAGACGCGCTCTCCCAGCGCCATCAATCCATATCCCAGCCTGGCGGCCGCGCCCACCCTGGCCGAGTTGAGTGGTGCCGGTGGGTCCGTTTCAACGACGTCCACCACACGACCCGTTTCCACCACGTCGACCACGGCGGCCAAATCGGTTACCACCACGATGGTGACGAGGCCGACCGGTGCGTCTACCACCGTGGGTGACAGTGTCCTTCCGGGTTTCAGCGATGTGCGTACCAGCGACTGGTTCTATGCCGACTTCGCTCGGGCGCGCACGGCTGGTATCGTCACGGCGGATCCCGACGGCCGCTTCCGGCCCTACTCGTGTGTCTCCAGAGCTTTGTTCACGGTATATCTCATCCGCACCATGGCTCCTGTCGAGCTGGCCTCCGGCGGCGCCACCCAAGGTCCGCACACCACCGCGGGGACCGTCTTTGATGACGTTGACTCTTTCTACTGGGCGTGCGACGAGATCGAAGCAGCCTACCGCCTCGGCTTGGTGCAGGGCACGGGCGACGGCTCGTCATTCTCGCCGGATACCCTCATTACCCGGGCACAGATGGCCGCCATGATCAGTCGGGCCCTCGGTGCCGATACGTCCGGCAGCGAGTCCTTCTCGGGTGCCTCCCGGCTGTACAATGACATACCCGCCGGGTATTGGGCTCAAAAGTCGATCATGGTGGTATACACATACGGTCTCATGTGCGGTGATACGCAGGATCGTTTCCGGCCCGAGGAGAATGCCACCCGGGCACAGACGATCACGGTCATGGCCAGGCTGCTACGTATGCTTCAAGGAGAGGCGGATTGATGGTTTCATCTTCCAGGCCCCCAGCCCATTGGAGAGGCGTGTGGGCTTCGGCACAGCATCCGGTGTGTACGATCATTGCGGTCTGCGGCGCGGTGCTGTGTCTTGCTCTGGCTATGCTGTTCATGACGTGTCCTTCGCCGGCTGCGGCGCAGAGTACTGCCTTCTCAGATGTCAACGAGGAGATGGTGGCCTACGACGCCATTCGGTTTATGGCGGGAGCCGGCGTCATCTCCGGATATAGTGACGGTTCTTTTAGGCCAAGCAATACCCTTACCAGGGGGCAGGCGACCAAGGTCCTGGTGCTGTGGCAGCGCGTACCGCTCACGAAAGCCGCCGGTTATTCGTTCAGCGATGTGGACAGTGTATACCGTCCATACGTGTCTGCCGCAGTGGCGCAGAGGTGGGTGGGCGGTTATGCCGACGGTCTATTCCGCCCATACTCGACCCTTACCCGGCAACAGATGGCCGTCATCATGGTCCGGGCCCTGGGTTGGGACACGCAGGCCCGGAACCTGTCTTCGGCAAGTGTCCAAAAGACCCTGGCCGCCTTCTCCGATAGTCGCGATATCGCCTCGAATGCGCGGGCATACGTGGCCCTGGCCGTGGACCGCGGCCTTTTCGGGGGGTCTAACGGTCGCTTCTTGCCTAATTCGGGCATAACCCGGGCACAGTTCACTCTGGTGGTGTTTCGGGCCGACCTCAGTCAGTGTGCCGTCATCCAGAGGGTGCGCTTCTCCAGCGACTACGACGACAAGACCAGAGTGGTCTTCGACCTTTCGCGGGCTCCCGGCAAAATAACGTCGGCCGTCACGGCCGACGGCAACCTCACTGTCGACTACACCGGGGGAGCGTTGGCCGCCCCCATGTCTCAGGCTATAGGCTCCCCTGAGGTGGCATCAGTGGACGCCCGGCAGTACGCGTACAATCCGAGGACCGTCCGCGTGACCCTCAATTTGACCAGCTATCGGACCTTTAAGGTCATGTCCCTGGCGCCCTCCGGTGACAACAGTTGCCATCGGATCGTCGTCGACCTATATCGGTGCGTAGCCGAGACCCCCAAGAGGGACGGTCCTCCGCTCATCTGTATCGATCCCGGCCACGGAGGCTCGGCAAGCGGGGCGATAGGTGTCTCTGGGTCTCTGGAGAAGGACATCAACCTCGACATTGCCAAGTTCGTGGCCGCCGATCTCCGCGCGGCAGGGTTGGAAGTGCTCATGACCCGCGACGACGATCGCTTCGTAGGACTGCAGGAGAGGGCCAACATCGCCAACGCGGCCCAGGCTACGCTGTTCGTGAGCATCCATTGCAACGCGATAAACAATGCCGACGTCAAGGGTACCGAGACGTTCTACGAAGGGACTGCAGCCGACTACGATCCCGAGAGCAAATTGCTGGCTGAAGCCATACAGCGGGCTTTGGTCAAAGCTTTGGGCTCCAAGGATCGGGGTGCCAAGACGTGGTATGGGCAGACCCTGGTCGTTCTGGCAAAGTCCACGATGACCGGGGTCCTCACCGAGGTGGGATTCCTGACCAACGCGGAAGAAGAAGCAAAGCTCCTCACTGCAGACTACCAGCGGACCGCCGCCCGAGCCATCGCAGACGGTATCATCGAATATCTTGAATGGCCGGCAGGGGGTCGGTAGCAACTGTCTGCTGCATTGAGTCCCGGGCGTTACGAGAGGGCTGCGAAGAGAGCGGTCTTCTTTGTGCTGCCCGTATTTGTCGCTGTGGCGTCGGTGGCCATGGTTGCGCTCTATGCCATCCTGCCTGCTTGGGCCCGTGCCGCCACGGGCAGTAGTGCAAAGGTCGCTGCGGCTACCGGTAGCGAGACATTCTGGGCCCTCGATTGGGGCGCCGGGGTCTACTCTCAGATCCAAGCCACCCCTGTCTATGCAGGCGAGCACTGTGTGGTCTACAAAGCCGATGGGGCGTTGTTCCATCCTTTTCTCGCCGATGCTCTGGGGACCATCTTCGACACGGCCGTCTATCCTGCCCTTACTGAAGCCTATGGCCCGGAGCCCCGTCCGGGTATCGATGGGGATCTGCGCGTGGCCATACTCGTTTATGATTTTCGTGATGCCACCGTCGACGGCTCTTTCAACTACCGGGATATCGACCCGGGGAATTCGACCCGGTCCAACCGCCGGGAGATGTTCTATCTCAACGCTCAGGCCTTAGCGGTCGAGCCTCAGAACATGGGTGCCCTCGCTGCGCATGAATTTGCACACCTCATCATCCACTATCGCGATGTGATGCTGGATCCCTCGCCATCGGCATCCGCCGAGTCCACGTGGTTGGTGGAAGGTCTGGCTACCTACGCTGAACACCTGGCTGGGTATGATGGTCGTGCCAAGAGTCAGCTCAAGGCCTTTGTCGACCACCCCGACACGAGTCTGACTTTGTGGACGGGCTGGAGGCAGAACTACGGAGCCTCCTATGCGTTCGTGAGCTATCTGGCCGAAAGGCAGGGCCGGACGTTCCTCCGCACCCTGATCGACCAGCCGCTCGATGGGATCACGGGCATCAATGCCGCCCTTGGTGGGGCCGGGACGTTCGACGAGCTCTATGACGATTGGGTGGTGGCCAACTTCCTGGACGGCCGCGCTCCCGCATCTCCCCCCTATGCCTACAGCGACCTCACCGTGTCGGCTCAGGCGCGAGAGCTGTCCGGCGCTGTGCCCCTCGTGGGAACGGCTGAAGCTACTGACTTCGGGGCCGTTTACCTGGACTTCCCGGCCACGCCGGAGAAGGCCGCCTTCCAGGCGGTGGTCGATGGAGCCGATGGCGCACCGCTCCAGGCCGCCCTGATCTCATGGGACTCTGAGGGCGTACTCTCTCCATCGGTGATTAGGCTCCGTCTGGCCAATCCCGCCACTGCATCAACCGTCACCGCTCCGGCCGGCTATGATCGGCATACTCTGGCAGTGTGGGCACGGAGCACGGTGGGCGCCGCCGACTCGTTCGGCTTCCGGTATAGCGGCTCCCCCGACCCTCCAGGAGGGGTCCAGTTCCTCGACATGGGAGGAGGCGATCCCTACTATAAGTACGTAGCCACCCTGCTCGCACGGGGAGTAGTCAGTGGTAGGGAGGTCCCCAGCGGTTCCGGGCTGTGGTTCTTTATGGGCAGGGACGCCGTACTCCGGGCGCAGTTCGCCAAAATGATCATGGAGAGCGTGGGCCTGCATACCCCCGAGATCGAGCGACTGGGTACTCCGAGTTTTCACGATGTGCGCCCGACCTACGATAAGTACGGCTACCCACAGGCCTATCCATACGACTATGTGGAGGAGGCCGCCGCTTTGGGGATCGTCACCGGATACGCAGGCGGCATCTTCAGGCCCTACAGCCCCATCACCCGCAGCCAGTTGATCCTTATGATAACGCGCGGCGCGGCCGCCGCGCACCGGCCCCTGGCAACATACGTGGGGAGCCGGAGAGTCTTCGCTGACGTGCCCACCTCTCATCCTCGATACCGTGAGATCATGACGGCGTACGAGGCCCGCATCTTTGACGGCTCGCCGGGGGGCGACGGCCGCCTCTATTTTTATCCGGACTCTTCGGCCGGCCGCAATCACGTGGCTAAGATGACGGCCAACCTCTGCGGGTACCTGGGCCGCTGAAGGATTTCAAGCACACCACACTGTAGCCAAGGGTCGGATCCTACGTCTCGGCCGACTCATCGTCTATCATGGATAGCAATATGGTTAGATTCCGTCGCTTACACGCGAGCTCGGAAGCCGCTGCAGTAGACCGGCCGGGTGGCGCACTGCCGTGTACCGACACCCAGTCGGTCGCACAGACTTTTGAGCGCGACCGGCGCCATGAGCAGCGGTTGGTGGAGGCGGCCTGCTCTGGTGACGAATCAGCCGTAGAAGCCCTCTATCGGACCCATTTCGATACCATTTACCGCTATGTTCTTCTCCGTCTCGGCTCTCCCACGACTGCGGAAGATGTCACCAGCCAGGTCTTCCTAGGAATGGTGCGGGGACTGGGCCGGTATCGTGACGAGGGAAAGCCCTTCGTGGCTTGGTTGTACGGCATAGCTCAGAAACAGATCGCCTTCCACCTGCGTGGACAGAGTCGCGCTCCCGACCGAGTGGATCTCGATTCCATCGTCGAGCCGGCTGCTGAAAGTGCCGGTCCCCACGCCACCGCCGAACAGCGGGAGTTGCGGGGGGCCATCGCCCGGGCTTTGGCAGACGTGTCGGAGGGCCAACGCGAGGTCCTCATGATGCGCTATATTCTGTCGCTGTCGCTGGCCGAGACTGCCGCGGTCATGGGACGCACCGAGGGTGCGGTGAAGCAACTCCAGCTCCGTGGGCTGGCCGCGCTCAGGGATGTCTTGGGGCAACAGGGGATCACGCCGTCCTGAGGCGTTGCGAAGGGACGATCACCGGGCGGCGGATGTGCCCGCGTAACCCGCACGCGTAACTTTTTCCTGCCGTCGGCAATATAAGTCTTGATGAGCATATTTAGCAACTTCTTTCGTAAGCGCAAGAGAATAGCTGCGGTCGGGCGCGGTGAGGGCGGAACAGCATTCACCTCGGCCCGTAGTGAGGACGACGCGGCTGAGACGTCTACTCTTCCGGGTGCGTTGCCGGCGGACGATGCTCTGCCGGTGATTGAGCGCGAGCTCTCGGGTTTGGCGCAGATGGCGGTGCCTCAGGCTACACGAGAGCGGGGCTGGGCCTTATTACAGCGCGAACTTGAGCGCAACCCCGTCGGTGGGCGCGCCGCAGCAACTGGATCGAAAGCAGGAACCATAGGTGCGCAGAGGTCGGGCCGCGGTTTTGGGGTGCTCAGGGCCCGTCCGCACGGACTTCGTTGGGTGGTCGCGTCGGCGGCCGGTCTGCTGGTCGTCGCGGCGGCTGTGCTCGGCACCTACGGAGGAGGACTGCTGCAGACCGCCGATACCGATGGGCAGTCCACCACTACCACGTGGCTGGCGAGTTCCGGCATCTCTGAACAAATCTCTGAACAACCGTCGGCTACTGTGACCACGACTCCGGCGGTCTCGACGGGCTCTGATACGTCCGATCCTGTCACCACTATTACGACCACGGGTCCTGCGGAGACCGAGGGTTATCAGCCTGGTTCGCCTGGATCTTCAGTAACGGTGCCTGTGGATGGCGATCAACTGGCCACCAGCAGTGCTGCCAATACACCGGCGGTCGCCAATACACCGGTGGTCAATACGTCGGCCACCACAACCGCGACGGTGAGGACTACGTCCCGTACTACCGGCCGTCCCTCCGCCACTGCTACGACTCAGACTACGGTCACTGCCGCTCCGTCCGGCTCTTCCGGCCGGCCGTCGCAGACGACTCAGATGACCACCACGGGCGAGCCGCCGCAGTACGCGGCTGCACAACGTGAGGGCTCGGCCAGGACTGCTGTGGCCTTTCTCGGCAACATGGTTGTGTCCGGCGACACCTCCGGTGCCCGTGGCGTGATCGCGCCGGCAGCACAGTCCTCGTTGGCCTGGATGGAGATGTCGTTGAGCGATCCCTACGGTTACAAGATCACCGGTGCCACCTCGCTCAGTGATGGCATCGTGAGGGTGACTTTGGATATCAAAGACAGGATAGTCGACGGTCGTGGCGAACTGGTCGAAGTGGTTAAATATTTTTCCGTTCGTGTACGTGTAGACGCTGGCGGTGCGACAATCATCGCCATCAATGCGGGATCGTGAGAGGGGCTGTGGGGTTGATCCACCGTTGGTCTGGAATGCTGTTCTCGCTATACTTAATAATCTGTGCAGCCGGTCTGCACTTTTTTGCGTGTCTGAAAAGGTCGCGGGCACTTGCCGCCCAAGACCCTGACAGAATCTGCCACCCCGCGTTGGTAGGCGCGGGTGTGAGCCCAAGAAAGAAGGGAGGTGACTCGTTCTTTCTTCCTACTACTACCGCAGCACAAGTAGGAAATGGCAAGACCCATTTACTATGAGTAAAAACGTAAAGAGGAGTGGAAATATGCAGAAGCGCACCTTTAAGGTGATGCTACTGGCCATCCTCGCCCTCATCCTGGTGTTGGGCTTCTCCGGTACCGCACTTGCGGATCAAACCTGGCCTGACCTGCCCGACACGGTGACTGCCAAGTACGGCATCACCGATAACCAGGTGGCGGCAATCTCGGATGGCTATCCCAATGGGCTCTGGAAACCGTATCAGAGCATCACTAGGGAACAGTTCACCAAGATGGCTGTGGAGGCCTTCAATATCCATCTTAAAGATCCGGATGTGCCTTCCTTCAGCGACGTCCCCAAGAATAGTATTTATTACAAGTACATTGAAGGCGCGAAGGCCGCCGGTATTATCAACGGCACGACTACGACTACCTTCGCCCCCAAGAACACCATCACCCGTGTTCAGGCTCTCGCCATCATTGCCCGCTACGTCAGTGATGCAAACGGTTACGACTTGGCGACCATGTACACCGATGATGAGATCGACTACCTTCTGAGCTATTTCGGCGACAAGGGCGCCATCGCGCCTGAGTTGAAAAACGAGGTGGCTTTCGCCTACGACTTTGGTATCACTCTTGGTGACGCCTATGGCAACCTGGCTCCGGCCACATTGCTGACCCGCATCCAGGCTGCTGCCATGCTGATCCGGGCTACGGAAATAGCCCCGCTGGATCCTGATTTTGAGTTCACGGCCGACAAGATCGAGCTGGTCAGCGCCGACAAGAGCGAGAACCTGATCGGTCAGACTCACACGGCTACCTTCAAGGTCACCGACTCCGCCGGCCAACCGGTCGCGGGTGTGCTGGTCGACTTTGACACCCTGTTCGCCGATCCGCTGTACGTGGGCAACATCAGCCCTCAAGCGGCTGTTACCGACACCCTCGGCGAGGTCAAGGTTAATTTGATCTCTCACGAGCCCGGCACCGAGAAGGTATCGGCGACCGTGAGGACCGCTGACGGTGGTCTGGCCACTCAAGTGGTTACCAAGTATTGGCTCGTTCTAGACGAGGTCTACCTCGTTACCGACAACGTCACGCCGCGGAACAATGTTGGTGTTCCCCACAGCTTCAGCGCGCGCGTGCTGGTCATGGGCCCCGGTCCGCGGTCGACCACTCAGTATGACTGGTACAACTGGATCTCGACCGCTCCCTTTGATCCGTCTGACATCAAGGTCAATGACGGCATAGACGGCCCGGATGATGATGCCGACTACGCTGATGAGGTGGCACAGGCCGCACAAGGCTTCGTCCCTCGTACCCTTGCAGGTATCGATGTCAACTGGTCCATCTACGACACGGATGACACGGATGAAACCGTCACCTCGGTTGGAGATATAACGGAAGTCGACGGTGTGGCCATCTCTCCGGCCAAGACCGCTGTGGGCAAGACCGACGACGATGGTCTCAGCAGCATCGTGATCGAGTCGGAGGACACGGGCGTGACCCAGGTCATGGCCGTTGCCGACTACCCAGAAAATCCTTATCCGAAGCTTCTGTTCAATCACATTGAGACGTTCGTCTCCGATTGGGAGCACTACAACAATTGGGATGAGCAGCCGGCCGACGCCGCTTTGGCTGTCAAGACCTGGATCCCTCACACTGCCCCCGATGGCCCGACGAATATCTCTCCGGCCGATCTCACGCTCAACATTGGTGAGGAGGAGTTGCTCACCATCACGCTGAAGGATCAGTACGGCAATCCCATATCCGGTGCTTCGGTTGAGTGGAGCATGCAGGGCGTGGGGCAGTTCAAGTCCGATGATGAAGAGACGGTGAGTGACGACGGCCTGCCGTTCGGCACCGATCTCGACTATGACAAGACCGACGCGGCCGGAACGGCTCGTTTGCTGATCAAGTCCCTCGACCCCGGTCAGCAGATCATCGAGGCCAAGTACATCGATCCGAAGACCGGCAAGGCCACCATCGACACTGCCCACGTGCAGTGGTACAAGGTGAATATTGCCACCTTCGACGACCCGACCACCGTCTCAACGAACGAAGCGGTCTCTACCAACGAAGTAGGCACCAGCCACACGTTCGATTTTTGGGTATATGGTCTCCACCTCCGGTACCTCATGAAATTGGACACCGGCAGGCAGGGCCCGCAGACCCAGACCCCGTGGGTTGACGCCGACATACCCGGCTATGCTCTCGACAATGTCATGGATGCCAAGGATGCTGAGGCTCTCGGCGGCATTCTGATCGTTAACGAAGATGAGATTGGTACCGCGCTGTCGGAAGAGGGCACCAGCTCGGAGAACGTCAGCTATGATGCGGCTACCGGTACGTTTGATGATCTCGACACTGAGGATGTCGAGGAGATCGTCTATACCGACGCGCGCACCGGCATAGATCTGGGCAAGGGCGGTATCACGAGCTACGACTTCAATGGTGACGGCACCATGGAGACCGCGGCTGAGATGAGGCTCACCACGGGTATCTATGTGCCTCTCCAGGGCAAGGGTGTCACCTTTACTCCGGTCCCTGGGGCCGTCGGTAGCATCTCCGATAAGGGCGATGCAGGTTCCATCGAATACGCCGGCGAAACCTTCCCATACGATGCAGTGACTGATGCAGATGGTCACGCGTGGGTGACGGTCACGTCCAACGCGAAGGGCAGGCAGTGCGTTGACGGTATCGTCGACTATCCGGCCAACCCGGCCAAGGGCGACCAGCGTGTAACGGGTCGTGCTTGCAAGACCTGGACGACCCAGGCGGAGCCGGAGCCGAAGGTCGTTCTCACCATGAATGGGATTCCGATTAAGCCCGGAGAGGCTGAAGGTCCGAACAACGTCTACGATGTTGACGGCAACCTCAGCTCGGCTCACCTCGAAGTCCACGTGCTTGATGAGTTCGGGAATGAACTTCCTGACTATGAAGTCGTGTACGAGATCGTCAAAAATGGTCAGTGGACCGAAGGCACGCAGGGAGCGGCAGACACGTATCATCCGCTCCAGGTGCTTGTAGACAAGACCCAGAATGAGCAGATCGCTGCGGCCAAACTCGTCACCCGCTACCCGGCAACCGGTACTTCGCAGACGAACGCTACTCCTGGCGATGGGTTCGAGAAGCTCAACCCGAATGCAACGGCTGCCGGCACCTTCAGCGCTAAGGTCATCAACGGCAATATGTGGGCCTGGGAATTCGCAGCCGAAGGGCTTGCCAAGCTCCCCGCCTACGGCTACACGACCTACGTCCTGTGGGCCGGCGATGCGAGACTCGGTGCCTTTACAGTCGGTGACAACGGCTCGATTCCGACCGGGAAGATCTTCGGTACGACGGCTCTCGGCAACATCGCCGACGGTACGGTTATCTGGGTCACGGCTGAGAATTCCGCGACGCCTTCGTCGCGTGGCGATGCCAGGCCGCTTGCCGCCGCAGTTGAAGTTACTAATGTCGTGGACGGTAATGGACCCCGTCCGGACAACAGCGAACCGCGTGCCGATTCGATAGACTCCGCCAACCACACCGCCCAGGCTCAGCAGACCGGGGTCGGTCCGGATGACGACAGTACTGACGCCGACTGGGATGATCCGTATGGCATCGTCACCGGTTATGGTGGTACCGAGTCGTTCTTCTTCGATCGGTTCGATCCGAACAATACTCAGTACCCTTACTGCGGCACCGGTGCAAAGGCCTGGACGCTTAATGGCATTGATCCCACGAAGCCTCACGGCTCTTCCATCGACATCCAGCTGCTGGAAGATCCGTTCATCGAGGATCTGCCCAGCGACTACAACCACGAGTTCTATAGCCCCAGTAATTACTATGATCCCGAGAACGGCGACCCGGCCTACACCGAAGAGCATCCGAACGGTGTAGAGTCCGACGACGATGTTCGTTGCATCATCAACGTCCAGGTGTACAAGCCTGCCGACGGTATGGTGCTTGACGGTAAGCCGTGGAAGGTGTTCGAGGTTCAGAAGATCTGGAAGAGCGCGAACATCACCCTCGCCCCTGAGGATGCGGTGAATCCGGTGGACGCTGATCACACGCTGACCGCCACCGTTACGGATAGCGCCGGCAACCCGGTGTCCGGCACGGAAGTGACCTTCACTCCGTACTATGAGTCGGGCGTCGACCTTGCTTTGGCGCCCCAGACGGGCACCACGAATGCCGACGGTGAGGCGACTGCCACGTTCCCGAGCAACAATGCTGCCGTGTACAGTTTTGTGGCTACCGCTATGGTGGATGGTGCCAAAATCACTTCCAACGTGGCGCTCAAGGAATGGCAGGAGCGGGTGGCTACGGCTCTGTCGCTTGACCCGGAAACTGCCGTTAACCTTCCCGGCGATGACCATGAGCTGACGGCAACGGTTCTTGATCAGTTCGACGATCCCCTCGAGAACGCCAGCGTGGAATTGGCGGCGGTTATAGATGAGGGTACCGTCAGTTTTGCGACGTCGCCGGCTGCCGAGATCACCAATGCTGATGGCGAGGCGACCTGGACGTTGACTCCGGGTGCCGATCAGTAGGGCCATGTCACGTTTACAGCGACTGTTGGCACCGAACTTTCTGCAACAGCCGAGAAGGATTGGGCGATGCAGGTTGACCTTATCTACCCGTGGCTTGGGTATGGTGGCGGTGATGGTAAATCAGCCGTCAAGATACCGCTCGGGATCATGGGCGATAATGTCGATGAGCCGGTGACCATCATGTACAAGGAAGATCAGAACCCGCCGTACGCCGACTGGCCGGTGGTAAGTCTGGCCGACCAGAAGTACAATTCTAAGGCTGGCTCTGCAGTTCTGACCGATAAAATCTGGGTCAACACTGAAAACCCGGTGTTTGCCCACTTCACGGGCAGCAGCAATGATGATGGCTACCCGAACTACGTCTACGATACTGACGGCACGGAAGTAACGCCCTAGGCAGGATTTAGGGTTAGACGTAGTGCCGTAGTCCCCGTGGACTACAAAAGGAGGCCCGCCGAAAGGCGGGCCTCCTTCATTATTGCCCGGCACACGACCTAGGCCGTGCGTCTTTCTGCACCATTTGGCGGAGTCTTGAAGCCGTGTGCTAGACTGAGCGCATTCTGCACCTGTTCCCTGGCGTGAGGGAGGGCGAAGTATGGCTCTTCCGCTCACAGGGCGCCCGTTTCCCGTCACCCGGGACTTCGGTTCTCGGCAGCCTGTTAGGGGGAAAGAGATTAGACTCGGCTCCGCGAAGATCGCCGCCATCATCGCCGCTTCCATCGTTCTCGTGCTGAGTGTCGCCGTGGGTGCGTCGGCTGCTCCACCGTGGTCGGATGCACCGGATGAGTGGTGGGTGGGGGCCTACGGCAAGAGCGCCACTCAGATCGCTACTGTAGCCGACGGTTATCCAGACGGTACATTTAGGCCCGCCGATAAGGTCACACGAGGTCAATTCGCCAAGATGGCGGTAAACGGCTTGACTGTTGCCGCCGCCGACCCGGTCGTGGCGACGTTCAGCGATGTGCCCAGAGGGAGCACCTTTTTCCCCTATGTTGAGGGGGCCTATACGGCGGGGCTCGTCGCCGGTTACCCGGGCGCAGGCGGAGCTCAGTACCGGCCGGCCGGTGCCATAACGCGCCAACAGACCAATAGCATTCTGGGGCGATATCTCTCTCAGATGGAGATATCTACCACGGGGGTCATCCGTGGCGTGGGCTCCTTTGTATACGGATCGTTGGATCTCTGGTATGCGGCGGAGGGCGGCTTCTATGTGAATGGATTCCTGGATGCCGAGGACGTGGCAGCGGTGCACAAGGCGGCCACGGCCTACCTCGTGTACCGTGGTGTGGTCTTGGGGTCGTGCGGCTATCTGTCTCCTACCGCCGGTCTCAGCCGGGCTCAAGCGGCGGTGATGGTCCTCCGGGCTGCCGCAGCGGGTGCGGATATGTCTACACTGCCGCCGGCTCCCAGGGACGTGACTGTGACCCCGGCCGGCTCGGGGAACGATACTACACCGCAGGTGAGCGGCCGGGCCATACCCGGCAGTCCCATCGTTGTCTACGATACGTTCGGCGGGACGACCACCAAGCTCACCGATGCGACCACCAACGCAGCCGGCATGTTCTACGCGGACCTGACGACACCGTTGGCGGACGGTACGCACTCCTTCACCGCCAAAGTCAAGAATGCGGCCGGTCTGATGTCGGCGGCTTCGGAACCGGTTACGTACGTACTCGATACGGTGGCGCCGACGGGGGCTATTAGTTCGCCCTCGATCCCGAACGACCAGCTCGACGCGGCTGTGAATCTGGCCAAGCCCCTTTTTGCCGCCGTCGCTACCGATGAGCGGAGCGGGGTCAGGAGTGTGGAGTTCCAGTGCTCGGTCAAACAGCCTATCCCGGAGTGGCGGACTATCTCCACGGATACCACCCGCGATGCGGATACCGGTGCGTTTGTGGCTGAGTGGCCTGCCGACGGCGCATTATCGGCCGGACTTGCCGACGGACAGTATGTGTTCCGAGTCGTCATCACCGACAGTGCCGGCAACACCTTCATCCCTGCCGCTGTGAGTGTGACCGTAGACACCAAGCCTCCCACGGCGCACATTGTCCCAGGGACTCTGCCGCCCAACGCGGGTGATATTCATTACACCGAGAGCGGCATGCCGGAGTTTGGAGTGAAGGCTCACGACGTGTCGGGAGGCGACCCCGGCACTCTGGCCAGTGGTGTGGCGAAGGTGGAGTTTCTGTATGCCCCCAGCCTGTCGGATTGCAGGGAATGGAGCGGGTTCACGCTCATCTCCAGCTGTCTGGGCGATTCGGGCTTTGCGGTCTACCCGACGGCGGGACTGCCCGATGGAGACTATCTGTTCGCCGTACGCAGCATCGACCGGGCGGGCAACGAAAGCCTGCTCACGACGGGTAGTCCGGCGACATATGTGCCGGAGGTTGCGCGCCGTGTAGTGATTGATCGCCGGGCTCCCGTGATCGAGATTCACGCTCCCCGAGGTGGAGAACTGGTCCCCGACTCGATGGGCTACACGATCAGTTGGACCGTGACGGACGTCTCCCCCTCTGCCACTGTGGCCATCGAGTATTCGGCCGACAATGGGGCTACATGGACCATGATCGATGCCGCCGTTCCCTCTGTCGCAGGGGCGGTGAGTAGCTACGTGTGGTCGGTCCCGGCGATTGCCGGCGCCAAGCACACCGACTACAAGATCCGTATCAGCGCGGTTGACAAGGCTGGGGCGCCTGTGGGTGACGTAGCCGGACACACTGGGGTGGCGACTACGGCGGCCTTCACCGTCTACGATGCTCCGGTGGCCGTCACGGCTCTGCAGGGGGGCGACCCGGATAATACAGAGACTGCAGTGGATGGACGTGACTTCAATGCCTCCTGGAGTGTCTCTGTGTCGCCATACGTGGCCCTTCAAAAGGTGTTCCTCCTTGAGGAAGGACAGGCCCTCAACCTGGTCACGGAGCCGGTGGATGTCCCGGTGGCGTCTTACGCCGACAATCGTACAAGCGTCTGGAGCGGCGATCACACTCTAACGGCCGACAGCCGGGGCGTGACTCTGCAGCCGGGCAGCTATAAGATCTATGTGGTGGTGAGCGACCCGGCTGGGCGCATCGCCATAGCCGAGAGTAGCTCTTTTGTGGTGGCGACTCCGTAGTGGTCGCGTTTGATATGCGGGCGAGAGATGGTGCCCGTAGGAGGGCGGGTGCGGTGCTCTGTGCGCTATAAGGTCCTCATATGAATCTGTCGTCGATTATTATCTTAGGGATATCGTCTTAGGAATATAGTCGGCATTGAATATCCGGGCTTGATGCCGTGAGAGAAAGGGTAGGAAAAGTGGGCCACACGGTCAACATGTGGAGATCGAAATCGCTGAAGGGGCTGGGCCTCGTGTTTGCAGTCCTGGTGATGGTCGCGATGCTGTTGGTGGCGGCTCCGGCGGCGCCGGCTCAGGCAGTGAGTTACAGTGCCGAGGAGATTGAATTCGTCAGACTCATCAATGCATATCGGGTGAACAACGGCTTGCAGCCTCTGCAGGTGTCGGATGCTCTTTCGGAGGCCGGTGATCGGCACAATTCCGACATGGCCAAGTACCGCTTCTTTAATCACCACACAGAGGCCTCCGATTGGTTCGCTGTGGGGGCCGCACCGTGGGATCGTATGGCCGCCAGCGGCTACAACTACAATACGTACAAGGGCGAGAACATTGCTGCCGGGTACAGTACAGCTGCGGCTGTGTTCAAAGGTTGGAGAGACTCCTACATTCACAACGACAATATGCTGAGCGCGAATTTTAAGGTGCTCGGTATCTCTTTGGTATACGTGAGTGGTTCTGATTACGGATACTATTGGACCACGGATTTTGGCGGCTACGTCGACCCGACGGCGCACACCCTTGGAGCGGCCCCTGCCACGACTACGACGACCGTGCGTCCCACTACTACGACTACGGTGCGACCGACCACCACTACGGTTGCGCCCACGACGACCACCACCGTGCGCCCCACCACTACGACCGCGGTCGCGCCTACGACGACCACAACCGTACGGCCGACCACTACGACGACCGTGCGTCCCACTACTACGACTACGGTGCGGCCTACGACCACCACCACCACGACGACTGTGCGGCCGACTACTACCACCACTGTGCGCCCCACCACCACCACGGTCGCACCCGCGACGACCACCACCACGGTGCGGCCGACTACTACGACAACGACGACCGTACGGCCGACCACCACCACGACTGTGTCCCCGGTTCCGGAATTTGCCTTCCCCGACATCAAAGGGACGCCTTATGCGGCCGAGATCAACAGGTTGGCCAAGGAGGGGATCATATCCGGGTTCACCGACGGCACCTTTGGTCCGGACAAGCACGTCACCCGACAGCAGTTTGCAAAGATGATCATGCTCTCCTTGGGGCACAAGGTTCCTTCGGTCAGCCTTAGCTCCTTTCGCGATGTGAAGGCGCTGAGTGATTCATCCGACCCGCTCTATCCGGTGGCTTACGTCGAGGCGTGTGCTAAGGCGGGTATTGTGCTGGGCACGACGCCGCAGACCTTCTCCCCCTGGGATAAAATGACGAGGGCTCAACTGATAACCATGGTGGGACGGGCCATCCGCCTGCCCGCTGCTCCCACGGGTTATGCTGCTCCTTTTGGGGACTTCAGCCCGCAGCACTACTCCTGGGCTGTGCGTGCCCATGCCGCCGGTCTTTTGGATCGCTTCATCGGTATGGGCCGCGATTTCGACTTCTGGGCTCCGGCGACTCGAGCCGAGGCCGGCCTATTGCTGTCCTACGTGCTCGACCGATAGGAGAACCGCCGTCGCAAAGATCTATCCGGAC
>JBMNPM010000017.1:0-26528 GCA_050943595.1 Thermoleophilia bacterium | reverse complement strand
GGAGTGACCCTTGAGAACGTGAGCACCAACACCACAATCGCTCCGGCCACCACCACAGCAGCTTCGACCACCACAACTACGGTTGCTCCCACCACCGTGACGACCGTGCCTCAGCAAACACAGGCCACGGTAACGACTCTTCCCGCTACGACAAGCACCACGACTCCGACACCCCCCACGACCGTGAAGTCAAGCACGGTGACCGTCACCGCTCCCGCAAACGACGCCATCGTCCGGGGTAGAGTCGGCATCCAGGCAGGCGTGACCTCTTCCCGCTCGGTCTTCAAAGTCCGCTTCTACGTCGATAACAGGTACGTGGGTCAGGACTATCGCAGCCCGTTCACACTCTCTTGGAACACAGGGCGGCTGGCTCCCGGTAGCAATCATACGATTTCTGTGGTCGCCACAGACTTCTTTGGACGGGAAATAGGCCGTGACTCCGTGAATGTGACTATAGCCGGGTAACTGAGAGCGGCCCGCAGTGGCGAAGAGTTTCGCCCCTCTGAGCCCCGATACCGCCTAGGAGGCGGGATCGGGGCTCTATTTTTGCTGGGTGGTGTAGACACTAATGGTGCTTGGCAATTGGGACGACATGCTCATCCCCTTCGCTCAGGCGGCCTTGAGCAGAGAATATGTCATCGGCTCGGCGCAGAGCAGAGCAGACTGTGGTCTTGGTCCGAGCCGGGCGTACTCCGGCCCAGCTCGCGACTGAGTTCGAGCGGTGGCCGCAATTTTGGCCCTTCAGCAGCTTCAAATTCCTAGGACGCGCCTGCTCCAGAACCTACATCCGATGGTGCCCTCCACCGCGCAATGCAGTTGCGAACCATGTGGACAATCCGACGAGCCGGTCCGTGACGGAAGTTCAGAGCGGTGATCCAGGGGCGACCGGATAAGCAGCCGATGGCCACGTGCGCCTGCTGCATAGGCACCTTCGTCGTGCGCCAATCCTTGAACCACGGTGCATCACTCAACACGTCCAAACACCTGATGGTGGCATCCTCACAGCATCGTTGCAACGTCCTGTTGAAGAGCAAGTGCCCCGGCCCTATCTTCGCAAATGTCTCGTCGTAACCGATCTTGACGATGGCGTATTCGTCGCCTGTACGTATGCAAAACTGCGAAGCAAGGCAATGTCCCTCGGCATACAAGCTGTTGATTTCGCACCGATCCTCATCACCATACATAGTGGTAGCGATATCATGGTAGAAGGCAGTAAGGTCGGGGTGCAATTTGATGGCCGATGCGGTACCGTCTCGCCCTTTCCAGCCCGAAGCCTCGACGGTCATGAAGGCTTTGAGTTCATCCTCGATGCCATCCGGCCCGAAGGCCGTCACAAAGCGCACGTCCTTCAGGGACTGCAGTTTATTCCAACGGGCACGGAGATTGCGGCGAAAGTTCTTGGAAAGCCTTCCCATCAGTTCGTCGTAAGGCTGTGTGCAGTCGAAGATATTGGAGGGGATATGAGTCTGGACGTAACACCGCGTGGGTCCCATCCCCCGCAGTCCCTCCCAAAGGGACGAGACCTGTGGCAACCGCCCTAAGACCAGCAGTCGGCGCCTCTCCTGACGCTTGCGAAGAAAGCTGGTGACCGCGGGAATCAGCATCCGTCGCGCCTCGCCATCCGGCGCAATGACATCTGTAATCTGCCAATGCGGATGCAGGGGCAGGGTCCATGCACGTACCGTACGGCCCAGTATAGTGTCGTGTCCGGCTTGTAGCGGACAGATGGCCCGAACATGCTCATCCTCCATGAGGACTAAGTATCGAGCAGAGGCCGGCTCGGCGCACAGATGGGAGAGGTACGCGTGATGCGCCTCGTAAGCATGGTAGTACGACCTGTTGTCCATGGTGGCGTAGAGTTGTTTCCACCCAACCTCAAGCTGCTCCAGACCTGTCTTGCCGCGGTACTCGTCGATACGCCACATGGTGCTCACTGCGCCGACAAGCGCACGGCTCCCGATATTGCCCCAAGGCGACAGCGTGTGCCCAGGGAGTAGAGGATTAGCCCATCCGAAAGGCGCATTATGGAAGAGTAAGGTCGAGATTTGCGGAAGACTCGTTCACCGGAGGACCTTATGATGCCGAAATGGCAGAGACACCGTCCACGACGATGATCTCATCGACAGGCTGGTATTCAGATATGGTTAAACCGAGAGTATGTTGAATCAGGTGCGCTCGATTGTGAGTCGGCATGACAACAGAGACGGTGAGATCAGACAAAGCCCCGTGCTCCTATTGGAATAGCCTTGGCGACCGAAATCGTCCCAGCAGCCAAGAATACGTACGAGTATACTCAATATCCTTTGACAAGACGAGAGCCCTATAGTCTCTTCCATCCTGCCTCTTGCCGCCGCTGCAACCAGCTTATCCCATCCCCAGGGGTCGTTTGCCGATTATGTAGTCACCCAACACCAGATAGTCCAGGCCGGTGGTAAAAAAGCAGCGGATCGCATCCATGGGGGACTCCACGATTGGCTCCCCCATGATGTTGAAGCTCGTGTTGAGGAGCACTGGGATCCCGCTCAATTTCGCGAATTCCTTGTGCAGCCGATAGTAGCGAGGATTCGTCTCTTGATGTACGGTCTGGAGTCGAGCGGTGCCGTCTACGTGGGTGATCGCCGGAAGCACGGAGCGCATCTCCGGGCGGACGTAACACACCTTAAGCATGAAGGGGTCCGCTACGTTCTGCTCGAAGTATGTCGCCGTATCCTCCAACGGGCAGGAGGGGGCAAATGGTCGAAAGGCCTCACGGTGCTTGACCTCGGCGTTGATCTTGTCCTTCATGTCAGGCAAAGTCGGGTTGGCAAGAATACTTCGATTACCAAGCGCGCGAGGCCCAATCTCCATACGACCTTGAAACCAGCCCAGAATGAAGCCGCGCTGCAGCAATCCAGCGACAACCGTCTCCAAGTTTCCTTCTGGAATTGCCTCATAGTCGAGCTTAAGGTCATCGAGGATATCGCTGATCACGAGATTCGAATACTCCGTCCCCACGTAGGGATCGTCGTGTACGAAGGTGCGGGGATGCCCAAGCGTGTGATTGTAGACCACGAAGGCCGCCCCAATAGCCGTCCCATTGTCCCCGGCGGCCGGCATGACATACACATCCTTGAACCCACTCTCTCGCACCAGCCTCCCATTGGCCACGCTATTGAGGGCAACACCGCCGGCGATCACCAGATAGTCCTCCCCGGTGCGCTCACGTAGTCTCCGCCCGATATTCAGTAGGCACTCTTCGGTCTGCATTTGAAACGCAGCCGCCACATTTAGGTGCTGCTGCTCAAACGGGGCATCCCGACTTTTCCTGCGTGGTCGTCCGAATGTTTCGTGGAACTTCTCAGAACATCCACCGTGGTAACCCGGATAAGTGAAGTACGAGAGATCCACGCCTATGGACATGTCTTCATTGGTCCAGAAGAGCTTCGACACTGCGTCGCCGTAGACGCGAGGATCACCCAAGGGTGCCAATCCCATCGTCTTCCCTTCGTCGTAATTCATCCTGAACCCGCAGAACTCGGTGGCCGCCGCGTAGACGTACCCCAGCGACATGGGAAAGTAATCCTGGCCCAAGCATTCGTACGTGTTTGCTCGGCCCACCCCCTTAAACAGCGTCGCCCACTCACCCGAACCGTCAACAGAGAGAAGCGCCGCGCTCTCGTAGGGACTGACGAAGAAAGAACCTACCACGTGAGCGAGATGGTGGGGCACGAAGTGGAGACGCGGCTTAGGCCCAGTGCTGTAGAAGGTATTCAGCCACTGTTGCAGATCTCGTTTTCGTATGGCTATACGCCGCACTTCGGCTCTCAAGAACGGCTGCAACTGCCAAGTGGGCTTCAGCTTCGGAGCTAGTCGCAGGCCGTAGACGACCTTCTTAGGCCAATCCAAGCTTGGTTGGAAGGACACTGCAATATGATCGATATCCCGAGGAGCCAGCCCGGCCATTTCGAGGCAACGCGAGATGGCCAACCGGGGAAAGGCTACAGTATGCTTCTGGCGCGTGAGTCGCTCCTCCTCGATGGCAACCGTCAACCGACCGTTCTGGACGATGCAGGCCGTCGAGTCATGATATGCATGATTAATGCCAAGAATGTTCATGTCAGATCAACCTTTGGGAGAGATAATGCCGCACTATGCCATAGCATAACAGCCATATCGTTCTCCTAGATCTTCAAGCTCAGCTCTCATCAGATGGGAATGGCAAGGAGTATGTAGCCTTTCTCTCGATCTCGTCTGGAGAGACTGCCGGATCATCGATAATCGATATAAACGATGCTCCACGGCAGGGTTGCGCACCTGGTACCATGAAACCGTGATAGGCCAAGACTTTAGATACCGAGGATAACGAATGGCGTCGTCCTGAACACTCGATTCCGGTAATCTGCGTCGTTGGTTTCAATTACCCTATCAGATTATCGTGTTGGGACGATCAGCAGCGCTGGTAGCACGACGGATAAGCCATCCGCAGGCCGAGGAGGAACCCTCTTGGACTTGATTGAGCGCATAGAGGCGCACGAAGCACGAGTAGGCATCATCGGCCAAGGGTATGTGGGGCTGCCGTTATCGCTGCTGTTCGGGGATGCAGGCTTCGCCGTTACGGCGTTCGACATCGACCCGGACAAGACCGAGGCCCTTAACAACAGCCGTTCATACATCGCACATATCGGCTCGGAACGGGTGGCCTCGGCGCGGGCACGGGCTAAGGACTTTTACGCTACGACTGATCTAGACGGGCTGGCTCAGTGTGACGCCATCCTCATCTGTCTGCCCACCCCCCTGGGCAGGCATCGGGAGCCGGATCTCAGTTACATCCTGAATGCGGCCCACGAGATCGCCGATCGTCTGCACGCCGGACAACTCGTCATCCTCGAATCGACCACCTATCCCGGAACTACGGATGAAGAAATCCAACCGATATTAGAGGCTACAGGACTAGAAACTCCTCGAGATTTCTGGCTTGCCTTCTCGCCCGAGCGGGAAGACCCGGGAAACGCCCAATTCTGCACTGAGGTCATTCCCAAGATCGTGGGCGGTGTCAATCCAGAGTCCACCCGTATGGCAGCTGCTCTGTATGGTGAAGTGTTGCAGTCCGTCGTCCCCGTATCTAGTTCTCGGGTAGCTGAAGCCTCCAAGTTGCTCGAGAACATCTACCGAGCCGTCAACATCGCTCTCGTCAACGAACTAAAGACGACCTTCGACCGCATGGATATCGATGTATGGGAAGTCATCGAGGCGGCCAAGACCAAGCCCTTCGGCTTTCAGGCTTTTTATCCCGGTCCCGGTTTGGGAGGTCACTGCATCCCGCTTGACCCTTTCTATCTAAGCTGGAAGGCGGCCGAATACGGTGTATGGGCCCGTTTCATCGAGCTGGCGGGGGAGATCAACACGAGCATGCCGGCCTGGGTCATCTCCAAAGTAGTGGCCGCTCTCTCGGACGACGGTAAGAGCCTCCGGGGCGCTAAGGTGCTCGTTCTAGGGCTTTCGTACAAGCCGGACATTGATGACGACCGGGAGTCGCCAAGCTATGAGCTCATCCAATTGTTGCGGAAGAGGGGGGCCGAGGTCTCGTATTGCGACCCCCATTTCCCAGAGACCAAGCCCACCCGACGACATGAACTGGAGCTGCAGTCCGTTCCATTGACGCCGGAGGAGTTCGCCCGATACGATCTCGTGCTCCTCAGTACTGCACACGCTGAGTTCTACGATCCCTCACTGTATCGTGAGACAAAGTTGGTGGTGGACACTCGCAATGTGGTCAAGCCGGGGTGGGGCCCCAGGGTCGTGAAGGCATAGTAGTTGATTTTAGTCCCCTGTATCTACCGTCTTGGCCCAATCACGATTCTCACGATACCAAGTGCAGAGCCTAGTCACGCCTTCCTCCAAAGTCACTTCGGGCCGCCATCCCATGAGGCGCTCTGCCTTCCCAATGTCTGCCCACGTAGCCGTGACATCGGCCGCATGCATGGGAAGTCGCTCGATGCGCGCCTGCCGCCCCGCCCGCTGCTCAATCAAGCTGATGAGGTGGAGAAGATCATAGGGACGATTGCCTCCCAAGTTGATTGTCTCGTAGCCGACGGCCTGCAGTCCCAGCACGGTCCCACGCGCGATATCGTCCACATAGGTAAAGTCCCGCGACTGAGAGCCGTCGCCATAGAGACGGACGGGGCGGCCTTCATGGATCCACTGGGTAAAGCGGAAGAGACTCATGTCGGGGCGCCCTGCCGGACCATAGACCGTAAAGTACCTGAGAACGGTGATATCAAGTCCATAGAGATGGTGATAAGTCCAGCACAGCGCCTCCGCCGCCTTCTTGGAGGCAGCGTACGGGGATAGCGGTCGGTCGGTGTTGGCATCCTCTGCAAAAGGAACCGGATTACTACCACCGTACAGGCTTGATGTGGAGGCAAGAACGAGCTTAACTACCCCTTCGCGCCGGCACTGCTCGAGCACATTCAGAGTTCCTGTGATGTTCGTGTCCACATACATCCATGGATCCTCGACGCTGGGACGGACGCCGGCCCGCGCAGCCAGATGTATTACGGCGTCGAACTGATCAGACCGTTTCCAGAAGGAAGCAAGCCCCTCGCGGTCCACGACGTCGATCTGGCTGAATTCGAATCTAGGCCGCTCCTGGAGTTTGGCCAAGCGGTAGTGCTTTAACCTTACGTCGTAAGCGGAGCAGAGGTTGTCTATGCCACAAACCGAGTGCCCTTGGTCCAGCAGCATCTCCGCCACCCGGCTGCCGATGAAGCCGGCGGTCCCTGTTAGTAAGACGTGCATATCGCCTCCGTGAATACGCTATGTATGATTACTATCAGTCTCAGCTCCCCTGGATACGCCGGACGATCGAGATCCCTTCGTTCACCTGGCTCGCCAACGGGTTCCGCTCTTTGGCATCACCCAGGAACGTCAGGGCCAGGTGGGAGAGTTCCACTCCAGATAAGCTTCGGTAGTAGGTCGCAGTCACTTGAGCGGGGGGATCCGCCGCCAGGGAGCCGGCAGCCCTGCCCGGCGGAGCATAGGGTGCGGTGGTTCCGGCCAGCGCCGACCAGTCCTCCAGGCCTGGAGCAGCCGAAATCATTGCGGGGTAGTCTAGATCAGGGTGGCGACCGGCCGCATACTCCATAGCCAGGAGTAGGTTGATCGTCTGAACCCCGGCCTGGTAGTGGAGCGACCAATCGGCCGGCTCCTCCGCGATCGCGTCCTGGTAGCTCGCGATACTGAGAGAGAGGTTGTCGAGTACCGCTCCGGCACGATCGTCGGCTCCCAACGAGGCAGCAGACACAGCCGCACTTGTATAAATGCTCCCCTGAGTCTTATACGGCCCGGGGTCGGCAGGCTGGAACCACCGGGCAGACTCAGCACGCTCAATGGCTCGAACCCCGTCACTCTTGGCAAGGGCAAGGGCAGATCTCTGATACTGCAGGGACAGATACGGGAGTCCGGCAGCGACAATCAGGAGGAGTGAAAGGACGGCCAGCGGAGCTCGGAATCTCCACGTGAGACCTTCGGACGACGAAGGCCGCTCAATGCCGGCCCGTGCATCGGTACGAGCCACACCAGCAGCCACAAACAGCAGCATAGGGATGGTCACACCGGCCATCTGCCACAACCAGTCTACGCTCGCGTGGACGATCCAATACACGACTCCCACGAGAAGGGCCATCTCCCAGCCATACGAGATCGGGTCGCCGTCCCAGCGTTGGACATCTGAGCACATCCCGTTATCCGAAGATCGGGAATTCGGGCGCCGCAGCCACGTGGCTCGTGCACCCCTCCACCCGACACAGCAGCGAGGCCACATGATGCTTCCCAACGCCAGCAAGACACCACCGAAGGCGAAGACCCCGCCGATGACACCTGTCTCCCCCAGAACCTGCAATTCAATCGAATGCGCGTGTTGAGGCTTATAGATCTCAGTCGTTCGGAGACGGTCATGCTCGAAGATGAAATTGTCGGCCCCCACTCCCAGGACCGGGGCACTCTCGAACTCCTTCCAGGCCACCTGCCAGATGCCCACGCGACCACTGGAAGAGAGCATGGCGAAACGCGTGCTACTGTCATCCTGCGGCTGGACCTGGCCCTGACCGCTGAACTGCTGCCAGGTCTGAGATACCCATTTAAGCGGACCTCCCGCGTCGTTCGTCAGTGTGATCGCCCCATAGAGGACTGCAGCTACGGCCCCCACCAGAAAGATGCCGCCTAGGATAGGCTTGATCCGCATGGTCTTGACCCACGCGCCCGCAAGGATCCGTCGCTCCACGAAGGCGGCGAGCGTCCCGACTACAGCCGCGATGATGAAGGACACGAGCAGTGTGCCTGCTCCTAGCGCACCCCCCACGGCCCCTGAGCCTTCGAGCCAGTAACGGTTCAGGTATGGGAATTGATAGACGAGAAGAAGTCCAGGCACGATGAGATAGAGTAGTGTACGTAGGCGCGCAGGCGACACGAGGAAGGTCACCACGACGGTGAGTACGAGGCTCCATATTGCCCCTCGGGACTGAGTCATGACGGTCAAGCCCAAAAGCCCCGTGGCCAGCCCAAGAGCCAAGCCCCGGACAGGAGCCCTCTCTTCCGGCCCGGCCGCCAACCACATGAGAGGCCAAAACCCGATTACAAAGAGTGCGGCAGCATTATTAGGGTAGCTCACCGGATACGAGAAGCGGTTTTCTATAAAAAGAGCGGCAGTGCTGTGCGCCGACCACAATCTCCACACACACGCCGCCAGAAGAACGAATGCAGCGGCCATCAAAAGGTATCGAAAGGTCTTTCTCGCGTCGTAATGAGTGAGAAAGACGAGGGCCAGGGCCAGCACCAAGAGGTACATGCAGGTACGTGTGGCCTCCAACCATACTCGGGTGGTGGACTCAGCCCACAGGGCCGAAAGCGCCACCCACAGCAGGTATAGAACGAAGAAAGCAAGGACCGCCAAAGAGACCCGGCCCGGTCGTCGTGGGTAAGTGATCACAAGAGACACCACGAGTCCGAATAGGCCGAGAACCATGGCCGCAGGCAGCCACTGACGGGGTTGGAAACCCCCTGAAGAGAAAGCCGTCCAGAGCCAGACTACAAAAAGGACGGCCAGAGGCGCCGCCCACATACTCGACATCCGGAGACGGCTCGTGTCCCCAGGACCGGTGCTGCCTCCGGATGCCAAGCTCTACCGCCGGTTCCGCAGGATTCCGCAGCCGGAGACTCAGGATCTCTCAGGCCGGGAGAAACGTCGCAATGCTACACCCCCACCCACGAGCACCACCGCCACGATAGCCGCAATCACCAGCTGAAACCCGGTGAATGGGAATGTGCTGCGGCCGGGCTTGGCAGGGTCGGCAGGGTCGGTAGGACCAGTACGATCGGTAAGCATGGTCACAACCGTGTCATCGAGCCGGTTCTTGACAGAGCTGTCCGCATACTGGCTGAGAGTGGCGTTGTCGAGATAGGCCCGCAGTTCCGCATCGGTGTAGTTAACGTCGAGCCTGCCGTTATCCGCGAAATCGTCGTAGATGTCCTGCGGAGAGTGTGCAGCCACAGCCACTGTAGCGGCCATCAGGGTGATGACCAGCACTCCCAGGACCAGCAATACCATTTTCTTGACCATATAGTCCTCCTCAAGTCCCAAGTGGCCACCTGCCGACCGTGCCTCCGTGCAAGGCGCACCATCACCATACTCGGTAGTCGCTCATAAAGTTTAAGTCAAAGCACCGGACTTCACAAGTCGTTCCCAGGAAAACCCCTGACCCCACCAGGGTGGCCGTGGAGTAGCGCCATAGGCAACAAGGCGAGCGCCTGCTCTAGTTGAAGTCCTCGTCCACCACCGTCCACATCTTCGAACGTACGAACTCGATGCCCAGTCAACTCGTCGTTCCAGCTTTCCGACGCCGCATCTGGGAGCACGATCCGAGTCCCCTCCCAAATATCGTGTCCACTGATTCCAACGTCCGGCGGATCAATAAGACCGACTACGAGACGTGGAACGATCGCCACTGCCCACTGATCCTCCAAACAACGGGCCGCAGCGACCACGTGCTCGCTCAGGGGCCCCCTGCACGTAAGAGGAACGTATTCGCCGAAACGGAAGAGATCGGCGTGTGATCTACGAAAAGCCAGAGCCCGAGCACTAACGAACTGCTTGATCCGTCCATCCCGCCATTGTTCCAGCAGCCCACTCACATCCAGCGGGTAGTCGGCTGTTGGACTGTGCAGTCGAGTCAACATCTTTCTCCCCAGAGTGAAGTCGACTGGACGCCGGTTGTCCGGGTCGGTCAGACTGAGAGCCCAGAATTCGCATCCCTGGTAGAAATCGGAGATGCCGGGTGAGACGATTTTTAGGAGAAGCTGCGCCAACGAGTTCAGACACCCAAACCAAGCCACCTCTTGGGCGAAAGCCGTCAGGTCGTTGACAAACCGGCGATCGGACCCCAGCATGGTGGTCTCAACAAAACGAGAGACCGCGTCTTCGTAGAGCTTGTTAGGGAGCATCCAATTCGAGTGAAGCTTGGCCTCGCGAAGGGCCTTCACGGTGAATTTCACCATCCTAGCAGTGAACTCCTGCAGATCGGACTCATCAAGGGGTAGCGCCCCCAACAAGCTTTGGTAGATTAATATCTCTTCCTGAGCGTCGGGTGCCGGCCTCCCATCGACCATCGTTCGCGCAGCTGCATTCCAGCACATCCAACGACGCAACCTTGTACTCCATTCTTCGGGGCACTCGGTGAGCACAACCAAACGGGAGCGTACATCTTCGCTACGCTTGGTGTCGTGAGTGGAGGTTGCGTTCAGGCTCTCCGGGAAGCGTATAGAGACCTCCAGGTTACGTAGATGCAGCCGTTCGACAGAGCGGCCCGACACACCGGCGTCCCCGCCAACCTCGTCCAATGCGATCAATCTGGTGCCACGATACAAAGCCGTATCCTCCACACCCTTAGCCGCCACAGGCCCTGTAAATTGCTGCCAGTCGAGCACGAACTCAAGAGCCGCCTCAGGCCGGCTAGCCACCACCGGGCATGAAGGGTTCAAGCTCAAGAGGCCGGCCACATACCTCAGGGGGATCGCGATCTCCTTGGGGCCTCTCTGCTCCACCCACGTGACCGCACTACGAATCGTCGCGAGATCTGTCTCGTCAGGGCCGGCATCCTTGATATATGTCCGGTACACAGGAAGCGCGCAGGTGATGGCGGCCAACGCCTGCTCCAGGTCTTCCCGGGACAGTCTGCATTGCGAGTCCGCGTCCGCCACCAGCCGGAACAACCGTCGCGATAACCTACTCAGTTCTCCAGCGAAAAGACGCTCCAAGACGATCTGCTTCCCAGCGAAGGCAAGATCATCGAACCTCTGGACACCGCCTGCGAGGTGCCCATGTACGCGCATCAGTTCTCTGAAACCGTCCGCATCAACGAATACGTCACCCACAGCCTTGAGAAAGTCATATCCGGTCGTCCCGGCAACAGGCCATCCGGAAGGCAACATCTCGTTACAGCCGAGTATTTTTTCCACGACTACATACATATCCGAGGGAATTCGCGCGCGTAGGCGTTCAAGATAAGTCTTGGGATCGCGCAAGCCATCGATGTGATCAATCCTGATGCCGTCGATCATCCCGGCCTCGGCAAGCTCGAATATGAGCCGATGGGTCTCCTCGAAGACCTCCTCATCTTCGACCTTCACCCCTATCAAGTGGTTTATATCGAAGAACCGCCTGTACGCGTAATGCTTAGCGGCAAGACGGCCACTCACCAGCCGGTAGGGCCCTGCCCGCAAAATCTTGCGCAGGAGATCGGTCTTCGTAGCCATATCTGCTGCCGCGAAGGCAGCCAAGGACTGTTCCAGGTCACTCGATGAGCAGCCAGCCTCCACACCAAACAGAAGAGACCAGGCACAGGGGCGGATAGGAAAACGCTGATCGTAGTGCCGGACGAAGAGCGCACGTGTTTCTCCAGCCCCGTCCTCACGGTCTTCCAAAGTTATGCGTAAGGTACCGTTGGCCAGGCACTCGCTCATACTCCCGGCCAGCATCGGCACGAGGAAGAAGTCCTCGCCGACCCTCGGAACGACCCAGTCGATGTCGAAGACCTTCGCATAACACGAACGACGACCGTTCTCCAGCACATCCATCCACATAGGATTCGTCGAATCAGCCGCCATATGGTTGGGAACGATGTCGAGTATCAGGCCCATGCCGTGGTCACGTAGGGTGGACACCAAGCGGTCAAAATCAGCTGCGCTCCCCAGAACCGGGTCCAACCAGTTTGGATTGGTGACATCGTAACCGTGCGAGCTCCCGCGCCGCGCAAAGAACAGAGGAGAAGCGTAGATGTGAGAGATGCCGAGGTCGTGGAGGTACGGCACTAGTTCACGCGCACCGTCGAAATCGAGGCCCGCGCGGAACTGAAGACGATACGTGGCACTCGGCGTGCGACCTAGAGACATCGGCCTGTCTAGCTCATACCCATTCCAAGTCGTTCGCCCAAGGTCAAGAACCGCTCGATCCATTTCTGGGCAGCTACGTCACCCGCCGATGCCTTCTGCCGCATGGCGGGAAGCACGTCGAGGAAGACATGATAGTACCTATTCTGCGTGCCCCACAGTTCGACGTAAAAAGGTAGCAGGTCGATGATGTCACCGGCCTCGACCAGAGCCTCTAACGCATCGTAATCCTCAGGCGCCGAAGCGAGAGAGGCGGCCAATCGTTCGATGGCCTGCTGGAATACCAGGCTCAAGCCGGCCCTATCCAGCGAGATGCCGGTACGTGCCGCAGCATCAAGCAGAGACTTTATTGTGTCCCCATCCAGCCTCTCCTTCTCCAACGCATGGCGAAGGTCGGCATTGAGCACCAACTCGGCCGCTGATTGAAATGCAGCCGGGGAAGGTGCGCCGATCCGCGAGAGATACATAAGCAACGGCGCATGACGCTCGTACACGTCTCGATACATCTCTTCGGCCTCTTCAAGAGCCGCGGCCGTGATGAGTCCGATGATCGACCGCTGCCCATCTCGAAACAACGAAGAAAGTGTGAAAAAAGACTCACCAAACGCTCGGTCCAACGCCTGAAGAACAGGGGCCACGTCTGCCTTCAAGAACATATCCTTTATCTGATCAAAGGCCTGTCGTCCGAAGGAATCTTCGTGAACCTTCACTTTGCAGAGCAGGTTCTGGTCGCCGAAGTGCAGCACCCCGAAATCAAAATCACCCATCGAACGAGTGATTATGGACGACAGTCGAACTCGGCCCAAGTGCAGCCTCAGTGCCCCGGTCTGCAGCCCTTCCTGCTCCAAGTCGTCCACTCGGAACGAATGGATGCCGGAACGACCTCCGTCAGGGTCAAAAAGACTGCTGATTGCGAAGTGGGCCCCCACCCTCACCGGATCGAGCGCCTTGGGCTTGACGATACTCTCGTAAATCAGACGGCCATCCTTGACATCGGGCAAGTTGCTCTTGGCCGCTTCGAGCCGGGCAAGGTATTCCTGTTCAAGGTTGTCGCCAAGAGAGAGGCCCTCCGCAAGCTGGATGGCGCGGGCCGCGTACTGGATTACCTGGACACTCTCGAGTCCTGAGATATCGTTGAAGAACCAGCCACAGCTCGTGTACATGAGCATACAGTGACGTTGTAGCTCCAGAAGACTCAGCAGCCTCGTCGTCTCCCCACCATCAAGACGGCGCAACGCATGGGCTTCCAGATATGCCCGCAGACTTTCGTCGGACCGATCGAGAACCACGTCGATGTAGTCGTCACGAGCAGCCCACGGATCGTTTACCAAAGCTCCGGCGGCTTCCTCAAATTCCGGAGCGAGGGCATCCCGGAGCCAGTCCATGGCATCACGCAAAGGGGCCCGCCACTTCTGATGCCATTCAGGGTGCTCGCCCGTATTGCAACCGCAGTCACTTCTCCAGCGTTCGATTCCATGGATGCAACTCCACGAGCTGTTCTCCACGATCTCCACCTGGTAGGTAGCTGGGTGAAGATGAAGGAAGGCAGAGTAATTTACCAGCTTAGCAGTCTCTCCACGTGCCACTGTCTCCAACGCATACGCCAGCGCCATGTCACCGTGATGAAAATGGTGCCCATAGGTCTCGCCATCGGTGGCAACGTGTGCCAGCTGAGCCCAGTCTCGAGTTTCGGAGAAAACGGCTTGAAGTCCCTCAGCCAGTTGCCCACCATTCGCAAGAAGATTTTCGAAGGCGATGGCCTGCGAGAGAGATCCGTTATAGAAGAAAAGGCTGATCGATTGATCGTTGGGGAGAGGACACAGGTAGGCTCTCGTGGGGTCGACTCGACCCCCGGTCACATCTTCCCAAGCATCGTCTCCCGCCCCTAGTGGCCGGATGCGCGCAGCCTGATGCGGAGCCAGCACGGCAAACTTCAAGCCGGCGGCCGCCATCAGGGCAAGACTATCCAGATCGACCGCGGTCTCGGGCAACCACATCCCCTCGGGCCGGCGCCCAAACCGATGACGGAAATCCCTCACCCCCCAGATAATCTGCGTCTGCTTGTCCCGATGATTCGCCAGCGGAAGAATCATGTGGTTATAAGCCTGCGCCATAGCCGATCCGTATCCGAAGGCCTCCCGACTCAGGCGATCCGCTTCGATGACACCGCGGTATGCCTCAGGGGCTTCTGTCTCCATCCAGCTCAGGAGCGTAGGCCCGAAGTTGTAGCTCATCTGTGCATAGTTGTTGGTGATGGCGCGGATCTTTCCATCCTTGTCCAGAAGCCGCGAGCTGGCGTTAGGCCCATAGCATTCAGCGGTAATGCGTTCATTCCAGTCGTGATAGGGATACGCAGAGTCCTGCACTTCCACTACTTCGAGCCACGGATTCTCCCGAGGAGGTTGATAAAAGTGGCCGTGAATACAGACATACCGTTCCATCAAGGCTTCCCCTCCGAAGTTCGCACGAGAACCACGATCGCGTGAGGCTGCAATCGCAGACCGCATATGTCAATCGGTCTTAATGACATCGGGGACGACCGTTCCAGGGCCGCCCCATGCGATATCGGCCGTCACGCGACGACGAAGCTGCTCAGGCCCTTCCAGACCGAACACCGTCTTATGGAGCGTGACTAACCGCTTGCAAAGGATATGGACTTCAACCTTTCTCCGCCCACCAGCGGGGCCATCCGTTAGCCAGACTCAGACTATCACTGGATTCCCAGCCCGAGTCGCGACAAAACCACACTGAGCCGGTGACGATCCCGGCCGACCCCTAATTGACTGTTAGCAACTCCTGCCGCTGGAGCCGGGAGTAGTCGCTTTTTTCGTCGTCAGCAATAGTACTACGCGCTCCTTGACAAAACGGCGACCGCCTCGACATGCGGCGTCTGTGGGAACATGTCGACCGGTGTGACCCGCAACAAACGATAGCCGTGCTCACAAAGTTGAGCAATATTCGGTGCCATAGTGCTGGGATTGCAAGAGACATAGACGATTCGTGGAGCCGCCAGCTCTCCGATACGTGCAACCACCCGTTGGTGTAGGCCCGCCCGCGGAGGATCGACCACCACGACATCGGGACGGTCCAGCCCTTGGGGAAGGGAGCGGGTCCCCTGGGCCACCTCACGCAACACCCGACGGACGTCTCCTTCGATGAACTCAACCCGAGCGAGCCCGTTGAGCCTGGCGTTCTCCCTGGCGTCGACTACTGCTGCCGGTACCGCTTCAATGCCGAGGATACGCGCGCCGCGCATTGCCAACGCCAATCCGATAGACCCGACCCCCGAGTACAGATCCCAGACCACGGGACCGGAGTCGACCGGCGCCGCCGTCCGAGACATGCCGGTGACACCATCGTAGGGCACCGGGGGCACGAACACCTCCCTCGCCACCAGTTCATACAGCTCATGGGCCATGAGCGTGTTGGTCTGGAAGAAGGCGTTGAGAGAGATCTTGAGTGTCACGCCTGCCAGCCTCTCGTAAAGAAAGAGGCGGCCCCACAACATACGGGCCTCAAGCCCGGAACTCAGCTCCGCCCGGCCGGGGTTCACGGCGTGGGCAATGCCCACCAGCTCGGGATGCACTGTGCGGAGCGTCTCCACCAGCCCGGTCTCATCGGGTAGCTCACCGGGAGCGGTTACGAGGCTGGCCAACATCTCACGGCCTGATTGCGCCGTACGGACGAGGAGGTGGCGGACATAGCCTGTGTTCGTGCGAGGATCCCAACCGGGTAAGTCATGGGTGCGCAGCCAGTTCTCCACCGTGGTTCGCAGCGCTTCCATCCCTCTGCTCATCAGATGACACTCAGTGAGCGGGAGAACGGTGTCCCAGCGGCCGCGCGGCCGGAAGCCAACGACGGCTCCGGTCTCGCTCATGCCCACAGAGAAATCGGCGCGGTTGCGATAGCGCCAGGGATTGGCCGGACTTAGAGCAGGGCGCAGCTCAAAGCCGGTCAAGCCACCCAAGTGCTCCAAAGATTCGCGTACCTGGTGCGCCTTGTAACCGAGTTGCGCACCGTAATCGAGATCCTGCCATACGCAGCCTCCGCATCGGCCGAACGCTGAACAGCGGGCCGCCACTCGGTCGGACGAGGGCTGGAGCAGTTCCACGACGCGGGCTTCCGCGTAGCGCTTCTTATTCTTGGTGACAAGCGCCCGCACGGTATCGCCGGGTACAGCGCCGGTCACGAATATGACAAAGTCATCCAACCGGGCGACGCCCTTGCCACCGAAGGCAAGTGTGTGGATGCACAGGTCGACGAGGTCACCCTTGCGGAGTTTGGGTGTGCCACCGCCGACCGCACCAGGGCGGTCGTCCGTCCGGCCGCCGGGCGCGGCGGGTTGCTCGCCGATGAACGATGGATCGGCCGGTGGGCGACCGGTCATCGAACCGCTCGACCTCTCGTCGGCATCGGCAGCCGGATCGTCTACACGCTGTTCGCCGGGGCTCTGCATGGAGCAGACGATTATAGCGGGCTGGGAACTGCTCTGACGTCCACCAACTCTATGGCGATCGACTGCTGCATCTCCAGGATGGAGCCATCCGGGGCCCCCGACGAACACGGCGGCAATTCGGCCGGCCCTGTCTCCGCCGTGACATCGATGGCCTGCGTGTCCAGCGCGCCGGGGATGGCCTTCTGCTGGGCACCGCAGGCTACGGTGATCAGCGCTACGGCCGCCACTGTCGCCACGGCCGAAGCCAGCTCTTCGACCGTCTCCCACAGCTGTTTGCGCTTGTCCTGAGGCTCATAGACAACCATCACGTCGTCGCCGAGAGGAACGCGGAAGTAGTCGGTGGCAGCATCAGTGCCATCAGCTGCCGCCTCAGATGCTTCGTGGAGCAGGGCGCCGGCGCCGGTCTTCTTCCAGTCGAGCCCCTTCGGCGGCAGGGTCGGCGCCAGGGACGAGGGAGCGTCTGCGGGGTTCATGGCCACCCGAATGACGGTGTTGCCGTCGGTGAACGCCGCCGCGTAGAAACGACCCGAGGCGACAGGATTAGCCTCGTCTTTGCCGTCACCCCAGACGGCGGAAGGCTGAAAGCCGGTGAGGAGAGCGTAGGGGAGAAAGGCGCAGTCTTCGCCATCGCCCTCCGCGTCCTCAGCGAGACCTGTCAGCACCCGCTCCCGCAGGTCATCCAGGGTCAGTGAGTCAGAAGGCACCTTGGAAACAGACGCCCCGGCGCGGACGAGGGCTCCAGCACGGCCTCCTCTGCGCAGCCGGTGAGAACGATGCCGCTGAGGACCACCCGGGTGAATCCGAGTGCCAGAGCCCTGGGCAACAGCACGCCGATGAGTACCGCTCGAAGGCACCGCGAGGCACCTGCGCCACCTCCAGACCAAAGCTTAGTCTTCATCCAGCACCGCCTTGGGTAGGGTCTCCGCGAAATCGGCACACTCTGGGAAGGACATGCGCCCCTCGGGTCCACCCGTCACCCATCGCCTCTCGTTCATACGCTCCCCTCTCGCTGGGGCCTCGGCAGGAGCCGTGGTACGTCCAGTATATGACGAGCCATATGGCGAACCCGTTCTGCGTGGAGGTTCCCCGACGAACGTCGTTGTCCTATCTGCTGGAAGGCTGCTGAACTATGACACTTCGCCGCCAGAACGCGATCAACACGCGCGAGAGAAGGAGGGGGCGCGAATAGCGGCGCTATTTGTGCGACCGATGACGAACTGTCGTGCTGCTCAGCGCGTTCTGGCGGCCGGGGTTTCGTTTCAGCACCCACACAAGGGGGCGAAGACGTCATAATCGGCTACCGCTGCAGAGCTAAATTTCTATTAAGCCACAGCCGGACTGCCCACGTGTTCCTCCAACACCTTCCTTAGGGCCGCTATAGAGCTTGAATGTGACCTGGCTATTTTAAGACACTTTCGTCTTTTTTCTATTAGTGCAGATTTTATCATATTATGGGCTACAGTGTTTGTAAATAAAATTAAAAGATCTGGGCAACCAAGGTTTCTTAGCTGTGTGCACATTTTTGGATAGACTTTTGCTTTACAATTATATTCAGAGCATAAATCTATGTACTGGCGCACCATGCACTCGTTCCCACCTATTATAGCTACAGACATGATTCCTCCTATTAACCCCTAAATATACAACAAAGAGGCGTAAGCATATTGAGTAGTGCGCTGAGTATGGTCAGCTTCAGATAACTTACTTTCTGTCCAAGGTTAGCGTAGGCTGATTTCATAGCCAGGAGTATTATTTATTCTCCCCACAAGTGGTAAAAATAGAGTATTTGCAATTTCTTCAAATTCTCCATTACATTTCGTCTCCTTAATTTAATTAATTTAGCAGCAACTAATTGAACGTTAAAGTAACGTTTATAACATGAGAAGTTAGTTGCGTCTAAACGGATTATAGCACGCCCGTCTGCCGATTTAGTAGAGCGGGATACGAGAAAGTGCGCAAAGGCGGAGCCATCCGTCCCCAGGCTGTCTTCATCGGCATCGGCATCGGCATCGGCATCGGCATCGGCCAGGAAGGCTACCGCCAGGTCTTGGGGGGGCGGAGACTGGCCCTCTCATCCCACCTTCTAAGGAGCGCAGCCTCAACGAGGCAGAGTCCACTAACTCAGACAGTTGTCTCCGATTGATCCGGGCGCTCGCCGTCGAGTGACCCATGAAGGCTGGCTCAAGGAGCATCGCTACCTCAACATGGATCTCCTCGCGGAACACAAACGCGAACTACTGCGGCAATTGGGGGAGAGGCCTAACAGGCTGCTGAAAAAGATGTTATGGAACGACCACTGCCATACTGTGATCCGCTTTTGCACAACTTGACAGACACAACCTCGCATCTCGTTGTGAAAAGGGAACGCGTCGAAGGACCGGGGGGGGATCCTTCGACGCCAAGGGGATTGGGCGCTCCGCTGTTCGTTTATTGGCCGGTGGATCGCACACCCGCGTATGCGCCTGGGTATGCGCCTGGGGCTGTTAGGCTTCTCGAGTGATCGCATCCTCGCGATCGCCGGCCTGCTCGAACACCAGCTGGAGGTCACGCTCGTCGACGCGAATAGTGTCGCCGTCCCGGAAGTCACCTTTCAGGAGAGCGAGGGCGATCTTGTCCTGGATCTCCCTCTGGATGAGCCGCTTCAGGGGCCGTGCTCCATAGGCTGGGTCGTAGCCCTGCTGAGCCAGATAGGCCTTGGCGGCTTCGCTGAGGGTCAAGGTGATATCGCGTTCCGCGAGGCGCTGACGTAGGAGGCCCAGTTGGATCTCGACAATACCCTTGATGTGTTCCAGCGACAGCCGGTGGAAGATGATGACCTCGTCTACCCGGTTGAGGAACTCCGGTTTGAAGGTGGCCTGCATAACTTCGGTGACCCGCGTGTCCATCTCAATCTCGGTGATGTCGGGATCGAGAATGAACTGACTCCCGATATTGGAGGTCATGATGATGACCGTGTTCTTGAAGTCCACTGTGCGGCCGTGTCCATCGGTGAGACGCCCCTCGTCGAGGATCTGCAGCAGCAGGTTGAACACGTCGGGATGCGCCTTCTCGATCTCGTCCAGGAGAAGCACCGCGTAGGGACGCCGGCGCACGGCCTCGGTCAGGTAGCCACCCTCTTCGTACCCGACATAGCCGGGAGGAGCACCGATGAGGCGGGCGACCGAATGACGCTCCTGATATTCGCTCATATCGACGCGGACCATAGCCTTCTCGTCGTCAAACAGGAACTCGGCCAAGGCGCGGCCCAACTCCGTCTTCCCCACGCCTGTGGGACCCAAGAAGATGAAGCTGCCGATGGGACGGTTGGGATCCTGCAGGCCGGAGCGGGCCCGCCGGATGGCGTTGGCGACCGCCTGCAGGGCGTCGTCCTGGCCCACGACCCGGCGATGCAGACGCTCTTCCATAGTGATGAGCTTCTCGACCTCACCTTCCAATAAGCGGCTGACCGGGATACCCGTCCACTTGCCTACCACCTCGGCGATGTCTTCTTCTTCCACTTCTTCTTTGAGCATTTTGACGTCGTGTTGCAGCTCGGCCAGGCGCGCGTTCTCGGTCGTCAACTGCCGCTCTGCTTCCGGGATGCGCCCATAGCGCAGTTCGGCCGCCTCTTGGAGATTGCCCAGACGTTCTGCCCTCTCGGCCTGGATGCGCCCCTCCTCGATCTGTTCCTTGAGAGCCTGGATCTTGCCTATGGCTTCCTTCTCAGACTGCCAGTGGGATCTCAGGCCGGCCGACTCTTCCCGCAGGCCGGCAAGTTCGGCTTCGATGGCCTTGCGTCGCTCTTTGGAGGCTGCATCCTTCTCCTTGGTCAGTGCGTGCAATTCAATATCAAGTTGCTTGATGCGGCGCTCGACCTGATCGATCTCGAACGGCATAGAGTCGATCTCGATGCGTAGCCGACTGGCGGCTTCGTCGACCAGGTCGATGGCCTTGTCAGGCAGGAACCGGTCGGATATGTAGCGGTTGGAGAGCACGGCCGCGGCAACCAATGCTGAGTCTTGTATCCGCACCCCATGATGTACCTCGTAGCGCTCCTTGAGGCCCCGCAAGATGCCGATGGTGTCTTCGACGGTCGGCTCACCCACCAGTACGGGTTGGAAGCGTCGTTCGAGAGCTGCGTCCTTTTCCACGTGCTTGCGATACTCATCAAGCGTGGTGGCACCCACCACCCGTAGTTCGCCGCGCGCGAGCATGGGCTTGAGCATGTTGGAGGCATCGACAGCACCCTCGGCCGCGCCTGCTCCCACGATGGTATGCATCTCGTCGATAAAGGTGATGATCTCGCCTTCGGAGTCGGCGATCTCTTTGAGCACAGCTTTGAGCCGCTCCTCGAATTCCCCGCGGTACTTGGCTCCGGCCACCATGGATCCGATGTCGAGTGCAATGACCCGCTTGTTCTTGAGACCTTCCGGCACGTCGCCGGTGACCACCCGCTGGGCGAGACCCTCCACTATAGCCGTCTTGCCCACACCAGGCTCCCCTATGAGAACCGGGTTGTTCTTGGTGCGGCGACTCAGCACCTGTATAACGCGGCGGATCTCGTCGTCCCGTCCAATGACCGGGTCGAGCCTGTCACGCCGGGCCAGATCGGTGAGGTCCCTCCCGAAACGCTCGAGCGCTTGGTACTTCTCCTCCGCATTGGGGTCTTCGGCCCTTTGGGAGCCGCGGATATCCTTGAGTACTCGAAAAACGGCATCCCGGGTCACACCGTAGCGCCGGAAGTGATCTCCCAACCAACCCTTGCCGGCGACCAAGGCCAAGAGGACGTGTTCGGTGGATACGTAGCTGTCCTTCATGGCGTCGGCCTCAGCCTGGGCGGCCTCCAACGCCTGTTGTGTCTCACGAGCGAGACCGAGTTGCATAGCGCCGTGAACCGTAGCGAAATGAGCGAGCCGGGTATCTAATTCGGCCCGGAAGCCTGGGACGCCGACGCCGATCCGTTCGAGAATAGGCCGAGCGATCCCTCCGTCCTGATCCAGCAGTGCGACGATCAGATGCTCTGGTTCCACTTGGGCGTGTCCGCGCTCCTGGGCCAATTTCTGCGCTGCTGCGAGTGATTCCCGGGCCTTTAGAGTGAAGTAGTCGAGTTGCATGTCTATCAGTACTCCTCATCCCGATGACGGGGCAAAGATGGTTACGTCAGTAATATATGCGTCATTATAACTCATAAAATCTTATATGTCTTCACTCAAGTTTATTAACGGCGATCCACTATTGCCCGCTACTAGTTTCTATTACCCGCCCCCCGCAGGACGCATGCCACAACTCGATCGTTGGCGAAAACACGAGAGCAGTGAACGACGTGAACCGAGGCATAGCTGAGGCATGGACCGAGGCCGGTCGCAATCGGTTTAGGCACTACGAGAGAGATCGGCTTCTGAGCCCTCTGACAGAGGGATAGAAATAAAAAAAGCGCGGTTAGGAGCTGGTCGTTGACGGACCGGTCGTGGTCGGCTCTTCGGGCGGCTCGGTGGTGGTCCTTCTGATGGTGTCGGAGCGCGATGTGGTGTCGGGCTTTGCCGTGGTGGTGGATCGTAAGACGGTGGGCTGTGTGGTGGTGACGCGTGTGGTGGTGACGCGTGGAACCGTCGTGGACTGTGAAGCGGTGGTCGTCGTGGGTTTGACGGAATAATCGCTGTCGAAGGACCGTTCAAAATCCGCACGCACCTTGGGCGCAATGAAATCCTGTTCCGGATAGTCACGATCGGCATCGTACATGAACTTCTGCCACATCTCTGCCGGAAAACTCCCGCCGGTCACGCGTATCCCATGGACGTTGTTCATCTTGATCTGCGCTTCAGGATGTCCCATCCACACTGTAGTAGAGAGATGCGGAGTGTATCCGGAGAACCACGCGTCGTAGTACTCTTGGGCCGTGCCCGTCTTGCCCGCAGCGGGCCTACCGATGTTGGCCCGGGTGCCCGTACCTTTCCAGATATTCTGCTGAAGGATACGCGTCACCTCGTAAGCCACGCCCGCGGATATGGCCTGAGTACGCTTAGGATCAGCCTCCCAGATTACCTTGCCATCGGCATCCTTTATCCTGCGTATGATCGTAGGGGTGACGTACTCGCCCCCATTCGCCAACGTAGCGTAAGCTGAAGCCATCTCCAACGGCGAAACCCCATAGGTCAATCCTCCTAAAGCCATAGCCGGGTTGGTGTCAAGTTGAGAGGTGATACCCATGCGGTGGGCGACATCCGCGATGGCCGGGGGTCCGACGTCCAAAGCCATCTGAGCATACACGGTGTTATCACTGCGCAGCGTGGCCTGGACGACGTTCGAGGTGCCATAGTAACTGTTCCCGTATGTCTTGACATGCCACGGCGTCCTCGATCCCGGATACATGAGAGACAGCGGCCGTGAAACGTAGTGCGTACGGTAGGGATCCATGCCTGCTTCGATGCTGGCGACGAGCACGAAGGTCTTGAAGGTCGATCCCGGTTGGCGACGACCCTGGACGGCCAAATTGAACTTGGAGGTGTCGTAGTCGCTGCCGCCCACCATAGCCCGGATGTAGCCTGTCCCGGTCTCGATACTCACGATCGCGGCCGAGGGATCGCCCTTGCGATCTAAGGTGGTGGCGATGGCGTTCGCAGCCAGCTTCTGATATGCAGGATTGATAGTGGTCTCTACCCGAAGACCACCTTCAAAGACCTTGGCCGCTCCGTACATATCGATGAGCTGTTTGCGGACATATGCAACTACATAGGGCTCCTGAACCTTCTTGTACGGAGATTCAGCGGCCAGCGTGAGCTTCTCACTCTTTGCCTTGTGGGCCTGTTCTTGGGTTATAAGCCCCTGTTGGTACATCTTGTCGAGGATCTGGTCGCGCCTGGCTAGGGCCTGCTTAGGGTTGCGCCGGGGCGAATAGGCTGTGGGAGCTTGTGGCAATCCCGCGAGCAGTGCCACCTCAGCCAGAGTGAGGTCCATGGGCTCTTTGTCGAAGTAGGTCCGGGCTGCAGCCTCGACGCCGTATGCGTTTGATCCGAAAGGCACAGTATTCAGGTACATATCCAGGATCTCGCCTTTCGAGTACCTCCTCTCAAACTGCCATGCGAGGGCCATCTCCTTGAACTTACGGTCGATGGAAATGTCCCTTCGATCGAGGTACATGTTTCCCACCAGCTGCATGGTGATGGTCGAGAAGCCCTCGTTGGCCGCCTGTGCTTTGACGTTGACGACCAAGGCCCGGGCGGCCGCCTCAGGATCCACCCCGTTGTGCAGGTAGAAACGCTCGTCTTCGACAGCAACGACGGCCTGCCTAAGACTGTCGGGTATCTGCGTGCCACTGATAACGGTCCGGTTCTCGACCCCGTGCAGGTACGCGAGCAGGGTGCCGTCGGCAGCATAGAGCTGGGTAGTCTGGGCCAGCGAGACATCCCGCTGATCTTCCAGAGATGGGATATCCTGTTCGACAGCGGCCACCGTGCGCAGCCCCAAGCCGAAGATCCCGGCCAGTGCACCCAGGGAGATAATCGGTATGGCAACGATTATACAGATGACAATGATGACCCGACGCCGATGGAGCGACCTCACGCGTCTCCGTCGCGCGCTTCGTGTCTCGCGATGGACCCTCATTCGAGTGCCGTCACCTCAGTTGCCGCATCTTCTCGCCTTTGTCGTCTGCTGAGAACCTTCGGGATTTCTATTATAGCCAAGGTAAGGCCTTTGATGTATTGATGGGTTGATGTATATGTGATGTATGTGCTGCGTGGAGCACAGAAGTAGAAAAACCACGAGTCCGTGGTGGAGGACGGACCCCTGAGCGAGCAGCTGTCGGTCGGATTGAGGAGGAGATCATGAAAGGAAGCAACGTGTCGCGTCAGCACACAACGGTGTTGAGGATCTGGTTGATCGCCATGGCGGTAGCCGTGATCACGCTGGTCGGCGCAGGGAGTGCCCTGGCTACGGAAGATCGATGGACCGATATCACCGACCAACAATGGATCAAAGACTATGGCATCACAGCGGAACAGGTTGCCACTGTAGCGAGCGGCTACCCGGACAAGGAATTCAAGCCCACTCTGGCTGTGAAGCGAGGTCAGTTTGCAAAGATGGTCGTGGACGGGTTCGACTTACCTAAGGCTACTCCCGCCACCGCTTCGTTCAAAGACGTACTCCCCACAAACTATTACTACCCGTGGGTAGAAGGTGGATTCGCAGCCAAGGTGATCGCCGGTTTTGCCGATCGCACGTATCGTCCGGAAGCGACCATACAGCGCCAGCAGGCCAACTCCATCCTGGGACTGTACCTCTCGGCCAAGGAAACGAGGGTCCTGGGTTCCATCAAGGGTGAGAAGAACGACTACGCCAGCCTGGCTGCTTGGTACAGCGCAGAGGGCAAAGACCTCCTAAAGCGGTTTGCAGATGCAAACACCCTGGCCTCCGTCCATGCCGCGCCCACGGCCTATCTCGTCTACCACCAAGTGGTGAAAGGCACCCAGCGGCCGGATGGACTCTATCTCACCCCGGTCTCGAGTCTCACTCGTGCACAGGCGGCGGTCATGATCCTGCGGGTCGATGCGGTCGATTTTGCCACTGTGCTTCCGACAGTGACGGGTCTCGACCCGGCAGGTGGTCCGGCGGTCGGCGGGAACATCGTCGTGATCACAGGCACTGACTTCGTCGGAGTAAGCGCCGTCCGGTTCGGCACGATGAATGCAACCGTCTATCATGTTGACTCGACCACGCGCATCACAGCAGTGGCTCCTGCCGGTACGGAGGGAAGCACGGTCAACGTCACCGTCACCACTCCGGCCGGCACCAGCTCCGTTGCCGGTACGGCCAACGACTATGTTTACGGTGCACCCACCATCACTAAGCTTGACCCCGATGGACAGCCCACCACCGCCGCCGGCACCGCTGTGACCATCACCGGTACCAATTTCGTGACCGGAGCCACCGTGGCCTTCGGCACCGTCCCGGCAACCAACGTAGCAGTGGTCGACTCGACCACCATCACCTGCAAATCTCCGGCGCACGAAGTAGGCGTCGTCGATGTCACCGTCACCACTCCGGCCGGCACCAGCTCTGTTGCCGGTACGGCCAACGACTATGTCTATGGTGTGCCCGCCACGGCTCCCAGCAACATCGAACTCGCTGCCGGTTCAGTCAACCCGGTGGGTGGGGTAACGAACGTAGCCATCCCCGATCCGGGTGCCACCGACACCACAGGTAAAGTGACGGGTTGGGTGAAGGGGGCGGCCGACCGCATTACCTTCACGGTCACCGACGTAGCTCCCGCAACCTCGGCCATCACCATTAATGGAGCGACGTATCTGAGTGGGAATGACTACGCGATCACTTCCAAGGATACCTTGACCATAGTCGTTACAACCGAAGAAGCGGACAAGGTCACCGCGGTGCGGACGTTCACAGTACCGGTGGCCCAGGCGATCGCCACGGCTCCCAGCAACATCGAGCTCGCTGCTGGTTCGGTCAACCCGGTGGGTGGGGTAACGAACGTAGCCATCCCTAATCCGGGTGCCACCGACACCAACGGCAGTGTGACGGGTTGGAAGGCCGGCACGGCCGACCGCATTACCTTCACGGTCACCGACGTAGCTCCCGCAGCTTCAACCATCACCATTAATGGAGCGAAGTATCTGAGCGGGAATGACTATGAGATCGCTTCCACGGACACCTTGAC
>JBMNPM010000016.1:0-31289 GCA_050943595.1 Thermoleophilia bacterium | reverse complement strand
CACAGCCCGGCCGCCCAACCTAATGATCTTAGTCCTCGGCGACCATCTCTTCTGCGCAGGCCAACATAGTGTCGAACAGATCGAGGAGGTCCGGTTCGTCCACGCAGGATATGGCCACGCGGATATCGGTGGAACTCGTGGCGATCACACCCACACCATATTCGTGGAGCAGCCGTACCCGATAGGCCTCGGCGTCGAGGTCGTTCAGGCGCAGACACAAGAAGTAACCGGCATTGAACGGATACAGCCGCCATGCCTTGTCAAAACGAGAGTCGCTCAAGATCTTCGTCGCTGTAGCGGCCCGCTGTGTGAGCACAGCCGCCCGCTCCGCTTTCTCAGTTTGGTAGGCCGGGTCGGACATGGCCCGCAACAGCAGCTCCTGAGACAGGTTGGAGGTATTAGAGATAGTGGCTCGGACACAACCGGCCGTCTTCTTCTCCAAAGCCGCATACACCCCTGAGGCGTCCAGCATGCCATAGGTGATGAACGCGACGCGCAGACCCCAAGCGTAGTCCTCCTTAGAAGCACCATCCAACTTGACGGCCATCACGCGGGGATGGGCATCGGCCAAGCGTGTAAAGAGCGATTCGTGGAGCACCTGCTCGCCATAGAAGAGCCCGAAGTAGGCATCATCACAGATAGCCACTACGTCGCACCCCTCCTCGGCTACCGATATCAGAATCTCTCTAATCTGATCGGCCTCCGCAGGCGTAATGGAGTAGCCGGTGGGATTGTTGGGGAAGTTGAAAAGGATGTTCACCTTACCCGCTCCGGCGTTCTCCTGAACGGTTTGGCGAAAACCCTGTACATCGAAACCGTGATCGAGATCAAGCAGGGGATAACGCACCACCGTGGCTCCGCGCCTAAGGGCAAAGACCATGAGATAGTTGCCCCACAGTTTGTCGGGCATGAGGATGACATCGCCCGGGTCGAGAAACATGTCGGCCACCGTGCTCAGACCACTGGTGATGCCGGCCGCCACGACAGGCAAACTGATCGGAGTAGACGCCAGTGAGGGATTCTTATCGCAAATCTTATCCTTCCAGGCAGCACGTAGTTCCGCGCGACCGTACGAAGAGGCATACGGGAGCACATCATCCGCCTCAAGTCCACAGAGATGACGCATGATGGAGCCGAGTGCCATCGAATGCCCCGACTCCCGCGCCTCGCCTATCGTGGCATTGTGACGCGTGGCTTTTCCTTTGGCCTCAGCAGACTGGGTGAGGATCCCTTTGGGAAAGTACAACCCCTTGCCCAACTCAGACAGCATCCGCATGACCGCGGGTGAGTGGGCCTCGATGATCTCATTGAGCTCGACTGCCAGCGGGTTCATAGATCACCTTCCCCTGGTGTTGGTGTTGTCGTGGCCACGTACGTCATTCAGCGGCGAGTCGCTCGCGGATGGTTGCCAACTGCTCGCGTAGCGCCTTGGGCAACCGGTCACCAAACTGCTCATAGAATTTGGACAGTCCCTCGAGCTCTTTCTTCCAGCCCTCGATGTCGACCGTCAGTAGCTCCTTCATATCCTCATCAGAGATGTCCAGTCCGGTGAGGTCGAGAGCATCGGCAGTAGGCAGGTTGCCGATGGGCGTCTCGACAGCTTTGCCGACCCCTTCCACCCGCTCGAAGATCCACTTGAGCACGCGGCTGTTTTCGCCATAACCGGGCCAGAGCCAATGGCCGTCCTCGGCCTTGCGGAACCAGTTGACGAAGAACACCTTGGGCAGCTTGGAGGCGTCGGTGCGATCGGCCATCGATAGCCAGTGGGCGAAGTAGTCTCCCATGTTGTAGCCACAGAAGGGCAACATGGCGAAGGGATCATGGCGAAGAACACCTGCCTTACCCAGAGCCGCCGCCGTAGTCTCCGACCCAGCAGCCGAGCCCATGAAGACTCCGTGCTCCCAGTCAAAGGCCTCGTTCACCAACGGGATGATGGAGGCGCGACGGCCGCCGAACAGGAAGGCCGAGATGGGCACGCCCTCGGGGCTCTGCCAGGCCGGATCTATGACCGGGCACTGTTCGGCCGGAGCGGTGAAGCGCGAGTTGGGATGGGCTGCTTTCTGGTCGCTATCAGGTGTCCAGTCATTCCCGTGCCAGTCGATCAGGTGAGGCGGAGCATCGACGCCCATGTCCTCCCACCACACGTCGCCCTCGTCGGTAAGAGCAGTATTGGTGAAGATGCTGTTGCGGGCGAAACTCTCCATAGCATTGGGGTTGCTGCTATGCGAGGTACCGGGAGCTACCCCAAAGAAGCCCGTCTCGGGATTGATGGCGTACAAGCGGCCATCTGCACCGATGCGCATCCAGGCGATGTCGTCACCAATGGTGCTCACCTTCCAGCCCGGCAGCGTGGGCTTCATCATGGCCAGATTGGTCTTGCCGCAGGCGCTGGGAAAAGCTCCGGCTATGTAGTGCGTCTTGCCCTCCGGCGAAGTCAGCCCCAGGATGAGCATGTGTTCCGCCAGCCATCCCTCCTTGCGGGCCACCGCGGAGGCGATGCGAAGGGCCAGACACTTTTTACCCAGCAGCGCATTGCCCCCGTAACCCGATCCATACGACCAGATCGATGGATCCTCCGGAAAGTGCACGATGTACTTATGGTCGGGATCGCGCTCGCAGGGCCACTCCACATCTTTTTGCATGGGGGTCAAAGGGGCCCCCACGGAGTGCAGGCAGGGGATGAACGTGCCGTCGGAGCCCAACGCGTCCAACACCGCTTTACCCACACGGGTCATGATCATCATATTCACGACCACGTAGGCCGAGTCTGTGACCTCGATGCCAATCTCTGAGAAAGGCGAACCCACCGGCCCCATGGAGAAGGGGATGATGTACATCGTGCGCCCTTCCATGCAGCCATTGAAGATGTCCTTCAGCTTCAGCTTCATATCGTCTGCAGGGGCCCAATTGTTGGTCGGCCCCGCATCAACCTGCTCGGTGGTGGCGATAAAGGTCCTTTCCTCGACCCGCGCGACATCGCTGGGGTGAGAACGGGCCAAGTAGCAGTTCGGACGAAGGGAATCGTTCAGCTTGGTGAAGGTGCCCTTCTCCACCAACTGGCCACACAGCCTCTGATACTCCTCCGGTGAGCCATCGCAGGTATACACATCATCGGGCCGGCATAGCTCCACCACGTCCTTGAGCCAGGCGAGCAACTCTTTGTTCTGAATGAGTGCGTCGAACGCCAGGGTCATTCCAACTCCTTCCGACACGTCAACTGATATCCGTCATTGATCCGTCACTATGAGCATGCGAGTCCGTCGAATTGACAAAGTACGGCAGTATAGCTAATCGCGACCCACAGCGTCGGATGTCAGGATGGCGGCACTTTCGACGTGGCGCAGAGACACGAATGGCGCGCGCGGAGCCGGAAGTCCTGCTTATTCACAGTGGCTCATTCGCAGTGTCTCCAGAAGAAGGAGATGGCCCGGCGCAGCACGATGTCGGGCTGCGCCGGGCCACACCGTTTAGCGGTTGATTGCCTGCCGGATCTCTTCCAACCTGCCGGCCGAGCCCAGTTTCTCGTTCTTGTGGGCAATGAACGCCGCGTATTCGGCTATAAAGGTCTTGCCTGGGTCACGCAAGTCGAACTTCTCGGGGAAATCCCTAAAGAACTCCCGGTGCACCCGTGTCCACACCAGCCTGCCATCGGTGTCGATATTGACCTTGGTCACGCCCAAAGGCACCGCCTTTGCGAATTCGTCTTCGTCCACACCCTTGGCTCCCTTGATGGAACCACCGGCCGCGTTAATGCGCTGGACCTCCTCCTGTGGCACCGAGGAAGACCCGTGCATGACGAGTGGGAAGCCGGGCAGCCGGCGTTGGATCTCAGCAGCCACATCGAGATGCAGGCTCTGGTGGCCACTGAATTTGTAGGCCCCGTGACTGGTCCCGATGGCTACAGCCAAGCTGTCGCAGCCCGACTCCTTGACAAACACTTCGGCTTCCGCCGGGTCGGTGAGATTGGCATTCTTCTCGTCAACCTGCACATGCTCCTCCACACCGCCCAGCCGTCCCAGTTCCGCCTCCACCGAGATGCCCCGGGGATGAGCAGCCTCGACCACCTGGCGGGTAATACGTATGTTTTCCTCGAGCGGTTCGTGGGAGGCATCAATCATCACGGACGAGTAGAAACCGCTGTTTATGCAATCGAGAGCCGTCTCCAGGTCGCCGTGGTCAAGATGCACAGCGAAGATCGCCTCGGGGAAGATGGCTTCGGCCGTCTTGATTATCCCCTCCAGCATCCTCTTGTCGGCGTATGAGCGAGCGCCTTTGGAGATCTGGATGATGAACGGTGCCTGCGAGTCCAGGTTGCCTCGGAACAGGCCTAGGGTCTGTTCCATGTTGTTTATGTTGTATGCGCCGACGGCGAACTTGCCGTAGGCTACTTTGAAGAGCTCTTTGGTGGTGATAATCATACCTACTCCCGCCGACTCGTTGGTGTGTCTCGGGTCTGTGCCGCTAACAAGCGCAAGATGTAGCCGGCACGTCTCCGCCCATCTCAACTAAGGATAATGAGGCTGGGCGTCCGCGTCCAGGGTAGACCGGCTTCGAGGGCCTCCTAAGAGGCTGCTAAGCCACCGATCTCTGCTTGACACCGACCGGTGGAGGCGGGACGATTCTAGGAGAGCCCAAGTATGCTCGTCGACACCGTCCGCCGGGCGGGAATGGAGCATACACCACAGCCGAGGGGGAGATGACAGTGACACGGATGAGTGGAAAACAAGCCCTGATCGAACTACTCTGCGCCGAGGAAGTGGAATATGTGTTCGGCATACCGGGGGCGACAGAAATCCACTTCCTTGACGCCCTCGAGCACCACGCTCCTGACATCCACTACGTATTGGGCCTGCAGGAAGCCATCTGCGTCGGTATCGCCGAAGGCTACTCTCGGGCTACAGGACGCCCTGCCTTCCTCAATCTCCACACGGCCCCGGGACTGGCGTCGGCCATGGGGCTCCTCCACAACGCCTCACAGGGCAAGATCCCCTTAGTGGTGACAGTCGGCCAGAATGACTCGCGACTGCTACAGCGTGAGCCTCATCTCACCGGTGACATCGTTGGCATGGGCAAGATCTACGCAAAGTGGAGCACAGAGCTCATCCATGCTGAAGATCTGCCCGTCGTCATCCCCCGTGCCTTTAAGACGGCCATGCAGGCGACCAGTGGACTGGTTGTGGTATCTATCCCCCAAGACGTGCTCACTCAGGAGTTCGACTTCATCCCCAGCAGCCGCAGCATGGTCTCCTCCACCGTTCGCCTGCATGCCGACCCGCAGGCCATGGCACAGGCGGTGGCGGCGTTGGCCGAAGCTCGGAACCCGGTCATCATGGTGGGTAGCGGTGTGTCACGCAGCGGAGCCTTGGACGAAATCGTCCACTTCGCGCAACTGATCGGCGCGTGTGTGTATCAGGAATGGATGTCTGACGTCAACTTCCCGGTCACTCACCCGCAGTATCTGGGCGATCTCGATCCGAGCAGTCCCAAGGCCCAAGAGGTCTACAAGGATATGGACGTACTGATAGGAGTGGGCTGCCCGCTGTTTGCTCACTCCTCCCTCATACCGGCCCACGTGCTGCTACCGTCGGATCCTTATGTGATCCACATTGAGGACAACCCTCGGGAGATCGGTAAGAACATCTTTACCGACTGTGACCTACAGGGAGATGTGAAGAGCACTCTCACCGGGTTAAACGCCGCCCTGGAGGCCGGCCTGTCTGAAGAGGCCCGTCGACAGGCGGCCCAGAGGATCGAAGAGATCTCTCGGCAGAAGGCGGCGGCCGTAGCCGCTTGGCGGACGGAGCTAGGACAGAGTCCCGACACGACTCCTATCCCCATCCCACGCATGCTGTCCGAACTCGAGCGCGCGGTAGGACCAGAAACAATCGTCGTTGATGAAGCGTGGTCCTCCTCCGCAGCCTTGCGCAAGACGCTACCGCTCACTCGACCCAATAGCTTCTTCCGTTCACGGCGAGGAGGAAGCATAGGCGCCGGCCTGCCACTAGCCGTGGGGGTCCAGTTGGGCCTACCGGAGCGACAGGTGCTCGCGGTGGTAGGAGACGGCAGCGCCGCATGGTCCATGCAGAGCCTATGGACGGCCGCGCGGTACCATCTGCCCGTCACCTTCGTGATTGTTAATAACAGCGCCTACCGCATGGTGAAGCTCAGTTGGAAGGCGATCATCGGCGACTATCCCTTTACCGAGAGCCGCGAGGGCATAGACATCGATGAGCCGGCCATCAACTTCAGCCTGCTGGCTCAATCTATGGGGGTCAAAGGGGAACGGGTAACCAGCGCCGACGGCCTGGCCGAGAAGATCACCAGCGCCCTCGAGTCACGAGAGCCTCACCTAATCGAGGTCATGGTCGAAAATACTCCGTGACTCGCCTCTGCCGGTAACGCTGACGCCCAGGCCCCTTGCGGTAAATCTACCGCAAGGGGCCTGGCGCTTAGTGTACTCAGACGTTTTTCTCGAATGGCCCTTGAGCTGTGCCCCGCATAGACTGATCCCAGGTACCCAATTGCAGAAGAAGCTCCATCTGATCGAAAAGAGGCCGGTCCACACGTATCTTCCCATCAATGAACTCGATGAAGATTTGAGCCACAAGATCGATCTCCCTTTCGGTCGGCCGCAGCCCCTGAAAGGTCCCCTCATGCGTCCCTCTCATGGCAACAAGCATGGCGGCCATGTCACCTTCGGCGATCATGTTCTTGATCTCCACTGTGAAATCAGGGAAACCGGAATGAAGCTCTTCGACGAAGGCACTCAAATCCTCGCGAAGGATCGGCCGGCTCGCGCCGGGAAAGTAGAGGATGTACTCCGGGTGGAGAAGCTCGTCAGCCACATCCATCTGCTGTGCGTTGACGATCTCGTCTATGAACCGACGAGCCACTTCCTTGTTGTGCTCGATCGACATCAGGTCTCCTTATTGGCCGGACTTTCCGATCTCACAGCTATCTACTGGGGGCGTCTGTATACCGGCAGCTTATTGAGTTCAGCCATGGGCCCCACAGACAGGTAGGGTCCCTCCGAAAGGCGAAGATTGTACTCAGCCGCGCAGCCTATACAGAGCCGGTAGACACGGGTGATCTCGCCCTCGGGAGTGATCCCCGGCTCGCTCTGTGTCAACTGGTCAGCTCGATAACGGGGAACCCCGAGGAAGTGGAGGGCGGAGATTATGTATTCTGCGTCACCCACGAAACCGCAGCCAGTATCAGTCACGCGTCCGCACCCGACGCATTCATGATCTTCATTGAAATCAGGATACATTCAACCTACCTCCTGCACTAGTAGTAGAAGAAGAGAGCCCTGGAATGGCCTTGGGACTGAGTTGTCTCCGCCCTTGAACGCATCCGCCGGTGCGAGGTTCCAGCGGCCGAAGCCACTCCTCTCTAAAAAGGCAACGGGCGCTGAAGACAGCGCACCGTTCCCCGCTACGACGCCGGGTCATCTTGAGAAAAGCAGCATAGACGACCGTGCCGGCCTTTACAATCCCCAGCGCCTTACCATACCTGCGTAAACGCCCGCTCGACGGACGATGACAAGGCTGCTAAGCCTCGGCGATCCTGATGAAGACAGTCTTTTTCTGTGTGTAGTGTTCAAGGGCGATCTTGTGCACCTCGCGTCCATACCCGGATTTCTTGTAGCCCCCGGCCGGCGCGCTGCTGGGCTCGTCGAGGAAACTGTTTACCCACATGGTTCCAGTCTCGACACCCCGGACCACACGAAGAGCCCTATCTAAGTCCTTGGTCCAGACGCCACCGGCGAGCCCATAGTCGCTGTCGTTGGCAATCCGTATGGCCTCAGCCTCATCCTTGAAGCGGATGAAGACAGCCACCGGACCAAAGATCTCTTCTTGGGCCACCCGCATCTTGTTGTCGACGTCGGCCAGGATGGTGGGCTTAATGAAGAAGCCCCTGCCCAGTGCACCCTCAGTGATTCGATACCCACCACAGACGACACGGGCGCCCTCGGCCCGTCCAATCTCAACGTAATTTAGAACCTGCTCCATCTGAGCCTGGTCGATAACCGGGCCCATATCGATCCCCTCCTCCCAGGGCAGGCCCACCTTATATGCTTCGAAAGCTGCCGCGCAGTCGGCCAGGAACCGTTCATAGATGTCCTCGTGCACCAAGATGCGCGAACCGGCGCAACATACCTGGCCGGCATTCGAGAGAATACCCACCGCCGTACCTGCAACTGTCTTTTGCCAGTCACAATCAGGAAACACGATGCTGGCCGACTTGCCTCCCAGTTCCAAAGTCGTCGGGACAACCCTCTCCGCAGCTGCCAAAGCGACCTTCTCCCCCACGCTTGTAGAGCCCGTGAACGACATCATGGCGAAGCCGGGATGTTCGATCATGTACGTTCCCGCAGCCGAACCCCGGCCGGTTATGACATTCACCACCCCGGGGGGCAGTACTTCAGTCATGACCTTGGCCAGGTCGAGCACCCCCAGCGGAGCCAACGAAGAAGCCTTGATAACCAGGGTATTGCCGGCGGCCAAAGCCGGGGCCATCTTCCAAGCAGCAGCCACCAACGGATCGTTCCACGGTACGATCAGACCCACCACACCCATAGGCTCAGACAGCACCAGGCGCAATATGGTCTCGTCGAGCATGGTCCCCATGTCCTCGTGCGTCCGTATCACTCCTGCGAAGTACCTGAAGTGATCGACAGACTCAGCCACGAAGGCGGCTGAAGAGGGGAGTGTCCTGCCCACGTCCATAGTCTCGACCATGGCGAAGTGCTCGGCCTGCGCTTCGATGCGATCGGCGATGCGGAGCAGCATCTCGGCCCGAACGGCAGGTTTGAGCCTCTTCCATGGACCGAGTGCCTCTGCAGCCGCCTTGACCGCCAAATCGACGTCAGCCCTACCGGCCTCCACGCAGGTAGCCAACTGTTCACCGTTTGCCGGACAGAAGACCGGAAATGTCTTGCCCTCGACTCCGGGCACCCATGCGCCCCCGATGAGCAGTTTGAAGTCCTGGTCTATCTGGTAAGTGATCGACGCCGTCTCTGCCATAGCCGTAATCCTTTCCGGTGGTTCAAACCGATGAGCCCCAGATGCGGGCCCGGCCATGCCGGCATTATTCCAAGCCGGTGCCTGCCGTCATTAACGTACGTGTGGAGCGAATTGTCAACCGGCGGGCATATCTACCGCCTGGGTTAGACGAGCCTAGAAGGCTGCTAGGCGAGCACCTCATCCGGTCTGCACAAGGCTGCGATGACCGCCCGCGGGGGACGGAGCACCGCCCGCTATGCGGGCGGTGCTCCGCTCACAAACACGCTCGAGGCAACCGTCACATAGGCCGTCACATAGGTAGTCCCAACATAGTCCGCGCCTCCGCCGGAGAAGCTATCTCACGTCCCAACTCCTTGGCCATACGCACGGCCTTCGCGACCATCTGAGCATTGGATGTGGCGGGTACTCCTGGATACAGGTAGATATTGTCCTCGAACCCCACCCTGACATTGCCACCCATGATGAGACCCATGTTCACCATGGGGTATTCGGCAGCTCCCACCGCACAGACCGACCATGGATATTCCTTGGGAATCTGTCGCACCATGTGTAGCAGATTATCCGGGGTGGCAGGTATACACCCCATCACACCCATGACGCACTGGAAGTAGAGAGGGTCACTCACATACCCCAACTCCTTCAGGGTGAGTACGTTGTTGATCATGCCCACGTCGTAGCACTCGAACTCAGGCTTGACCCCTGAGTCCCGCATGACCTCAGCCATGTAGGCCATGTCGTTGAAGGTGTGAACCATAACGAACTTGAGCAGCCAGTCTTTCTGCGACCGGCTGTAGATGTCAATGACCGGCGATCCCGCGTTGAACGAGGCCAGGTCGGGCTTGGTAGCCGGGTCCTGAGCCAACTCGGCGATAATCGCCACCCGTCCTTCGACACTCTCCTTGGAGACCTTCTCGAACAGGTGATCACCGTCGCACCGCTTGCCTGAGCCGCCCGTGGAGACGTTGATGATCACTCCGGGACACTGCTCCTTGATTGGAGCAACAGCCTCTGCAATGAAGCGAGCCTCGGAATCAGCCATCCCAGTCTCCGGGTTGCGGCCATGTATGTGGATCACCGAGGCACCGGCCTGGAAGGCCTCCACCGCTGAAACCACCTGTTCCGCCGGCGTCTTGGGCAGGTGTGGATTACTTGCCGGCGATGCGCCTCCGGTGAGGGCACACGTGACGATCACCTTGTCGATGGCCATGCCGTCCACCTCCCTCTTACTGCCTCAGTCGAGCTCCGGCAGGAAATCGAACACCACCGGATACCCAGGAGGCACGGCTTCCATCTCCAGGACGGTGCCGCACCCAGGACAGTAGTACTCCCGGAGCCCCATCCACTCCACGTCGCATTTGCGTGGGCCGGGGTAGATCTCGTCGAGACTCTCCTCGGTGTCTCGCACGTACACGACTGCATTTAACTTCCAGTTTTGCCGGTAATCGCCGAATTCGTAGCCACAACTGCACTTGACGATCCTATCGGCGCCCTTCTGGACCACGTAGAGATGCTCCCCGATGGGAACCAGAATCTCCTCCGGCCAGCCGACCTTCTCCTGTTCAATCGCCAGCATCGCTTCAAAGCGGCCGCCCTCCTTGTCGCCGCGCTGCATCTCCAAGAGGACGTCCAGATCGAGTCTGCCATTGGAGAGATCGCGTAGGACGTCTGTTGACCAACCGGTCTTTTTTCCAGCCATTGTGCTCTCCTTCTCGTCCTTAGAAGCCGGTCCAGGTTTCGGGGAGATCCCAGAACTCTCTGTATTCCTTCAAGAACCGAGGAGAGTTGTTGAAGCTATCGTTGTACATCTCCTTGACGATGGGCGCGAAGTTGCCCTCGATGACGTCCTGGCGAGCCGTGGCCACGAAGTCCCGAGTGGGGACGGCTCTGGCTAGGCGCTCCTTTCTGATTTCCGCCCTACGCTGCTCCGTCTTGGCCTCATCGGTGATGTACTCCTCTCCGCCGGCCGTCTTCTCTAGCACCAGCCCATAGACCTTCTCAGCCGACTCCGGGAAGATGAGGCCGTCGTTTAAATCCCGCAAGACCAAGTACGGGGCACGTTCCAGAGGATCACCCCAACCTCCCCCGCCACCCGAGGTCTGGTAGATGAGGTCGTAGCGACGGAACTCGACGCTGGCGCTCTGGCCCGTCGACTGTCTTAGCTTCCCCTGCAACAATCGAGCCATGTCGGGATTGGTGGGATCGCCTTCTTCGTGAGGGAGCGGTCGCTGTTGCTGCACCGCCTCGGCAAAGTCGGTGTCGCTCATGGTGTAGCGATACCGCGCAGGTGCGGGATACCCCCCCATGGTGCCTGCAGACAAGAAGACCTTGTCGCCGGACATGTAAGATCCCGACTCCACAAACTTGACATCCGGTTCGATTACGTAGAGCGAAGCGATGGTGGCACCGCCCCTGTGTTTGCCATACCCACCCCCATCGGTCTGCACGCCCCGCCCCAACCACTTCAGGGGCCAGATGGGTTCGAACGGCTCCACGTCGGAGAGGTTGGCCTCCGGGTTCCACAAAGAATTGGCAGCATCGAGGCCGTCCTTGTTGCTACCGGCCGCGGCTCCCGACGAGTTCATCTCGAAGTTGGCCACTGAAAACAAGCGGCCCTCCTCGTCCTGTCCACCTGCGAAGACCGCACTGGTGATGGCCTTGCTGGAAAGTCCCTCCTCACGAAAGCCCTTGGCAAAGTAGGCCCTCGACATGGCCCGCTGGAAGCACCCTCCCGCCGCCGTCTTCGCTGTGGCCCAGACCGCGCAGGCGTATTGGATACCCGGATTGAGCACCGAGTTCTCCGGGAAAATGAGGTTTAAGCCCTGCACGACGCCTGAGTTAAAGAGACCGTCGTAGAGCACTTCTTGGATAAGTTGATAGATGTGTAACCCTCTGGCACAGATGAGCGACGCGTTGTTCGCATGATAGCCAGGAGAACTCAGGCCGTCGTAATCGAGCGTAAGTTCTCCCTCCTTGGTGACGGTCATCTCCAAGGGCTGGTGTATGTAGTAGTCCTTGTTGAAGCGGACCGGCTGTTGGGCGTTGAGGATGTCGTAGAAGTTCACGGTGCGATACCTGCCGGGAAAGAAGACGGTCTTGATCTTGTTGACCGCGAACCTACGCCCCTCCTCGATCATCTCGTAAACGGCCTTCTCGTAGTACTCCAACCCGTACTCGTCGATGAGGTCGGTGAGAGCCTTCTTCATCTTGGTGCAGCCACCCAGTTTGGCCAGATCATCGATGATCCACCAGCTGCCATCACGAGTGTTTCGATTCACGTTGATGTGGTAGTAGTTGAAGAACTTGTTGTTCTCACCCACCTTCTGAGCCGGGAACATCAGGCCGTCGTCATAGCGGCTCATAGCCGAAGGCGAGGTGCCCCCCGGCTCGGTCCCCCCTACCTCCATGACGTGAGTGAGCCCACCAACCCAGGCCACCAACTTACCCTCATAGAAGACGGGCATGACGGTGGCCACATCCGCAGAGTGGGCCCCGCCAATGATTGGATCGTTGTTGCAGAAGATATCGCCGTCTTTGAACCCCGGCTCGTCTTCGTAGCCGTTCATAATCATCCACTTGATGGTGGCGGCGAAGCTGGCAAAGTGTAGAAGGATGCCTCGCGAGAACGCCGCCACCTCACCTTCGGGCGTAAAGATGCAGAATACGCACTCACCGAATTCCCGCACCGTGGGGGAAGCGCTGATGAGACGGGCCGTCTCCCGCCCTTCCTGCACGATACCCAGCAGACGTGTGTAGAGGACTTCCCACTTGATGGTGTCGGCCTCATGCAGTTCGAGAGCGGGGTATCTGCCTTCCGACAGGTCCTTCTCCCTCTGGAGCAAGCGGTCTTTGAGCTCTCCCATCGCCTATGCCCTCCTTAGGAAAAGCATTCCGTACTCATCTACATCCACATGCCACTCCGGCGGCACTACGAAGGTCGTATCGATGTGCTCGATGATCGCCGGCCCCGGTATCACCTGGCCCGGAGACAACTCGGCCATCTCATAGATGGCGGTCTCTGTGGGATGCCGGTCGAATACCGCCATCCTGGTGCCTTTGAAGCCCGCCTTCTCCACTCCGCCCGCTGGCTTGGTGGCAATCATCGGTTTTGGTTTGGCGACTTTGGCGACCAAGCCCACATGCAGTGTGAGGTACCCCGCCTGCGGATACTTGCCCGTGGCTGTGAACACGCTCGAATATTCCGTCTCAAAAGCCGCCACGAAGTCGTCCAACGCCTGAGTGTCTACCAGTCTGGCATGGGGCGACCGAAAGACGATCTCATCGAGTTGGCCACCGTAACGGGTGAAAGCCAGTTGTTCGAACTGGACGTCCGCCAGATTGAAACCGGCTGTGCCCATCTCTTCTTTGGCCACCTCTTCGAGTTCAGCCCAGAGGCCGCTCAGGGTCTCAGCCGCCTTCTGCTTGGTCTCATCGTCGGCCATGTAGGGGACGAACACCCTGGTGGCCCGCAGGTACTGCCGGCTGTAGTCGGCGGTAGCACCGCCAAACGCACAAAAGACCGAGGCGAAGGGCGTAACGATGACCTCTTTGTACTTAGTGTTCTTCGTAAAGCCGGCCACATGCGTCGGGCCGGCACCACCGAAGGCCAGCAGGACATAGTTCTCGACTGCGTAGCCCCGGGTGCTGATCAGGCTTCTGCAGTAGTTCTCCATCTCAGCATCGATGATCTCTTTGATGCCCGTAGCAGCATCAACGACGCTCATGCCTAGTGGATCGGCGATCTTCTCTTTGATAGCCTTCTCGGACAGGGACTTGTCGAGCTTCATCCGCCCGCCGAGGAAGTAGTCGGGGTTGATGTAGCCCAGCACCAAGTCGGCGTCGGTGACCGTAGGGTTCTCACCGCCCTTGCCGTAACAGGCGGGGCCAGGAACGGAACCCGCGCTCTGCGGACCGACCTTCAGCCTGTTGGTGAAGGGGTCGAGATACGCGATCGTTCCCCCGCCGGCTCCGATGGAGGTAACTTCAGCGCACGGAGCGCTGAGGATGAAGCGGGCGACCACCGGCTCCGTCTTGATATTGATGCGCCCGCCCGTGATCAAACCCACGTCAAAACTGGTCCCGCCGACGTCGCTGGTTATGATGTCCTTGTAGCCGTACACATCGCCCAAGAATTTGCCGCCCAGCACACCACCGGCTGGGCCCGACATAGCCGTATCGACCATGTTCGCGTATGCAGCAGGCATCAGGCCGCCATGAGACAGGGTCGCCTGCAGCCGCGTCCTGGCGCCAAGCTCCATGAGGCGTTCTTCCGACTTGGCCAGGGACTTGCGTGCGATGCCGCCTGCGTACGCTTCCACCGCCAGGGTGTTGAAGCGGCTGAGTTCCTTCATGGTAGGACTGACTTCATAGCTGGTGAAGACCCGGATGTCGGCCGCCCGCTCTCCAATGATCTGCTCGGCGATCTCCTTGGCCCTCAACTCATGCACAGGGTTCATATAGGAGTAGAGGAAGAGGATGATGATCGACGCCACCTGCTTGTCGATCAAGGCGCTGACCCCAGCCCTGACCTCCTCCTCATACAGCGGAATAAAGGCTTTGCCGTTGCCGTCGATCCTCTCGGTCACCCCGATGATATCCCGATAGGCAACCAGATCCTTCAGGCGGCGATGGGTGGCGGAATGGAGGATGTCGCTCCAACTGTACTCGCTGTAGTTCTGCGAGGCCCGGCCTATTGAAGGGACCCTCTCGAAACCTTTGGTGATGAGGGCGCCCACCCGTTCACCCGAGCGCTGCACAATGGTGTTGATGATGGCCGTAGTGCCGAATGCGATGACCTCAGACTTGGAGAGCAGATCCTTCATGGTGATACCCAGCCCGGTCAGCGCAGCCTCAATGGAGTTGATGTGCCCTTCATCCAGCGACCCCAGCGTCGTCGGAGCCTTCCCACTCCACATGTCCCCCTTCTGGTCGATAAGCAGGGTATCCGTGAATGTCCCACCCGCATCTGTGTAGCAGTAATAGCGGTTTTCCGACTCACTTCCCATCGAAACCCTCCTTGTCCATTGCAGCCTCCCCAGATCGTTGAACAGGGTTGAACAGGTAGATATGGTCCGATCAATAGCCACCGATCTACATGCGCACCTCACTGTGTTCGCCTCGACCGCCCTTCTCATCTCGCTTGCCGGCGAGGTAGGGATGAGTAAGATCGGCCTCATGATCTGTGGGGAGGGCGCCATTCCCGAAGCAGCCCGCAACCCGGCCTTTAACGGCGCAGAGATCATCCTCGATCCGCTGTGTCAAGGAATCTTCATCGAAGGACTGCAGCACGGTTGCTAAACCCGGTACTCTGCATGCTGGGAGCCGCAGTGCCCACCCCACCTGGCGCTGTGGTCGAGGTCTCCTCCTCTCGGCCGCAGGTGGCCACCCCCACATCAGCCCAAACGCAGGCAGCATGGCTGGGATGATCGATGCTTTCCCCATCGCTCCCCCCTTATATATGTACTGTTTCTTTCCGGCGGTCCCCAAGCCGCTGTTTCCCCCGAAACAGCATCGCCGCACCACGTCGTAGCGAAACAGTACACCTTCACATATTTTATTATAAACCATAAATGCCTATACCATAGACAAGCCGTATTCAAATGATAAAACGAAGGTGATAAAATGAGAGTATTGAAGACTCAGCAACACGGCATTCCATACCCCCACACGCATACATAGACCCCGCGTCGTAGCGTCCGCAGATACACAGATTAAGTATAGGTACGTTAACTAACTCTAGCCGTCCTACGCCGCATCATCTTAGTATCGATGTATTTTTGCGGGCCTTATTACCCTAATCTGCCACCTGATAACTTCATTAAACTAGTGTATAGTTATTTACCAAGAGAGCCCGGAAATGACGACAACTTCCTTATCAAGCAAGACCGGAAACGACGACAATCTCCTTCTCAAGTGCGCCGCTAACCGACGTGGTCGTGGCTCGTTCTCTACATCGCTATCCGTTGAATGGACGAAGCAGATGGGGATCGAATGGGGCTTGAACTGGCGGACCCCAGTAGACTAGAGGCAGTTAGCGACGAAGCCAGTATCGGGGGTATCGGGGTTTTCTTCGGACAGTACGAGCAGAAACGACAGACTTCCAGGCTCGTCCCCACTCGCACTGCTCACCCGAAGCTCCTCACCAAAGTCCGCCGGGACCATACCGCGTTATCGCCGACGGTTCGCTAGAAGGCGCGGAGTAGATTGGAGCCAAACGAACCTCTCTGGAGCGACTTTCTGGAGCGAAATTGGAAGCGGCATCACTTGAGAGGGGCACACTAGTTGGTGCGAACCTGAGGGGCGAATCTGAATTATGCCAGACTACAGAATGCCGACTTGGGTAATGCAAATCTCCAGAACGCAAGTCTAGTATTCGCCGACCTCACCAGAGCTACTGTTAGTGAAGCCCAGCTGCAGATGGCTAATATTCTATGGGCGTAACAATACCAGGTGGGCGAGGCACAACAGGAGGTATCGTTTGGCGGGAGGCTGTGATTTTGCCAACCCACGATGACTCAACGTAAGCGATACCATTGACAGAAGAGTTTCTGCGGTGAAGCGAAGCAGTAAGGGACACTTGTAGGAAGTATTGATTGATTACGAAGGTCCCATTCAGTAAAAGTACAGTCCACTTCTCATCCATAACGCCATCGGACTCGAACTGAAAGAAGGCTCCATGCACAAATGTAAAGGCACGAGCTTACCCATGCCGATCAGTCTGTTAAGAAGGAAGACCTGAAGTGTAGCTTCGCTCCGACTTGATCGCCATGAGGTGAAATGGCTGATCGGCATGAACGTGGGGCAGGCGATTGGTTTCAGTGGAATACGCATATGTCACCCTTGACAACACCCCGGGTTCTGACACCATAGTGCCAGCAATTGACCTTTTTACCACAGGACAAATCGTACGCAGACGTATAGAGATCAGCGATTAGCCGGTTCAAAGCGAGCCCTTTCAGATTCGAGAGTTCGCTGCGCATCCCTTCTCGGTCGCCAGTCTTATCTAGATAAATATCGATGTGCATCAGGCAGGAGGAGTAGACACTCTTGACTAGGTTTTCATCACTGAAATCGAGTTTGACGTCTTTGGCGAATGAAACCAGTGTGAGATCCCAAATGGACGATATAGTATTCGTGCTGGTCACCATATCCCAAACATAGTAGTCCAGCAGTATCGTACATAGCGCATTTCTCACATACTGAGCACGCCGCCATTTGGTTGCCGTGGACTGCTCGTGAACCTGTAGCAGAAGCAAGACAATCCCCCAGAAATAGTCCTTTGATGGCCTATCGAGCCCGAGTCGATAACACGGGTTGAGTGCGGCCTCGATCAAGGTGTTCATATCGCCGCCCTTTAGGGACTTATCTAGTTCGCGTTGTTGTTTGTCCCGAAGCTGCATAAAGGGGGGGCTAGCCAGAGGGGCTGCGAATCCGCAGACTGAGTGGAGAAAGATGGAGAGCTGGGAATCATCGCACTGGTCGGTGATTTCGCGCCCCAGAGCCGCAACATAATAATGGATGCTGGATCCAGGCGTACCACCGTTCGGTAAGATATTGCCAAGAACCACGAGAATCTTTGACAAGTCCTCCTCATCGAAAGAGTGAAGTGCTCTGGAGGCCATATCCTGTAGATGCGGAATCCAGTGTGGCGGCAGCCCCACGGGCTTCTTGCGCTTCTTGAGCTTCTTGAACGCCACCATGGCAAATGTGTCAAGTGTAGTGTTGCGGACTTGATCAACCGCGAGGAAAAACAGCACGACCAATGCGAGGACAAAGAAAGCCAACGCCCACGGAGAAAGCACATATCCATCGATGAGAAGAAGTACCAATGGAAGGAACACGCTCACGGCCATGAGAAACACTCTTGCCCACCCGCGAAATCCCAGCGTCCAATAGGATAAGGGAAAGCGATACCGCGCCGTGGAAGTTGACGCCCAAGTGAGCACAGAAGCTACCAGCGCAAATAGCACGGCTCCGCCCTGCGTAATGCTACTGAGCATGAAATCCAATCTACTTTGCTGATCTGGACATGGGTTGGTGAGGTAGCCGGGGATCAGCCCGTATGCTTGCGGCCAGACCATGAAGACTATGGCGGTACCGACCAGCGCCATACATGTGAGAGACTCCCACGCTAGCAGAAACTGTGCGATCAGTCTCAGACGCGACAGCCCCTCCCGATTCTCCTGACCTGTCGGACTCACATCGCACCTCTACCTCTAGATGCCCCACCAACTCTGCGTGTATTGAGCGGAAAGATCTTACGACTCACTTCTCAGGAGCCCAAGTGGTGACAGACCAAGTAATGTCCGGTCTTCATCGGAGCAAGACGGCCGAACAATCCAGCTCCTCCGCCGTCCCGTACTGACTGCATCAGTGCGGACCATCACCCATCCTCGCATACGACTTCGGCCTGGAGACGGAAGGCTACAGGATGTGGAAGATTTCTTCCCAATAGCTCTATATTGAGAAATATCTGCGATCTCGACAGACTGTTTTCAAACGCAATCCTCAAATCTGTACCAAATGCTATCTTTGGAAGCAGGTGCTTGATGTCGCCGAGCCACTGGGTGACAACATACTGTCCGGATGCAAACTTGACGACGGGGTAGTCAAGAGGAGTAGGTGGAGCTAAGTCAAAAGAATAGAGACTACGGTACGGTTTTTTTACCGGCCTCTTTACAACCACCAACTGACCGTTGCAGCTGTCGATTGTCAATCGCAAAGAGGCATCTTCGACATACTCTTCTCCCCGGTTCTCAATCACGAAGTTGACCTTCGCCGCTCTGATCTCATGGAGTACATATAGGTCGTCAGCTCTATAAGTATCGCCGATCTGTAGCAGGTTCTTCTGAAGTTCCTCGTCTGACCGATGTTCATATGGGACTGACGACCCAAACATGGAGGAAAGAGATCCCATGCTTGCGAGACCGGCTCCGGCAAGCGGATTTGAGATAGTGATGTCGCCAAAGGCTTTGAATAGATTGGAGATATAGGGACTGGTCGCCTCAAGCCTTCGCATGTTCTCTTCGTACCGACGTTGCTGTTCCCGCTGACACTCTCTTTCAGCCTGCCTAGCGTTCAAGATGTCCTGAATTTTGATTGCTGCGCATTGAGAAGGAACAGGCGAATGTCCAACGGAGAGCAGTGTTGTCCGTTGTTGTCCGTCGGAGTCCGCGAACGACACAAATAACTCACCGCTGTAACCTATTTGCTTCTGGCGGACTGAGTAGAACCTCTCGAAATCACTGCGTTCCAGACGATGCTTGCTAGTTCCCCTGCGAATAAAGCCATCACCTCTATGCAGGGTAGCTCCTCCTTTAGGGTAGTCTTTCTTCATGAGATAGGGACGTGCAAGTTTGTCTGGCTGAATGCGAAGAATACCGAGCAGTACGTCGCGATGCCGCAATGGTTCATATGAGACGTTTAGATGTGGCTCGACATTTTCATGCACCAGTTGCTGTAGATTGGCCTGGTCGGTGAAAGTACCCTTGATCCCGGGAAATTCCCTCTTTTCGCTCGGCGTATCCTTAACTCCAACCACGATATACCGATCGCCCTCCCAATCAGCATTCGCCATTGCGATGACATCCATGAGAAGTTCGCCATTCTGCGGCTTCAAATACTGCACGGCCTTGAAGTCAAGTCCAGTATTCTCGTTTTCGTAGTCGATCAGTTCCGGAAGTTCGATTGCAGTCAATCCCCATAGGGCGGTTTCCGAGTCGTAAGCATCTTACTCTGTGCGTCGGACGCCCTCTCGTTTGTCGTCTCATCCCCGGGCCGCCTCCGCGCGAAAGTGCGAGCAGAAACCACAAACCCCCAGGCTCGTCCCCACTCACACTGCTCACCCGAAGTTCCTCACCAAAGTCCGCCGGGGACCATACCGCGTCATCGCCAACGTCATCGCTGACGGGTCGACACCGGCCATCATGAACGTCAGCCTAGGCCGGCCGGCAGAGAGGCCATTCTAACTGCCCGCCTCCGCTCTAACTGCCCGCCTCTATCCTCCGCAGATAGTCGACTGCGAGTAGGGCCACGTCGTCATCCAAGCGCCCCCCGGAGAAACGCAGTGCTTCATCGAGCAGCAGTGTGGGCAACGCCTCCACCCCGTAGCCATCCATCTTCTTGAGTGCATCAACCAACCGCTCTTCTCCGAAGCAAGATGCGCCCTTCCGCGCCTCGATTATCCCGTCGGTGTAGAAGAGGAGAAGGCTGCCTTCCGAGATATGTTCCTCGCGGTCTGTGTAACGCGCATCCTCGAAGGTGCCCAGTGGCATGTGGACGGACTCGAGACACCTCACCTCCCCCCCTACCTTCACAAGTGGGCAGGGATGGCCGGCCGACGAGTAGATCAAAACTCCGCTACGCGGGTCGAGAAAACAGAGAAAAGCGGTCACAAAACCGGAGAAGGGCTTCTTGACCAGCAGTTTGTTGGTCTCCCTGAGAACGACGTGCGGACGGCGGAACTGGCGCGCGAACGCAAGAACCGTATCCTTGACCAAAGTGGCCGTCCGAGCCGCCTCCACCCCGTGACCCGAAACGTCACCGATAAGCAGGCCGATGCAGCCGTCTCTAGCCTCGAACACATCGTAGAAGTCGCCCCCTATCCGGGCTTCTTGAGTAGCCGAGTGATACAAGTGGCCAAATTTCACGCCGGGGAGGTCTTGAGGGATGTCGAGAAGGGTCTCCTGGAGCCGATGAAACAGAGTCCTTTGCTCTTCCAGCAAGCGCCCCGCCTCCGCCTGCGCCATCTGGAGCTCCATATTCTGAGCGGCAAGCTTCTCCATCGCCTCCTGCAACTTGTGGGCCAGCGCCCGCTGCGCCTCAAGTTCCCTGAGTTCGGTGATATCCGCGAAACTGGCGAAGACCTCATACGGGGTTTTCTCACCCGACCGAAAACGCGGCATGGCGTGTACGTCAATCCAGCACCAACAATCCAAGCGGGAGTTCAGAACACCCATAATCCCGGAAGTTTCGACTCCCTCTCGGAGCGCCACCATGGCCGGATGCTGCTCGGGTGGGCACTCGCACCCGTCGACCCGGACGGCCCGCCATCCGATCTCGGCCAGACTCCTACCCCGCGTGGCCTCTGAATCCCAGCCCAAGATCCGCTCCGCAGCCGGGTTGCATGAGGTAACCCGCCCGCAGGCATCATGGTAGACCACTCCTTGAGCCATAGTCTCAAAGAGCCCGCGATACCTGTCTTCGGATTCGCGGATCCTTAGTTCAGCCTGAGCGCGCTCAATAGTGTAGCGAACGACACGGGAGACGGCCGAGGCATTTATCGTGTTCTTGATGAGGTAGTCCTGGGCGCCTTCGCGGAGTGCTTCTACGGCTAGATCCTCATCGGCCTCGCCAGTGAGCACTATGATGGGCGCGATGGGTGCCAACTTCCGGATCTTACGGAGGCTCTCGATCCCCTGGCCGTCAGGAAGCCCGAGATCGAGCAGGATCACATCAACAGGCCCCTCCTCGAAGTACCGCGACGCATCAACGATGCTAACAGCCTTGAGCAGGACCATAGAGGGAAGCCCTGCGTCAGCGAGATACTCCTCCAGAAGTCGGACATCGCCGGGGTTGTCTTCGACGATGAGGATGTTCATGGCAGTCCTACGTCGCCCCTTTCTCTGTGCTCGGGCATAAAGAAGAAGAAGGACGACCCCTGTCCTGGCTCTGACTCGACCCAGATCCTTCCCCCATGGCGCTCCACGATCTTCTTACAGATGGCCAGCCCGATACCCGTCCCCGGATACTGCTCCCTGCCGTGCAGCCGTTGAAAGACGCCAAAGATGCGTTTGGCGTACTCCATGTCGATCCCGATGCCGTTGTCCTGTACGCGAAAGAGCCATCGGCCATTCTCGTTCTCAGCGTCTACGTGAATCTCCGGGATCCGGTCCGTCCGAAACTTGATGGCATTGGCTATCAGATTCTGGAAAAGCTGTGTTAGCTGCATTGCATCAGCGGAGACCACCGGCAGGCACCCAGTGGTCACCATAGCCTGGTTCTCGCGGATGGCCACCGCAAGATTCCGCATGGCCTGTGCGAAAACGACCGCTGAATCCACCTCTTGCAACACCTGCCCATTGGTAGAGACACGCGACAGTGTCAACAATCCATTGATAAGTTGCTGCATGCGCGTAGCCCCATCGACTGCGTAATCGATAAAGACCCGCCCATTCTCATCCAACAGATCACCGTACCGCTGCTCGATCAGCTGCAGGTAGCTGGTCACCATGCGTAGCGGCTCCTGCAGGTCATGGGAGACCACGTAGGCGAACCGCGTCAATTCTGCATTCGACGCACGCAACTCCTCGGCTTGAGAGAGCAATGCCTCTTCCGCCTGTTTCTGCGCCGTCACATCTCGGGCGACAAAAGCTGCTGTGATGAAGGCACAGTACATGGGGGAGCCGGTCTCACCGCAGATCAGATGCATCACGATTTCGACCGGGACACGAGAACCGTCCTTATGAAGGTACTCTTTGTTGTAGCAGACCTGCGTTCCCGACAATGTGAGTTCAGCCCGTCTCTGCTTATCAATCTCGTGCCATTCCGGCGGTGTCAAGTCTGAAACACGGTCAAGAGCAGCGAGTTCCTCCCTACTGTAGCCGAGGAGCTGCGCATAGGCGGCATTGTGCAGCAGGAGGCCTCCATCCAGGGAACCAACCGCCAGGGGCTGAGGCACCCTCTCGATGAGATCAGCCAGAACTTCGCTATGCGCTCGGGCAGCGGCGGACTTCAACTCCTCCCTCTCGATCCTGCGAAGCACCGAGAGCGGGATCTTGGTTGCCTGTGAGACCTCTCCCTGCTCCTTGTCGAATAGGAAGGTGAGCGAGACCGTCATCCTGTCTGCCGCATCGCGACTGATGTGGACGTCATCGCCAAGAGACACCATGAGGGGGAGACCGAGACCGCGATAGCGACGCTCATCATTGTTGTGAAATCGAGGTAGGAAAACGCCGGTGTTGGTGATCTCGATCACTACGCGATCAGACAGGATCCAGACACCCACGTCTACGTCGCTCTCGGCATGCTCCATAGCGTTGGCCACGGCCTCCGAGGCGGCCAACTGGAGATCGTGGATACGGCTCTTATTCAGAGGAGTTGATCGCGTCACGTCGGCCAACCATGCCCGCACCTCAGAGACCTTGGAGAGGTCGGATGGAAACGTGAGACGAGCGCAACCGCACTCAAGCAACGATCTCACAGAGGGATTCACCGGGGATTCACCGTGGATTCACAGGACGGCCGACAGTGCCCGTACCTCTCGGAAACGAAACACCGGACGGTGAGGAGTCGAGAACCTGCATCTGTTCCTCGCTAGCTTCAGATGGACCGCGGTTACAATATTCTCAGCCAGCGAACGCGTGTCGTCAAGTAAAGCATGCTGCCGTACTCCATAGACAGCAGGTTGAAAGGCGGTCCACGGCGTGAGATAAACCCATTCCAATGGCACAAGTATGGCTCCATGACGTTTCCCTGAGTCTCGGTGGTCCCCTCCTCCTGGACGCAGCAACTCTCCAGATCGAGGAAGGTGAGCGCATCGGTCTGCTGGGCCGGAACGGCGCCGGCAAATCCACCCTCCTCCGATTGCTGATGGGTGACATATCGCCGGACTCGGGCCAGGTCGGCGCAGGTGTGGGGACACGGATCGCCCTTCTCCCCCAGGATGTTCCTGACGCCCTGCCGGGGACCGTCTACGACGTCGTGGCCTCGGGCGGACAAGAGCATCTGGACATACTGCGCCACTATCGCGAAGTGACACTGGAGCTGGCCCGCAGCGGTGACTCCGGCCTCCTGAGAGATCTCGAACGTATCCAGCATCGGTTGGAAACCTCCGGAGCCTGGCATTTTCATCAGAGGGTGGAGACCGTGCTCTCTTGGACCGAACTTGATGCAGAGGCGGAGTTCCAGTCGCTGTCCGCCGGTTTAAAGCGCCGGGTCTTCCTGGCCCGAGCCCTGGCCTCCGATCCCGATGTTCTGCTCCTCGACGAACCCACCAACCATCTGGATCTCAACGCCATCCTGTGGCTGGAGGATTTCTTGGTTAAGTTCAACAAGACACTTGTCTTCGTGACGCACGACCGTGCTTTCCTCCAACGCATGGCCAACCGGATCGTGGAGATCGACAGGGGACGCCTCCTGTCCTTCGACTGTGACTACGAGACCTATCTCAGTCGACGCCAAGACCTACTGGACGCGGAGGAGAAAGCCTGGCACGAGTTCGATCGCAAGCTCGCGAAAGAAGAGGCCTGGATCCGGCAGGGGATCAAGGCCCGCCGGACGCGGAACGAAGGCAGAGTGCGGGCGTTGGAACGGCTTCGAGCCGAACGCGAGCAGCGGCGTGAGCGGATGAAGGATGTACGCATGGCCATCGTGGAAGCCGACCGCAGTGGGCGACTGGTGGTTGATGCCGAGAAAATCTCGTTCTCATTCGGCAGCAAGAAGATCCTCCAGGACTTTTCCACCACCATCATCCGCGGCGACAGAGTGGGCATCATCGGCCCCAATGGCTCGGGCAAGACGACGCTCCTCAGACTGCTGCTGGGAGAGATCGAGCCGCAGAAGGGCCGCATCCGCTTGGGTGCCGGACTCAAGATCGCCTACTTCGACCAGTTGCGAACCCAACTCGACGAAACCCAGACCCTCAGGGACACCATCGCCGACGGCGGCGACATCGTCTCGGTAGGCAAAGCGACCCGGCACGTCATGGGGTATCTACAGGACTTCCTGTTCTCCCCCGATCAAATCATCGCACCCGTCCGCCTCCTCTCCGGGGGCGAACGCATGCGGCTCCTCTTGGCCAAACTGTTCAGCATGCCCTCGAACGTCCTGGTGCTCGACGAACCCACCAACGACCTAGACACGGAGACCCTGGCGCTGCTCGAGGAGAAGCTGCTCGACTACAGCGGCACGATCCTGCTGGTGAGCCACGACCGAGCCTTCCTCAACAACGTCGTCACCTCTACGATCGTCTTCGAGAGCGAGGGCCGGCTCAAGGAATACGTGGGTGGGTACGATGATTGGCTTCGTCAGCGACCTGAGCTGCCGGCACCTGTGTCGCCGGCACCTGCGACGGTAAGGCCGGCCAAACGGGAGGAGAGGTCCGCGGGTGAACAACCCCCGCGAGCAAGACGCAAACCGTCCTTTAAGGAGATTAGGGAGCTGGAGGCGTTGCCCGAGAAAATCGAGGCCCTGGAGAAGGAACAGCACGAGATCATCGCCATGCTCAGCTCCTCTTCCTTCTATGCAAACAACGAGCCGGCACAGGTAACCTCAGCCAAAACTCGACTGCAAGAACTGGAGGAAGAGATCGCCCAAGCGTATACGCGCTGGGAGGAACTAGAGGCCCTAGGTGCCTGAGGTGTCTCTCTTTCCCTCTTCTTCAGACTCCCTTCTCTAGAAACGAGAGTGCAAGGATGGCGACATCGTCGCTGAGTAAACCGCCCCATCTTTCCTGAAAACTCCAACCTTTGAGAGGATGGAGTCATGATGGAGTCATGAACAATACGTCGAAGAGGTATCCAGTTGAGGTTCGGGAGCGGGCCGTCCGCATGGTCCTCGAACACGAGGGCAAGTACGACTCCCAGTGGGCAGCCATCAGCTCTGTTGCGTCGAAGTTGGGGATGACACCCGAAACCTTCGCACGTGGGTGCGCACCGCTGAGATCGACGGCGGTCTACGGGTCGGCGTCTCCACGGAAGAGCGAGCGCGCATCAAGGAGCTCGAACGGGAGAACTGCGAGCTTAAGTGCGCCAACGAGATCTTGAAAGCAGCCACAGCTTTCTTCAGGTGCTGAGCTCGACCGCACACAGAAGAAATGACCGCCTTCATCACCGCCCGCAAGGAGGAGTTCGGGGTCGAGCCGATGTGCACCGTCCTACCCATCGCCCCTTCCACGTAACTACGCCGCCGCAAGCCGACCCCGTCAGCCCACACCTTGCGCGACGAAGCCCTGAAACCCGAGACACCCGCGTCTACTAGGAGAACTACTCCGTCTACGGCTCCTGCAAGGTGTGGCGGCACCTGAAGCGTGAGGGATTCACGGTGGCCCGCTGCACGGTGGAGCGCCTCATGCGCACCCTGGGCCTGAAAGGAGCCACCCGGGGCAAGGCCTGGAAGACAACCTTCCCCGATCTATCGGCTCCCCGCCCCTTTGATCTCGTGGACCGCCAGTTCACCGTCCGTGCTTCCCACCGCGTGTGGGTGGCGGGACAGGGCAGCCAGGAGTCGATTACGGCCAGCACGTGCTTCCCACCGCGTGTGGGTGGCGGACCTCACCTACGTGCCACCTGGTCGGGATTCGTCTATGCGGCCGTTGTCGCAGACGCCTACTTGCGCATGATCCTCGGTCGGCAGGTATCGGCTTCGCTGCGACCGATCTGGCTCTCGATGCCCTGGAGATGGCTCTCTGGCGACGCGGTGATGACGTCGACGGTGTCGTTCATCATTCAGACCACGGCGTCACTACCTGTCCATCCGCTACACCGAGCGTCTGGCTGAGGCCGGTGCCATAACCTCGATGGGATCTCGCGGCGACGCCTACGATTGTGAGAATCTCAGGTGCCGTCTGGTGGCCTGACACTGCATACGATTGACCCCGAAGATCTGGGAGTCCTAGCTGTTGATCTGTCGTCCGTCAGGCGGTGCAGCACAAGGTGTGCTGGCCGTGCAGGCAGTGACCTCATAGGAGCCTGATCTTCCGGAAGCAGTCTCGTCACAGTCCCGTCCACCCGCTTGGCCAGCGGCCGCCGACCCTATTCAAGCGAAGGAAAGGATCAGCAGAAGTGACGAGCATAGCCGAGAGTGGCAGCCCCCGTCGAGTCGCCATTGGCATCGATACCCACAAGTTCATCCATGTGGCCGTGGCTCTCGACGAGTTTGGGACCTTCCTGGACGACATCGCGGTGTCGGTGGACCAGGGCGGCTACGCACGTCTGCTCACGTGGGCAACGAGCCAGGGACCGGTGATCGCCTTCGGTATCGAGGGGACCGGCTCCTACGGCGTGGCCCTCACCTCCTTCCTCAGGCGCCACGGGCACACGATCATCGAAGTGGCCCGGCCGGATCGGCGGGATCGCCGGCTGCGGGGAAAGAGCGATGTGCTCGATGCCGAGAACGCCGCTCGCGCGGTTCTTGCCGGCAAGGCAACAGCCGTCCCGAAGAGCGCAGATGGGACGGTGGAGATGCTCAGGCAGATCAAGGTGGCAAAGGACACGGCCGTCAAGGCACGGACCTCCGCCATGATCACGCTCAAAGCCCTCGTTGTGACCGCTCCGCCGGAGCTCGGTCAGGAGCTGAGGGATCTCTCGAAGACGGTGCTCATCGAACGCTGCCTCGCCCTTCGTCCGGGCAAGGTCGAGACTCCTCTCGGTGCGGCAAAGCACGTGCTGCGCTCGCTAGCGCGGAGGTGGCGTGACCTGAGCACGGAGATCAAAGAGCACGAGGTCCTTCTCGCCCAGCTCACCAAGGAAATCGCTCCCCAACTGGTGGACGCCTTCGGCATCGGCCCGGACACTGCCGCTGAAGTGCTCATCGTGGCCGGCGACAACCCTCAGCGGATCCGGAGCGAGGCTGCTTGGGCCCGGCTGTGCGGGGTGGCGCCCATCCCTGCCTCTTCGGGAACGACGACCCGTCACCGCCTGAACCGCGGTGGTCACCGCCAAGCCAACGCCGCTCTCTACCGGACCATCATCGTGCGCATGCAGCATCACGAACCCACGCGTGCTTATGTGGCCAGACGGACCGAGGAAGGACGGACCAAGAAGGAGATCATCCGCTGCCTGAAGCGCTTTCTGGCCCGGGAGATCTGGGCGTTGATGCGACCTCTACGGGAAGGATCCAATGCTCTTCCCAAGGCTACTTGACGAATATAGGAGCATCAACGCCCTCGCCGAGACCATCAACGGACTCTACACGACCGAACTCATCAAAAAGCATGGTCCCTGGAAGACCCTAGAAGACGTGGAGTTCGCCACTCTTGAGTGGGTCGATTGGTTCAACCACCGCCGGCTTCTGGGATCCATCGGTGACATACCGCCGGCAGAACTGGAAGAGATCTACTAGCACCCATTTCCTGCTCGTATCAGCAGGGAAAGGCAACTCGGTGAGGGTCGCCTTGTCATAGTCATAGAGCAGAGCCACCTCACCGTCTCCATCTTGGCTCATCCAGAGAGCTCGACGTCCAGCCGTTTCGATCAGACGATTCCGCCTCTGGTCCTTGGCCACTTCGCGAATCGTGCCTGTGGCCAGGTCGAGCACGTGTCTGGCCAAACGAGCCCACGCCGTCAAGCAGCCCGTAGTAAGCGGCCATGCGTGCATTCTCGTAGTGCTCTCTAGTTGAGAACTTAACGGTCCCAAATGGCGGCGTGTAGAGAGCGTCCTTCGCATCGAGATGTCCAGGCACGTCGACAAGGGGACAAGGCACCTCACCCAGGGGCTGCATGCCCAGTGCTCTCACGATCATCTTCGCGAACTGCATGCGCGAGGCTGTGTCGAGAGGGCGAAAGGTACCGTCATCGAAGCCCGACACGATCCCACGATCGTGCATCTCGGCGGTCGCCTCTTGATACGCCGTCGAAGAACCGACGTCTGTGAAGCCAAGAGCCTTCGGTGGAAAGACCAGCATGGCCAGCGTCAGCGCCGTGACCGCCACCAGCGCGAGCAATTTCACTGACAACGAGCGCCTCCCCACTGCGCCCTCCTCGCTGTACTCATGAGGAGCAGCTTGTCGTACAGCAAGAACGGGACGATTGCCCATGGCTACCACAACAAGTGAGACACCGCGATGAATTTGCAGCTTTGCCTCAGCCGAGGAAGCGAACACTAAGAAGGGATGGCGATGGCACAAGGATGGTTGAGTTTATGGACCGTTCTGGGGTTCCTGGAGGCTCAAGTGCACTTGGACCGATACGGTGATCGGGTTGTTCAAGTATTCTGTTGACGAACATACAACCAAGGTGCTAAGAAGAAAATCTGGAGTGTCGCCTCGCTCCCACCTGATCGGCACGCAGTCGAACAGCTGATCAGCATAAGCGTAGGACACCCGACCGGTTTCGCTGTAATACGCAGCAGTGCAGGACTCACCAACCGTGAGCCATCTCTCAGGAGCCGACAAAGCAATGGCTAACTCGACAGCTAATAAGCAGGATTTGCCCCTCTTTGGTCGTACGGGCGACTTGAACTATCTGCTCGAGCGACGAGAAGACAAGGGAATCACAGCCATCGTGGGTAGAGCCCAAGTTGGTAAGTCATCACTCTTGCGAGAGCTTAAGGACAATGAAGAGGTCGCCGACGGCTGGATCGTTGGCTACGCCGAATCCACTTCAGAAGGGAGCGACCTTCTTCTTCGCGCCATAGCCGATGCCTACGCCTGCTGGCTTAAGCAGGCCTCAGCACTCGACAAGCTCAAGAGCGTCCACCAGCAGGTCAAGAAAACGCCGGGCTCTTTCATCACTGGCGTCATCGAGGGTCTGCTGAAGATTACAGAAGACGTTCTACCTCTTCCGGGAGTAGGTGCGGTTCAGAACATGATCGGCGGTCTGTTATCGGCCTCAGACATGCTGAAGACCGGCGGATTACATCTATCCCCACTTGATTACGATAAAGCTAAGGAGCTCGTGGAGTTACTCTCGAAGTTGGCTCCCGATCAACCACTGGTACTCATTCTCGACCGCTTTGACGGCTGTCGCCCGGTCGAACAGGCAGTGGCTCCCCTTCAGGTGTTCTGCGATCACTACAATAGTAGGGGTTGGCCACAGATCCATTTCTTCCTCGGTGTGCGCCAAGGACCCGAGGAGGCACAGAGGGCTGCTGTGAACTGTGTGTATGAGCTTAAGAGGCGAAGGCCGGCGATCGCCACGGTTAAGGAACTCGGCCCGATGGATCTGAGTGACCCAGGTGAGCAGAGTGGGCTCATAAAGTACCTAAACGAGGTAGTTCCAGTTACCAATCGTCTTGAGCCAGAAGAGATCCTAAAGCCCATAGATGGACACCCTGGGGTGATATCGCGGTGGCGAGATGCGCCCCCGGCCACTATCGAAGAGCTACGTAATCTGGCCAAAGCAGCCCATGCCTACAGCTACGAGGAGCTCGGCCGGGACTTTCAAACCAAAGCCGGAAAGAGACCAGCCCGGCAGGTACTCGCACGTCTTGCCCTTCTTCCGCAGCTACATACCGATGGTCTATGGAAGGCCTTGGAGCCGCTTGTTATGGGTGGCATTGACGACGACGTAGCTGATGACCTCGTCGCGGAACGAATCCTCTATCGAGAGGATGGTTCTCTTACCTACGGACACCTCACACGACACGAAGCCGCTAGGCACTACTGGACAACGGACGCCTTACAAGCGAATTTTGATCTTCGCACTTACGCTTATCAGGAGATCGATTGGATCGTTCGCGAAGCCGGCAGTCGTGTGCGGAGGGCGGACTGGGATATCCTTCCATTCTGCCTAGCGCTCGTCAACCTCCTGTCACTTGACAGTTACCTACTCGACGATGAGGCGCGTGCTGTGTGTCTGAGCGCTGCCAGTCTCCTCCCGCTGGACGAAACTCGAAAACTAGTGCTCACACCTGGGATGTCTGCTTCTGCAGCTGCCAAATTCCCGGAGGCCGTCGGTCTTCTGGCCATGGGCCTCTTTAACGCCCGCAACGACGCCAAAGAGGAGGATGACCTTACCCGCAGGGATGAACTTTTTCATGAACTGCGGACCTTGGCAAATGCTCATCCATATGATGCGATGGTGAGGGTAGGGCTGACTGGGGGCCTCTTTAACACCCTCAACGATGCCAAGAAGGAGGGTAATCTTACCCGCAGGGATGAGCTTCTTGATGAGCTGCGCATCTTGGCAAATGCTCATCCAGATGATGCGATAGTGAGGAGGGGGCTGGCTGAGGGCCTCGTTACCACCCTCAACGATGCCAAGGAGGAAGGTGCTCCTACTCACCGGGATGAAGGTCTTGATGAGCTGCGCATCTTGGCACATGCTCATCCAGATGATGCGATGGTGAGGGAAGGGCTAGCTAAGGGCCTCCTTGGCACCCTCCTCTACGCCAAGGAGGAGGGTCATCTTACCCGCCGGGATGAGCTTCTTGATGAACTAAGGATCTTGGCAAATGCTCATCCAGATGATGCGATGGTGGGGAAGGGACTGGCTGGGGGACTCGCTAACGCCCTCAACGATGCCAAGGAGGAGGACGATCTTACCCGCAGGGATGAGCTTCTTGATGAGCTGCAGACTCTAGCTAAGACTCATCCAGATGATGCGATGG
>JBMNPM010000015.1:0-37383 GCA_050943595.1 Thermoleophilia bacterium | reverse complement strand
AGATCTTTGCGACGGCGGCGTTCAACAACGGCGCGTGTTAGATACGTGCCTCCATCCGCAACTCGACATCGGCAGGGTTGCCCCAGTACATGGCCGAGGTGACCAATAGATCGACGCCGGTGGCGGCATACGTGCCGGCGTTCTCTCCGTTGATGCCTCCGGCTGCGGCGATGATCACGCCGGGCGCCGTCTCGCGAAGCGTCTGGACGAGGGCGCGTAGCTCGTCGGGGTCCATCTTGTCCACCTGCACCATGTCGACTCCGGCGCGCACGGCCGCCAATGCCTCTGTCTGATCGGCTACTTCTACCGCGATCTTGTTCTCCTTGGCCCGGCCTTTTACCTCGGGAAGCCGGGCCCAGAGATCGTCGGTGCCGCCCAGAAAGGCCACGTGCTGCGCGAAGACGAGCACACTCTCCGAGAGGCCCAAGCGATGCGGTAGCGCCCCTCCCGCATACACCGCCTTGGTGGCGATTGCCTTGGTGCCGGGAAAGACCTTACGAGTTGCTACCACCTCGACGGCCGGGTTTGCTTTACGCGCCCTCCGCACCAATGCGTACGTGCGGGTTGCGATCCCGGAGGCGGCCTCCAGTAGGTTGAGGGCGGCCTTCCAGCCCATGTGGAGGGGACCGGCATCTCCACTCGCTTCCAGGAACGGCCGCCCTTTAGTCAAGAGGGTACCGCTTGGCTCCAGCGCGGTAATGGTGCATCCCAGCTTCTCCAGCAGGCGCGCGGCCTCTTCAGTGCAGCAGACCACGGTCTCGTGACGGGTGGTGAAGACCATGCGGCCTGAGCGCTCCCCGATCTGCAGGAGGGTTGTAGTGAGATCGCCGTAGGGACAGTCTTCGCGGAGGAGACGGTCTATCTCTTCGTCCGACAGACAATATGTGACCGGCGCGAGCGTCGGGCTATGGTTCATGTTTTGATCCTCTTCTTGCCCATATAGTTGGAAACGTACATTACCACTCCTGCTACGGCGAATAGGACGAGCACCATCCACAGGGCGCTACTCATTGATCCGTACATGGCCTCCGTATAGATGGCCAAGGGCATAGTGTTGGTCTTGCCGGGGATATTGCCGGCCAACATGATGGTGGCGCCGAACTCGCCCATAGCCCGGGCAAAAGCCAGCGTGGTACCGGCGATGATCCCCCGGGCTGATAGCGGGATGACCACTCGTAGCATCGTCTCCATCTCTGATCGGCCCAGCATGTAGGAGGCGTTGATGAGCTCTTGGTCGACGTCCTCTATCGAAGCACGGGTCGTGATGAGCATGAGGGGGAAGGAGACGGCAAAGGAGGCGATAACGGCGGCCCCCCAGGTGAACAGGATGCCGAGTTCATGACCACCGGTAAGGGCGGAGAAGGCTTTTCCGAGGAGACCGTTGTTGCCCACGATGAGCAGGAGGATGTAGCCGGTCACGGTTGGGGGGAGCACCATGGGTAGAGTGAGGAGCAGGGCCAGGATGTCCTTGCCCCGGAAGTGCCTACGGGCCAGCAGATAGGCGACGGGGACGCCTATGATTACAGTGATGATGGTGGCGAGCGCCGAGACTTGTAGGGAGAGGCGCAGCGGAAAGAGCTCGCTCACGACGACCTGCCTTTCATGACCGATGCACGAAGCGAGGGAGAGGGCGGCCGGTCACGGCCGGTGCCTGCTCTCCCTCGCTTCGGACGCTCTCTGTGCGGTGTGCCTGCGACCGGCTATTCAGCCGTGGTCGTGCCGGACGCCGCAGTCGTCGCGGTGGTGTCGGCGGTGGTATCGGGGGGAGGCAAGAAGCCGTACTCCTGAAGGATCGCCTGGCCTTCGGTGCCGAGGACGAAATCAACGAATGTCTGGGCCAGGGCCTTGTCGGCCGAGGCCGAGACTACGGCCAGGGGGTAGATGATGGTGCTGTGCCAGTCGGGTTCGGAGGTGGCCACGATTTTGACCTTGTCGCCCGCCGTCTTGGCCTCCGTGGCGAAGATGATACCCGCGTCGACCTCGCCCTTGGTTACATACTCAAGAGCTGCGGATACGTTGGAGCCATAGATGACCTTGGGTTTGACCTGGTCCATGATGCCGAGCTTGGTCATGATCTCCTCAGCGGCTACACCATGGGGCGCGGTCTTGGGATCTCCGTAGGTGACCTTTTTGACGTCTGCTTTGGTTAGATCCTCAAAACTGGCGATGTTCAGTGTGGAGTTTGCCGGCACTATGATGACGATCTCGTTGCCGGCGAAATTCTTGACCGAGTCCTTGTCGACCAGGTTCTTATCGAGTAGCGCGTTGACCTGCTTGGGGGCGGCTGAGGCAAAGACGTCTACCGGAGCTCCGGCTTCGATCTGCTTCTGCAGTGTGCCGGAGGCGTCAAAGTTGAGGGTCGTCTTGGCGTTGTTGGCCTTGTCGAACGCCGCGCCGATGTCGGTGAACGCAGCTTTGAGGCTTGAGGCTGCCGAGACGGTCAATTCCTGTGCTGTGGTAGGGGCGCTTGATGTGGTGCTGTTGCTCTCGCCGGGGGCTACTGTAGTGGTCGCGGTTTCTTCAGTGGTCGCGGTCTCTTCAGAGCCGCAGGCTGCGAGCCCCGCAACGAGGAAGATCAGTAGGGCCACGAGCGCGAGCGCGGCTGTGGGCTTGCTGGTGAAGCGGGTGCGCATGGACGACTCCTTTGCAGAGCATGTCTATATATCCACGCAAGTATAACGAGCGACCGGTGGGCGGGCAAGATGCACCGGACAGGCTCTGCACTGGAAAGTTCGTGGGAAGGGCCTTATACTGCTAGGAGTCTAACGATGGCCGGCGCAGGTATGGATCCACCTGGGCCGTTCGTCGCAATAACCGTGGGCGTGCGTTCCTCGGAGCGGGCGCCGGGAAGGAGGGCGGATGAAGCTCAGCACAAGGAACATCCTCAAAGGTAAGGTCATAAAGGTGACGCACGGGGCCGTCAACTCCGAGGTGATCATAGAGCTGCCGGGTGGCGAACAGGTCGTCTCTATCATCACAAAGCAGTCCGCAGAATCGCTCGGGCTTGTCGAAGGCCTTGAGGCCTACGCCCTCATCAAAGCCACAGAGGTCATGGTCGCAGTAGACTGATAGACTGACCCTTATTGAGGAATAAGGCGGTCCCAAGCCGCGGGACGGTGTTTGTGTGGCTTTCGTGAAGGGACCGTGTAAAGATGGAAAACGCGGAGAAGGTTCGCGGCTGGGATCCGGCGCGGGCCTTCTCCGCTATTATTACGTTGGTTACTTGCATTGATTACGTTGGATGATGGCTTCTATCGGGGGGCACAAACCGTGAGCGCAGACTGTCGCCTCGAGGTTCAACTGAAGAAGAAACTACAGGGTTTCGAGTTGGACGTGTCTTGGTGTGTCGGCCAGGAGTTGGCCGTGTTGTTCGGCTACTCGGGCTCGGGCAAGTCACTCAGCCTTCGCATGATCGCCGGGCTGGTAAAGCCGGATGAGGGCCGCGTGGTGCTGAGCGGCAACGTGGTTTTCGACAGTGAGACCGAGACGTGGGTGCCTCCGCAGGAGCGTAATCTCGGCTTTGTGTTCCAGGATCTCGCCCTCTTCCCCCACATGACCGTCCTCAAGAACATCACCTACGGACTCAGGGGTCTTAGCAAGGAAGAGCGGCATGAGCGGGCGATGGAGTTCATTAATCGCTTTCACCTGCAAGGATTGGCCAAGCGGCTTCCTCGAGAGATCTCCGGTGGGCAGAGGCAGCGCGTTGCTTTGGCCAGAGCCCTAGTCCGTCGTCCGAACGCGTTGCTGCTGGATGAGCCGTTTTCCGCCTTGGATTTGCCGCTGAAGACGGAACTATGGGGACTCCTGGTCGACGTGCGTGAGCAGTTGAGGATACCCATCGTGGTGGTGACCCACGATCCGGTCGATGCCCGCGACCTCGCCGACCATCTCATCGTCTATCGGGCGGGACGGGTGCTGAGAAGCGATATCCCCAAGAGGGCGTTGGACAATCCGGATTCCGCTGAATTGTTCACTCTGGCCGAGACCGGGGCCAGTTTCGACGATGTGTCGGAGTGGGAGTCCAGCCTGGAGCTGATCAACGTCTGATCCGATCTAAACCGGAAGGGGCATGCGCTCTGGTCGGTATCTACTTGGGTCGGGCCGTCTAGGAGGCCGCTGGGGGTACATACATGCTCGTCTAGAGGGCTGGGATGCGTACTGTGAAGGTTGATCCTGAACCCACGGCACTGACCACGCTCACACGCCCGCCGTGCCGTTCGGCGATGTGACGGACGATACTGAGGCCGAGTCCACTACCCCCTGTCGCTCGCGACCGGGCTTTGTCGACCCGGTAGAAGCGCTCGAATATCCTTCGCTGCTCGGCTACAGGGATACCTATGCCGTCATCCCGCACGGTGATGACGGCCCACTGCCGGTTGTCGGCGGTTGGCTCGGTCCGGAGGGTAACGGCGATGTGTCCGGCGGGTTCTGTATAGCGGATGGCGTTCTCGAGCAGGTTGCGCACTAGGGTGCGTAGGGCCGTGTCATTTCCCATGACTACGACGCCCGGAGTGACGTCCACGGACAGTTCTTGGTTCTTGGCATCGGCCTGGGGTCTCGATTCTGCAGCCGTCTCCTCCACCAAGCCGTCCAGGCCGATGTTGCAGAAATCGTATGCAGCGCCGCGTTCCTCTAGGCGCGAAAGGGTGAGGAGGTCGTTGGTGAGTTCGGTTAGACGTCCTATCTCGGCCGACAGTCGTTCAACGAAGGCCCTGGCCTGCTTGGGATCTTCCCGGACGGCGTATTCGAGCGTCTTCGCGAGCAGTGACAGGCTGGCCAGGGGCGTCTTGAGTTCGTGAGAGACGTTGGTGACGAAATCGCGGCGCATCCGCTCCGTAGTCAGCCGGGCCGTCTCGTCTCTGATTACGAAAAGTGTCTGTCCCCGCTCGTGTTCGGCCGCATGGAGAGGGATGATCTCCACGGCGAGGTATCTCTGGCCGGCAAGTTCTACTACCTCGGTCACCGGTCCGCCGGCCTCTCTCGCCTTCTGCGCAAGCATGCGATCGGGGAACCAGCGGGCCGCCTGGACCAAGAAATTCCCCTCCAGATCTTGAAGATCCGCTCTCAGGATGCGCTCGGCGGCCGGGTTGCCGCTCATGAAGCGGCCGACGTCATCCAGCACGATGACACCGTCGCTCAGGGCACTCAACATCTGGGTGGACCGCTCTTTTTCGGCGATCGATTGTGCCACCTGTTTCTCCAACTCCTCGGCCATGGCGTTGAGTGAGTTCGCTAATTCTCCGAGCTCGTCTTTTCTGCGTATGCCGGTACGATAGGCAAGGTCACCGGAGGCCATGCGTCTGGTCATCTGACGCAGCCGCTCCACCGGGGTGGTGAGCGACCGCGTGAGTACGAGAGAGAGCAGGAAGATGGGTAGCAACAAGATGGCCCACACGATCAGGGGCACCTCCCAGGAGGCCGCCACTATGGAATCGATGCGGTCGGCCGGTTGTGCGGCCCGGACTACCCCTTGCGACCAGGCGGTTTCCCCGGCTGGTAGCGGGACTGCTACGTATATCTGCAGCTGGTCCAGGGTGACCGACTCTCGCCGGGCCCGCCCTTCGTTTCCCGCTAGGGCTTGGTTAACCTCTGGGCGCCGTGCGTGGTTGTCGAGCGTGGTGGGATCGACTTCGGAGTCGGCGAGGACCGACCCGTCGCGGGCGATAACGGTGAGACGCAACCGGCCGGCATTGCCGGCCCTATTCGTCAGGGACTGGAGGTCCTGCAACTGGAGGTCCTGCGGAGTGGGATCGGCCGAACGTAGGGCCTCATCCTCCAGGACGGCGGCGAACTGGCGGGCCTGACGGGACATGTCGTCTTCCAGGCGGTCCAAGTAGACGCTGCGCAGGACGAGGGCGGCCGCCAGGGCCACGATGCCTGCAAACACCAAGGTGGCGAGGATGAAGGAGAGGGGAAGCTTGGTGCGGAGGCGCATGGCGGGGTCGGCTAGACGGGGGTAAGCCGGTAACCAACGCCGCGGATGGTCTGTAGCTCTACGCCCGCACCGATCTTGCCCAGCTTGGTCCGCAGACGGCGGACGTGCACGTCCAGGGTGCGGGATGCCGGCGTATAGCGTTGGTGCCATACGTGCTCCATAATCTCCTCCCGGGAGAATATGTGGCCGGGTTGAGAGAGAAGCAGCTCCAGAAGATCATGCTCTTTAGGGCTGAGTGCCTCCTCCCCGCCTGGTGCGCGCACGACGTGGGCATCTCGGTCGAGCACCAGGTCTCCGGTACCGAGGGTACCTCCTTCAGCGGGGCCTCCCACTACGGCTATCCCGCTCGGGGCTCGGCGTAGACGCGCCTCGATCCGCGCCAGGAGAACGTCCAGATCGAAAGGCTTGGTGATGTAATCGTCGGCTCCGTGGGCGAAGCCTTCTAGAACGGCCTCGCGCTCGCCGCGGGCGGTGAGCATTATGATGGGGAGACTGGGTCTGCGGCGGACGATCTCCCTGCTGATCGTCATGCCGTCCAAACCGGGCAGCATCAGGTCCATGAGGACCAGATCGACGTTCTGGGTAAGGGCGGCTTCCAGCCCGGCGCGGCCGTTGTTCTCCTGGAGTACCTCGTATCCCGCTCGCCGGAGGTTGTAGGCGAGGAGATCGGAGATGGTAGCATCGTCCTCCACCAGCAGGATGCGTCTGCATTTGGCCTCAGTCACTCATCCTCCATCAGTCACTCGCCCTCCATATGTCTCACGCTGAACGCGGTGTGCCTGCGATTCCTCCACCTTTCCAGAAGATTAACCTCCCGGCAACGGAATGTTAACACGGGCGCCAAGGAGCACTGCTAGCCTGCTAAGCGTATGACAAGAGAACGTCAAGCGGAAGATGAAAGAGAGGAAGACAAGGATGATCAAGCGTACGAGACTCACGAGCCTGCTCGCCGCTGTGGTGATCGCGCTCGTGACAATCGCAGCTGTTGGGGCCTTTGCGACCGGCTGTGGCGACAGCACGACGGAGAGCAGTGATACCAGTAACACTACGGTGGACGGAGCGGTCACCTCGAGCACCGAAGCGGAAGGGACGACCACGAGTGTAGATCTCAAAGCCGATCTCAACGGTGCAGGCGCGACGTTCCCGCAGCCGCTCTACGTGGAGTGGATCGGGGCGTTCCAGAGTGCCAACCCCGGTGTCAAGATCAACTACCAGGGTGTCGGCTCTGGGGCTGGTATCCAGCAGTTGACCCAGCAGACGGTAGATTTCGGCGCTTCTGACGCCTTCATGACGGCTGAAGAGCTCACGGCTGCAGAGACTGCCCGCTCGGGCGCCAAAATGCTCCACATCCCCACCGTCTTCGGGGCTATCGTCGTGGCTTACAATCTGCCCGGCGTAGAGCAACTCAAACTGGATTCTGATACGTTGGCCAACATCTTCCTGGGTAAAGTCACCATGTGGGATGACGCCGCCATCAAGGCGCTCAACCCGGAAGCGACGCTGCCCAACAAGACCATCCAGACTGTCCACCGCTCTGACTCGTCAGGCACCACCAACGGGTTCACCAGCTATCTGGCGAGCGTAAACGCTGATTGGAAGGCTGGTCCGGGAGCGGGTAAAGATGTCAAGTGGGCCGGCGGTGTCGGTGGCAAGGGCAACGATGGTGTAGCCGCCGTCGTTAAGCAAACCGAAGGGGCCATCGGCTACGTTGAACTCGCCTACGCGACGCAGAACGATATGACCATGGCTGCAATCAAGAATAAGGCCGGCAGCTTCGTGGCGCCCAGCCTTGAAAGCACTTCCGCTGCGGCTGAAGGTATCAGCATTCCCGACGACATGAACCTGCTGCCGCTGGTGACTGACAGTGCGAGTCCGCAGGCCTACCCGATCGTGACCAGCACCTACATCCTGGCATACGACACGATGCCGGATGCCGCCAGGGCTGAGGCACTGAAGGCTTGGCTCACCTGGAGTCTCGATGACGAAGGTACCGCCATCGCCGAGGAGCTGGGCTATGCTCCTCTGCCTCCCACGCTGAAGGATGAGGTTCTCAAGAAGGTGGATTCGATTGGCTTCTAGCAGCTCCCCCTCCAGCGCTCCTCTCCCGGTCGCCTGGAAGCGGAAGGGGGTCGGCCGTATGGCCGACCCCCTTTTTGCCGTCCTCGCCGGCGTGTCCGGCACTCTCGTGCTGATGGCTCTCGCCTACATGGTCATCTCCACGACGCGCACGGCACTCCCGGTGTTTCAGGCGGAGGGCATCTCCTTTATCACGGGCAGCGACTGGCACCCCGCCCAGGGCTCCTACCAGATCCTGCCTTTCATCTACGGAACGATCGTCACGTCCGTCATCGCGCTGATTCTGGCTGTACCCATGAGCATTGGTGTGGCTCTGTTTTTGACAGAATATGCACCCAAGTGGCTCCGTGCTCCCATCGAATACGCGGTGGACCTGCTTGCCGCGGTGCCCAGCGTGGTATACGGGCTTTGGGGCGTGTTGGTGGTGTTGCCCTATCTGCTGCGCCCGATAAGTGAATTCCTGTCGAAGCATCTCGGCTTCATACCAATATTCTCAGGCCCGTCGGCGGGATTGTCCTACTTCGCGGCAGGGATCATTCTCTCCATAATGATCACACCCATCATCACTTCGCTCACGAGGGAGATCTTCCGGTCGGTGCCGTCTGCAGACCGGCACGCAGCCTATGCTTTGGGTGCTACTCGTTGGGAGATGATCAAGGCGGCCGTTCTTCCGCGGAGTCGGGCCGGTGTTATTGGCGCGACGATGCTCGGTCTGGGGCGCGCCTTGGGAGAGACCATCGTGGTGGCGCTGCTGATCGGTTCGAGTCCGGTTATCAATGCTTCCATTTTCAAGGCGGGCGGTTCTATCGCCGGTCTTATCGCAAACGGATGGGGTGAGGCAACCGGCATGCAGATCAGCGCTTTGGTAGGCGCCGGAGTCGTCCTCTTTGCCATCACCATCGTAGTCAACATGGTCGCCCGCGCCATCGTGTGGCGTTTTAACCAGGCATGAGCAGGGGGGTGGCTTCAATGACGGACGTCCAGTCCACGGCCGTGACCGATCGGTGGGGCGGCACTCGCGTCGCGTCGGGTACGAGTCTGGCGGGAGTGCGGCCGGCATCGTTGAGAGTGTGGCGGAATCGTAGCTGCACCTTTCTTATCGTCGCATCTGTGGTCCTCACGCTGATTCCTGTGGTGTGGGTTCTCGTGGAACTGGTGCACAGGGGCGGCTCGGCCATGAGCTGGGAATTCCTGAGTCAGTCGGTACCGTTCAGCATGATGAGGGAGGGCGGAGGTTTCCTCAACGGCCTCATCGGCACCGCCATCATGGTGGCGCTGGCCGGGGTTGTCTCCATCCCCCTGGGGATCCTCGCTGCTGTGTACTTGGTTGAGTACGGTAAGGGCAACTGGCTGGCGAAACTCATCCGCTTCTTCTCGGACGTAATGACCGGCGTACCTTCGATCTTCGTGGGGGTGTTCGTCTATACGGCTCTGGTGGTGAAGTTCAAATACGGTGCGCTGATGGGTGCAGCATCTCTGGCTTTGATCATGATGCCCATCGTCGTTCGTTCGAGTGAGGAGATGCTGAAGTTGGTACCCCAAGAGCTCAAGGACGCCAGTTACGGGTTAGGGGCGGCGAAATGGCAGACGATCACTAAGGTCATCTTGCCGTCGGCGGCTCCGGGCTTGACCACAGGCGCCATGCTCGCTGTCGCCCGCGCGGCGGGTGAGACTGCGCCGTTGATAATGACCGCGCTCGGCTCGCTACAGCTGGTGACCAAGCTGGTAGGCGAACCCATCTCCTCCCTGACCCTACTCATCTACAGTGGGGCGGGGCAACCGTTCGACGCAGCCCAAGCACGGGCCTGGGCCGGAGCATTGGAGTTGGTGGTCATCGTTCTCGTCTTCACCATCGCGGCCCGCGTATTCTCCTCAAGGAGCAGATTGACTCAATGACACGTAACGCAGCTCCGGTGTTCACCGTCAAGGATCTGAGCGTCTACTATGGGAACAGCTTAGCCCTCAAGGGGGTAAACCTTGAGATCCAACAGTATTGCATCACCGCTATAATCGGCCCTTCGGGTTGTGGGAAGAGCACGTTCATCCGCTGCTTCAACCGCATGAACGAGCTCATACCCGGAGCTCGGGTGGAAGGTGAAGTGCTCTTCCACGGTGAGGACATCTACGCACCTGCGGTCGACCCGGTAACGGTGCGGCGGCGCATCGGGATGGTGTTTCAGCGCCCCAACCCCTTTCCGAAATCTATTTATGACAATGTCGCCTTTGGGGCTAAGATCAACGGCTACAAGGGCGATATGGACGAGTTGGTAGAGCGCTCTCTCCGGGGGGCCGCCCTGTGGGACGAGGTGAAGGGCTCGCTCAAGAAGAGTGCTCTCGATCTATCCGGAGGGCAGCAACAGAGACTGTGTATCGCCCGTGCGATAGCGGTGGAGCCGGAGGTTATTCTCATGGACGAGCCGGCGTCCGCTCTGGACCCCATCGCCACCACCCGCATCGAGGACTTGATGCAGGAACTCAAGCGGGACTACTCCATCATCATTGTTACCCACAACATGCAGCAGGCTGCCCGGGTCTCTGATCATACCGCCTTTCTCTACACGGAAGTCGACGAGAAGACGTCGGCCCGGTGGGGAATACTAGTAGAGTTCGATGAGACGAGTACTATCTTTACTAAGCCGCGCGACAAACGGACCGAAGATTACGTCTCCGGCCGCTTCGGTTAAGCGCCTGCGAAAGGAACAGTCACACTGATGCGCGATGCTTTTCACAATGAACTCGATAGTCTCGACCAAGAGATAGTCCGTATGGGCGCTCTGGTTGAGCGTTACGCTCAGATGGCGACTACGGCCCTCATTGAGGGCGACAAAGCGCTGGCTCAAAAGGCCTACGATGGTGATGATGAGATCGACGCTCTCTTTCTAGATATTGAGAGGCGCTGCCTCATCCTGCTGGCGCAGCAGGCGCCGGTCGCCAGCGACCTGCGCCTGATCGTGGTCATACTGCGGGTCGTGAATGATTTAGAGCGGGCCGGCGACTTAGCCCACAATATCGCCAAGCTGGCGCTGTCCGATGAGTTTCGTCAGCCGGCACCCAAGGTGGTGCGTGCGCTGGTGGTGGAGATGGGCGAGGCCGCCGGCCGGCTCATGGGGATGGCCATTGATGCGTGGGCGAAGAAGGATGAGGTGCTGGCGAAGGAGATCACGCACCAGGACGACCTTCTAGACGAACTCCACGCTCGGCTGATCAGGGACCTGATGGAACTCAAGGGGGAGGATCTGCTTGCGTCGGTCATCAGCCTGGTGATGGTCGGTCGCTACTTCGAGCGTATCGGTGACCATGCCGTCAATATGGGCGAACGTATCCGCTATTACGTCACCGGAGACGACGAACATCTGGGCTGACTAGGACTTACGAGCTGGTCTACCGGCGCCTGCCGGTCCCGCTTTGTGGCGGGCCCGGCAGGCGCTGTGATCAATGGCAGGTGGTGTAGGTGACGCGCGCCGCCACTATTGTGTGGCTACGAACCTGACCGCGTCGGCTACGACGTACCCATTGGCACCGGTCGCCCAAATACTCACACTTCCCGAACCGGTGGCGTAGCCTGCGTTGAAACGGTAGCGGCCCAAGGGGTACCAGGTCCCGCCGTTGATCCGTTGGTTGACGTACCGCTTGTACTGGCCGCCGGGAGTGTTGATGGTTACCAAGGCGCCGGAGGCACGGTTGGCGGCACTCGTCCAGCGCAGGTAGAGGTTGTAGTAGCCGGTTGTCGGCAGCCGGGGGGTCCACCTGGCCCACGCTGTGGCCGTAGTAGCGGCTCTGACCTGGTAGTTGTGGCCGTAGTAGCCGCTCGAGCTTCTCGACCGTGTCCAGTTGCCGCTCACGTCTTGTCCACCCGTGCTCTTTGCAGTGGGGTTGTCGAGGATGATGCCGCTATTCACGACTGCATAACGCCGTCGCGGCAGGTAGTCGCTGCCCAGATAACGACTTGTCCGGCGAACGGCTTGGCCGGTGCCCGGTGCCTCATAGATGATTGGTGCGTTCCAGGCGTCGCCACCTGCATAGAGCACTACGTGGCCGGACGAGCCGCTGCGTCTGACCAGTGCATCTCCTTGGCGCAGCTGCGAGCGGCTGCTGAGACTCGACCAGGGGCCCGAGCACGTGTAGAACTCGGAGGTCGTGTAGCGGGGGGAGATGGTGGCGTTCTCGCCGTCCTCCTCCTGGTAGAGAAGGGTCTTGGGTGCCTCCCAACACTTCAGGACGTATCCGGAGCAATCGGGTCCTCTGCCTCCACCCAGATTCGGTGTCCAGCTTTCGCGGCCCCAGGTGTACATCGTGCCCAGGCCCGACTCCGCACGGGCGATTATCTCCGCCCTGGTGAGCGTGGGGACAGCCGCCTGGGCTTCGGCCCCGGAGCCGAAGACGAGGGCCGCCATCGCCAGTCCTCCACCGAGACAGCCGGCGAGGGTCCGCAAATGCCTGTTGAGAGATCTCACAGTCGAACCTCCTTAGATCCCGGGAGCGTGTGGATGACGAGGGTGTACCCGGCCTCATCGCCTACGGGCTGGATGACACGTCCGTCGGGAGCGACTACGTAGGGCTGCCCTAGGTAGGCGAAGGTCGATTCAGAGAGCAGCAGGGTGTCGGCTTCTTCCTTGGTGCTATAAAGGGATGTATCGTCGGCTTGAAGCACGCCGTTCGTGACCCGTGTGAGCAGGAGGGCCGGTCCATTCTGTTGGTTTTCACCTCGATCCAGCAGATGTGCTCCGACGATGAGGCCCCCCTCGCCGTCACCATCTACCGACACAAGGTGTTCAATCGTGCGCCCGTGCGCCTCCAGAGGGCCGGTGTCCAGAGACCGCGATACCCGGAGGTTCTCTTTGTCCACTGTAGCCGTGCGGATACGGATGCCTTTGTCGGGGGCGAAGGTGGCCTTCACTCCTCGGCTCACATCGCTGTCGACCGGTCGTCCGGAGAGACGATGGGCCATGGCCTTCCCGCCTCTTCGGCTCTTCGTTGCCCCTGTGTCATCTTCGGCGATTAGGAGGAACGTGTCGTTGTGGGCCACCTCCACGCACGGTCCCCGGGAGGTCGCGAACAGACCCGTCACGATGTCGTTGAACGCGGGTAGATCGCATTCGGACCGGTTGTCGCCACTCCACCCCAGAGAGACGAGGCGTGCGTCGCAATCGCAGTCAAGGACATACAGGCGATCGTCGGTGGCTGCTAAAAAGCGTGGCTCGGCCAACGGGACCGGCAGGGTGCCCGTGGAGTGACCGCGAGTGTCCAGCAGCACTAGGCGCCGGTTGACCGAGTCGAGGATAGCGATCCTGCCGTTGGGCGCCACAGCCACTGCTTCCGGCCCACGGACGAGCCCCTCGCTCGGAAACCGGAGGCCTACCTGCCCGTCGCCACTCCCCCAGGGAAATGTGGCAAGGACGGTGCCGGTGGAGGCAACCGTCCGGCCGTTCGCGACTTTGATGTCAGCCTGTTTCGACGTCACCTCAGAGGGGCCGGTAGCGCCGAGGACGAATCCTGGTATGGCGAGACCGCAGGCGGCAAAGGCACACAGTGACAAGGCCAACCCGGAGGTCAACAGTGCGCGGGGCGTCACAGGCCACCTCCTTCGCATGTGCCCCACGTCTGATGCATTGTTCTGCGCGGACGCATTACGGAGTGGCCCGCCGGGGGCCCGGCCTCGAGCGCGGTCTCTGCGTGAGGGCAGTTGTGACATGGCTTCCTCCTTTACGAGCGGGATACTTGGGCAGAGACTAGAGCGGTCCGCCAATAAGGGGCTATGCGACCAAGGGTGGGCATTGGCCAGCGTTGCGCGTCCGAGGCATGTTCGAGCAGTAGTGTGGGGTACACTGATTACTCAGTGCACGGGCAGGAGGAGTCGTACGTGATCGTTCTATTCTTTGCTGATGTAGTTGGTAAGCCGGGGCGCGATCTGATGGCTGCTAAGCTCCCGGAAATCCGCCGCCGGTACGGGGCCGATGTGGTGGTTGCCAACGGCGAGAACGCCACCGCCGGAGTGGGTATCAATCCTTCACATGCTGAGGCGCTTTTTCGTGCGGGCGTCGATGTCATCACCACCGGCAACCATGTGTACAAGCACCGCGATATCTATCGATATCTGGATGAGAACTCTCGGATCATCCGGCCCTACAATCTCCACCCCACCAACCCCGGGCGTGGTGTGACGGTCGTCGATACCCGTGTGGGCCGTTTGGGCGTTATCAATCTCCTGGGTGAGCTGTTTCTCAACCCGGCGTGCTCTCCCTTTGCCGTCATAGACGAGGCTCTCGAACAGCTGCAGGGTGTCCGCAACGTCATCGTCGATCTACACGGAGAAGCCACCAGCGAGAAGGTCGCCATGGGCTGGCATCTCGACGGTCGGGTGAGTGCGGTCATAGGCACTCATACCCATGTACGGACAGGTGATGCACGCATTCTGCCCGGTGGCACCGCCTACATGAGTGACGCGGGCATGTGCGGCCCGCGCGATTCGGTTATCGGGGTCAAGAAGGAACTGGTCTTGGAGCGGTTCCTCACTCAGATGCCCGTTCGTTTCGAAGTAGCCTCCGAGGACGTGTGGCTGGAGGGGGTCCTTCTTGAACTGGGCGCCGATGGCCGGGCTCTACGTATCGAACCGCTTGAGGCGTCGCTGTAAAGGGAAAGGGTGTCACTAAGCCGTGGGGGCACCCCACGGCTTAGTGGGCACCGGCAGGCTCGCCGGGTGATGCTGTGCGACCGCCTCTGTGGTCGTGGGTCAGAGGCCGCCGCTGAGGTCGTGGAAGACGAGGCCTGTAGGTAGTTTGGGGTAGAAGAAGGTGGCCTTTTGGGGCATGCGTTCGCCCGACAGGGCTACTTCGTGGATCTGGTCGAGGTGGGTCGGATTCATGAAAAACCCCGCCTGGAACTCGCCCTGTTCGAGCTGGGCAAAGGCCGGTCCGGGCTCCTTGAAGTAGGTCACGTGTGTCTCGGCCGCCAGGTCACCCGCTGTGATGCCCAGTTGACCCTCCAATACGAGTGCCTGCAGGATGGTCACGTCCAGCTCTTGGTAGGCGGCGCTGTGCTCTGGAACTGCAGCGCGGACGGCCTTGATGTCGGCAAGGCGGAAGCCATAGGCGCCATCGAGAGTGGGGCCCCAGAGGCCGAAGGCGCCTTTCGGGTTGGCTTTGAGATACGAGAAGATGGCTTCGGCTGCGGCCGCCCCCGTGATCTGTGAGCCTGTGGGCGACAGGCGTTGCACGGTGAAGGTCGGCGGCAACTTTTTGGGGAGGGCTGTGATCAACGCCGGGTCTAGGCCTGCCACTAAGCGGTGTGTGCCGTAGATGGCCAGTCCGGGGTCGGCTATGTTGCTGAAGTACGCCAATGCATAGTCATAGGCCGGTGCACCCGGCTTCGCCTCATGTGTTATTTCGCCCGAGTGTATCTTGTCGGTGTTTGATTGACGCCGGTGGCTTTGGTAGCGGAGGGCCGTTTCATAGCGGTGATGCCCGTCGGCTATGATGAATTTGCCCCCGGCCAAGAGCCTGCGGACGAGTCCCAACAGGTCAGGCTCTGCAGTGCGCCATAATCTGATAGTCGTTGGGTTGGGTCCTCCGTCGGGATCAATGAACATGGCCTGTGGATCGTTTCGGCCCGGCCCAGCCTGCCAGGCGGTCGTTATCTCGTCTTCTGGAAGATCGTAGAGTAGGAAGACCGGGCTGAGACTCATCTGAGTGGCTAGCATCAGGCGGAAGCGGTCCTCTTTGGGTCCTGAGAGAGTGTACTCATGAGGAAACACCACGTCTTGGCCGTACTCGTGGAGCCGTATGAGGGCCAGGAAGCCATGTCGTTTCCGCGGGTGCCCGTCGGGACCTGTGAACGACTCCTCAACGAAGGTCAGCGTGGGTTCAGGATCGCGCGTCAGTACCCCGGACGTCTTCCACTCAGCCAACTGCGAAGCGGCTCTGGTGTACTGGTTGTCGTTCTCGTTGTCGGTGGGGGTGGTTATGCCGAGGTCGATACGTACGACGTTATGTGGGCTGCGGGCGTAGAGATGGGATTGTAGCTCAGGCCCGATGACGTCGTAGGGCGGCGATATCAGTCGTTCCAGATCGTCGGCCTGCTCGTGACGATAGCGCCAGGCGCGAAAAGGGACCACAGTTTCCATGGGATGCTCCTGATCGGGGACGGGCCGTTTGCTTCCCGAATGATAACACCGGGAACTCCCGTCCCGGTGTGCCGGTCGGCCGGCCGCCGCGGTCGTCACTCGGCTTGCGCCGTTGCTCCTCAGTCGTCTATATTGAAAAATGGTTCTGGCGGCTGAGAATATCCACCGACCGTGTGGCCGGTGGCCGAGGAGGTTTCGCTCATGAGTCTCAAAGACAAGCTGGCGGCTGGGGCTGAGAGGGCGGCTAAAGAAGCCGAGAGGGCGCTTGATAAGGGCAAGGCCAAAGTCGGCGAGCTGCAGATCGAGATGCAGATGGATGGCCAGGCGAAGAAACTCGGCTACCTGGTCTTCGACTTTTATCGCGGCCGCGAGATAGATCAGGCTGAGCGTCAGGGGTACTTGGACGAGCTTTCTCGTCTGGAAGATAAGCTGAACGAGATCCGCGCCGAGGCGGCCGCCAAGGATGAGGCCGCTGATGAGAAGAGTGCCCAACCGGAGGCGACCACCTATGTGGCTCCCGACGCCGCGTGGCAGCGGGGGCCCGCCTCAGAGGCGCCCGAAAACTCAGACTAGCGGCCAAGGGCACGACGGTCGCCGATGCCTCGGCACCTCGGGAGTCCGACTCGCCAGATAGCAACGGGACCCCGCCGGCCCTGAGGGCTGGCGGGGTCCCGTCATCTACAGATCGGCTGTAGCTGAACTACTTCTGCATCATGATGACGCCGAGATTGAGATCCCGGGACGTCTTCACCTGCATCTCCTGCGTTGCATAACCCTGCTTGGCGAAAGTCACGGTGTAGGTCTTGTTATCGGCCAGACCCTCGAATTCGAAGTCGCCGAAACCATTGGTCTGCTGCGTGAATTTCTTACCTTCGCCGCTCACGGTGACGGTGACGTTTGGGGCGACCTCGTCGCTCTCAGCGTCGGCCACAGTTCCGGCGATGAACTTCTTAGGCAGGTTAATGTAGAAGACGCTCTCCTTCAGTCCGAACTCCGGACGGAAGGACTCGGTGTCGTTGGCCTTGATCAGCTTGGATACTTCGCTGTTGGGATCGTCAAGGTCACCGAACATCAGGGCGTCGGCGGGGCACATTTCAACGCACCGCGGCTCTTTCCAGCCTTCGTCGATGAGGTTGGCGCAGAAGGTGCACTTCTGCGGGAGGTTCAGTTCCTCGTTCCAGTAGATGACCCGGTACGGGCAGGCCGTCACGATCTGCTTCTGGCCCTTGGCTTTAACCGGATCGATGATGACGATGCCGTCTTCGCGACGATACACGGCGCCGTCCTTGGCCTTGGCGACACAGGGAGCATCCTCACAGTGCATACAGGGCACAGCGATATGGGCGGTCTTGACTTTGGGGTACGTGCCTCGTTCCTTCTCGATCACGTTCATCCAGAACTGGCCCATCATCGGCTGAGGGGCGGAGTAGCCAGGATATTCCTGACCGCAGTGCTCGTCCTTGCAGGCTATGAAGCAACCATAGCAGCCGCCGCACTTGTTGATATCGATTACCATTCCATATCTGGCCATCTATACATCACCCCTACAAACCTCAACGAGGGTCGAGTTCTGAGCCTCGCCCGGCACGTTCTTTGACATCATCCGGCCGGGTGACAGGATGTTCAGGCAGCCACCCCTGTCGGTGCTCCTGGCATTGCCTGGATCGAGGGGATCGTATTTTGCTGCAGCCTGATACGAATGCAGGACACCCGGGGGTACTCTCTCGGTGATAACGGCGACACACAGAACGCTACCCCGCTCGTTGTACACCTTCACTATGTCGTTATTCTGGATAGCGCGTTCGGCGGCATCGACCGGATTGATGCGCAGAGGCCAATAGGCGTAGCCGTTCTTGATGATCCGGTTGGCCGGGATCTCATCCAGCCACGGCACCTTGTTGTCGTAGTGGGTGTGGAACGAGAAGCGGGCATGCGGGGTGATTATCTGAAGTGGGTAGTCCTTCGCCTTCTCGCTCAGGTGGCCTTCCCAGCTGGGGATGTACTGAGGAATGAGCGGCCGCTCTTTGTCATCCGGCTCGTGGGCAGCCAGGCTCTGCGATACGAACTCGATCTTACCGCTGTACGTACCGAGTTTGTCGGAGGGTTCCCAGTTGGAGGGGTCTTGGTTGCGCGGATTGCGGTCCTTATACATCATGGGGTTGTTGCGATCGGGCACATCCCACGTGCGACCCTCGTAGAACCAGCGGTTCGACACGGTGCGCTTGTAGTCGCTCTTTGGCGGCGGTACCAGGAAGTAACCCTTCTTCTTGAAGTCCTCATACTCTACGTGCTCGCACAGCGATGTGGAGTAGAAGAGGCGCTTGATCCAATCCTCACGGGTGCACTTCTCGGTGTACTCGTCGAGGAAGCCCAGCCGCTCGGCCAGTGCGCAGTAGATATCCCAGTCAGGCTTCGATTCCCACAGGGGCTCGATGCACTTCTTCTGGTAGACGATCATGCGGTAGTTGGTGCCGGACTTATTCTCGGCGTAGCCGCCCGGATTCATCCACTCGGAGATGTCGGACTGCTCGAACTGCGTGGAGGCCGGGAGGATCACGTCGGCGTAGCTGGTCTCACTCTGCCAGTGGCAGTCCTGGGCCACGACGCACTCGATCTTCGGGCTTTGGTACATGTCGACGAACTTGCTCGTCTCGCACATGGTGGAGATGTAGGAACCACCGTGCCGGTAGAGCAGATGGACTTCGGAACAGCCCGGCTCCGGATAGGTGTGCGTGGTGAACTGCTGCTCCAGCGAGTTGCCGCAGAAGCCTTCGCCGCGCCACGTCACGGGCGGATTCAAGAAGCAGTCGGGCAGGAGGATACGGTAGAGCTTCTGCGTGACCTTGTTGACGGCCCGTGTGGAGTCCTTACACAGGTTGAAGGCGTCCCAGCCGGCCGATGAATAACCGGGGAAGTAGAACGAGTAGTCGAGGGGGGGAGCCATGCCGGCGCCGCCCCAGGTGTTCACACCGGGCTTGCCGAGGCCCTGCATGGCCAGTAGAAGGACCATCAAACGGGCCCATTCATGACCGTACGCGGCACGGCAGGCGCCGCCGAGACCGACCATAGAGCCGACGCCCAGCATGGTCTTGTGAGCGGCCCATTCGCGGGCCAACGCCTTGATGTCGCGGGCCGGAAGGCCGGTGAGTTCTGCGGCCCATTCGGGGGTCCGCTCGACGCCATCTTCTCCACCGAGAATGCGCTTCTCGAATTCCTCGAAGCCGACCGTGCGGTTCTCGACGAACCACTTGTCGTAGGTACCCTCTTTGATCCACACGTAGGCGATGGCCTCAGCCAGGGCCGTGTCCGTGCCGGGGCGGGGGGCATACCACTTGTCGCCCAGCATGGCGGCGGTGAAGTTGCAGAAGGGATCGATGAAGATCAGCTTGATGCCGAGTTCCTTACACCAGATGCGCCACCGGAGGGAATCCTGCCCCGGATAGCCGGTAGTCGTGTTGGGGTCGGACGACCACATGATGACCTGGTCGGTGTTCTGAAGAGCATCCTCGAGCATGTCATAGCAGTCGGAGACGCCGAGCCTCCAGTAATAACCCCAGGTGTGGGTTGCTCCCCAGTGCCAGCCTTCCCAGCTGTCCGGGTTATCGGCGACCTCGGTGTAGCCAAGCATGTTGAAAAAGCGGCCGAACGGGCCCATCTTGTAGAAGAGGAGTCCCCAGTTGTGGTGAGATGCGGCGGTCGCCGCCACGGCTTCGGGGCCGTAGGTCTCTCGGACCCTCTTGATCTCGCCGGCCACGAGGTCCAACGCCTCATCCCACGTGATGCGCTGGTGCCCGGAGATACCCCTGTTCTGAGTATTCCGCTCGCCGTTGGGATCCCAGTCGACGCGCTTCATGGGGTACTTGATCCGCTGATCAGAGTAGATGCGGGCCTTCTCGCCGGAGACGTAGGGCATCATCGTGGTCTTCCTCGGAGCCGTGAACGTACGTCCCCTGGCTTCGATGGTCCACGGTGGTGCGTCGGTGTCGTCGAAGATGTAGGGCCGGATCCTGGTTATGACCCCATCCTTGACGTGAACGCGTACCGCTCCTCCTGAAGTACATTGAGTGAGGATTTCCTCCATCTCGCTCCCTCCTTGCTAGCATCAAGATCTAGCTGGTTGTTCTTCCGAGGTTGGTCGACTGCGTTGCCCGCCCGACAGGACTACTCAACGCGTTCGGCGCGTCGAGGGTCTGAGAGTCTGCGTGGCTCGCTGGCCGTGCCTCGGCTGGACAGAAAACGGACAGTCGATTGTAAACTTCAATCCCTGTGCCGTTCGGGGCCCCCTTAATACCCCGCACACATTATAGGGCATTATAGACAGGCGGACTATAGCGCGGTGTCACAGGTTAATTCTTGTGGGTTCCGATACTCCTATGGGTGCCGATGGACCGGGTAGATGGGGCGGTGTGGTGTCCCCGGGTAGGCTGTGGTGAGCGCTGAAGGTGTCGCACGGTAGAGGTGGGTCCCCGGCAGTCTCGTTCGCGTGCCTCAGGAATCTAGGCCGCGCACAAATCTAAGCCGCACACCTTATATATATAGTGAGGAATATATATATAGTCATTATATGGCCATGGATGCGGCCGGCATTTTGGTAGGGTTGTTGAGAGCTCGGCACGGCGGGTGAAGGAGAGGGAGCAAAGTGGCTGTGAGTGAATCAGGGAATCCTCCGCAGATCGCGGACAAGACTGTGTTGAAGGCACTGGCTCACTTGTCGTTTACGCAGGGGGGTGAGATCGCCTCCGTAGATGTGAAGGACGGCAAGATCGTGAGGATTAGGCCCCATCATCACACAGAGAGATACACGGAGGCGGAGCTGGGCCAGTACGAGCTGGATAAGGACGGTGTGAAATATAAGGTTCCGCTCAAAGGTCTGCTGCCTCCGTATCAGATTGCATACAAGAAGCGTGTCTACTCTCCCAATCGCATCCTTTATCCCTTGAAGAGGGTGGATTGGGATCCCAACGGCGAGCGGAATCCTCAGAACAGAGGTAAGAGCAAGTATGTGAGGATCTCATGGGATGAAGCGACCACCATCATCGCCGATGAGATCAGGCGTATCCATAAGGAGTATGGGCCGCTTGGGGTGCTGGCCCACGGAGACGGCCACGGGGAGACCAAGACCATCCACGGTCCCCACGGTGTCATGATGGACCTACTGGCTCTGATGGGCGGCTACACGCAGGCCGTTCGTAACGCCGATAGCTGGGAGGGCTGGTACTGGGGCGCCAAACACGTGTGGGGGGAGGGGGAGAACGGACTCTGCCTGCCCGCCGATAACATTATGAACGACGTGACCCAGCACACGGACATGCTCGTGCATATGGGCGGTGATTTGGAGACTACACCGTGGGGGTTCTCCGGCCAGTTTCCCTCCACGATACTCTATTACTGGCAGAAGCTGGGCAAGAAGCAGGTGTTCGTCTGTCCGGACCTCAACTACTCCGCCGCCGTCCACGCCGACAAGTGGATCCCCATCCTTCCCAACACCGATGCGGCTCTGCAGCTGGCGATCGCCTACGTATGGATGACAGAAGGTACCTACGACAAGGACTATGTCGCTACACATGTGGTGGGCTTTGACAAGTTCGAAGACTACGTCCTAGGCAGGGAAGACGGTGTGCCCAAGACACCGGAGTGGGCGTCCGGCAAGACTCACGTCGCGGAATGGACCATCAAGGCTTTGGCCAGGGAGTGGGCTAAGCAGGTCACCTCGGTCATGCACTTCTACGGCGGCGGCTTCATCCGTGGGCCTTACTCACACGAGCCGGCCCGCCTGGAAGCCTGTCTCTTGGGTATGCAGGGCCTGGGCAAGCCGGGTGTCCATCAGTACTTCAAGATGGGTGGCGACGACAATTGGATGAACGATACGCCTCGTCCGCTGCGAAAGACCCCTGACATGCGCTTCGCCACCGGCAACAAGGTCCTTTTGGGGGACAAGGTTGTGGACCCGGATGCCGTCTTTCCCGGCAAGCGGATGTTGTGGGTCTCCTCCAAGCAGATCATCCCCAAGACCCAACTTGCCCAGGCCATCCTCGACCCACCCACCCGCACGTCGGGCAGCACCATCCTGTTTGGGAAGGTCGAAGACCAGTTCAAGACCTACGAATATCCCATCCCCGCCGAAGAGGGGGGCACAGAGATCCATATGATCTGGATGGACAATCCCTGCCGTACCACTTGTTGGAACGACGGTTTCGAGACGGTGAGGGCGTTCCGTAGCCCCAAGATCGAGACCATCGTGGTACAGCACCCGTGGTTGGAGAACGACACCATCCTGGCCGACATCATCCTACCCGTGAATACTAAGTTGGAAGAAGACGATATCTGCCGGCTCGGGGGTGTGGGCAGGTCGGTTCACGGTTTCATCATTGAGGACCGGGCGGTAGAACCCATCGGTGAGTCGCTCAGCGATTATGAAGCGGTAGGTGAGGTCGCCAAGAAGCTCGGTTTGTATGAGGAATTCACCAACGGACTCACCGTACAAGAAAAAATACAGGTTGGGTTTATGAATATGCAGGTTGATGACCTCATCAGCTGGGAGGAATTTGAAGACAAGCGCTACTTCATCATGCCCACCGACCCGGAGTGGGAGAAAGTACCGCCGGGTCTGCGCGAGTTCTACGAAGACCCTGAGGCGCATCCCCTGGGGACTCCTAGTGGGAAACTGGAGTTCTATTCCCAACGCTTGGCCGATCATTACCCCGACGACAAGGAACGGGGGCCGTTGCCCAAGTGGGTGGAGTGCAGCGATTTCCATGATGAGCGCATCGGCGGCGAACGGGCTAAGACATATCCGCTCCTGCTCATGAGCAATCATGGTCGTTGGCGCACACATGCGCAGAACGATGACATCACCTGGACGCGTGAAATCCGGACCCATAAGGTGAAGTGTTGGGACGGTTACGCCTATGAGCCCGTCTGGATCAATCCCCAAGATGCCGCTGCGCGCGGCATCAAAGACGGCGATATTGTCAAGCTCTTCAACGAGCGAGGCACCGTCTTGGGTGGCGCCATCGTATGGCAACGCATCATGCCGGGGGTGGTCTCCAGCGACCACGGCTCGCGGGCCGATATGATCTGCCTGGATGGCTCTGAGGGTCTTCTCGACCGAGGGGGGGCCAATAATCTCATCTCTCCCCTGAACGGTATCTCCCAGAACTGTTGGGGTATGGCCACGAGTGGCTTTCTCGTCGATGTGGCCAAGGTGACCATGGCCGAGATGGAGGCTTGGAGAGAGAAGTATCCTGAAGCCTTTTCCCGCACATACGATCCGGCTTCCGGTCTGCGTTTCGAGGCATGGGTTATCGACGAGGAGGTGGATCGGTGAGCAAGGTCTTCGTGTTCGATGCCTCAATCTGCAACGGTTGTTATTGCTGTCAGATCGCCTGCAAGGATGAGCACTGCGGTAACGATTGGACGCCGTACGCCAAGCCGCAGCCGGATACGGGGCAGTTCTGGTTGCGGCTCTCGGAACACGTGCGCGGCACGGTTCCCAAGGTCAAAATGCACTACGTAGTCCACATGTGCCGGCACTGCGACGCGGCTCCCTGTATGGCAGCCTGCAGGGTCGAGGGGGCGCTGTATAAGCGCGAGGACGGGCTTGTCATCATCGATCCACAGAAATGCACCGGCTGCAGGAGTTGTCTTGACGTCTGCCCCACCGGGTCCATCTTCATGAACGAGACTCTGAACATCGCTCAGAAATGCACCGGCTGTGCACATCTCTTGGATGCGGGTTGGGCGGAGCCTCGTTGCGTGGATGCCTGTCCCACTGCGGCGCTTAGGTTCGTGGAGGGATCCGACGCCCGGGACTGCGTCCGGGATGCCGAGGTGGAGCACGGCGAAGACGAGCCACGCCTGTACTATCTGAACATCCCCAAGAAGTTCATCGGCGGAACGGTCTACGACCCGGTTGAGAAGGAGGTTGTCATCGGGGCGTGTTGCATACTGCGCGACGAAGTCAACGGTACGTCCTTCACCACCGAGACCGACGGCTTTGGCGACTTCTGGTTCGAAGGGCTGGACGTGGGCGACTACGCTTTGGAGATCTCAGCCCCCGGGTACCCATCGAAGACTTTCGCCGCTTTGAGTACTGTGGAAGACGTCAACTTGGGGGATATCCCCCTTGCCTAATACTCAGCCCCTCAATACTCAGCCCCTCTTTTTTGGTACTCTGGTATCGTCATCCTGGTATCGATTTTGTTTATTTGTTTCCATCTGTTAAGCTAATCTAGGCCGAATCCCCACTGAAGGAGGAGGGCAGCTATCCAAAGTGACCATATGAGCAGCGTTGAAATTGGACGTCACGGAGTCTAAGGAAGGCAGTGAACATGGTAACGGAGAAGCAGCTGGAAGATGTTGTCGGTCAGGGCAACGTCACGCGCGAGCGGTCCGCCCTGGAAGCCTACGCGAGTGATCAAAGCTTCGTCGACAAGAGGATGCCTTGGGCTATAGCCAAGGTAAACAACGTGGATGTGCTCCAGAACTTGGTCAAAATGGCCAAGGAGACGGGCACGCCTCTCATACCGGTGAGTTCCGGTGCGCCCCACTTCAACGGCGATACCGTGCCGACGGCCGGTGGGGCCGTCATCGTCGATTTGAGCGGCATGAAGAAGATCATCGACATCGACGTCCCTGATCGCAACTGTACATTTGAGGCCGGTGTGACCTTTGGCGAGTTGAGCGCGGCAGTGGCCGAGAAGGGCCGGCGTTTGAACATGCCGCTCGCTCCGCGTGCGACCAAGTCGGTCGTGGGCAGCTATATGTCCCTCGAGCCGGTTATCATGCCCAAATACCACTGGGATATCACCGATCCCGCCGGTGGCTTTGAGGTCGTCTGGGGTACTGGAGAGTACTTCCGTACTGGTGGTATGTCCGGACCGGGGACCCTTGAGCAGCAGAAAGCGACCGCCGGTATCCATAAGACGCCGGCCGGACCGGCCAGTATATCATTCCACCGCCTGATCACGGGTGCGCAGGGAACCATGGCCATCGCTGCTACCGGCCAGGCGAGGTTGGAGCTCCTACCCTCGCTCGAGCATCCCTGTTTCGTCGGTAATAACGACCTTTCCAAGCTGCAGGACATAGTGCACTGGCTGGTACGGAAGCGTATCTCCAATGAGTGCCTGATCCTTGATGCAACGAGCTTTGCCGCTCTCGTGACCGAAGATGCGACGGCTCTCTGCAAGACGGTCTCCCAGCTGCCTCGTTGGATCCTGTTCTTTAACCTGGCTGCCTATGCGCGCCTCACTGAGATGCGTATGAACGGCCTGATTAAAGATGCCACCGAGTTGGTGGACAGCGTCGGCCTCGAGAGCGTCCAGGCTATTGGTGGCGTTACGGCCCGCGATTTCCTGGAACTCATCCGCCACCCGTCGTCTGAGCCCTACTGGAAACTCCGGTCTCGGGGAGCCTGTCAGGATATCTACTTCATCACTACGCCTGCGAAGATCCCCGGCATCGTGCAGACCATGGCCACTGTGGTCAAAGACGCCGGTTTTAGCACGGCCAACGTGGGCTGCTACATTCAGCCGATCGTGCAGGGCAGCAATACCCATGTGGAGTTCAACCTCTTCTACGATCCCGAAGATGAGGCAGAGTCCGCCATCGTCTGCAAGCTGGCTACCACGTCCATCCAGCCCCTGATCGGCGCCGGCGCGTACTTCTCTCGTCCGTTTGGAAGAGCTGCCTACCAGATCATGAACCGCAACGCTGGCCATGTTACGGCTTTGCGCAAGGTCAAGGATCTCGTGGATCCGGCAGGTATCTTGAACCCCGGCAAACTCTGCTTCTAAGGGAAGGGACGGATCAGAGAGATGGCACTAAAGGATCTTAAGTATTTCCAGGATGATATGGAGACTTGCAGCCGGTGTTTCCACTGCAAGTTTATCAATCTTGAAAAGGTCGAGAACCAAAAGTATTCCCAGCAATGTCCCAGCAACGTCTACTTTAAGTGGAACACGTATTCGGCGTTCGGTCGGATCAGTTGGGGCTTGGGCTTGGTCCACGGTGATATCGAACTCACCCCCAGAGTGGCTGAGGTTGCCTACAACTGCAATCTGTGTGGTGGGTGCGACGTCTCGTGCAAATACACAATGGACATGGAGGTACTCGAGCCGCTATACGCCGAGCGCGCTGAGTGCGTGAAGGCTGGTCAGACCAACCCCGTGCTCGACAAGCTGGTAGAGGGCATGAAGAAGGGCGCCCCCATGGTGTCGTGCGCGAGCGGCAAGAAGGACTGGGCTAAGGGTCTGAAAGTAGCCGACTACACGACGGAGAAGGTCCCGGTTATCTTCCACGCCGGTTGCATGGCGAACTACGACGACGCCAGCGCTAAGGCCGCCAACGCCGCCCTGTCGTTGCTGCTCAAGGCCGGTGTCAAGGCCGGCATCGCCAAGGATGAGCTCTGCTGCGGCAGTCTCGCATACGAGGCAGGTTACCAGGACGATGCTGTAGAGCAGGCCAAGAAGAACGTGGCCCGCTTCAAGGAGTCCGGCGCTACCGAGATCGTCACGGCGTGCTCGCACTGCTACCAGGCCTTCAAGGTCCTCTACGACAAGTTCGAGTTGGATCTCGGCCTTAAGGTCTATCACATCACCGAGTACCTGGCGCAACTCATCGCCGACGGCAAGCTGAAGCTCACGAAGCCCGTCAATATGACCGTGACGTACCATGACCCCTGCCACCTCGGCCGCCTGAGTGAGCCGTGGATCCACTGGGAAGGGAAGCTGCGCGAGAAGCACATCCGTGTGTTCGATCCGCCGAAGACCTATCGTCGTGGTACCTATGGTAGCTATGATGCGGTGCGCGAGGTGCTCAAGAGCATCCCCGGCCTGCAGTTGGTCGAGATGAACAGGAACAAAGAGGTCGCGTTCTGCTGCGGTGGTGGCGGCGGCGTGCCGGATACCAACCCGGAGTTCGCGCAGTGGACGGCGAACTACAGGCTCGACGAAGCGGCCGCTACCGGCGCCCAGGCTCTCGTGACGGCCTGTCCGCACTGCGTAAAGAACTTTGCGGCGGCTGATACCCAGGGCCTCAAGATCTATGACATCGTCGAGCTCGTCGACATGGCGATTTAAGGGGCTATACACATGGCATTGACACAAGAACAGCTACAAGCATTTGCAGACATCGTTGGCGAAGAGTGGGTATCGAACGATCCCGTCGACTGCATCGGTTGGGCGTGGCGTGCAGGCATGATGTCGATGATCCTGGAGCATGAGCCTCTCTTCGAGGCTATCATCATGCCGTCCACCACTGAAGAAGTTGCGGCTATCGTGAAGGAGTGCAACAAGCAGGGCCTCCAGTTCAAGCCTTCCGCCACCGGTTGGGGTGTCTATAACGCACCCGGCGGGCCCGGCGTTGTCAAGCTCGATATGCGCCGCATGAATAAGATCATTGAGATCAACGAAGACAGCATGTATGCGGTGGTGCAGTCGTACGTCATCGCTGCCGAGCTGCAGGCTGAACTCATGAAGCGTAACCTCAGCTGTCTCATCAACGGAGCCGGTGGCAACTGCTCCGCTCTGCCCATATGCGCCCACGAGGGTGTCGGTCACCTGAGCGGCACGTACGGTATTGGGGACAGGAACATCCTGGCCTGTGAGTGGGTTACGCCTGAAGGCGATATCGTGCGTCTGGGTACCCTGGGCGATAATGGCGAGTGGTTCTCCGGCGATGGTCCCGGCCCATCGCTCCGCGCCCTCATCCGTGGAGGCGTCACCCACCTAGGCGCACTCGGTGTCGTCACCGCAGCCGCCCAAAAGGTCTACCATTCAGCCTTCCCGACCAAGGTACCGGTCCGTGGGGTTTCCCCGAAGTACTGTCCGGAGCCGCCCATACCGCGCACCAGACTGTGGTACATCTCTTGGGATGATGAGGAAGCTCGTGCGAAGGCCTTCTATATGATGGGCGACAACGAGGTTCCCTTGGGCATCATGGGCTTCATGGTAGACATGACGGCTCACAACGTGGCCACGAGCAACGAAGAAGCACTGCTCCTGGGCGAGTTGTACCGCAAAGAATACAAGGGCCCCGCTTTCTGCGTCATCATCGCCGGTAACTCCGACGCCGACTTTGAGTACAAGCTCAAAATGATGGAAATCATCATTGAGGAGACCAATGGTCTAAGTCTGTCGGCCATTGAAGAAGGCGACGAGCAGTGGGACTTCGTCTGGAGGTACTTCCGCAACACCTCCACGGCACGGGAGACCATGCGGCCTACTGGGAACTTCGGCGGCGTCGTTATGCGCAACGACAAATTCGAGGCTCAGAAAGTGGGCGTCATGCGGCACCCGGAGATCAAGAAGGGTCTCATCGCCGATGGCATGGTCCTGGACGAATCTACCGATCCCTTCCTCACGCAGCTTGAGGTTGGTCAGTTTTCGCACAGCGAAGCACTGCTGCACTGGCGTCCGCCCAAGCCGGGACCGGATGTTGACAAGCAGGTTGAGGCCATCATCGGTCAGAACGCTATGGTGATGAACCTTTATGCGCTTGAGCAGTGTCTCGGTCTGCCCAACATGGCATGGGGAGACAAGAGCCATGACCTCTTTGGCCCGCACATGTGTGGCTACCATACGTGGATGCGGCGTATAAAGAGGGCCTTCGACCCGAACGATCTTGCCGAGGGCACCAACGACATTACCTGGAAATCGTCCGCGGACGAGCTCGACAAGATGATCAACTAGCAGCCGATAAGGCGCTGTTGAGGGGCGTGGCGGGAAATCCCGCCACGCCCCTTTTTCGTTGAGAGGTTGCGACGGTGACAGGTGCCGCCGGTGAACAAGCGAGACCGAGGAGGGGTAGCCGTGTCTGATTGTTCCATGCAGGTTCTCAAGGACGGCCCATTGCGGGTCAAAGGCAGGTTCGACTTGAGGGACGCCAACGGCCGGCCTATCCCGGTCAAAGACGGGTCGTGCATGCTTTGTCGTTGCGGAGAATCGAAAACAAAGCCGTTCTACGATGGCTCACATATCCGAGCGGGCTTCAAAGATTGATGGGTGTGCTGAGGTGATGACGACCCCATCAATGGCGTTCAGCCATCGATGGGGTCGCGGAATCAAGAGCGCTGTCTAGAGCTCGTCGTCGTACCCGGGCTCATCGCCTCCGGCGCATCCCTCCCCATGACCTCCCCACTTCAAGCCATCCGGTTTGTGCGGACTGGCCATGATGTCCTGGAGTGCCTCTTCCACGCGATCAAGATCTAGGGAGTAGGGGTAAGGATACGCTCCCGTTACCGTGCGGCCGGTCTTGATATCGACGATGCGAAAACAACCGTATTCCATGAGGTCTGGATCGCGCACGCGGGACTTGCGCAGCGCCAGGCCCATGCGCGCGGCTATACGGCGAAGTCTGGCTTCGCGCTTCTTCAGTGCGGCGGTGTCTGTGGTTTCGTTGTTCATGCGCTCCCCCTTCTTACCACCGTCTATGTTTGTAGAGCGTGATTGACCATGATTATTATCCTTGTGACGGCGGTCGTCAACGCTCTCCGGAACCCCGCCGACTCCATCTCGCCGGCCGGCGGGGCTCCGGAGACATGTTTACGCCAACCAGGCGTCGAAGCGCAATCCTGAGGCGGGGTCGTATTCGCGTGCGAATGCTTCGGGATACTCATCCTTCCAGCGTTGCATCTCAGCCCATGAGAGCTTCTCCACCTCCACCAGGTAGCCGCTGGTGGCCTGTCCGGCTGCGTTCTTGGAGGTGGTTCCTATCGGCGAGATGGTGTTGATAGCCCCACCGCGATCGATCTCTCCAACCTTTATCCAGTCACAACGCGCACCGTGGTCTATATAGACGACCTGGGTGCGTAGGCGCTCGGTCACGTAGGCACCGGCCAACACGATTCCGCGCTCGTTGAATATCTTGACTATGTCTCCCGACTTGATGCCTCTCTTCTCAGCTTCCTGCGGATTGAGCCATGCCGCTTCGTACATGTAGCCATCCGGTCCCTTGACTTTGCCGGTGAGGGGCTCGCGGGTCCAAGGGATATCGTCGCACTGGGCATGCAGGCGCCACCGGGGATGGTTCGAGCATACGAGGAGAGGGTACTTTTTCGCGCGCAGGCAGGAGAGCCGCTCGTCATGCGTCTCGCCTCGCTCCACCCACTTGGGAATGGGAGGACGCTCTAGATCGTGGGGGAAGTTGGTGGCGAGGGCCTCGGAGTAGATCTCGATCAACCCTGAGGGAGTCTCCAGCGGGTTCTTCTGGGGATCCTCGACAAAGGCGTGCATGCCGGGCTTGTCTTCTTCCCAGTCGGGGGCGATGGGGACCACGTAGTAGTCCTTCTCCCGTAGCTCTTCCCAGGTCACCAGGTCCTTCACCCCGGAGAGTTCATAGGCGGTCTTTATCCAGTCCTCTATGGTCTTGCCCTGGGTGAATTCGCCGAGCAGACCCATCGCTCTGGCGACCTCGCAGACCGCCTCGTAGTCGCTCTTCGACTCGCCGATGGGGTCCACACTCTTGTCCTCGAGAAAGACACTAAAGTACTGGGCATCGCGATCGATTCCGAAGTCTGTCTCTTCGAGCTTGGTGTTGACCGGCAGGATGATGTCGGCGAACAAAGTGTCGTTCTCGAGCCACGGGTGCTGCACCACCACGCACTCGATGGAGGGGTGCTGCAGGCCCTCGGTCACATGGTTGCCATGGCCCCAGCAGGTCGTGCGGCAGGGCGTATCGCTCCAGATCATGTGGATGGTGCTGCCGCCCTCTTCCTTGGGGATGGGGTAGGTGTACTGTTTGAACTGATCGGAGGTCGGGCATATCTGGGCCCCGCTGCCGTAGAAGGTGAAAGGCTCTTCTGAGAATATCGCCTTCTCGATGAGGGTCTTCGGCAGTACCTGCGGCGGCGGCGGCCAGAAGTAGCCGTACATCGACCCTTGACGGGCCTCAGTCGCTTCGGTGGGCATGACCACTGAGCGGGGGAAGCCCTTCCACCAGTTCTCCTGGTGCACTCCCGGCTTACCCAGCCCCTGCATGGCCAGCAGGACCACTTCGAGGCGTGCCGGCTCACTGGAATACGGGCCGCGGATCATCGAGCCGCCGAAGGAGTGGATGGTCGAGGTGACCTTTTTTGCGTACTCGCGTGCCAAGGCTTTGATTGTGTAACTGGGCACACCGCACTTGGCCGAAGCCCACTTGGGCGTCTTGGGGACGCCGTCTTCCTTGCCCAGGACGTAGTCGGCGAACTTGTCGAAGCCGACGGTCAGCCGTGCGACGTGTTCTTTGTCGTAGGTGTCCTCGGTGATCCATACATAGGCGACGGCCAATTGCATGGCGGCATCGGTGTTGGGCAGGATAGGAATCCACTTGTCGGCGTGTATCGCCGCCCCGTAATTGAGGTCAGGAGTGACGTAGATCTGTTTGATGCCCAGCTCCTTGAAGAAGTACATCAGACGGCTGGGCAGCCCCGCGATATAGAACCAGGGTGTCGTCTCGGGATCGCAGGCCCAGAACAGTAACTGCTCGCAGTTCTCGGCCATGTCCTTGACGATATTGGTCTTGGGCTCCATGAGGCCGACGGTAGAGTCCATGCCCCAGACGTGCTTGGCACCCCAGTACCAACCCTCCCAGCTGTCCGGTGTGCGGAACTGGTAGGTGCTGCCGCCGGTCAGCTTGAGGAACTCGTACTGGATCCCGTGCGCGGCGTGTACGATTTTCGACTCACCGTGTCCGTCGCCTTGGGCCAAGATGGCATAGGGACCATATTCTGCTTTGACGCGTTTGATCTCGCTGGCGATGAGCTGTGCCGCTTCTTCCCACGAGATTCTCTCGAATTTGCTCTTGCCGCGGTTCTGGGGATTGCGTTCCCCGTTGGGGTCCCAATCGACCCGCTTGAGAGGATATTTGATGCGGTTGGGGGAGTAGACCCGCTTCTTATAGGCAAGGCTGAAGGGAGCCAGGGAGATCTTGTAGCCGGGGTCGAATTCGACTCCCTTCACTACCATTTTCCAGGCATTGAAATCCTTGGGATCGTACTTTTCATCAAGGTGCAGCGGTCTGATGCGGATGATCTTGCCGTTCATGGAATCTACCGATGCAGGCATGGCCCCGTGGCCACCCAGAGCCATCCCCTTGATGGTCGTCTTGTCTTTAGTCTTGAGAGGCTTGACCGGCCTAGCCATCACAGCTCCTTGTGCTTGGGATATACACCGGACGTATCGTAAGAATGGGCGTAGTCTGTTGGTGCACGCCTCATCGCATTGCGATGTCGCCGAGGTTGACGTCGAGCGAGGTGCTTATGGCCTCGATCGTCTTGCTCATGCCGTCTGCCTCAAGTTGCAGGGTGAAAGTCCGGTCGTCGTTCAGATCTTTGAACCAGAAGTCACCGAAGCCGTCGGTCTCGGTGGTGAAGGACTCGCCGTTGGCTTCGTCGCGCAGTGTGCAACGTGCCCCGATAAGGACCTCGTCTGTCACCGGATCGAACAGCGTGCCGCCGATGAACTTCTTGGGTATGTTCAGGTAATGGACTCTGGTCACGAGCTCCAGTTCGGGGCGGTATGGGTCGGCCTTGGCGATCACGTCTGCCATCTCGTCGACTTCGCCGAAGCGCATGGCATCGGTGGGACAGGCGTCGACACAGCGGGGTACCGTCCAGCCCGCATCCAACAGATGGGCGCAGCCCGTGCACTTCTGAGCGATGTTGAGGCCCTCATTGAAGAAGAGGACGTTGTAAGGGCAGCTGTCCTCACAGAGTTTGCAGCCCGTACAGACCTCCGGATCGATGATGACCAGCCCATCGTCCCGCTGATAGATGGCGCCTTCTACCGGACAGGACTGCAGGCAGGGAGCATCGTCACAGTGCAGGCACATGCTGGGAAAGTATGACACCTTGACTTTGGGCACGGTCCCTCTCACCGTTTCTTGGATGCCCACCCAGAACTGGCCGGTCTCCGGCTGCGGCTTTGCATACGGTGTCCAGTCGTTGGCTACGTGCTCGTCTTTGCACGCGATCTGGCAACAGTAGCAGCCTGTGCATCTGGAAAGGTCGATTACGAATGCTCTCATATACCCCCTCCTTATTTCGTGAGATTCCGAATCCATGTGCAGTCGCAGTCGCGGGTGCATCAGTGTGCTCCAGCACGCTCGTGACCTACACGATGATTCCATATTCATCTCGCCTTCGGCACAGCCCCCGTGAAGGTGAATGTCTAACCCGGTGCCTTAGGCGGGCAGGTTGGCCGACGGCTAGGAAGGCTGCTGAAAAACGAAGCCCCGGCCGCCGGAGCGCGCTGAGCAACACGATAGTACGTCATCGGTCGCGCTCGAGTCCCGCGTCGAGCCACGCATCAATGGCCGGCGGTAATCGGACCTGCCTGAGTGGCCGAAGCGGCATCCTAGGCAGCTCCCGAGGTGATGAACTGCGCGACATGCAACTGTCCATTCTGAATATAGTAAGAGCCAGTATAAGAACCAGTAGAACTCGTGGCCGGTGTATTGTCAAGTTCCCTGCGTCTGTGAGCGGTCACGTCTGAGGGGGGCCAAGGGGCCTGTTCTGTGTCGTCTGAGGAGGGCGGGAATGCGCGTTTTTACTGGGTTGGCGTGGTTTCTGTCGATTGACATATTCTCTGCCCTCGGATACAGTAAACCGAGAAGTTAGCGCGCCTAGCGGGGGCTTGGTGTGGAATCAACCATGTGGACGGGTTGCGTCGTTACTGTTTTTTTCTCCTCGTTCTCTCGTGCCTTGACCGACGAAAGCACCTGCCGAGGCGAACAGCGATACCGACAAGTCTGCTTGATCACCTCTCCCCCATTGCACGCCTAGCGGCTACAAGGAATTGTTCCACGTCTCAGAGCAAAGGGGGTACTCGTGGCAGAGCAAGTCTTTCAAAACGCGACGGTCGTCGGTCCGGTATCGGTGTATGTAAACGATGGTGTAATCACCAGAGTCAGGCCACTCCAGGTCGACGGAGACGATCTCAGGCCTTGGACGGTTGAGGATACCAAGGGTGGCAAGCATTCGCCGGGCAAGAAGATGTTCCCCGGCCCCGAGGCCATGGCCGTCCGGTCTCAGGTCTACTCCAAGGACCGCATCCTCTACCCTATGAAGAGAGTTGACTTCGACCCCAACGGTGAGAGGAACCCCCAGAACCGCGGCAAGTCCGGCTATGAGCGCATAAGCTGGGATGAAGCTCTGGATATGGTCGCCAATGAGATGAAGCGGATCAGGGAGAAGTACGGTCCGGAAGCTATTACCGCTCTTGATCAGGACCACCACAACTGGGGCATCGTCGGCTACCGTTTTGGTCCCTTCTTCCGTTTCTTCAACACCATCGGCTTTACCGAGTGTCTCCACAACCCGGACAGCTGGGAAGGCTGGCACTGGGGCGTTCCCCATACGATCGGCTACTGGTGGCAGCTGGGTGTGCCCGAACAGTACGATATCCTCGAAGACTTGATGAAGTACTCCGAGCAGATTGTCTTCTGGTCCATTGATCCCGACTGGACCCGCTGTGCCTACAACGGTATGGAGTCGGCCCAGTGGTTGCAGTGGATGATTGACTCCGGTAAGCAGCTGGTCTTCATTGACCCGTATTGCAACTACTCCGCCGCTCGTATGGCGGACAAGTGGATCCCGGTCCGCCCGAACACAGATGCCGCTTTGGCGTTGGCTATAGCCTACGTGTGGATCAAGGAAGGCACGTACAACAAGGAATACGTCGCCGACAAGACCGTCGGTTTTGAGGAGTTCACCAAGTATGTGCTCGGCGAATCGGATGGTACGCCGAAGAGTCCGGAATGGGCCGCTGAGATCACGGCCGTCCCGGCCAGGACGCTTGAGGACCTGGCGCACGAGTGGGCTGCCAAGAAGACCACCGTCTCCGGATGCGGTATGGGTGCCGGTTGCCGCGTTGCCTATGGGCACGAATATCCTCGCCTGGTCGTCCTTCTGCAGGCCATGCAGGGACTGGGGACCCCGGGTGTCAACCTGTGGGGCAATATCCAGTCGGCGCCGGCCGATTACAGCGTGCAGTTCCCCGGCTACGCCGACCTGGACGCTATGATGAGCTTCTCCCGGGCCGCCACTATCAAGGCGATCAACCCGGTACAGCAGAAGACCTATCGTCTCATGTTGCCGGATATGATCCTGAACCCGCCGGTCCGCTGGATGGGTGAGGGCTTCTGCGGCCAGAGCATGGACCAGCATTTCGCTGAGTTCGAATACCCCATGCCTGGTCATTCGGAAATCCACATGTACTATCGCTACGGCGGCGCGTCCATGGGGACCATGTGCGAGGGTAACAAGCAGGTTCTGATGTACCAGAGCCCCAAACTCGAGATGGTGGTGAACCAGGACTGGTGCTGGTGTACTGAGACCAAGTTCGCCGACGTCATCCTACCGGCCTGCACCAACTTCGAGCGCAACGACATCGGCGAGTGGGGCGAGGCCGGTGGCTACCTCAAGTGGGGTACGCTGGGCTCCAACTACCGTGTCATCACCTATCAGCAGAAGTGCATCGAGCCGCTGGGCGAGTCGAAGTCCGACTACTGGATCTTCTCTGAGTTGGCTAAGCGTCTGGGGGTCTGGAACGAGTTCTCCGACGGCGGCAAGCTCGAAGACGATTGGATTAAGGCCTACTTCGATGTGAGCGACCTGCCCAAGCGAGTTTCGTGGGAGGACTTCCTCGAGAAGGGTTACCACATCATTAATGCACCGCCTGCTGAGGAGTACAAGTCCACCGTCGCGTTCCGCTGGTACGCCGAAGGCCGGCCGTGCGATACGCCGGACTGGATGAACCCCATGCTGCAGACCGATACTCCGGAGCGGCTGGCGACCCCGAGCGGCAAGATCGAGTTTGTGTCCGGTACTCTGGCGAAGCACACGCCCGACGACCCCGAGCGGCAGCCGATCCCCCGCTACATTCCCAGCTGGGAAGGCCATGAGTCGGAGCTGTTCAAGAAATACCCGCTACAGCTGATCACGCCACATCCTCGGTACTCGTTCCACACGCACTTCGACAAGAAGGGCTGTTTCATCGCCGACATCCCCGGCCATCGTATCCTCATCGACGGCTATCACTACTGGACGGTGCGGATCCATCCGGAGGATGCCGCCTTCCGTGGCATCAAAGACCGCGACATAGTGAAGCTCTACAATGACCGGGCGTCGGTTCTTGGCGCTGCGATGGTCACAGAACGTATCAAGCCTGGAGTCATCCACAGCTACTGTTCGTGTAGCCAATACGACCCCGTGCAGCCGGGCGAATTCAAGTCCCTGGATCGCGGAGGATGCATGAACCTGCTCACCAGCGATCGGCTCATGTCTAAGAACGCTCCCGGTATGGCTCCTTGTTCCTGTCTCATTGAGATCGAAAAGTGGGAGGCGTAGCTGATGGCTCGGTTTGGTATCCTGGTTGATATGGACAGGTGCAACGGCTGCCATGCCTGTGTCATGGCCTGCCGGGATGAGCACTGCGGTAACGATCATCTGCCCTATGCCGCGGCGAAGCCGTATTTCGGTTCCTTCTGGATGAGGGTCAGCGAGCGCGAGCGGGGTAACTATCCCCACATCAAGACGTGCTACTACAAGATCCCGTGCATGCACTGCGACGACGCGCCCTGCATCCGCGAGGCCCCGGACAAGATCTACAAGCGTGAAGACGGCATCGTCATCATTGATCCGGCGAAGGCGAAGTGCGACGCCCATGAGGGCAAAGAGATTCAGGATAGTTGCCCGTATGGCGCGATCTACTGGAACGACGAGAAGGGCCTGCCCCAGAAGTGTACGCTGTGCGCCCACCTGCTTGATGCCGGTTGGAAGGAACCGCGGTGTACAGAAGTGTGCCCCAACAAGGGCATTACCTTCGGTGACTTCGACGATCCCAATAGCGAAGTGTCCCAGCGCATAAAAGCGGAGAATGCTGAGTTCCTGCATCCGGAATTCGGTTTGTCGGGCAGTGTGTATTTTGTCAATATGCCTAAGCGCTTTGTTTCCGGAAGCCTAGTCTTTGGCGACACCAAGAAGTCGGCTAAGAAGGTGACCGTGGATCTGGTCGGAGAAGACTTTGAGGCCCATACCGTCTCGAACGGTTTTGGTGACTTCGAGTTTGAAGGCCTGGAGAAGAACAAGAAGTTCACCATTCGGGTGCGTTGTCCCGGCTACAAGGATGCGGAAGTCCAAGTAGCGACCTACAAGGATAACGATATCGGCGACATAGTGCTGGAAAAAGCCTAGTTACGTAGTGCAGCGATGCCCGGGCGCCCGCCCCCCCACCCCCGTTGGCGGGGGGGGGCCCCGGGGTTTTTCAGGAGGTGC
>JBMNPM010000014.1:0-38898 GCA_050943595.1 Thermoleophilia bacterium | reverse complement strand
ACGGCTCTGGTCACGGTTTCATCCGGGGTGTCCAACGACTGGGACACGAACATGGGCAGATGGAGTGCTGCATCAAAACGAACGATAGTGAAGTCGTTTTGCTGCTTTGTGAGCTGTGTGTGGGGGGAGATTGGATTCGATGCCGGGATGGTCGTCGTGGCCGGGATGGATGTGGTTGTAGTAGTGACCAACTGTGCGGCGGCCGGATTTTTCTTCGGGTGGGGCTTGGAGGGAGACTTCGCGACAGCGTTGGCTATACCCACACCAAGCGTGCCAAGCACGAGAAGAGCAACTACAATTAGTATGACCGTTATGCTTGAACGACGATGATTCACTATCGTTTTCCCTCCCCCACTCAACGGGGCTCCCGTAGACAATCTCCGACATCAGTAGGTATCGGCAGAAAAAGTCCTTAACTTGATGGAGCGTGAGTGAAAGGAAAAAGAGCGAAGGGAAGGAAATCACGGTCGCAGAGAAACACGCGTCGACTCGAGGCTCTTACCGCGCCATCACCACACGTGCCTCATCGGTTCAGAACACACAAGAGAGGGCGCCTACTACCACGTAAACATGCCCTCCGCGCCGTTAATCGTCAGGGCACTCGAGATCCTAGGTAGGATGCGGGCCGCATCGGCCGGAGAGGCAGCGCAAGGTTGGTAGTTGACCCGCTTGTTGTCCACATCGATGCAGGTGACCCGCACATCGCGGAATCCGTTCGGTCCAAGCCCGGTGGTCAGAATGAGGCCGTAGCCTTCCTGGGACGAAGTGAATCGCCCGCGCTGTTGAAAGACAAAATTGCCGAGCGAATAGGCAACCACAGTCCGCTTGATGATCTCGATGCGCTGAGCCACATGGGGGCCTGTGCCAACAACCAGATCAAAGCCCCTGTCGGCAAATCGCTCTGCCCACTTCTGTTGTTGGGAATCGACGTTTGTGTAATTACGCCCCCAATGCACCATTGCCACCTTCCACTTCGCGTCGGCCTTTTTGGCCAGTGCACCGGTTGCATCCAGGTTGGTACTGCTGAGAGTTAGCAGGCCGGGTGTGGAGACGGTAGCGGCGGGCACGGTCCCGCCCTCTTTGCCGAAGGCGAATATAGCTACTCTTCCATAGGGTGTATCGACAACATACGGTTGCATTGCTTCGCGTAAGTCGTTACCGGCACCAATAGGAGTCATGCCGGTCTTGCGGATCACCGCAATAGAGTCCTGCATACCCTGCGCCCCTTGATCGAACGCATGGTTGTTGGCGAGCGTGACCCCGTCCACTCCAGCTTGTGCGAACGCTGTAGCGGATTCAGGTGAGCTGCGGTGGACATAACGGGTCACTTTTCCCCGACTCGTATAGATGTCATATCGCGGTGTCGTAGAGCCTTTTGTGTAATAGATGTCTCTGGAGGCAGGTAGTATGTTGAGGTCTGTCAGCGGTGCCTCGGCATTAATGATCGTGAGATCCGAAGCACCAATGTCGGGCAGACGATCAAAAGCTGCTGAGTAGCCCTTCTCATCGAGGAGTTGCCGTCCCCTATCCCCGAGGAAGGTGTCTCCCAGCCAGGTTATCTCGTACGTGGATTCGGCCGCCTGGGGCCTTGCTGCCAGCAGCAGACTCCCCACTAAGAGAGCGAGGCCGACAAGGGCGACGAGGATGTACCGATACATGCTCATTGCCCCAAAGCGCCCGCTCGGCTCCAACCTGGAGGCACCATGTCTTTCTGAAGGGATGCTTCGTAACGGCATCCCGGTATTTGCTCGACGATGTGTCCGTCTTCCATGCGCCAAACGACATCCGCCATGGCTGCGTCCTCGGCATTGTGCGTTGCGATGATGACGGTTCCCCTGTAGTGGAGAAGAACCTGCCTGAGCACTTCCACTCCTTCTTGGTCTATGCCGTTAAAGGGGTCGTCGAGGAGAAGGATCTTGGGGCTACCAACAATGGCTCGTGCGAACATAATGCGCATGCGCTGGCCGCTTGAGAGATTGGTGCCACCCTCTTTGATGGTCGAGAGGAGTCCGTGAGGAGAATTGGCTATGAGATCTTCGAGACCGCAGAGCCCGATTACTCGCTGTAGTTCGGAGTCGGGTGCTGTGCGCCACCGGTACAGCAAATTGCGGCGGATGCTTCCTCGCAACAATGGAAGCGCGGGGCTCATGAGGGATATTTCTCGGGAGCACGAACGCGTGGAGCACTCGGCGATGGGCTGATCATCCACCAGCACCTGGCCGCCATCCGGATCAATCAGTCGAGAAACGGCGGCCAGCATGCTTGATTTTCCAGAGCCGTTTGGTCCCACAAGGGCGATGATCTGGTTGGGGCCTGCAGTTGCCGTGACGTTCTTGAGGCAGCCGTGGATACTCACGTCCCGGAACTCTATACACCCTTTCTGCACCTGCAGCCCGGGCAACTCCGACCCGTCCTTTTGGCGACAGGGACGGCAGAGGAACTGGCGGATTTTCTCCTGTGAAACCCGTGCGGCCTGAACATAGTCGAAAGCCAGGCCCAACTCACGCACAGGCGTTATCATCAGTCGAGCCAGAATCATGGCGGCGGCGACAGAGCCGACCGAGACGCGGCCGGCATTCACTTCGATTGCTCCAACGGCCAACACGGAAACTACTGCGAGGGAACCTGCGGCGCCGGGTATGATCCGTAGTGCCCCCCGCCTCCAGGCGTAATTAACCAGCCGGTTGGTAAGCCGTTGATTCTGTCGGTCTAGGCGGTCGTATTCACCCGATGCTCTACCCAATGTTTGGACTGAGCCCATGCTGTGTATCTGCTCGGTCAGGTTCATCGATAGGTTCGCGCGCTGTCGACGCACGAGCCGGGAAGCCTTTCGGACCTTACGCGCTGCAGGTACTGACAAACCGGCTCCTATCAGGAGGACTCCGGTCACTGCCGCAGCAATCAGAGGGTTGATGTAGATGAGCGTTGCCAGAGCGGCGATGATGAATATGGAGGCCACTATCGCCCGCGCGATACCTCTGCTGACCCAGGTACGAATGGAGTTGAGGTCTCCGAGGAACCTCAATAATATCGCCCCACGACTGGTGTTTAGAAGTTGCCGAGCCTCCATTCCTTGCAAATGAGTGTACATAACCATTCGTAGTCTACGAACGTAGTCATAACCGATGGACTCAGAGACGGAGAATTGTAGTGAACGCAGACCCGCGCCGGCTAGTCCGAGTGCGGCCAGAGCACCGATAATCCACAAAAACGTGCTGGTTGAGGAGACATTCACGATCAGAGCATCCACAGCATTGCGCAGCAATAGCACAGTGGGAACCAACACGACGGATCTAGCGAGGCCTATGGCTACCACCTGCGCGATCGGTCCGGGGCCGACCCCTATGAGTTTTGTCTGGGGGTTAGGGCTCATGGGAGGACCTGCTCGGCAACTCTGTCTACTCTAGTAGCTATCGAAACGGCCGTCGCGGTGTCGAGAAGATCCTCTCTTAGCCAAACGGGCACGTCCATGAGTTCCTTGGCTTCGCGAGTCGGCAGGGGGGAGGCTGTGAGGAGTCCTGCTACACCTACTACATTGAATCCGGCCTGCCGGAGCATCATGACTCCTCCTTGGGCGGCCAGCGGATCTCCCGCAGCGAAGATCACGTTGTCCACGAGAGTATGGATGATGTGGGATTGCATGAGAGCGGCTGTTTCTTGCTGGAGCAATCCATCGGCTATTTCCACGACGATGCAGTCGCACCCTTGATTGGCCAGATGGCCTATCAACTTAAGTGAGATGTTTTCGAGTGCGGAAACGGGTGTCTTGTAGGTCGAGGCAAGCCCAGCATCCGTGAAGTCGACCACCACGGCTCCCGCATCCACCAAAGACCAGTAGTCCCCGCCGGCTCCGGTTCCCGTTAGTTTGGCATACCCCACCTTAAATCCACCCGATATCAAGCCACTCACAAGGAGTCGCGCAGTGGTTGTCTTACCAGAGTTCATGGATGATCCGAAAACCGCCACGATTGGTGGCCGCGGTTTATGAACAATCGGTTGAGGTAGGGCGAATTGCATGAGGTTGAGCGGGAGTCCACGCTTGTCCCCAATCGCACCGAGTATCTCGATTTCCGTGGCGTGCTTGATTCCGCGTGCCCGTGCGACCTCAACTGCTACAACACCGCCTGCAGCAATGAGGTGGGCCCGACCGATTTTCTCTGGGACCAGACCTTCGAATTGGTCGGACGCATAGCGATTGCCACACGCGAGAATAAGTTCCCAACCGAGCTGTAGATTCGACCTTCTCCCGCTCGGTAACTCAATCCGACTATGCTGAAGAATACGCTCCACCCGAGCCAGAACTAGATCCCCGGCCCGGAAACGCAGCCGGCCGGTGACCAGTGTTTTCATGGCTGATTTCGGAACCCGGCGGGTGGAAAAACCTTCTTTGGCTCTGGCAAGGCGGTCTGGTTCGAGGGCTTCAACCAGATGTCGGGCCGCCATCCTGTGTATCGATGGGGCGGTGACGGTATGGGCAGCCACCGGCGGACTGCTGAGATCGAGGCCACCGCGCCCGCCGTTACGGCCATTGCCCGGATCCTCATCGACGACCATCTCGGTTGACGATACTTCGAAGCGGGTATGGGATGTCAATGTAGCAATCGCCGACTGCGCAAGGTTTCCATTGCCGTTGTTGCTCATGAGAATGACTCCACAGCAACTGCTCCTTTCGCTCCTTTATCGCCAAAGATTGTGGCCAAGGGGGCCGGGACACCATCACCAAGTAGAACCGCCGCCGCCGGGAGACGGTTGTTTTGCAACTCTGCTGTTTTTGGATTCGTTGTGTTCATGCGTCCATATTAGGAGAGAAAGATGACGGCCGGATGACCGTAAGATGAAGTAATTTTCATGAGCACCGGCCACGGGCACTCTGCAAGGATTTGCACTCCACACCCGGCCGCAGCGGCCTTCCGCGAATCACAGTGGCCTTCCGCGCATAAGACAAACTTCGTGCCTCCCGCGAACAAACGCACAGAGCGTGCCAACCGTCAATGTCTCGACGAAGCTCTCGCATCTTTCTCGTGATCGACCCTTCACACCTGGCCTCGCAAAAGAGCTAGACTGGTCTCATTCGTTGCAGTCACCTCCCACATCTGCGGCCGGTGACTGCGACTACGAAGCGACCTGTACTGGACCATTGTCACGGTTGGGGCCGGGAGTCGCCGAACAAGCCGTCGTATAGGCCCGGGGTCAATAGGAGGTCATTGCCCGGCAGACGGGCGCCGGGTGGTGCGCGCTCACAGGGGGGGAGTCAGCACATGTCGACCAAGACAGTCAACGTCAGCACCATCTTTGATACCGGCCGCTTCAGCCTGCTCCAGCATTTAACCATAGGGTTTTGCGTGTTAATCACGTTGCTCGATGGATTCGATCTCACCATCATAGGGCTGGCAATCCCTAAGATCAGAGAGTCCTTGGACATCAGCACCGCCGCGCTCGGTATAGCGGTAGGCGTAAGCCAAATCGGCCCGGTGGTAGGAGCCCTGCTCCTGGGCGCTCTCGGGGATCGTTTGGGACGCAAGTGGATGCTGGTGGTGTGCGCCTTTGTCTTTGGCGTATTCACCCTGCTGATCGGAACCATCAATGATGTAGAACAGTTGGCCATCTATCGATTCATCAGCGGGGTCGGACTGGGTGGCGCCATCCCCAACGCTCTGGCACTGGGCTCCGAATATGCGCCCAGACGCATCCGCTCAACCATCGTCTCCACCATGTATGCAGGCGTCCCCGGTGGAGCGACCATAGGTGGCCTATGCGGCGCCTTTCTGATTCCTGCGTTCGGCTGGCAATCGCTCTTCTTCGTCGGAGGCAGCATCACCATCTTGGTGACCTTCATAGTCGCCGCGCTCCTACCGGAGTCGCTGGAGTTCTTGATCCAGCGTGGCAAGGACGAGCGACGGATCCGCAAGATAGTCGCCAGGATATCGCCGGAGTACGCCGTTGAGAACATCCAGTTCCGCTCCCAATACACCAAGGCGAAGGGCGCCCCCGTCGCCAACCTGTTCACCGAGGGACGCGCGTTCGTCACGATCCTGGTCTGGGCCATCTGTGGCATCGCCATGTACCTGGTGTGGATTCTCAATGCATGGGCGCCCACACTGCTCAAAGAAGCAGGTGCCTCCGTGATGCAGTACAGCTTCGGGTATGCGGGCCTCATGTTCGGCGCCGCCCTCGCCTCCGTAGCCATCGGCCTATTGATGGACAAGAAGAACCCCTTCCTCGTCCTGCAAATCGGGTTCGTCCTGGCGGCCATCAGCCTCATAGGATTCGGGCTGGTCGCCGGCACCACGTTCGCACTCATGCTGCTCATGTGCATAGTCTGCGGCATGTGCATCAACGGCAGCCAGACGGGCACCATGGCCCTCGCCACCAACTCTTACTCTCCAGCCCTGCGTACCACCGGAGTGGGCGCCGCCTACGCGGTCGGCAAGGCCGGAGCCATCCTTGCGCCGGTGATCGGCGGCTTCATGCTCGATGCCGGCTTCACCGTCTTCTGGGTCTGTGCCGTCAACGCTGTGGTCGGATTGGTAGTCGTAGCCTGCGCGACGATCCTCAAGAGGAGCTCGGCCGCCAAGCGTGTGACCAGCGAGATCCACAAGGCACGAGCGGACAAGGCACGGTCGGCTACATGAGACTACATGAGTCCACGATCGGCTACGTGAGCCGCCCTAACCGCCCAGATAGGCCTTCTTCACGACGTCGCTGCGGGTGAACGTCTCCACATCGCCCTCCAAGAGGACCCTGCCCACCTGTAGCGCATAGGCACGATGGGCCACCTTTAGTGCAAGGGGGACGTTCTGTTCGATCAGAAGAACACCGATCCCCCGGGCATTGATGGTTTTGATGACGGGCACCAGCCCATTGACCATGATGGGCGCCAGTCCCAGCGACGGTTCATCCAGGCAAAGCAGCTTCGGCCTGGCGACAAGAGCTCTGGCGATCGCCAACATCTGTTGCTCGCCACCGCTCAAGGTGCCTGCTTTTTGGTTGCGCCGGTCCCGCAGCACGGGGAAATACGCAAAGACCTCTTCGATGTCCTTGTTGATCTCCGCCTTATCCTTCCGGAGGCTGGCTCCCATCTGGATGTTGGTCCACACAGAGAGATAGGGAAAGAGTCTCCGCCCCTCGGGGACCTGCACCAAACCAGCCTTGACTATGTCATACGGGGGTAGATGATCAATGCGAGCACCCCGGAACCAGATCTCTCCCGCGGTGATGCGCTTGAGCCCCGACACGGCCTTGAGAACAGTGCTCTTGCCCGAGCCGTTGGCACCCACCACAGCCACCACTTCACCCTCGCCCACGTGGAGAGAGATACCGTTGACGGCGATGGCTTTGCCGTAGTGGATCTCTAAATCCTTGATCTCAAGCAACATCATCGATCCCAAAGTAGGCTTCACAGACGCCGTCATCCTCCCGCACCTCTTGCGCCGTGCCTTCGGCTATCTTTTGGCCGAAGTTGAGCACGAACACCTTGTCGCAGAGGGCCATGAATTCCAGGTTGTGCTCGATGAGAAGGATAGTCACCCCTTGTTCCCCGATCTTCCGGAAGACGTCGAGCGAGAAGGCTATCTCCTCGGCGGTCATGCCGGCGATGGGCTCGTCCAACAGCAGAAGCTTCGGCTTAGTCGCCAGCGCGCGGGCCACACCGAGCACCTTCTGATATCCGTGAGGCAGGTTCTTGGCCAACTCGCCCTGTACCTCGTCCAATCCCACGAAACGCAGGATCTCTTTGGCCTGCTCCAGTTTGGCTGCTTCCTTGCGGCGGTAGCCGGGCGTATTGAAGAGGGCCTCCCAGAAGTTGCAGCGGGGATGCAGGAAAGAGGCCGCAACCAGGTTGTCGAGCACCGTGAATTCGGGAAAGAGGTAGGCCGACTGGAAGGTCCGGCCGATGCCCAACCTCGCTGTGACATGCGCCTTCTTGCCCGTGATGTCTCCACCGTCGAAAATCACCCTGCCCGCTGTGGGCCGAATGACTCCGGTGATCAGGTTGAAGACCGTGGACTTACCCGCGCCGTTTGGGCCGATGAGCCCCACTATCTGCCCCTCCGGCACCTGCAGGTCGAGGTTCGAGACGGCGGTGAGGCCCCCGAAGACCTTGGTCAGCCCACGGGTCTCGAGGAGCACCCGAGGCCCACCCCCCGCTACAGCCCGAGTCTTCGGCGACAGCACGCTACCATCACTCCCGGTCGACACCGTCGGCCACCTTTCCGGAGCCGTTTCGAGTCACTCTGGCCCTTACCTGCTCGTAGAGGCCGGCGATCCCTTGGGGCATCAAATAAACGACGATCAGCATGACGACGCCCAGGACCAGCGGTGCAGCCGTTCCCAGACTACGAAAGACCTCGGGGATCATGTAGAGGATCGCCGTCCCTATGATCGGCCCGGCGAAGCGTTTGGACCCGCCCACCAGCATATACATGACCAAGAAGATACTGGTAAGGAAGCCGTAAGAATCGGGAGACAGTGTCAGGTTGAAGTGCGCGTACCACGCTCCGGCAAGGCCGGCGAAGAAGCCGCCCACAGCCAGAGCCAGGACCCTGTAGAACGTCTCATTGATACCCACGCTGGAAGCTACCAGATGTGATTGGGCGACCGCCTTCCAGGTCATGCCTACCCGGCTATGTTCAATACGCCACAGTATGAACAGACAGACTATGGTCAACGCCAGAGTACAGTAGTAGTAGGGTACCTTCTGACCGAGAAAGCTCGGTGTCAAGGGAGGAATGCCCGACATCCCGGTCGCCCCGCCGGTCCATGCATGCGCCACCTTGATGAGGTCGACGAGCACGATCCCCCCAAAGAGGCTCACCATGGAGAAGTAGATTGCTCGGACCCGTGTGAAAGGGATACCCATGAGGATGGCTATGACCATCACGAAGACCGCTCCTCCGGGGATAGTCAGCCAAACGGGAGCCGCAAGTTCCTTGGCCATAACGCCGGCAAAGTAGGCGCCACAGCCCACAAAGGCCGCGTGCCCCACCGACATCTGTCCCGAGAGATAGATGGTACGGAGAGAGCTGACCGAGATGATATTGATGAGCACCATGATGAACACATGGATGTAGTAGGACCTTTTGACGAAGGTCGGGACGAGGAACAAGATCACGATCAGAAGGAGGAGACCCCCCAGCTTCATCCACCTGTTGACCTTCATCGCCTAAGCCTCATGTCCAAAGAGCCCCTGCGGCCTCAGCAACAATATGATGATGACGATGGCCAGACCGATCGCATCGACGGCGTTGCCGTCCAGCCATAGAGGCAGAAACGCGCCCAACACACCGAGGATGCACCCCCCCACCAAGACCCCGCCGATACTACCGATGCCGGCCAGGATAACTACCTCAATGGCCTTGACGAGCATCTGATCACCAGCATAGGGATTCAAGAACATGAGCGAACCCATCAGGCTGCCGGCCACAGCGGCCAAGGCACATGCGATGACCGAGGCGATAGCGGTGACACGATAGATGTTGATGCCCTGCAGGGTCGCGCCCACAAAATCCTGCGACACAGCCAGCATCTGCTGCCCCCTACGCGTGTTGCGTATGAAGAAAATCACGGCAACAAGCAGTACGGCGGCCACCACAAAGGCTATCAACCTCTCGTGCGCGATAGCGACACTACCGACACGGAAGCTGCCCGCCCAAAAGGTGGGGACCGCCCTCACCTCCGTGCCCACAAGAACATTTATTAATGATTCGACGGTGACAACTATGGCCAGAGTCATGACTATGACACGGTTACTGTCCCCCAGAAAGGGGCGGAAACAGAACCGTTCCAACACCAGCCCGAAGGCCCCCGCCAGGAGAACGGTGGCCACCAACGCCAGCCAATTGTTGAGCCCCGCGCCGACGACAAACTCGTAGCAGATGTAGCCGCCGGCCATGTAGATGACGGAGTGGGCAAAGTTGACGATGCCCATTATGCTGAGGAGAAGGGCAAACCCCAGTGCCATCAATATGTACAGCGATGACAGAACGAAGGCGTTCACAGCGCTCTGCGCCAGCAGTTCCGTGCTCACGTCCTAGCTTCTCTCCGTCTTTCTGATTGTTCCGACCACTCTGCATAGCCCGGCCGTCCCGCGCTGTCTTCGCGCGGGACGGCCGGGCATCTACATCACGTCACACTGCATCGAATCCCGTCGGGCTACGGCAGCGTCACCGGCAGGAAGTCGATGAACTCGACTTTGCCGTTGGCCAGCTTGCTGAACGGGGTAGCGTAGCTCACATTGTGCTTGATGCCATAGCTCTCAAGACCACCCATGACTCCTGGTCCGTAGACGGTATCGATGGAGGGCATGCTCTCCCACTTCTGTGCAACCACCTTGGGATCCAGGCTCTGCGCCGCCTCAATGGCCTGAGTCAGGCAGTAGCAGGCATTGAAACTCCATACGTAGGTCGCCGACGGCTTCCCATACATCTCGGTAGCCATCGCGTTGATCTCCTTGATGATAGGCGTCATCTTCGGAGAGTCGAGCTGGATATTGTGAGTATAGAATTCGGTGGAAGCTGCCGGCCCCGCTATCGCGGCGATGTCATACGGATCTTCGTGAGAACCGAAGATCGGGCCCGTAAAGCCGTTCTGCCGGGCAATCTTGAGCATGTTGCCCATGAAGATGGGCCAGCCGTTGACGAAGAACATGGCATCCGGCTTCATAGCCAGAGCCTGGGTGACATACGGAGTGAAGTCCGAAGCCGCCATGTCATACTCCACATAGCCCTTGAGGGTGAAGCCCGAGTCTTCCATTATCTTCTTCACGATAGGCATGAAGATCGGAGGAGCACCGTCATCCGGCGTGAGGACGGCTATGTTCTTGGCATTGGGATAGTTCGCCTTGAGGTAATCACAGTCCGGTTGTATAAAGTCGGTGGTCACGTCATTCGCGATGAACGTTAACGGCGTATTGGGTCCGTATTCCTCGGGCGTGTGGCAGTTGTACAGGACGACCCGCAGGACTCCGGCCGGCTCAGTAACGTTCCCCGAGGCGATAATCGTAAACGGCACGACGGGGCCGACCATGAACTTCACACCATCATCTTCAATCAATTTGGTCGCCGCCGTGGCCGATCCTTCAGCAGTACTCTGCCCATCTTGCGCGACCATATCGATGTTGTACTTTTGGCCGTCAATGGTGATGCCGCCCTTGTCATTGATCCACTTCTCGAAGATCTGCTCCCCTTCCCAAATGAGCTTCTCAGACGCCGAGAAATTCCCGGTCAGCGCCACGAGCGCACCGATCTTGAGCGTCTTGACGTCCCCAGACCCCTCAGTGCTGCCGGCCTCGCCGGCCGTGGTGGTGCCGGCCGTTCCCGGCTCAGTGCTGGTAGCGGGCTCCTCCGTTCCGCAGGCCATCGTAGACAGCCCCAATGCTAGAACGAGGATGAGGCAGACCGCGAGCAAAGTCCATCTTCTCTTCATCACGTGTGCTCCCCCTATGTGTTCAATCTCTCCCAACTCTGTCGATCTGCTCCATCCCAGCCGGATGGACAAGCCAGATCCCACACCCCATAGACCAGACTGCCACCTCCTGAGGAAAGGGTTCGCTCTGAGCTAGAGCGCACGGAAATACCACTGAGAGTAGGAGAGAGGTGCAGTCGACAGCGGATACGGCGTGCGCGCTCGTTCACAGCCCCAGTCGGAATACGTATTGCTGTCAGCGATCACGGCCCCGTTCCGCCCCCTTGGCTCTCCCCGCACTTTCCCCCCACCATTTGAACTAGCCGTATCATAATACAAGTGTAGCGTTAGGTATAGTGAAATACCCATCCCTCATCCTGCTTGTCCCCTTCCGTTGCCCCCAGACGGTAGCTCCTCTCAAGCAGATCCTTGGGTGATTATCACTGCTTTTAACGGGCCGGGCGCCACCAGAAAGGATGAGATGCATGAAGGGATCAATCCTGGCCTCGATGCAGCCCGGACCACGCCCCAGGACCTCGCCCGTCGACTGAGCAAGAAAGGCGTCCAGGCCGACGTCAAAGTACTGGGGGGCCTGTGAGAGACTGTGAGAGAGATACTCATACGAGCAACTGAGGCGCACCGGTTTGACACAGCCCGTTGAGCCGGACCACGCCTCAGACCTGTTCGATCGCCGCGCGGCACTCCTCTGCGCGCTCCGTCAACCCTAAAGCGAGGAACACCTTAGCCGCAGCGTCGTAGGCCGTACGAGCGTGATCCCGGTAGGCCGACCGCATGTTGTCTTCCTCACCGTCGGGGACACCGTCGGCCTTAGCCACTCGCTCGTACGACCTGCCCAAGACCACGTGCGCCTCAGCCCAATCCTCGTTTTTATCCAGATAGACGAGGATGTCATCTGCAAACACCAGCGCCATAGCGAAGACCCTGGGGCCTTCTGCCCATTTGGCTTCCACATTGTCCTCAAGCCATTCCCTGATCCGAGCCGACGACACCCGCCCGGTAGAGGTTTCACCTCCGTCCGTCATACGCTCGCCTTTCAGAGTTCGGTCGGTTCATGCGGTGTATTCACACCTCGGACTCACTCCACCGTGGGAGCGTCCGGTAGAGATGTCGTGGTGGTACTCGGCGCCGGGACTGTCGTAGACACGGGCGCTTCCTCCGCCGCCATGACCTCCGGAACCGTGGTCGTTGATGAAGGCGCCGCCACTCGGTTCGTTGGAGCCGTCACAGTGGAATTCACATTCACCCTCCGTGAGGTAGACACCGTGGTCACCGTCGTATCCGACTGCCCCCGGGTAGACCTCGTCATCGCGGAGGTGTCCGCGCCCACGACCTGAGCGACGGGGCGATCGCTGGGTACGGTGACGGTCACCGTCTTCTCGATCACCTTCTCACGAACTATGGTCTTCTCTTGATCCTTCGATACTGTGAACGAATAGATGCTGATCGCCAGGGCCAAGCATGCGAAAGCGGCCAGCGACCACTGCACCTTTGTGCTTGGACGTTTAACCTGCCCCTGCTCACCTTTGTCCGCCCGGACCGGCAGTGGATCCACGCCTTCTCGCTCCTCCGAGCGGACTGCGTCGACCGACACCGACTCACAGACGCCGATGGGCTCATCAACAGTGTGGTCTGCGACGCGACCCGCGGCGCGGCGATGAGCGGCACGGCGATGAATCCATCCACCCAACCGTTCCAGGCATTCCGTCGACCAGTGGGAGACCAATGTATACACCAGCGGCACGATCGCCGCCCCGGCAAGAGTCCCGAACAGCCTCCAGCGACTGACCACGATAAACGCCACCGCAGACGCCACTATCGCAGATATGACGACCGCCAAACGTGGTCTACTCATGCGATATCCTGCTGCTCGTGCCTATAGATGCTGTCACTATCACTATCACTACTCCTTCTAACTACAGCCCCGGCCCTGGGTTCTCCACGCATCAATCGACGGCGAAGAAGACGCCTCCACTTTCGGACTCGAAGGCGTCCCGGAGCACAACCATGCCACCGGCTACTTGATCCGAGGGAACCGCGAAAATCACATTACCGGATACGGATCTGCCCGGTTCAACATCCGCGGTTTCCACCATCGCTTCCGGCAGGTCGCCGAACGCCGCCTCATACAAGCCGCCTCCGCTCCCTACGAATGCGCAGTACGTATCGGCCCAGAAGGCCGCGGCGCCTCCGCCCGTCCGCGTTGCCTCGATACCCACCATGACGTAGCAGCTCCCCACCGCAGGAGGCTCGTTGAATTCACTCTGATTGGCGACCAACTCAGTGGCATCAAGCGTGACGTTTGCTACCTTGGCCTTCCAGTGGCCCACCTGTGCCTCGTTGCCGAGCAACACGGGGCGCCCCTGTGCACCCAGAGGGCCGCCGCTCACGCTCGTCGTGGTCGACGTAGTCTGAGTGGTCGACTGCGCCGCCGCACCACTGCTCGTCGTAGGTGATCCGGCCACGGTCGACCCACTAGTCAACTCCAAAGTCGACTGGTCTGCCTCACCACAGCCACTGACGGCCGTCGATAGCAGGACCGCCACCAGGGCCGCCACCACCAGCATCATTACCGCCGCAGGCGCCCGAAGACGTCTACCCATGTTTTTTTCTCCCAGTCCATTGTTCCCGGGCGGGATGATGGCATCCAACAACCGGCTCTTACAACCACCGGTGTGTTCTTCCCCAGCGCCCTCAGAGAGTCCGCGTCCGGCGCAAGGACTTGAAGTCCGGATCAGCCAGCTGCCGCGGACAAACGGATCACAGTTCGATGTTTAATAGTTCGAATATGAGCCGGTCGACGCTCAAGCAGTCAAGCCGGTACCCTCATCCTGGTATGGGGTACCTTCGCACGTGCCGGCCTTTCTAACAAGGGCGACGGGTCCAAACCAGACGACAAAAAGAGAGCGGCCGAAGGCGCGCTGAGGGAGGAGCAGCAACTTCTCCAGCGAGATATGTTGACCGCAGTCGCGGGTGTGCGGAACCCACGACTGCGGTCAGACGTTGCCAGCAACGCAGCGTCGGTCTTGCGGATGAGGGCGGGGGGACCCTCTCCGCATCCACCTCGACCACGATCACGGTCATGATCGTAAGTGGCACGAATCCCACGAGCTTCAGGCCCGAGAGGGAGCAATGGCGCCTGATGCCCGGGCCGACTCATGAAACCGGCCCATACGTGTGGCAGTTGCACGAATCACGGGACCACAAGGGCCACCGTATTCAGATTCCGCACTAAGAGACTCCGTGATTTCGGAGCACTTCGGGAATCGCTAGTAACTTACCTAATATTCAGGAGTTTATCAAGTCTTTTTTGCCCCCCATCGTTCAAATTTTCATTTGGGCGCTGCTTCCCACAGACTGCAGAGTCGCTACCGATGACGGTATCGTCCGGGAGCCATCAAACTTAGGTAGAATCCAAGCGGCCTGCCCAACAAAGTGTTTGAGGCAAGCACGACACAAAGACGTGGCCGGAGCTAGGGCAACCCCGGCGACACGCTGCTCACGATCGTCCCCACCAAGTAGGAGGTCACACAATGGAGGAACCATTGGCCCGCGTCGCCGGGAGCGTCGGGCCCTTGGATGCAGACGCGATGCAGGCCGCCGAGATGCGCCAGCTGGACCTCACCAAACCCACTCGGTCACTCGGCCGACTCGAAACTCTGTCTATCCGCTTGGCCGGGATCACCTCCCAGCCTCTTCCGGAATTCGCAGACAAAGTGGTCGCGGTCATGGCTGCAGATCATGGCGTGTGTGCAGAGAGCGTGAGCGCGTACCCGGCGGAAGTCACCCCAACCATGGTGGCCAACATCGCCGACGGTGGAGCGGCCATCAATGTAATCTCCCGGCATGTGGGCGCGCGAGTGATCGTGACCGATGTGGGAGTAAGCGCAGACCTCATCGCATTGCAGGGAGTACGCAACCGCAAGGTTCGCATGGGCACGGCCAACATGACCGAGGGTCCGGCCATGACTCGAGACGAAGCGCTTCAGGCCATCAGTGTCGGCATCGAACTGGTGGCTGAGACGGTAGCCGAAGGGGCATCGATGTTCGCTATCGGCGAGATGGGCATCGGCAACACCACGCCCAGTTCGGCAATCGTTGCCGTCCTGAGTGGGCACCCTGTACGGGAGGTGACCGGGCACGGCACCGGCATAAGCCCAGAGGGACACGCCCGCAAGGTCGCCGTCATCGAAAGAGCGATCGCCGTAAACCGCCCCGATCCGCACGACCCGGTTGATGTACTGGCCAAGGTAGGCGGGCTGGAGATCGCAGCCATGGCCGGAGTGATCCTTGGGGCTGCAGCAGAGCGATGCCCGGTGGTCATGGACGGCTTTGTCTCAGCCGCAGCGACGCTTGCAGCCGTGCGCCTCTGCCCAGCAACCTTGGACTACATCTTGCCAAGCCATATATCCGTAGAAGTAGGGCACCAGGCGGTGCTCGATGAACTGGGGCTCACCCCACTCTTCGATCTACAGATGTGTCTAGGGGAAGGTACGGGAGCTGCACTGGGCATGAGCATCATTGACGCTGCAGCCAAGACCCTGACCGAGATGGCGACCTTCGAAAGCGCGGGCATAGCCGGCCGCGATGAGCCCTAGCCGAAAGAGGAAACACACGGCCAAGGCCACTACGTTAGGAGCCTACTGAAAAACGAAGCCCCGGCCGCCGGAACGCACTGAGCAGCACGACACACTGAGCAGCACGATATTCTCTCGCGCGTGCTGATCGCGTTCCGGCGGCGAAGTGTCATAGTTCAGCAGCCGGTCAGGAGTCAGCGACGCGATAAAAAGTGCAGAATCAGACTCATGACGATGCTGATCACTATCATGAGTCCGATAGGGGCGTACACAGTGACGTTCTTCCCCCGATAGACCAGATCGCCCGGTAGGCGCGTCCACCCCAGCTTGGCCACAAGGAAGAGGACTCCCCCGATCACCACCAGCGCTACCCCAAGCCCTAGGAGTATCCTCGCGATAGCCTCAAGGCTCACTGCAACCCACCCTGCAGACCTACGTTACGCGCCTCCACGGACGCCGTGTGTGCGACAGAGCGTCTCAGGGGCCCGGTGCCGCCCGCTCGACAAGACGAGGGCAAACGCCAGTGCGATCGGTGGACCGCCCAACCATGCCGGATAGAGCAGCGTGGGCCCAATCGCACATGGGCACTCGCCCTCAACACACGTCGTGGATCAGGCGTCGATCTCGCACATATCTTCAATCACCGCAACACGGGACCAGATACCCTTGCTCGCCCATTTCCAAGCCTCTTCGATATGGAGGCTGTCGGCAAACTTCTCAGCCTGCTCTTTGTCCGACCACTCCAGCATGATGAACATGATATCGGGGTCCTTGGTGTTGACCAGCAGCCTGCCACCCTTCGAGCCCATACTCCTACGCCGCTCAGTATCCCCTGTGAATATGCGTTCGAACTCCGCCCGCTGCTCCACTTTGTGCTCAATAACGACGTAGACCATCGCCGACTCCCTTCAGGTTACATATCGGTTGCATATCACTTCTCCCAGCGACCCACAGACCGCGAATGGGAGATCTTCTGCACAGAGCGGCGTCTAGGATGTCATATCGACCCGGTTCTCGACCACTGTATCGAAGATCAGAGACTCAACGAACAATCACGAGCGGACGAGTCGCGTGCTGTACCAGTTGCTGGCTCACCGAGCCAAGAAGGAGACTCGCAAACCCTCCGCGTCCTCGAGCTCCGACCACAAGCATGGTTGCGTTCTCCGCCTCATTGAGGAGTACCTGTACCGGCTGCCCCGCGACCACTTTGCCTTCAGTGCGAACCTGCGGCTGCAACTCAGCAACCCGCGCAAGCGCCGCCGCCACGAACTTGTCGGCGTCGTCTTCGAAGCGATCGACAGACTCCTTGTTAAGGGCAGAAACGGTGATCATGGACTGTTCCCAGGCATATACGACGCGTAAGTCGGCTCCACGCAGAGCGGCCTCTTTGGCAGCGAACTCAAGGGCGGCTTCTCCGTGCTTTGAGCCGTCGATACCGACAACGATGGTACTCATTGGACCCTCCCCACTCTTCGTAGTTGCTTCCCAATCTAATAATTTTACCGTCTTCCGATAGCCTCCGGCACAGGATCCCGTGCTCCTAAAGCACCGTGCCCCCCTGCTGAGGCCGCCGAATCAGGGGACCAACAGCAGAGGCAGAGTCGTGCTGCGCATCAGGTATTCCGCGGTACTGCCCAGAATAAGGCGACGGAGGGCAGAGTAGCCGCGCGTGCCGACGACCAGGAGATCTACTGGGTCCTTTTCGAGATACTCGAGCACGTCTTCAGCCGGACCCGCCTGGAGCACGAAGTCCACGTTCAGTGCCTGTGCCTCAAGGTATCGTATCGCCTCATCGCGCACGCGAGCGCCCTCCTTGAGGTCATCGTTCGCTGTGAAGATGGTGATACCCGCCACCACATGCGCCGCGATGTTCGCCGCGATCTTGAGAGCACGATTCGCCGGATGACTCCCATCGTACATCACCAACATCTTGTTAAGCGGGCGAGACTCCTTCTCGGCCAGCAGCACAGGGGTATCAGACCGACGGACGACGCTCTCAGTAGTCAGACCCAGCAGCTCACGTCCCCAACGCGCATGCTCTCCACGTTTGCCCATGACGATCAAGTCATGGGTGCCCCCAATCTCCGCAATAGTCTGACCCGGTACGCCCTGCTCCGTTCGTATCTCGCCCTTGACTCCGCTCGTCTCGACCGCCCCCCGGAAGTCATCCAGCAGCCGCCCGCTCTTAGCCTGCAGCTTATCCATGACCTCCGCAGCTCCGACGCTGGGCAGGGTGTCCTCGAAAGCATACGAGGAATCGAGATAGGGCGGCAGGTAGAGATAGCGCACATCAAACACGTACAGGCCCGTGATGTGGGCTTCATAAGCCGTAGCCAACTCTAGAGCATGTTCCAGCGCAGACTTCGTGTAGATCGATGAGTCCACGGGCAGCAATAATGACTTGATCATCAGGCCTTCCTTTCGCACGTCGCCGATCCCTGTCTCCTCTTCCAAGCATAGTATCGCCCCCTGGGTCGCGAAAGGGGTCGAGGCCTGTCATAAATAAGCAAGGAGCCGCAAACGACCCAAGTCCGGCGGCACTAAGACCGGTCAACGTGGGCAACAGCCGCCCATGGGAAATTCATCTGCCCATGCGGCTACGCCGGAAGACCCTCGACAGACGGCCTGAGGAATCCATGCGGGTTCCGGCACCGGATGCGGAAACTCCGTCATTAGATCCGGCCTGCATGAGCCTCCGTATCTGTTCTTCTGTGTAGAGACTGCGCAGCCGGGCATAGGAAGCCTCATCGAGGTGGAGGGCTAGTTCCTCGTGGAGCGGCTCATCACCCTGAAGCTCCTCGATTCTGCGCAGAAGGCGTACAGCGGTCCGCCGGAGTAGATCCTCCACCGGCCCTTCGTGGACCAGCTCCACGAGTTCCGCATGCGTGAAGACCCGGCTGAGCTCGCCGCTATCAAGGCCGACGGCTTGAAAAATGTCGCGAAGTCCGCCTTCGTTCACTGAGCGCCTTTCCTTCGTTCACTAAGCGCCTTTCAGATCTGCACCAAGTCTAAACAGCGGAGAGGCCTGCATGGGCGTCGTCATGCGTGGTGAGAAGATACTAGCGATCTCCCGCCAGACCGTCGTTCTTATAACATCTGATGGCGCTGGCATCGGGAACCTCTATCCGCCCTCCGGCCATCCACCGGCAATCGTCGCGCAGAGCCTCCAGTTCCGGCACTACTTCGGGGTTATGCTCGGTATTGAGTAAGGGGGCGCGCGTACGTATCAGTGACTTCTCCATCTGTCCCAATGTCGAGTCCCTCAGAACCAGAGTTCGTACAAACAGATGGGCATCGATCCAGCGAACGATGTTGTGTCTGTCGGCCTCACTAAACTTGAAGCTGTAGGAGTGCTTCCCGGTCCTCAGAGAACCCTGAAGAGGATGATAGCCGAGGACGGCCCCCAGACTGCGTGCGAACGACGAACGCCCACCAGCGCGGAGATCCTGAGTGACGAGCCTCTTCTGGAGACTGTCTCTGGCTACACCGATGTAGATGAGCTTGGTGGCCCTATGCAGGAGCCGGCGCCTGAAGGCGGCAGGCAACGAGCTGGCCCGGTCAACGAAGATGGCATATAAACCCGGCCTGTCCTCGACTTTGTCCTCAGCTTCGCAAGCCGGGATGGCCACGGCTTCTTCAATCAATAATTGGGCCAACCGCTCCAGATTCACAACAGCACACACCTATCTGCGACTACACACATACTACACACATCTATTTGCCCGGGACCCTCGGTAGCACGGTCCCCGGAGGCCGCCACTAGGCCGGGAGTAGAGATCGGTACCGCCCAGCCCGCTCTGTCACTGCCTGGGGGACTGAGGCCGGAGAGCGTCGTCCTCAGCGGAGGATCTCAGGGTGATAGGATACTGCAAGTCTACGATCGGCACCGCGAAATCCATCCGGATGAACAACGCAATCGAGAGATCGTCGGGGGAATCGAGCGTGATCCGTTTGGTGCCACTTTCGTCCGGGCTAGAATGGCCAGATCACCCAGAGCCGTCTAATTTCTGAACAGAATTCTCCATCTCATTATCTCTAATTATTGGATATTATCTTTGTAGTTGAATATGAGATATTTGCACATATGCTCCTCCTGCCCCTAATGTCCGAAGACCTTTCGTTAGCCTTTATTTAGTAAGTAGCTGAGCACAGACCCTCTAGCAAAAAATGCACTACGTTCCGCGAGACAACGTGGTCGGAGCGTTTTCGGTTTACAATATCGCCGAGTAAACTACTTTCAGAGCACCCCACCACAAGGAGAGTGCGTATGCCCGATTGCGCATCCTGCGGTAGATCTCTGACCGCCACCGACGCTTTCTGCCCACGCTGCGGCACGCCGGTCACCAAAGTCACATCCGCCGAGGAGCAGACCCAGGTAAAACCCAGTGCAAAAACGCCTCGCTGCACTTCGTGCGGCACCGATCTGCCGGAGGGAGCTCGCTTCTGCGCAGAATGCGGTTCGCCAATGGAGGCAGAATCAGCCCCGCCAAAGGCCGTGTCGCAAACCGATCCGTTCGCAGATATACTGCACACTGCCGACACCAAAGCCACGGAGTTCTTCCCTCCGAGCCCTGCAGTCGCTGCATCTGCGCCCGAAACACCACAAACCCCTAGGCACGACACGACACACACAGCCAGCACGACAAAGAGACCTACGACGGCCCCTTTGCAGAACGACTACCCTCCCCTCAAGTGGCAAGATTCGCCGAAGCACGACGATGAGCAATCTCATCTAAACGCCGGCTACCAGCCCATAGGATCGTCTTCGCCGATTGGCGACTACCTCGCCTTTCGAAAAATGATCACCCCATCGCTCATTCAGATAGTTTTTTGGCTCATGGAGGCGCTTAGCCTCGTGTATTGGATTTTCATGATCGTGATGGCTCGCTTTACGGCTTGGGGCGTAATAATGAATCTGCTCGGGCTTGTGGTAAGTGCCATACTAATTCGGGTGTTCTTGGAGATCATCATCGTGATTTTCCGCATCCAGGAAACCACGGCTTCTATAGAGAAAAAACTGGATAGCAAGTAAATACAAAGTTGCCCCTTCCGGCAGAGCGACGTCTCAAATCCATGCACCAGAGATCATCCGTCGCTCTGTTGGAAGAGGAGGCCTCGTCATTGTTTCGTGAGCATTTCGTGACACAGTCGACCACCTGTCAATACCCCCCTGCATTGACAGGCTGCTGAAACAAATATGACACTCCGCCGCCGGAACGCGGGTCGGCACGCAAGAGAGAAGAATAGAGAAAGCACGAATAGCAGCGCTATTCGTGCGACCGATGACGTACTATCGTGCTGTTCAGTGTGTTCTGGGGGCCGCGGCCTCGTTTTTTAGCAATCTCTTAAACAAGGTCGAGATCGTGGCCGCGGCCAGAGCACGCAGCTCGTACCCGAAGTGCGTCATCCGGCGAACATGCTCAGTTCGTCGACAAAGGCGGACCGTCGCTGCACTGCTTGGCGTGCAGCTCTGGAGGACGACGCTCTGTTCTGCAGCCGGTGCGGCAGATGGGTTTATAGAAAGGGCTAATATATCTGCACAGTTGCACCTGCGGCGAGACTGCTCAACTCCGGAGGGAGCTGAATAATCCTTAGCCCGCAGCCGGAACGACATCGACAGACCGGGGAGAGGCCGGCGATGAAATACTGCACATCCTGCGGCGGAAGAGTTAAAGAGGACGCGAAATACTGTAGCTCATGCGGTACGACGCTGCCCCAAGCCACCTCCGTCCCTCCTTCCGCACCCTCGCAAATAAGCGAGAGCAACCCTCATCACCCACCGCACCAAGCCCAGCCCGTTCTTGAGCGGGCCGACCACGGCCTGTCTGTTCGATTTTGGGTTATTCTGGCCGCTGCCATCGTTGTACTGATCGCAGCCGGAGGGACGACGGGATACCTGCTCATACGCGGATCTAATCAGGGATTCTCGGACAATTCTGCCGACAATGAGGTAGTTGTATCTTCAACCTCAACAACTCTGAGCTCAGAAGACCCCCCTGCCGACTCCCAGCACCTAACCACCCCCTCCACTCTGGAGGACACGACGTCCGTCTCCTCACAAGCGACAGCTGACGAGTATGTACAGGCCCTCAAATCGCTGGAAGACCTTCTAGTGGCCGACGACATTCGACTCGCAAAGCCGAACTTGGCGGATGACATAAACGCTACACTGCCGGAGGTTCCAAGATCCATCGACACCGAACTTCAAGACATGCTTCTCGATCTTGACGATGCCACTCGGGAGCTGAGCGCATACGATCCTCCGGCTGATTATGCTTCAGCCGACACTGAAATCAGGAGGGCATGTTCGTATATGAAAGCCCGAATTAAGGCGACTCTCCAAGGAATTAATATCGCCAGGAGCACCGGAACAGCCACTGCGGGAAATGTGTACTTCGACGAAGGGCGCCGTAATCGAGACGAGTATAAAAGCGCCCTCTCAAACTATCAGGAGGCCCTACCGATCCAGCAGTAATGTAAGTATGGATCCACAGTCATGTCCCGTAAGTTTGCCATAACCTTGATAGCGCGAGACATAAAAGTAATGGAGGCTTGAGAAATCAGGCAGGTAGACCGATGATATCTCCCACGGGAATATAACAAGAATATAGAGAGAGCATTACACCCTGGCGATCGCGAAGGAAACCTCTAGTGCCACTCCTAACTGAACAGAACCTCATTCTGTAAATGCTGTTCACAAGCTATCAATACTGGTTAGTCCTCCTCCTCGCCTTTGGCATCTACTGGGCAGCAACACGGCTCCGGCACAAACGGTTATCCCAAAACATCACGCTGCTCGTGATGAGCTACAGTTTTTATGCTTGGTGGGACTGGAGATGGTGTGTTCTTCTTGCGGCCATATCGGCTATATCATTCTGGGGTGCCCATTGGATACATCGCACTCAGTCTCGGCAAGAACGGCGCATCATACTCATCATCCTACTTTTTATCAGCCTTGGCGCACTTGGAGTGTTAAAGTATTTCAACTTCTTTACCGAGTCTTTTGCCTCCATGTTGTCAAGCTTTGGCCTAACTATATCACAGCCGATCTTATCCATAATCATCCCAATTGGCCTCAGCTATTATACCTTCCAGTCTGTTTCATACTTAATCGACGTATATCGTCAGCATGCTTCACCTAGTAGCGACGTACTTGCCTTTTTTGTAGCTCTGAGCTTCTTCCCACAGCTTCTAGCTGGTCCAATCACACGTCCCGTCCATTTATTACCCCAACTTACTACGTATAGAACATTTAAAATTGATATAGCAAAAGATGGGATACGTCAGTTCTTATGGGGCTTAATAAAAAAAATGCTAGTAGCTAACGGCATTGGCACCCAGGTAGACTACATATGGTCTCATTACACATCGTTAGATGGTTTATCCTTGTGCATAGGTGCTTTCCTATACTCTATACAAATATATTGCGATTTTTCCGGGTATGCCGATATGGCAATAGGCAGTGGTAAACTATTTGGCATAAAACTTGCTAATAACTTCTCCTACCCATACTTCTCTACCAGTATAAGGACGTTTTGGCATCGATGGCATATATCGCTTTCTACATGGGCACGTGACTATATTTACATACCATTAGGCGGAAACAGGGTTCGCACACTCCGCCACGCCTTCAACCTAATCTTGACGTTCTCCATAATTGGTGTATGGCACGGCGCAAACTGGACATTCGTCGCGTGGGGCGTATTACATGGCCTGTATCAGCTGCCAGGCGCTGTCTTGCGAAGGTATAGACTGCGCACAAGCTCGGGCAGTGCGAGTACTATGAAGCTCGTAGGCTCAGGAGTAATGGTATTTTTCTTGGTTTCCCTTGCGTGGGTGCTGTTCCGCGCGCCCACCATCACAGATGCGTTCCACTACATAACAACGGCCATATCCAGGCCCTATCTTGAGGTTGATCATCTGCGCTATCTTCCTTGGCTGGGCGGTTCGGTAGCGTTGCTCATATGGGAAGGAATTATGAGCCGACGCGAGCATGGCCTTGATTTGGGTATGATCCCTGTGACCGCTCGCTGGGCCACCTATCTGGCCCTGTGCGTACTTCTCTTGCTGGGAGGATATTTCGGCAACCGGGCTGGTATCTATGTTCAGTTCTAATTCAACTCCATTTCGTTTTTTTGTTCGGCTCGTAGCGTTTATTTTGCTACTGGGGTGCACCTCCGAAGTAGTCTTTAGAACGGTGATACATGCCTCGCAACTTCCGTTGTCGCATTTTGACACAACCTTTAAGATCGATAAGTATGATCCTGAGTGGCACACAACCGGCCTACTCACTTATGGCCGACTAGGAACGCCAGCCGGGTTCTGGCGAATTAACAACGCTGGCTGGATAAGCGCCGTTGACTACTTGCCGCCTCCTGAGCGATCATTGCCTCTGATCGCTATCCTGGGCGATTCATACATCGAAGGGTTACTTTCTGATGTTGACAAGCATGTCGACCGATATTTGTCTACTGCTTTGGCGGGCCGGTACGATGTCTATTCCTTCGCCAAGTCAGGTTGGTACCTGCAGCAATACGTTGCCGTCGCCCGATACGTGAAACAGTGCTATCAACCTTCGCTTTTGGTTATCTTCGTCAACAGGAGAGATGTTTCATCTAGCCTCCGAGAAAATGGAGTGCAATCTCCCAAGTGGTTCCAACTAGGGATTGCCGGAACAACCTTCCAAGAAATACCCCCGACTGCATACGAATCGCGACTTACGAGTTTAAAACACGCGGTTAACTCCTCTGCAACCGCTCGTTACCTTCTTTTTAATGCCGGGATGGAAATATCGGGGCTGGGAGAAGCCCCCATTAAGGATGCCAACCTGCAAGACAACGACTCGCCGGCACCAAAGACCACTGATAACCAGCCGACCGGTGAATCAAACCTAGCCCTCCTGCGGCCGGCTAAGTTCATGGTGGACCAGCTGTGTGCAGAGAATCCCGACACGAATATCGTATTTGTGGCTGATGGGCCGCGATATCTGTCTCCGGCCCAATTGACCGCCAACCAGATGGAACCTGATGCAGCTGCAATTCAGATGGCATGTCGCGCTAACCCACAGTGCTATTTCCTAGATCTTCGACACGCGTTCTCAGCCGATTGGCAACGACATCACAGGCAATTCGAGAGCGTGGACGGACACCATTGGAGTGCGTACGGCAATCAGGTGGTGGCCCAAGCGCTAGCCGAATTCCTTAAGAATGCCGGACTGGTAGAATAAACCTATAACCTTCGGGGAATAATCTCTACCCTCCAATCGCCTTCCTGACTTAGGCGTCGACAGCGTGTTACCAAGAACCGATCTTGAGCAGCTCTCGCTTCTCAATCTGCTCAACGCCCAAGGTGATGCAGTGGGCTGATCGCCCCTCAGTGATACCAGAGCGCCTTCCGGTGGGCGGCGCCCATGGCGAGGGAGAAAATGTACTGCCCCCCAAATCAAGCCACCAACTGCACGTGTTGACGCTCACGATGCTGCCGGGGACTTAGGTAACCAAGACTCTGATGGGGCCGTTCCTCGTTGTAGTGGTCGATCCGGCTGCGGACGTGTTGTCGGACTTCAGCGAAACTCCTGAAATTGTGCTGCCACACGCACTCCTCTTTCGGGCTACGGAAGAAGCGTTCGATCACTCCGTTCTGCCTCTTTGGGCCGTCCCCGAAGTGAGAACTCATATCCCACGATCTCACGGTCACGGCAGTCGATGACGGCGACCAGATGCCCCCGGCCGTCTCTTCCGCAGTCAATGTGAGCGACATCGATAGCGAGAGCGCTGATTGGAAGTTGTGGCAACAGAGACGCGACCGTGCACACGTGGCCGTGGGGTGCGCCGACGTTCATGGCAGAACCACTTCTTGATTGATTATTTCGACGCAAACCGTCACTTCCTACGATAGTTGGCGGCACCCCCTCCGAACCTGAATGGCACCCGTTCCGAGCCATCGGCACCCCATATGCCCCGTCGGCACTGTTGAGTCGGCGGGGCCTTCTCTTGCGCGACAATCTGCCGTGGCGCGGCAAGGACGACCGCGTCATCGAGCAGAAAGGGGTGACCACGTGGGAAAGAACGTGAGTTACCGGGGCATCCTGAGACACCACGCCAACCGCATGTCGCAATCGCAAATCGCGACCGCATGCGGATGCGCGAGGTCGACCGTGCAGGACGTCCTGAAGCTGGCCGGCGGGAAGGGTGTATCGTGGGACGACGTCGCCGGCCTGAGCGAGCAGGCCGCCTACGAGCTGATCAGGGGCAGGCCGCGAGACCAGTCAGAGGGGTTCGCCAAAATCGACTTCGAGAAGGTTCAGCGCGAGATGGAGCGCGACCGCACGATTGCGCTGTCGCTGCTGTGGGAGGAGTACGCCATGCTTGCGGTGCGCAACTTCGAGAAGCCCTACAGCTACACGCGTTTCTACGAGCTGCACGCGGCGTGGTGCGACAACCACGACACCGCTGTGACCAGGAAGTACATACCAGGAGACCTCGGAGAATTCGATTGGGCTGGCAAGAAGATGGCCGTCACGGACGAGCTCACCGGTGAGCTGCACGACGCGTGGTTGTTCGTGGCGTGCCTGCCGTACAGCCAGAAGACGCTCGTGGCCGCCTACCCGAACATGGAGGTCGAGACGTGGTGCCAGGCGAGCGCCGACGCGTTCTCCTTCTACGGGGGCGCCCCGCGTCTTCTCACGATCGACAACCTTCGTGCCAGCGTAGTCAATCACACTCCCGAGGAGATCGTGCTCAACCGTACGCTTCGCGAGTTCGCCGAGCACTGCAACGTGGCGGTCATCCCGCACGCCCCCGTTCGCCGCGCAGGAAGGCCTCGGTGGAGAGCAGCGTCGGCAAGATCGCCAACAGGATCCGCAACATGCTACGCGACCGCGTGTTCTTCGACTTCGACGAGCTCAACGAGGCGATTCTCGAGAAGCTCGCCGACCTGAACTCGCGCCCGTTCCAGAAGAAGGCCGGAAGCCGCGACGAGAAGTTCGAGGGGGGCCGAGCGGGAGGCGCTGCAACCGCTGCCCGCCCGCCCCTTCAAGATAGCCCGATGGGGTCTCCGGTCAAGGTGCCCAAGAGCTACCACGTGCTGCTCACGCAAGATGGAGTCTACTACTCCGTGCCCCACCGCCTCGTGGGCCGATACGTCGAGGTGCGCTGGACGGCGTCGAAGGTCGAAGTGTTCTGCGACGGTGAGCGCGTCGCCAGCCACGTTCGCGACCTGTCGAAGCCGCGCGGCGAGAGCGTGACCGCGCCCGAGCACAGACCGAAGAGCCATGCCGGCTTCCTCGAACACGACAACGGATGGTACCGCCTGCAGGCGCGGGAGGTCGGGACGTCCACGCCCGCCGTGGTCGAGTCCTTCTTGGCGTCGAGGACCGCCGAGGAGCAGGGATGGCGCTGGTGCGGGAAGTTGCTCGCCAAACGCGAATCGGTTGGCGCCAAGGGTCTGGAGGAGACTTGCGCCGCCGCGTCCTCCGTCGACGGCGCGGCCGGCAACCTCACCAAGGAGGAATGGCTCGACATACTGGTCGACCGCCTCTACGAGGAGAGGATGGCCACCAAGGTGAACAGCCTGATAAAGGCGGCGCACCTGCCCTGCCCGGAAGCGTGCATCGAGGACCTCATCACGGACGCCGACCGCGAGCTCGACATCAGGCTCGTCGACAGGCTCGCGTCGTGCGCCTACATCCCCAAGGGCCACAACGTGATCGTGCTGGGCGCGAGCGGCGCCGGGAAGTCATGGCTCGTCTCGGCGCTCGCGCTCTCGGCGTGCTGCCAGTTCTACAAGGTGGAGTGCGTGTCGATGCCCGAGATGGTCGACGAGCTCGGCACGCTCAGGCACGACCCCGCCGCGCACGCCAAGCGCGTCAAGCAGCTCAAGAACCGCCAGCTGCTCGTGGTCGACGACTGGCTCCTCAGCGAGGACGTCAAGCCCGGGGCCGTCGACGAGCTGTACGTCGTCGTCGACGCGCGCATCCGCGCGAAGAGGCCGACAATCATCTGCGCGCAGTACCGCGTGGAGGGCTGGCCGAAGCGCATGGGCGACTACCCGGCAGCCGAGTCGATCGTCGACAGGTTGAAGAACAGCGCATACAAGGTCGAGCTCAAGGGCGAGGTCTCGATGCGGGAGCGCTGCATGGACGAGGAGCTGAGAGCCTATGCCGAGCAGAAGAAAGATTAGGGCGGCGCTGCGCAAGGTGTGCTCGCAGCACCTCTGGATGGCTGTGCCGAAGGATTTGGAGGACGAAATCGTGGACGAGGCAACAGGCCATATCGCGGATGAGGACATCGATGCGTCGCCTTACGGGCCGCTGTTCGAGCTTGCGGTCTTCATAACGCACGATTACCATGGCTACGGCAGGTTCGCCACGGTCTACGACGACGAGGCCACCGTCCTGCCGATCGCCCATCCCGAGGCGTTCGACGACGGGGAGCTCGGGACGTACCGCGTGATCTAAGGGTGCCGACGGCTCGAAACGGGTGCCAGTGCCCATAATGGGTGCCGGCGCTCGAAACGCATGACCGATGGGTCGGAACAGGTGCCGTTACAGCTCGAAATAATCAATTGATACGTAAGGATGCGGTAGACCGTCTTCTTGTGTATGACGAGGCCTTCGCGGAAGCGCAGCACGGCCCATAGGCGACGGTATCCGTAGGTGGGATGTTTCAGAGATGAGCCCCCTGATGCGCTCGACCAGGAAGGAATTGAGTGGTCGGCGGATGGGGGTCGCCTCGGAAGAGATGTTCTCGCTGGCAACAGCTGATCGAGAGACACCGAGCACCCGGCAGATACGGCGCACGGAGACCTGAGGCACGGGCGTCCTTCACTCGTCGGACGTCTCCCGTACAAAAGGGTGTCCCTTTTTGGGCCTCCTTTAAGATGTCCATGTCAAGGACGAGTTCACCAACCTTCTGCCCCGAGCTTCTTGACCAGCTCGTCCTTCAGAGCCTCTTCATCTTTGGGGCGAGTGCGAAGAGCGTTCTCGGCGGCTGAGAGATATCGTTCTTTCCACTCCTCGACTTCAGCTACAGTGAGGCCGCGGGTACGAGCCGCCTCTTGGATCGAGGTCTCACCTTTCAAGATATTCAAAACCAACGCCGCTCGTCTCTTGGCCGTCCAGCGTTGAACGTTCTCGGGGATCTCTTTGGACACGTCTGCCACCTCCTGGCACCTCCTGGTCTCATTCGACCATATGTCTTAAGGGTGGCTTTGGTTCGGAGGGGAGGGGGATACCGGTGCCAGCAAGCACGACGACAAGCAGCAACGACAGAGCTACCACAACGGCCAGTCTAATCAGCTTCCGATCCATAGTTATTCCTCCGACTTCGCTCGTTGCTTCCGCGATGAATTGGAGTTAATGACTGAGGTTCGATGAAGAGGTCTGGAATCTGGTTGGGTCTTCACGGAAAAAAGCAGCAAGAAACCTACGTCATCAAGCGCCCCCTTTCTTCAACAGCCGATTGTGGATGGATTGCTTCAGTCCCGCTGCAGGGACACGCCAAAACGACCAACGACCAGCCTTACCTCTCAGAGAATCAGCAAGAGGTCCGAACGCGCCTGCGTTCAAGAGCAGCAAGTAGCACAGACGCGAGCACTGCGACGCCCAATGGAATGACCAAGAGGAGTACATACCGCAAAGGAAGCCCAGCCCAGCTGCGCACGAAAAGATATGCAACGTACGCCGCGACACCTACGAATAACAGAGCAGACAAAGCCGCGACTATAACCAGTATCCGCTTGGCCCACCGAAATCTGTCATTATGCGGAGAGCACCGCGCCATACTTGAATCTTAGGCTCTGGCCAGCTTCAGAACAAGCGACATATGGAACGCCCCGGGCTCCGCATCGGCTCGTTCAATTGGATGCTCGCCACATCCTGGAGTAGTAGGACCTAGTTCGGTGAAGAAGGACCCACCTCACCGTCTTGAGTGACGATTCTGCCACCTCCGACCATGAATACACCGATCTGCGTGATTCCGTCCGATTCGTACACCGGAATTACGCGGTCCTTCCCAGCTCGGGCAGCCTGCTGCGCCAGCGCCTCCTGTGGCGACGTAGGCATTGGTTCCTCCAAATCTGTGCGCAGGACGTAGCCTTCCTCGCCGTTCGTCGCCATGGCCAAGACTAAATCCGGTGCGTCCTGCGGCGACTTCGCATACAAATCCGAGCCATAGGTCAAGCCCTGTGCGTTCTTCGTATAGCTGGCCACGGCCAATGACGAGGATTGGTTATCAGGGTTCTTGGCAAGAGCGATACTACCGCCCACGACACCGATGGCCAACCCAACGATAACTGCCGCAACAATTGCGAAGCTCCGAGTAGCTAGTGATCTAATCATGTGACTGCTCCTCAGTAGGTCTGGCATGGGCTCTGGTAGGTCTGGCAAGCGTGGTAAGAGTAGCCATCCCAGGCGCGACTCCAGCCCCTGCTATAGAAGGTGCCGTGGCTAGTCCAGGCAGATGTATACACTGTCATGCCAGAAGCGTAGACCGAATTGTAGGAATACCCTGTTTCCAGCAGCAAAACGCCGCTTGAGTTGTAGAGTTTTCCGACCGCGCCCATATATCCCGGCGGTACTGACGGCGTTCCCGGATATGTCTGAACATGGGTACCACCGTATGCACCAGATGCGTATGTGGTCACTATTGCTTGGTTCCAGTAAGTGTAGCCCGCGTACGGTCCATAGTAGTTGGGAGAACTCGTCGCTGTCCCGGCATAGGCGAAGGGTACTGTGACTCCAAAGATGACTCCGACAATTACGCCAACCAGTGCCGCCCACAAACAAATAGTCCTTCTGCCTAGGTGCATCGTCACCATTTCTCCCATCTCGTGCGTGTCAACCATCACATGACACTCCACATTAAGTTCAGTTCTGCTGGGAACTGGCGTCAACGGTCCGTCATATTTTGGATGTTTGCACTCCTCTACCCTCAACGTTGTCCAGATGGCCACTTCACTCGGTCAATCGCGTACTTGATACTCCAGATAGCAGAAGTACTGCCCGTTCGCTGACCAGAATCGAATAGCTACAGCTTGGCTCTTGTCAATACCCTTGATGGAAAAGACGCGCGGGTCTGAGCCCTGCAACGCAACCCGCTCTTCCCCCGAGCGAGGAGCCACAAAACCAGCGGGGCTGAGATCATCGGGGATGACCTTCACTTTCGTCGGAGTCTTGTCAACCGCAGCATAGGTCCTGCCTTCGAAGACAATGGTTGCTGGAATGGCGACCGGGATTCGGTCTCCGAGACTCGTAGAATTTGGACCGGCAGGGTCGCCGCTATCCTCGCAGCCCGATAGCACAGCCAGGACAAACAGCACAAGAAGAGCCCGGCCCTCCCGATTCCGTTCGTCATGGCTGACCGGGCTGGAGGCCAGGCGACGCAAGGAATGTACACGTCGATCTGCCGGTTTGGGCCAGCAGAGCCCATGCACGTAGCGCTCTAGGCTCGGACAAACGGCTATCATCGATGCTATTGAAGAACAAACTTCACAGCATCGGCGATCACGTGTCTTTCGCCAGGAGTGCCGCAAGTGGAGATGACAACACTTCCCCAATAGGAGTTGTATTGGAGAAGTAGTGAGTGCCAAGATATTTCCATGTGCCCCCAGAAGTCGTCTGATTGACGGTGTAGCTGGTAGCACCGGTCCACCATCTCACCACTACTTTCACGGCCGTGCCATAGCTGTTGTACGCCGGGTGCCTTATATATACCGCGTAGTTCCCCGCCACTGGAAGCCACGGTGTATAGCGCATGAAGGCCTCTTGGTCATAGTTGGTACCGGTACCCGCATGGTGCTGGTAGTCGATACCTTTGTAGCCGGACACATTGGTGGACTTGCTCCAATCCCGGAAATGGGGACACTGATGCCAGTATGTAACGGTACCGCCGCGCTGCCACGCAGATGGGTTATCCAGATAGACCTCGCTCTGGTAGCTTCCCTCGATGTCCGTCCGCCGCATTGCACGATAGCTGGGCTTGCTGTAGGTGTTCGGCCACTGCCGATAGACGGTCCCTAAGGAGGTTCCGGCGGCCTCAATGATCCACCAGTCGGAAGATGTCGAATGTAGACGATGGCATGGCTGCCATTCGATAGACCATCACCTCGAACGAGAGAGCCCTGACTGATCTGGTACCAGGATCCAATGCAGTTATAGAAGGCTTGAGCGCTGTACTCAGCAGTCGGCTGTGTCGGGTAGGACCAGTTGTGCCCAAGGCAGAGTAGGCACGTGAAACGATTTCCCCTCGTGAGATGGGCGGCGCCGCATCGGCCGAACTGGGTGGCACCAACGAGAACAGCAGCATGGCGGAAGTTGCTGCCAAGATCAAGGACAGCCGCCAGGGCCGATGCAGTGCCTGAAGCAGCAGAACGAGCGCGTTCATGGCCGCCCTCCCAGTTCGTATTCGACCACTTCGATCCCGTCCTGGGTCGACCTGAGTTCGAGTATCTTTCCCTCTGGAGTGACCGTCCAGCCGCCCCCAGCCCAGAAATCGAGGGGGAGTCGCAGCTGGCCCAAAGAGGTTCCATCGCGAGTTACACCCATGAAGCACCATGATTCCGTACCCGTCCAGTTCTCCTCGTAGATACGGGCCATGGCATAAAGATTGCCGGCCCCGTCGGTTCCAAGAGCCTGGATGGAGTCGAGAGGAAGCTCTTGCGAGGCTACCGGCACTTCCAGCGAGTGGCCTGTCGTGGTATCGATCAGTTGGATGACCGCGGCTGCCTTGTTCACCAGGCTGGCCTCGAACACGATGCCACCTGCTGGGAATCCTCTCTGGCTTGTGGCCACCTGTTCTTCAGGAGATAGTGGGGCCTGATTCTGGATGATTCGGCACCCGTTGTTGTCGATGCCCCGGACCCAAATTGTGGCCCCGTCCACCATAAACTCCTGCGGCCATATGCCAGCTGCAACTGCCCATTCCGTGGCCTCCTGACCGCCATCCGATGGGAGTTGAACAACCGAATCACCGTACGTCAGAACATAGATCCGTCCGTCTTGGCCAAAGGTGACGTCGGCAAGGCCAGCTTCGGTTTGGGGGAGCTTACCTTCAGTAGGGACCCGTCATATGAGTACACCTGGACTCGCCGGTTCGCATAATCCAAGATGGCAATTGTATTGTTGTCCTGGGATACGGCAATCTCGATCGGATTCTGGCTTGGGACCCCCTGGCCCCAGACATCATAGCCAAACTCACCCTCGGCGCCTCCCCATTTCGCAGCAAACAGAACCTTGCCATGAGGACGCTGGAGAACAGCGTCCCCGGACACGTTTATGGCTGGCGCAGTGGCGGCGATGGCGGACGTTGTGGTTGCGGCTCCCTCAGTTGTTGTTGCGCCACCAAGTTGGGAAACTTCCGTTGCTTGACCGCAGCCAGCAGTGCCAACGCCTATCCACACCACCATCAAGGCGAAGGTGCACGCCGCTACGCGAACCACTCCCGCTCGTTGCATCCCCTACTCCTCCACTTTGTACGTTTCCACGCGGGCACCCTTACAGCTCGCGACCTCTGCCCTGGCATTCCCGATACTGACCACTTTGCTCGGCACTCCAGTCCTCGAACGATCCCTGACGGTCATAGATCCCGCCGGTTCTCCGAGGCCGCCGGAGTCTCTTAGACAGTCCAAACAAGTTCTTAGGTGATTTCCCTGCTCAACAGGCTGCTTGTTCTTCGGTGCGACGGCCATCTCGGTCCGAGCTTCGCGTTAGTTGCGGGTGACGGTGAATGAGTTCCCACCGGAAAGAGTTGAAGGCCACACTTGTGTGCCGCCGCCGCTCTGGATGTACGTTCGGTAGTAGTATCCAGTACCCTGGTTGATGTTGTACGTGGTTCCGCCCGAGTTCCACCATTTGCAGTTGCTGAACACCTCATTTATGCCCCCCAGACCAATCCAGGTCGCTTGATGCCCCGTGGTGTTGAAGCGAACGTTGAAAGTTCCCTGGGTTCCGTATTGGCCGCTCACCTCGGACATATAGCCGCAGTAGTTCGACGTTTGCCGGTTCTGCTGTGTGGCATAATTGAACGGTGCCGTGATTGACCGATCCGGTTCTGCCACTCTGTGAGCCCCCGCAGCCGCATCAGAGCCCCACGTTTGGGCGATTATCGCTTTGCACTCCTCGTCACTTATGGCAACACGAACGGGTGTCTCATAAGAGACATCCGGCGCAGTGGATACTCCTGGTATTACGGCAGTTCCGTATTTGGCCTCCGAGGCTGCATTGGCATGGCCACCAAGGAGAAAGAACATCCCAATAATGGCAACGTAAGAAATGAACAGAATGGGAACAGCTTTGTTCACAAGCTTGTTCGCTGCCACGACAAACCTCCTATGGAATCGTGCTGAGTCGTGTCGGTCTCCTCTCTGCATACTCACCTCCATATCCGCTCGCTCACTCGGGCCTTCACTGCGTCTATGTCCGGCAAGGCTGATTTGGCTGCAGGCTCGGGGAGGATAAGCTCAAGGATCATCTCGGACTGCTCGACGCATGGCGAATATGTCCGAGGGTTTTCTATCGGCTGGCCGCAGAGCACCAGCCGCCTGGGTGCGAAGGAAGTAAGCAGCTCTGGCGAGCTATGGCCGAACGGCCTCCGCGAGACGAGTGAGAATCAAGGATTCATCTTGCGGGGTCAACGGCGAATCCGGATGAAAGAGTCCGTCGTCACTGCTTTGCACAACGCCCGCGCGAGCTAGACCAACAATTGCGTCTTGCTCAGCTTCCGGCCGCTCTCCGAGATCGGTGAAGGTGGCTGCCCTCATGGGCGCAAGCCTCGAACCGCATGCTCGCCAGACCCACAAGGCGAATTCGGCCCTGGTGATGGGTTCTTTCAGACGGAAATCGGGTCCTTCAGAGCGAAGCAGTATGCCTGCAGCAACTGCCCGGGCTACTGGCTTGCTGTTTGCTCCGTTGTCAGTATCGGCAGATTCCATTGGGGAATACTCCCATGTGCCGGAAGACGGGCTGCCTGCTTCATTGTCTGTGCGAGCAGATACTGAGGACGTGCCAGATGGCTGAGGGGAGTTGGTGAGAGCGACCAGCCGTTCCAGAGCCTCCTCGCGGAGAACCTGTTCAGCGGTCGTCTCACTCCCGACCCATTGGCCCCCGGTGCTTGTCGCCGTCTGTGAACCGTCTTTGGCTAACGTGAAGACCATCGTGGCGATTCCAAGAGCCAGAACAACGGCGGCGGCGAGCGGGATCGCAATGCCACGCCGCCATGAGTGCCGATCAACGGACGGTCCTTCCCTCCCAAACACGCGTGTGTCCAGGAATCGACCGCCTTCCTCCGCTACCCAGTTGTCAAAATGCTGCTCGTCAACAGGATTCGCGCCTCTCAGCTTCTGCAACAGCTCTTCACGTTCTTCGTCCATCGCTCTTCTTTCTCAAGTACCACCACAGACCATCTATGTCCGACACACCCTCAAAATGCTGCGCGAGTCGTGTACGGGCGCGGCCAATGCGCGCGGTGAAGCCTTTGCGACTCAGACCAAGCACTTGAGCAGCTTGGTCGTGGATTAACCCTTCCCATGCGACAAGCAGGAGCGCCTCCCGGTCCTTGTAAGGGAGGTTCATCAGGGCCTCTTGAAGCTCGTCGCTGAGGAGGATGTCGGAATCGGGAGCGGGCTCAGACGGTCCAACTGAGCCTGCAAACAGACTGAGCTTGACCAACAGAGCGGTGTCGCGTCTTCGCCCGCGTGTTTGGTTCGCCAATACCCTGCGTGCTGTGGCGAGGAGCCAAGGAAGAGCATCCGAAGGCACCTCCTTAAGTCGCCGACAGACGACAACAAACGTTTCTGCCAGAACGTCCTCGGCCTCAGCCCTAGTCGCACCCCTGCGCATCGCGTACGCGAGCACGCGAGAGGCATGTCTTCGAAACAGCTCTTCTACCTGGCTCTCATACTCGCGGCTAAGGTTCTTCATCATCTACCCCACGAGGCAGACCGCATTCACCATCGCCCGCCGAGTGGGTACTCCCATGGACCCGGACAACGTGACCAAGAACTTCAAGCGTTCGCTGAAAAGGGCGGGGCTTCGAGACCAGCGATTCCATGACCTCAGACATTGTGCGGCGACAATGATGCTGTCACAGGGAATACCGGCACGAGTCGTCATGGAGACGTTGGGGGCACTCACAAATAAGCCTCACGATGAACACGTACAGTCATGTCATCCCCGCCCTGCAGGAAGATGCCGCAGCAAGAATGAATGCGCTCTTGGGAAAGAATCAACCCTCTAACCCTCTGCGAACCGGCCTGTCAAGCCACGAAGATCGGCATCTGAATTCGACTTGTACACGCGTGCTGGGGTCAGAATTGGAGTCAAACGCCATAATCGGTGCTTACATTCCCGAATCATCAAAGAAAAAAGCCCTGGATTACCAGGGCTTTTCTATGGTAGCGGGGGCAGGATTTGAACCTGCGACCTTCGGGTTATGAGCCCGACGAGCTACCGGCCTGCTCCACCCCGCGCCGTGTGAGTAACGGACTATAGCACACTACAGACATAGATAGCAACGGCGACCACGGCGACCCATCGCCACAATATCCATCGCCAATATCAAACGAAGGTCCTTCACGAACGTGTCGTACTATGTCGGATCCTCCGCTACAATCGCCTTGACAGGCTGCTCTTACACGATCCGGCACCGGGACCCCTCGCGAACGTTTCGGTCCATACCGAGATACGATACATAAGACAAAGATGGTCAAGACGAAGACGGTCGTGATACGGGGAGGATGCGAGCAGGCCGTCGTGCTCGAAGGCAATCGCCGACACAAGTCGGACCCGTGGGCGGCACATAGCTGAGAAGGGTTAAAGAGGAGGCTCACCATCTCTCGTCCTCATAATGGAGTCAACATAGAGAAGTCACCCGGAACGCTGCATCCCTCCTCCGGATGCGCACTCCGGCACCTACTCCCGTTTAGGCTCTCGCGTGCATTTCAACGGTCATACTCGGGAGCGCTCCCGTGGCAACATACCTGCGTCAGGAGGGTTCTCATCCTCTTTGCTCTATTGCTTGTCGCATCTGCACCCGTGTGGCTCGCGCCCCATGACGCCCTCGCAGTGCCTGCCCAGCCGGCCACTACCTCCGCGACATCCGCTACCGCCGCCCCAATGGGGACGACCGGCGCTGCCACCGGGCAGCCCACCATCTTGTCTGACGACGCCTTCACCGAGGTGAACAGACTCAGCGATCAGGCGGATGGGGTCCAGGCGGAGATCGACGATCTCGATGCGGATCTTGAGCGACGTGTCGAGGCCTACAACCAATTGATGGTGCAGCTCGACCGTACCAACCAGAAACTGAAAACTCTCCGTGAGCAGCTGAAACGGACCGAGACCGAACACGCCACCCGAGCCCAGGCGCTCAACGAGCGACTTCGCGGCATATACAAGTCGGGAGGCAGAGACAGTCTCCTCCCCATGCTGTTCGCTGCCGACGGGGTAGGCGACCTCCACAACCATGTCCGGTTGATTTCCCAGCTAGTCGATCAAGACAACGTCCTTATCGAAACACTGCACGCGAGCAGCGAGCAACTGAAGGCTCTGCTTGCCGACGTTGATGACCAGAAGCAAGAGGAGCTCTCTTTGCGACAGCGGTTGGCTGATGAACGCGAACAGATTGAGGCCAGACTGCTCGTGCGTAAAGCCGTCCTGGCCGACATCAATGCCGACATCTCAGCGATCGTCGCAGAGGATCAGAAGCGGCAGGCCGCCGAGATAGAACGCGCGCGCCAAGCCCCAACCGGCTTCGCCGGCGGCGGACAGACCTACACGAGTCTGCTCCCAGGCCCGCTCCCGCAGAACGGCGATATCGTGCTCGACCAACTGGTGGAGACTGCAACCTACTACCTGGGCATCCCCTACGTCTGGGCCGGTAGCAAACCATCAACCGGCTTCGATTGCTCCGGGTTCACGCAGTACGTATATGCACAGCACGGTATCCAGTTGCCCCACTACTCCGGATACCAGGCCCAGATGGGCACCCCTATCGACCCGGCCGACATCAAAGCCGGCGACTTACTGGCCTTTGGATTCCCCGTGCACCACGTAGGTATCTATATCAACAACGATCAATTCATCCACGCCCCACGCACCGGAGATGTGATCAAGATCTCAACCCTTAGCGAGCGTAGTGATCTGGCAACCATCCGGCGCTTCCCGCTAAAACTGCGCACAGAAGCCCCGGCCGTCAGGTAGCATAGAACTATGAGTAGCACCATCATCATGGTCATCATGATCTGTCTCGGTTGTGCCACGGGACTCGCGGGACTAGGTCTGGTGGCGTATCGAGGCTTCGCCTTACTTAAGGCCGGCAAAAAGGTGGGTATCGATTCCATGGCCGACATCGGCGTCATCATTCGACAGATCCAGAGCCTTGATCCGCGTCTCCGAGAGATGGCCGCCAGACAAAAAGAAGTGGCCGAAAGTCTCGAAGACCTTTCGGCCACCACTGAGAAGATGAGCTACCTGTGGAGCGAGCTGGATGCGGCCACCGGCCACATCTCCAGCCTCAAGTCCTGACTGAACCACCCACTCGTCGTCTCGACCGCGAGAACCAGAGGCTCCCTGACCGGATCAGGCGGCTACAACTTTAGTGATTTCGGGGATTTGCTCCTTTAGGACTCGCTCGACACCCATACGCAGGGTCATCTGCGACATGGGGCAGCTGCCGCAGGCGCCGGTCAACCTGACCTTGACGACTTTGGTCTTCTCATCCACATCCACGAGCTCGACGTTCCCCCCGTCGTTCTGCAGGGAAGGGCGGATAAGGTCGAGCGCCTTTTCAACGCGGTCTTTCACGTCTTCCTCCGTCTTCGTTGTATAGCTGTAGGACTGTACTCTTTTGTGCGCCTGCTAGTTTCTCATAGGCGAGCGGCGGCGCCCCAGGGGGGCCCCCCGCCCCGG
>JBMNPM010000013.1:0-41470 GCA_050943595.1 Thermoleophilia bacterium | reverse complement strand
TCTATTGGGGGCGGGGCGGCGCCCTGGGGCGCCGCCGCTCGCGTGTCATGCAGGCCATACGCCGGGGCAGAACGCCCGGTCGGCCATCACTCGATAATGGATCAGACCTTGAGGATGGTCGCGATACCCTGGCCGCCACCGATGCACATGGTAGCCAAACCGTACGTACCACCTTCCTGCTTGAGTACGGAGATGAGAGTGGCCAGGATGCGTGCTCCAGACGCACCGATGGGGTGACCGAGGGCGATAGCTCCGCCATACTTATTGACCTTAGTCATGTCGAGACCCAGCTCCTGGGCCACGGCGCCAGCCTGAGCCCCAAAGGCCTCGTTGGCCTCGATGGCGTCCATCTGATCGACGGTCATACCAGAGATGGACATGATCTTCTTCGTGGCGTAATAGGGGCCCATGCCCATGTATGCGGGATCGAGAGCCGCCGTCGCGCACGCGACCACGGTCGCTAGGGGTGTGAGACCCTTACTGTCGGCCCACTCTTTAGAGGCGACTACGAAGGCACCGGCCGAGTCGTTAATGCCGGAAGCATTACCGGCCGTTACTGTCCCGTCCTTCTTGAAGGCCGGCCTCAACTTGGCCAGAGACTCGAGAGTCGTCTCGGCGCGCACATGTTCGTCGGTGTCAAAGAGAATAGGATCGCCCTTACGCTGCGGTATGGACACGGGAACGATCTCAGCCTTGAACTTACCAGCTGCGATGGCCGCCGCAGCCTTCTGCTGGCTGTCGTAACCGATCTGGTCCTGCATCTCACGGGTGATGCCGTATTTCTCGGCCACGTTCTCCGCAGTGATGCCCATGTGGATGTCGTTCATGGCACACCACAGGCCGTCCTTGATCATCTCATCGACGAGAACGCCGTCACCCATGCGGTATCCCTGGCGCCCCTTGGGCACAAGATAGGGAGCCGCGCTCATATTCTCCATACCGCCGGCCACGATCACATCGGCGGCGCCACTCTGGATCATTGCCGCAGCCATGTGCACGGACTTCATGCCCGACCCACAGACGATGTTGATGGTCCAGGCGGGCACGTCTTGGGGAATGCCACCCTCGAGGGCCGCCTTGCGGGCGGGGTTCTGCCCTAAGCCGGCCTGCAGTACGTTGCCCATAATGACTTCCTGCACGTCGGTGGCGGCGATCCCCGCCCTCTTGACGGCTTCGGCGATAGTGATGGCGCCCAGCGACGGAGCAGGAATGTTGGCCAGAGTGCCCAAGTAACGACCGACTGGGGTCCGGGCTGCGCTGAGGATTACTACGTCACGAGACAAAGGGGATCTCCTTTCTTCGGGAACGTTCGGCCGCCTCGATGGCCCCCCGGCATCCGCACGACCGAAAACGATCCAGCCTAGAAACTTGTTAAGAGAGAAGATACCACTCCTGCAGGACCACTTGTGAACGAAACCCAGGCAAGGCCCCCACAGGCGGGACCATCGCGATGACATATATACCCGAGTACGATCCTGCATACCCGAGTACGATCCTGCAGCAGACTGCTGAAATTACTGTCTCATCTCTATTATTGTCTCTACTCTAGTCTTTCTTGGACCTCCCGCGGACGCCAGCCGGCACTAAAGAGGAAGAAGAGTGCTGAAGTCCGGCCCAGATACGCGAACGTCCTACTGAGGGCATCCGCGGCGGCATCTAGATCGACGTTTGCTCCCAAGGCATCCAGATACGCTCGAAAGGATGCGTGCTCTTTGATGCACTCCTGGAAAACCCCGGCGTTCTTGATGACCGCCTCGATCTTACGCCGGTTTCGGATGACGGCCGGATCACCCAATAGACGGGTGACGTCCGCTTCTTGCATCAGACAGACCTCGCCGGGTTCAAAGCCGTGAAAGGCCGTTGTTATGTCGCCCCATCGCGACTCTACCACCTTCGGACCGAGTCCCGCCGAGAACACCGCCCGAGACAGAAGGTTGAAGTACTCCGTGTCAGTCTGGGGGAACTCTCCGGCCCTCTGCATCCAAGCCTGCTTCTCGAACATGGTGGCCTCCCTGCCCTGGTGATGTGATGACCAGGCGATGGTAGAGCTACCGGGATGACCGGTCTCTACAACTGAGGTTGAATCTTGGCGAGACTGTGGGTCCCCCACGGCATGCAGCCTGGCAGTGCGCATCATCCGCAGGCATGCCCCCCGTCGGCCGGCGCCAGGCGCTCTGCCGGCGTCGGACGCTCCCGTCAGACGCTGGACGGCGGTCGGCCCTTCGTTTTCAGCAGCTTCCTAGCCACTCGGCGGCCACCGCCCGGCGATCGGTGAGGTCGAGTTCGCGTAGGCGGCGGTCTTGTGTCAGTTCGACAATGCGATCGGCCAGCTGCAGAGCCTCGGTCAAGTCGTGCGTGACCAAGAGCACGGTGATGGCCTGCTCCGTAATCATCTCCTGCAGGATAGATATGAGTGATGCCTTCAGGGATGCGTCCATGTTGCTGAAGGGCTCGTCGAGAAGAAGGATGCGCGGGTCGATAGCGAACGCCCGGGCAATCGCTACCCGCTGGGCCATCCCCCCGCTCAGCTCCGCTGGATGGTACTGCTCGAAGCCTTTCAGCCCCACGCGCTCGAGCCAATGAGTGGCTACTTCCCGAGCCGCAACTCGAGTCGCCCCACGCGCCCGCAGAGCCACGGCCACGTTGTCGAGAGCGGTGCGCCAAGGCAACAGACGCGGTTCTTGGAAGACATAGGCCAAGGAGACCAGAGCACCGGCGGCCACCCTCACGCGTCCCTCATCGGGAGATACCATATCGGCGACCAGTTTGAGGATGGTGGTCTTCCCAGATCCAGACGGCCCCACGATGCCCACGATCTCACCGTCGCGAACACTCAGGTCAAGGCCCTCCAGTACCGATAAGCCGCCGAACCGCTTGCTCACGCGCTCGAAGACGATCACTCCCCTCCCCCCTTGCGCCAACGCATGGTGCGGTTTTTGAGCGGGCGCAGGATACCGAACTCCAGCACAGCCATGAGAGCAAGGAGCACGATCACCCAGGCGAACAGTTCGGGTATCTCCAGATAGCTCATAGCGCGTGAGAAGGCGTAACCGATCCCATCCATGGCCCCCAGGACCTCCGCCAAGACCACAGCCCGCACAGCGATGCCTGCGGCCAGAGTGAGCCCAGCCATGACCGGAGAAGCGATCCCGGGAAGATAGACCTGGGTCAGCATCAACCGCCACGAAAAGTGGTAGACCCGCCCCATCTCGACCAGCCGGTTATCGACGGCTATGACGCCGGCCACCGTGTTGACAAACACCACCGGGATCACGATCACAGCTACCACGAAGGTCACGGCCATATCCCCCAGGCCAAACCAGAGCATGGCCAAGACGGCCACGATGACGGCGGGGATGGTCATCCCCACCCACCGCACGGGCTCCAAGAAGGAACGTAGTCGCGGCTCCAGACCCGACAGCACGCCGATGATGAAACCGAAGGCTGCACCGATGGCCAGGCCGATGACCAACCGCTTGAGGGTGATAAGCAATTGCAGCCACAGCCGGCCGTCCCAGGCCATGTTGGCCAAAGCCACCGCCGTATCTGCTGGGGAGGCGAGGATGGCGGGGCTGACCACGAAGGCCAGCACCTGCCAAACCACAACCATAGCTACCACACCCAGGACCCCAAACAGGACCCGGCTGCGCTTGGACGGCCGACCGCCCGTAGCCGGCGCCCGTGTCCCCTCTCCCCGCTCCTTACGGGGCGTAGTAGAAGCCATTATCGGGGAGTCTGCCTCCGATGACCTCCGGGGAAAGCTCCGACAGGGCCCGGTAGAAAGCCTCCAGGTCGGTCCGCGCCTCCAGAGCGGGAGTGAACTCCCATCTGATGTTCTTGAGCGAAGCCGTCATGGGAGCAGCCTTCAAACCCAACTGGGGAAGCTCCGTCTCCACCAGTTTCCCGGCTTCGTCGGGATTGGCTAACATCCATTCGACCGCCTTCTGATATTGCTCCTCAAAGACGGCAATGACTTCCGGCTTATCCAGCACGGCGGCCGTTGCTACCGTACCGGCGATGGGTGTAGAAGCCGCGGAACCCGCACCTCCTATGGCCGCAGCCCAGGCTTTGTCGAACGCAAGAGCCCTGCGGAACGGCTTTCCAGAGTCCTTGCTCTGCAGGATTACCGAAGTAGCCAGAGCCTCACTGAGTATGGCGTTGTCCGCCTGGCCGGATAGCAACAGCTGCGCGGCCTGAGTTGGATCAGGAACGTAGCGTAATTGGAAATCCTTGGCCGGATCGAGACCCTCTTTCTTAACCAGGTACTGGAACATCACATCCGGCACACTGCCCTTCAGCGATACGACCAGGGACCGGCCCTTGATGTCGGCGAACGAGGCTGCTTTGGGGTCGTTGGTGACCAGATAGGTAATATTCCAAACTGAGATATCGAGTGCCTTGAGTACCAATCCCTTGTTGTAGAAGATGGCAGAGTTGTTGGAGGGCATAGTGACAAAATCACCCTGCTCCCCCGCCACCATAGCCCGCAGCTGATCGGCATTCTGCCAGATGACCACCTGTGTGTTCTCAGCCACACTCGCCAACGAGTCGTTCACGGCCATGTAGGCCATGGGGATGGCCATGGGGCCGGGCGGTGCGACCAGAGTAAGCTTCTCCAACTTGGGTCCCGGCGAAGACGTTGAGGTCGTCCCCTCAGTGGCGGTGGGTCCAGAAGACACGGTGCCACCGTCGTCCGCCTCGGAATCGCATGCCGCTGCCCACAACAATCCTGCACCCAGGGTGACAAGCAAGGCGGCAACCCACAGACTGCGCGTCACCGCCCCACTCTTCTTTATTCTATGGGCCATGCCCGTCTCAATTAATCGCAGAAGTCCATCCTCTGGACATCCACGCCTTCGAGGGCCTTCAGGTCGGCGTAGAACGCTTCCGCCTCATCCCCGATGACATCGACGAGCAGGATGCCGCAGGTGGCGCAGGTGGTATCACTGGCGTCATGGATACCGAGTCTGGTACGAATACTGCAGCCGTACTTGCTAAGACACGCTTGGAGCGCGGGCACGTTCTTGGTACGCTCAGAGACATGGATACCGAAAATGATGTGTTTCACCGTCCGTCCCCTCCTTCTTGCAGTGTATCTACGCTGGTGTATTTACGCTGGTGGCGCGTATACTCATCATAGTAGCAATCGGATCCGGCGTGTTAGACACCACGCCCCGCTCTTCGGGCTCAAGTGAAAGGCTGAGCGAGCCGGTAGTGCTGAAAGGAACTCTCACGCCGCACATCACAGGGTAATAATGCGATGTTGATATTGACGCTCCGCCCCGAAAAGAGTAAATTGTGAATTTCAGGTACATCGTTTCGTTTAGTAACGCTTCGTAACGTTTCGCCCTCAATCTAGACCACAGACGGGCAGGTCGGTTGCAGAGATGTCAACAACGAACAGGACCATTATCTCTCGGCGGACGGTCGGTAGACTGAGCCTCTACAGACGGCTCTTCGACCGGCTCTACTACGCAGGAACAACCAACATCTACTCCCATCAGCTCGCCCAGTTAGCCGGCGTCAGCCCTACCGTTGTACGCCGTGACTTCATGGTCATCGGCTACACGGGCAGCCCCAGCAAAGGTTATGAGGTCGAGACCTGCCGGCGAAGCATCCAGCGGTTCTTGATCGGAGCTTCGCGACAACAGATCGCACTCGTGGGAGTGGGCCGGCTGGGAAGAGCCCTCCTGTCTCACTTTACCGAGTACCAACTGATGCCCCAGATCGCCGCCGGTTTCGACACCAATCCGGCCATCGTGGGGACGACTGTCGTCAACTGCCCCGTCTACGCGATGGACGACTTAGAGAAGGTCGTCAAGGAGAAAGGCATCCGCGTAGGCGTCATATCCGTGCCGGCAGAGAAGGCCCAGGAAGTCGCTACCCGGCTGGTCAACACCGGCGTAGTGAGCATCGTCACCTTCGCCGCAGCTTCTCTCCAAGTCCCCGATTACGTATTCGTGGACTACGTGGACATCACCTCTTCGCTCGAATCCGCCGCTTATTTCGCCCAGGAGGGTCAAACGAGCGACAAGGATGATGAGGAGATGACGGAAGCAGAAGTGGTCGACACCACCATCCAGAAGATCGATTCCCTCCTGGTCGGCGAAGGACTGAGCCTCGAAGTACTGGCCGAACGCATCGGTGCACGGATCATCGCCCCCGGTACACAGGGAAGCACCAACGTCAACAAGATTTATGCCGGCGACCGGGTGAGCGACCTTCTCCACGAGGCATCCGAGAAGACCCTCCTGGTGACTAGGCTCGCCAACGTGCAGATGGTGCGGGTAGCAGAACTGATCGATGTTCCGGGCATCTGCTTCGTCGACGACATCGACCCCACCGAGGAAATTATAGAACTGGCCCGCAAGAGCGGCACCCTGTTGATGGTCTCCCCGCTGGGTATCTTCGAGACCTGTGGCCTCATATTCCGTAATCTGTCCGAGCAGAAGACCAAGTAAGGCGGAGTGGCGTGGAGTTCCTCTCCTTTGAGATCACGAGCAACGACTTTAAGAAGGCGGGAAGTGCATCCCGGTCGCTCAAGGAACAACTCAAGCTGGTCGGAGCGGATCCGGAGTCTATCCGACGCGCTATGATAGCGGCCTATGAGGCCGAGATGAACGTGGTCATCCATTCTCTAGGCGGACGGATGGAGGTCCACATCGCCGACGTGGGTATCCACGTGGACATCATCGACAAAGGTCCCGGCATCCCCGACGTATCCGCTGCCATGAAAGAAGGTTATTCCACGGCGAATGCTGAGGCCCGGGCCTTGGGGTTCGGTGCCGGCATGGGGCTGCCCAATATCAAGCGCAGCGCCGACCGTATGCGGGTCACCTCACAACTCAACGTCGGTACCCGGGTCAGTTTCTCGGTCTTCTTCAAACAGGAGACCCCGGGCATAACCCACGCCGTTTCGTTACAGCTCTCGCCCCCCCTCTGCCAGGAATGCCGCCGCTGCCTGACCACCTGTCCCACCGAAGCGATCCGCATGCGGAACCACCTCCCCATGATCTTGGAGCATGTCTGCATAGACTGCGGGGCCTGTGTGGCCGCCTGTAAGCCGGGGGCACTGACCGTCCGCAACGACGTACGCAGCCTGCTTGAGATCACCGAGCGGGCGCGGGCACAGTTGGTAGTCCCACCCGCTCTATTGGCGGACTGTGGCGCGAGGTATTCGCCGGAACGTGTGCTGGAGGTGCTACACGCACTGGGTTTCGCGGACGTCATCTCATTGGTCCCCTATGAGACCGCCTTGCGGAAGGGCGTCGCAGCCGCCTCCAAAGCCGAGGGCGCCTTACTGCCAGTCATCAACCCGATCTGTCCGGCCATTGTGAATCTCATCGAACTACGCTTCCCGTCCCTCCTGCCCCACCTGGCACAACTCGAGTCCCCATTTGAAGCTGTGCAGGCTTTGCACGCCGATCAACCAATGGTCTATGTGGTCTCCTGCCCCAGCCAGCGCTCCGTGCTCCTGGAACACGAACTGGCCCGCGGGATGCTGCCCGGCCGGGAGACCATCACTGAGTATGTGACCAGCGATATAGCTCGACAAGCGGCCATGGAGATACTGGTGAGGCAGCCGGATACGGAAGATCACGCCGCCCCAGCCTCGCAGCAGGCGCCCACCGGTGCCACATCCCCGGCAAAAGGAGTCCCCGTTGGACCACGGACTTCGAATGATGAAGCCGCTGAAGCGGATCCGGGGGCTCGGGCGGCCGAAGAGGCGACACATGCACCCTTTGTCGTCACCGGAGTGGAGCATGTAGTAGCCGTCCTGGAGCAGTTGGAGGACGGCCTCCTCGATGAGATAGCCGTAATTGAGCCCTATGCCTGTTTGGGGGGGTGTTTCGGTTCACCACTCCTCAAGGATGACTACCACGTCATCCACCACCGCTGGGAAGAAGCGGGCAATAACCTCGCCCTCCACGCACCGGGGGCCGAGGGAGGCTCCGCCCGGGCCATGCCCCGCCGTCTCCCCTTTACGCCGCGTCCCGGTATCCGTCTAGATATCGACATGGCTATTGCCGTCGAAAAACTGGGTAAACTTCAAGACATCCTCCGCTCACTGCCCCATAGGCAATGTGCCGTATGTGGCGCCCCGACCTGTTCGGCCCTTGCCGAGGACGTCATCCTAGGAAGAGCAGCCATCACCGATTGTCCCTACGTCGAGGTTAAGGAGGAGGATCCCAACGAATGAAACTGGCCGAACTCGCCTCCGATCTGGAACTGCGCGATCTCACCCCCGATGTCGCGTGCGACGAAGACCTCGCTGGAGGCTATGCCTCCGACCTCCTCAGTGACGTCTTGGTACATGCCCCGGCCGGCGGTGTCCTCATAACCCTGCAGGTCCATCTCAACGTGATCGCGGTAGCAAGCCACGCCGGCCTGCAGGCGGTCATCTTCTCCTCCAATCGCATACCCGAGCAGGACGTGATAGACCGGGCCGCCGACGAAGACCTGGCCCTCTTCGTTTCACCGGCGGATACGTTCGAGATCGTCGGCCGCCTTTACCAGGCAGGCTTACGAGGTCGAGCGGGGTGAGCGAAACGGTGCAAAGTCGAGATGTATGACGCGCGAGCGTGGATCGGTGACACCGAGACTGAGACGGATAGTAGCCGACCTGCACATCCACACAGCGCTCTCACCCTGCGCTGCGGAAGAAATGACGCCGCCTGCCATAGTGGAAGTTGCCCTAGCCGCAGGACTCGACATGATTGCCATATGTGACCACAATGCGACGGCCAATGCTGCCGCGGTCCAGGAGGCTGCCGGAGACCGTCTCACGGTGCTTGCCGGCATGGAAGTGACCAGCGCTGAGGAGGTGCATGTGGTCGGACTTTTTCCAGACGCGATATCTGCGGAGAGCGCCGCCGCGGAAGTCCATGCCGTTCTGCCGGAGGCCAGCGACCACTACTACGACTTCTTCGGCCCCCAGGAGATCCTCGATTGCGAAGGCAACATTATCGGAAGCAACTCTAGGACACTGGCCGGAGCATCAACCTTTGACTTGAACGCCACAGTGGCTCTCATCAAGCGACACGGCGGCCTGGCCATCGCAGCCCACATTGATCGACGGAGCTTCGGTCTCATGTCTCAACTGGGATGGTTCCCTGAGGACGCCGGCTTCGACGGAATCGAGGTGTCCAAGTATACCGAGGATGACTCTCCGCGCATGGAGCAATTCCGCAGCTTCGGAGTACCCATCACCGGCTCATCCGACAGCCACTATCTACCTGACATCGGAGAAGTAACCACCATTTTCATGATGGAAGAGCCGACCTTTGCGGAGGTCGTGCTCGCTTTCAGGAGCATTGCCGGAAGGAGCGTCGACCGTGCATGATCTCTCCCTCTATCTTCTGGAGTTGCTCGAGAACTCCATCCGGGCCGGAGCCGACCACATCGCTGTGGGCTTTTTAGCCGATCGGGCATCCGACCGTCTGCGGCTGACTGTCGATGACGATGGCTGCGGCCTCGATACCACTCCAGACGCTGCCCTCGATCCTTTCTACACCACGAAGAAGGACAAGAAGACCGGACTAGGGCTCAGCCTTCTCAAGGCCGATGCCGAAGCCGCCGGAGGCCATCTCACCATGGACTCTTCGCCTATGCTGTCGGGGGTGCGTGTAGAGACTGAGTTGATCCTCAGCCATATCGACCGGCCCCCCATCGGCGATATCGGCACAAGTATAATGGTTATGGAGATGACCAATCCTACCATCAGCTTCACTGTCAGCCTCACCGGCGATCAGTTCGACCCCCCCGTTATTAACGGCACCCTCCATGAAGTACGGGAACGGTTGAGCCGTACCGTCGACCGGCTGGATCAGCAGGAGCCAAGCCAATCCGAGCACATTGCGACGCCATTCACGCCCAGGAAAGCGTCGTCCACAAAAGGGCTAGGAGGTCCAAAGTATGACTGTCGATAACAAGGAGCAGACCGGCACGTGCGCCGGCTGCGAGGAGGCTTCGGAAGAGGAGCTTCTGGCCAGAGTCGACCAGGTGATTGAGCAGTATAAAGATAAGCCCGGAGCCCTCATTCCCGTGCTGCAGCTGACGCAGGCCATCTTTGGTTATCTTCCTGAGGTCGCCCTCAAGCACGTCGCCTTAGGGCTCAAGAAGCCCTACAGTGAAGTGGCGGGGGTAGTTGGTTTTTATTCGTTCTTCTCTACTGTACCCCGGGGTAAGCATGTTATCCGTGTGTGCCTGGGCACCGCCTGCTATGTGCGTGGTGGACTCGAGGTACTGGAGGCCATCAAGGACGAGCTGGGCATCGACGTAGGCGAAACCACCGAGGATCGACGATTCTCCCTTACTGTTGCCCGCTGTTTTGGGGCCTGCGGATTGGCCCCCGCTGTATCCATTGACGACGACGTCCATCGCCGGGTTCGTGCCGCGCGAGTGGGCCAGATACTCAGCCAGTACTACGATCAAGAGGAGGTGACCGAGCATGTCGCCGGCTGACGCTCCCAAGATCAGTAGCCTGGCCGATCTGCAGGCCATCAAGCATCGTACGGAAACCCAAAACGCCCTCCGCGAAGACGGCTACCACGTGCTGGCCACGGTGCACATGGGCACCTGCGGCATAGCCAGTGGATCGCGGGCTGTACTCGCAACAATGGTCGACGAATTGACAGCTTCAGGCCGGTTGGACGTGCGTGTCGCCACGTCCGGTTGCATTGGTAACTGTGAGCATGAGCCAATGATGACCATAGAGGCCATCGACCAACCCAAAGTCATCTACGGTGACCTGAACGCAGATCGTGCTCGAGAGATATTCCGCGAGCACATCATCGGCGGCAAGATGGTCCCACAATATGTCATCGGCTACGGCCACGAGAGTTGATTCAGGAAGCGTGAGGAATATACCTATGAGTGATAACGGCAAGAGCAAGACTCCCCGCATGCACATGATGATGTGCTTCGGTACCGCCTGCCTTTCCTCGGGCGCCGAACGCGTCAAAGCCGCTTTGATGGAACAACTCGAAATCCAGGGCATGGCCGAGGAAGTCCAAGTTATTGAGACAGGCTGCAACGGCTTCTGTGCCGGAGGTCCGCTGCTGGTGGTTTACCCCGGTGGCATTTTCTACAACAAAATCCAACCGGAAGACACTGCGGAGATCGTCTCCGAGCACGTGATCAAAGGCCGCCCGGTAGAACACTTGATGTATCAGCACCCCACGACGCAGGCCCGCATCCCACTCTTCAAGGACATCCCCTTCTTTGCCCGCCAGAACCTGCGGGTACTGCGCAACAAGGGCCTTATCGCAGCAGAGAGCATTGACGAGTACATCGCCCGTGATGGCTACGTAGGCTTCGCGAAGGCTCTCAACATGACTCCCGAGGGCATTATCGAGGAGATCAAGAAAAGCGGGCTGCGCGGCCGTGGTGGCGCCGGTTTCCCCACCGGGGTGAAGTGGGAATTCTGTGCCAAGGCCAAAGGCGATAAAAAGTACATCATTTGCAACGCCGATGAGGGCGACCCCGGCGCCTTCATGGACCGCAGCATCTTGGAGAGCGATCCGCACTCTGTGATCGAAGGCATGATGATCGCAGCGCGCGCTATCGGTGCCGACGAAGGTTATATCTACTGCCGGGCTGAGTACCCTCTGGCCCTGGAGCGCCTGGATGTCGCCATAGAGTCCTGCCACCAGTATGGTCTCCTGGGCGAGAACATCTTCGACACCGACTTTAGCTTCAATATCCATGTCGCCCACGGCTCCGGTGCCTTTGTATGTGGCGAGGAAACCGCACTCATGACCTCTATCGAGGGCAAGCGCGGCGAGCCCCGCCCCCGTCCGCCTTTCCCGGCGCATAAGGGTCTCTGGGGCAAACCGTCGGTGCTCAATAATGTCGAGACATTGGCCACCATCGCCGGGATTATCCGCGAAGGCTCCGATTGGTTCCGCACCGCCGGCACCGAAAAGAGCCCGGGCACCAAGATCTTCGCCCTATCGGGCAAGGTCAACAACGTGGGCCTGGTGGAAGTCGACATGGGCATTCCGCTGGGCGACATCATTTACGACATCGCCGGTGGCATTCCCGGCAATGGCACCTTCAAGGCAGCTCAGCTGGGCGGCCCCTCGGGTGGGTCCATCCCCCGGCAACACCTGAACGTACCGGTTGACTATGAGTCCGTGCAGGAACTCGGAGCCATCATGGGCTCGGGCGGACTCATCGTCATGGATGAAGACAGCTGCATGGTCGATATGGCCCGCTTCTTCCTAGAGTTCACCCAGGAAGAGAGTTGCGGGAAGTGCCCACCCTGTCGCGTAGGCACCAAGCGTATGCTTGAGATCGTCACCCGCATCTGTGAAGGAAAGGGTAAAGAGGGCGACATCGAACTCTTGCTGGAACTGGGCCAGACCATTGAAGACACCGCCTTGTGCGGCCTGGGCCAAACGGCTCCCAAGCCGGTCCTCAGCAACATTCGTTATTTCCGCAAAGAGTTCGAAGACCACATCAAAAAGCACTATTGCGAAGCCGGCATATGCTCGGCCATGTTCGTAGCCAGGTGCAGTAACGCCTGCCCGGCCGCAGTGAATATACCGGGCTTTGTGAGCCTCATCGGCGAGAAGCGTTTCGACGAGGCCTTGCGTCTCCATCGGGAGCGCAACCCGCTGGCCAGCATCTGCGGCCGCGTATGCTTCCATCCCTGCGAGAGCAAGTGCCAGCGCGCCCCTCTCGATGATGCTGTTTCCATCCGCGCTCTCAAGCGCTTCATGGCTGAACAAGAAACCGAACCACAGCTGCCCGAAGTGCGCGAGAATGCAGAGAACGCCCAGAAGAAGATCGCCATCATCGGAGCCGGCCCGGCCGGGCTCTCGTGCGCGTACTTCCTGGGGCGCTTGGGGTATAAGCCAACCATTCTCGAGAAAGAACCGATCCCTGGTGGCATGCTCGTGCAGGCTATCCCGACCTACCGTCTCCCCCGCGAAGAACTGAACCGCGAAATCAGCATGATCGAGAGCATAGGTGTCACCATCAACACCAATCAAGCACTTGGACGTGATTTCACGCTCCAGAGTCTCCGCGACGATGGCTATGAAGCCGTCTTCCTGGGCGTGGGTGCACCTGACGGTATCAGCATCGGAGTGCCCGGCGAGGAAGGCGGGGGCGTAACTGAAGCCCTCAGCTTCCTACGCGACTACAACGTCAACGGTACTACGACGGTAGGAAAACAGGTCGTCGTCGTGGGTGCCGGTAACTCAGCTATGGACGCGGCGCGCACGGCTATCCGTCTGGGTGCTGAACACGTGACCATCCTCTATCGCCGCACCCGGGCGGAAATGCCGGCCTGGGCGGAAGAAGTGGATGCCACTGCTGACGAGGGTATCGAGCTAAAAACGCTGGTAGCTCCCAAGGAGATCGTTCGTGGTCCAGAGGGCAAGATCAGAGGCGTGATCTGCACCTCCATGGAATTGGGCGACTTCGACGCCAGCGGCCGACGCCGCCCAGTGGAAAGCCGCCTGCCCGACTTCTTCATCGAGTGTGACCATATCATTGCCGCTATCGGCCAGAGGCTCAACCCGACCGCACTGTGCGAAGACGTACCGTTGGAGACGGAGCGCGGCTGGATCAAGACCGACTCGCTCACAGGCGCTACCTCCGTTGACTGGATCTTTGCCGGTGGTGATGCCGCCACAGGCCCGGACAGCGTAGTGGCCGCTGTGGGTGCCGGCGAACGAGCTGCTGTAGGTATCGACCGGCTCCTGAGTGGCGAAGAGCATGCTTTCTGGCGTAAGGACGTGGCGGTAGATACCTTCTTCGATCCAGATGCCGATCCGGTCGAGACGCCCCGTGCCCGCGTTGATTGTCTCGACCCCAATATCCGGGCATGCTCATTCAGCGAAGTGGAGCTGCCTTGGGATCTGGAGACTGCGCTTGCCGAAGCTAAACGCTGCCTGCGCTGCGACTACGGGAAGATTCCTGTAGAAGCCGCTGGAGCGAAGGAGGTATAACGGTATGAGGCTAACTGTTGACAATATTCCGGTGGATGTGCCGGATGGTGCTAGCGTACTCGACGCCTGTCGCAAAGCGGGTGCCCGGGTACCCACCCTCTGCTACTTCGAGGGCCTCCAAGCGATTGGCGCCTGCCGCGTGTGTCTGGTAGAGATAGTCGGCGCGCGCAGCCTCGTGGCTTCCTGCGCTCAGCCTGCTACCAAAGGCATGCAGGTGATCACCAACAGCGCTCGGGTTCGCCGAGCTCGGCGAACGATTGTGGAGCTCCTGCTCTCTGAGCACGACGGAAACTGCCAGACCTGCACGCGAAACGCCGACTGCGAACTGCGCCTACTGGCTGAAGAACTGGGCATCGATGAGATCAGGTTTGAGGGCGAAAAAACCAAGCGCCTGATTGATACGTCCACACCGGCTCTACGTCGCGACACCGGCAAGTGCATCATGTGCCGCCGCTGTGTAACCGTTTGCAACGAGATCCAGGGCGTGGGCAGCATCTTCGCGCAAGGACGCGGCTTCGCCACCGTTATCGGCCCGGCCTTCGCCAGCAACCTGAGTGATGTGGTCTGTGTTCAGTGCGGGCAGTGTGCTGCAGTCTGTCCGGTTGGCGCCATTACCGAGAACTCTGCCATTGAGGACGTTTGGGATGCTCTGGACGATCCCAGTAAACACGTCATCGTGCAGACGGCACCGGCCATCCGGGCCGCCCTAGGCGAGGAGTTCGGCCTCGAGCCAGGCACCCGCGTCACCGGACGCATGGTAGCCGCTCTGCGGAGACTCGGTTTTGACGATGTCTTCGACACCAACTTCGCTGCCGACCTCACCATTATGGAGGAAGGCACAGAGCTGCTCACCCGCCTCAAGAAGGCATTGGTAGACAAAGAAAAGGTCGCTCTCCCCATGTTCACCAGCTGCTCGCCGGGCTGGATCAATTACATGGAGCACTTCAACCCCGACATGACCGACAACCTCTCGACCTGTAAGTCGCCGCAACAAATGTTTGGCGCAATGGCCAAGACCTACTACGCCGAGAAACTGGGCACAGACCCTCAGGATATCGTCGTGGTGTCGGTCATGCCGTGCACGGCCAAGAAATTCGAGTGTCAACGACCGGAAATGAACGACACCGGGTGTCAAGACGTGGACATGGTGCTCACCACCCGTGAGCTTGGCCGCATGATCAAGCAGGCAGGCATTGACTTTGTCAACCTGCCCGATGAAAAGCAGGATACGCCGCTGGGCATCTCCACCGGTGCAGCCGACATCTTCGCGAATACCGGCGGAGTGATGGAAGCAGCGCTCCGTACCGCCTACGAGATAGTCACCGGTCAGGACTTCCCCTTTGAAAACCTACACGTAGAGCCCGTCGCCGGTCTGGAAGGCGTGAAAGAAGCGTCGGTGGCTATTACCGACACTAAACCGGAGTGGGATTTTCTCAAGGGCGCAACCCTCAATGTGGCCGTGGCTCACGGTTTGGCGAACGCGCAGAAGGTCATCGACCGCATTCGCAGTGGAGAGGCCAACTACCACTTTGTGGAAATTATGACCTGTCCGGGCGGATGCATCGGCGGCGGTGGCCAGCCACGTCTGACCTCCGACGACGTCCGGCGTAAACGTATCAAGGCCATCTATGAAGAGGACGAGAGCCGCGAGCTGCGCAAGTCGCATCAGAACCCTGCAGTGATGCAGTTGTACGAGGAATGGTTGGGCGAACCTCTGGGTGAGAAGTCCCATCATCTCCTGCATACTACGTACACCCGTAAGGAACGCGTCTGAGAATATCGATACTATTCCCGACATGACTGCCGCGGAGCCTCTCATACTCGTCGTTGACGATGATTACGACTTCCTCGAGTACAACCGAGCGATACTCAAGGGAGCAGGTTATCGTGTCCTCACAGCCATAGGGCCGCGACAGGCGTTGGCGGAAATGGCGAAGGAGAGGCCGGATCTGGTCATATCTGATCTGATGATGACCGACCTCAATTCCGGCTTCTCCTTCGCCCGCGCTTTGAAGGAAGACGTCCACTACGGCGATATCCCCATCATCATCTGTACGTCGATCTCCGCCACGCGGGGCCTCGACTTCGATCCCCGATCGCAGACCGACTTGGACCAGATGCACATTGATGCATACATGCGCAAACCGCCGGATGTGCACCGGCTACTGGCTATGATCGACGACCTGCTGGGCGGCGTCCGGCCACCTTTCCCTTCTCACGGAGACTGACCCAGGCCGATGCCCGGCTGTTAGATGTATCTCCCTACATCAAAGAGCCAACCACCGGCCCAGCAGGCTCCTAGCTGAGGGGCATGAACGATCTGCGCCGAGAAGTCCTCCGGGTCGCCATAGTGGACGACGATGCCCCCCTCCGCCAAGCGCTGAAGCGGATCCTGGACCGCCTCCACGTACATGTAGAAGACGTGAGAGTAGACGTCGCTTACGAATCCACCTGTTTCGGCGACGGCGAGTCCCTGCTCGCCGATGTGGCCGAGGGAGCGGTTTTCGACATCATGCTGCTCGACCTGAGCCTTCCCAACATCAGCGGGCTCGACGTGCTGGCGCAACTGAGAGACCGGGGCCAGAACATCGTCACCGTCATGATCGCAACCTTCGCCACCCCTGAATCCGCCGTGAAAGCCATGAAGCTGGGGGCCTACGATTTCCTGACCAAGCCCTTCGAACCCGATAAACTGTGCCGATCCGTCCAAAGGGCCACCTCCCAGCTGATTATCAACCGTGAAGCCCGCCGGCTGGCCGAGGAGAAACGCCAGGTGAGGTTCAACTTCACCTCCGTGCTGGCTCATGAACTCAAAGCACCACTCAACGCTGTGGAGGGCTACCTCCGGATACTGCGCGTCGACGAACCGCCCGAGCGGCAACATATGTTCGACCGTAGCCTCCTCCGCCTGGACGGCATGCGTAAGCTCATCTTCGACCTCCTCGACCTCGCGAGGATTGAGTCGGGTCAAAAGCAGCGGTATCTTCAAACCGTCGATGTCCACGCGCTGGGGCGCGCAACCATCGACCTCCTGGCTGTCGAAGCCGCCGAGCGCGGGATCACCGTCGACCTCCGGCCATTCGGACCTGTGGAGATGCGGGCCGACCCCGACGAGATCGAGATCATCCTCAACAATCTCCTATCCAACGCCGTGAAGTACAACCGTGACGGCGGCAGGGTTACCGTCGACATGGCCCGAGTGGGACAGGGGATCCGGATCACGGTGAGCGATACAGGCATCGGCCTTACGCCCGAGGAGTCCGCCCAGATCTTTCAGGAGTTCGTCCGCATCAAGAACCAGGACACCATCAAGGTCACAGGCAGTGGCCTGGGGCTCTCCACTGTGCGCAAGCTAGCCCATCTCTACGGCGGGGACACGAGCGTCAAGAGCGAGAGAGGCACAGGTAGCACGTTCACCGTCACGCTCCAGGATGCGGGCCCCGAGGCGCCCATGACCGTAACCGCCGCAACAGAGGGTACTCCGGACGGAGCTCGCAAGCCCGACGAACCAAAGATGGGAAAAACACGCAGTAGCGAAGATCCTGATTCGAGATGAAACCGGCGAGAGGACGCAAGACGCGTCCCCTCGCCGGTTATCGCACGCACGATTCTTGTGCCGCTTCCCTCCGGTTCCGGTGTTACATCTCGGCGCGGTGTTACATCTCGGTGCCGAAGTCGGCCTGGAATGCCTTCACGAGGGCTTCGCCCCAATTGTTGAAGGCCTTCATGCGGCCGAAGAAGAAGCGCAACACGGGCGGCTCTTCCACAAACGTCAAACCATCGACCAGGTCGCGGTGTTCGTAGAGCCAGTGGAGCCGGTCGACGGCATACTCGATGTGCGACATGGTGTAGACGCGCCGCGGAACGGCCAGACGCACCAACTCCATGTCCGACGGCACGTCATTACCAGCCTCATCACGATCCATCGAGACCGTGCCTCGTTCCATACCGCGGATGCCTGAGCACAGGTAGACGGCTGCGCACAGGGCGCCGGCCGTGTACTTCAGAGACGGGACATGAGGGATGAAGCGCGTAGCGTCGATGTGACAGCCAAGACCGCCGGGAGGAGTGACCACAGGCACACCCTTCTCCACGAGTCGTTCCACAAAGAAACGGATGAACTCTACCGAGACACCAGCCACATCATCATCACACATCTCCCGGACGCCAACGGCCATGGCCTCAATCTCCCGGGCAGACATGCCACCATAGGTCAGGAACCCTTCGTAGACCGGAAGCCAAGGCAGGATGGTCTTGTAGTGCTCCTCGTTGTTGGTGGCTATCATGCCGCCGCGCACGCTGCAGCTCTTGCGGGCCGATAGATACGTAATGTCGGCCTGTTTGGCCATCTCGCGGATGATGTCTTTAATGGACCAATCCTCGTATCCAGGCTCACGCTGTTTGATCAGGTAGGCATTCTCAGAAATGAGACTGCCGTCGATGACCACGATCAGGCCGTGCTGGTCGGCGATAGCACGGATCTCTTTGAGGTTGCCCAAAGAGAAGGGCTGGCCGCCAATAAGGTTGGTGGTGCACTCCATGCGCACAAACGATATCTTGTCGGCACCATACGTGGAAATAACCTGGCGCAACTTATCCAGGTCCATGTTGCCTTTGAACGGATCGTCTCCCTCGGCCGCAAGTGCACTGTCGTGCAGTATCTCCAAGACCTTCCCACCCATGAGGTTGAAATGGGTCTTAGTGGTCGTGAAGTGGTAATTCATGGGGATAACGTCACCCGGCTTCACAAACAGACGGGCGATGAGATGCTCGGCTGCCCGCCCCTGATGCACCGGAAGAACGTACTTGAGCCCGAACACCTCCTCAACCGCGGCCGCCATCTTATAGTAGCTCTCCGAGCCGGCATAGGCGTCGTCGGAGACCATCATGGCCGCCAGTTGGTTGTCACTCATGGCGTTGGTGCCGCTGTCCGTCAACATGTCCATGAAGACGCTCGACGAACGCAGGAGATAGGTGTTATACCCCGCCGCGGTCATGGCTTCCAATCTCTGTGCAGATGGGATCAAATTAGTCTTCTGCACAATACGTACCTTGTGCATCTCCATCGGCAAGAGCCGGCCGTCAGACAGTCTTACACTCATCGTTCCTCCAGGTAGGGAAAAGGCAGGCGCACAATCACGCGCGCACGAGGGGGCCGCTACAAGAGGGTAAACGGCTCGCCCAGGTCACGTAGTGTGCCCGAATCAAGCCCGGCCTGGCAGCAGGGCTCGCAAGAGACTGGGCGTGGCGGGAGACTATGCTCATGAACTCCAGGTGTGCAGTATACCCGCGGGCGGTGCCGCGCTTCCAGTCAAGATAGCAGACACGTCCCGTGTCGTACAGGCGTCCCGTTCATACAGCACTCCGCGCTTGGGTATCAAACCTCATCGGCCTCATAGCCCTCGAATGGGATCCACATACTCTTCTCGGTAGCGACCATGGTCGCGTAGGAATGAAACATGCCACGGTCCACGCTGACCACGGAATACCAGGCAATACCTCGATGGCGCGCCAACTCATCCCTGACGTTGTCCACGACCACCACGCTGGACCTGTGACCGGTGTAAGCCTGCCGGATGAGATAGGCCTGGTCTTCAGCCGTCAGGTACGAGTAGAGAGGCACAAGAGCGTGGTGTTCGACCAGATCGACCAGATCTTCGGGGAAAACATCTCGGAGAGGCTCGACCTCCACAGTTATCATGCTCGACTGAGTGAACGCTCCCCCCTCCCCCTGCAGTATCGAGGCCAGCTCCCCCTGTGATGTCGAGGCCGGATGCGTGGTAAGCACTGGGACGTCGACCCTCAATATGGCCCGAGGCCGGCCTGCGATGGAATTGGCCTTGACCGTATACCCGCACTGGTAACGAACCAGGCACTTCTCACGAGAGACAGGAGCTTCCTTCTCATAGAAGAAGGGGAAATCGAGCGTCACAGTGACGACCGACGCCTGCAGAGCTTCGATGTACTCACCCACATGGTCAATAAGAGACGCGGCACTGATGTGATCACGATGGCGGTGAAGGATATGCGCAAAGGTGTCGATCCACCGAGCCTCGAACTCGTGCCTGATGCGCGCGGAGACAGAGATGTCGGCTATGGTCGACTGCCCCTCGGACACGCTGCGCGAAGGTACCTTGACGGGCATGGATAGACCCTGCATCCCCACGTCTACCAGAAATCTCCTGTCGGTGATCATCGCATCCGCTCCTTGTGATCCTCCATCATGCGCCGGATGTGGCCGGCCATCGCCTCCCAGAGACTGTAGTCGCTGACCAGGACCGCAACCGTCGAATCCTCCGCGGACACCAGTCGCGGGAACCCGATACGGCCTTCCTCGCGCCGGCAGCGTACGCCCAGGAAAGACACAGCGTCGCACACATCCCACACCAACGGCATGATCTCAGCAGGGCGTTCACCCGAGAAGATCAGCATATCTACTCCGCCCAGGACGGCCAACATCGCGCCGAGATACCTGGTCACTTGATAGGTGAAGGCACGGCGGGCTGTGACCAGACCAGGATCGCCCGCCCCACCAAGGACATCAGCCAATCCACAGGGCATCCCGGCCAACGCAGTGAACCCGCTCTGAGTAGAGAGCAGTTGATTGATAGCCGGGTAGGAAAGACCGGCGGCCGCCAGCTGGAAGATGATGGTGGGGTCTATCTCCCCACAGCCCTGCGAAGACATAAGACCCTCAAGATGTGTCAATCCCAGGGTGGTCTCGACGGGCACTCCATCCTGGATAGCCGCCAGATCAGAGTAATCGCCCAAGTAGCCACTGACGACCTTTCGCGCCCTCCCCCCAGTCGACGCCTGGGCCTGCCGCCACATCTCTTCATGACACAGGCCGGACCCACCGTAGCGGTGCAGGCCCGTCTGCGTCAGTTCGTACGGCAGAGCATAGGTGCGCACAGCCGGCGGCAGGCGGGTGAAGAAGGCAGTGTCGCAGAAGAGCACGTGAGCGGCACCGGGCCACTTTCGCATAGCGAAAGTGGCCACCTGGAGCGTCATCTGGTTACGCTGAGGCGACAGATGTACGATCTTCCGCAGACGCCCAACGGTCTCACTCGTAAGCGTATCAGCCGGCTCCGTGATCTCGTCCCCCCCGTTGTGCAGGTAGTATCCGACGGCCTGCACTCTCTTCCCGGCGGCAAAGGACTCCAAGACGGCCGCCGGCCAATCACCCTCCACGTCCACGGCGTACTCGCGAATGCCGTCATCGGAGACGCAACGCCACTCCAACTGAAACGGAGCCGGGTGGAAGAGCAGGATCACGAGGCGACTTCGTTCCCGATCAAACCCATGCCCTCCTGAGCGATGACCAACTCTTCCTCAGTCGGCATGACCACCACCTTCACCTTGGAACCGACGGCCTCAATAGAAGCGGCGCACGCAGTCGTGGCGTTGCGATTGGCTTCGTCGTCAAGCACCACTCCACACCACTCCATGTCCCTGCACACCCGTTCCCGTACACGCCAGTTGGTGAGCCCGATATCATCCGTGAAGATCAGGGCATCAATGCCTCCCAGCGTGACCACGAAGCTCCCGATGTATTTGCGCAGCCGGTGCGTATACATCTCGAATGCCAGCGCAGCCCGTTCGGCCCGTTCCGGGACCGTATTCTGGAGGATGTCGCGTAGATCGCTGGAGAATCCCGTCACGCCCAGCAGCCCACTACGATTGGTCAGCAGGCTGAGGACGTCGTCGGGGTGCATATCATAGGCAACGATCAACTCAAGCGCGAGCATTGGATCGACATCACCGCAACGCGTACTCATCAGTAGCCCCGTTAGCGGCGAGTAGCCCATGGACGAATCCACCGACCGGCCGCCATCGATGGCGCACACACTCGCTCCACCGGTGCCCAAATGACAGACCACCATCTTGATTGCCTCCGCAGGCATCCCCAGAAAAAAGGGCGCCGTCCGAGCGATGTACGAGTAGGAGAGTCCGTGGAAGCCGTAGCGCCGATAGTTAAAGTGGTCACGTACACTCTGCGGAACGGCATACGTGTAGGCCCACTCAGGTATGTGTGCGTGAAAGGCGTTGTCGAAAGTTACGTACTGGACGTGGCCGGGTAGGACCTTCCGGCATTCGTGAACGACCGACAGTGAAAGCGGATTATGGATGGGCGCCAGCGGAGCACAGTCCGTGAGCTTCTCCAAGATTGCCTCGTCGACGACGACGGACTCCCTGAAGTCCTCACCTCCATGCACGAAACGATGCCCGATCCAACCGACCTCCAGGCCCATCTCCTCAATGCACTCGAGAATACGACGCGCGGCCGTACGATGATTGGGGAGCGGAAGCACCGTCTTCCGACTCGCCCCCGCAGCGCCATACTGTAGGAACGATGGCTCACTACCCGTGACTCCGACGCGATGTGCCTTGGCCGAGAAGACCGGCTGAGGATCCAGCCGGTCGTCAAAGCCATACAGCCTGCAGCCCAGAGAAGAACTGCCGCAGTTGAACACCAGGATGGGCTGCGCCGCCTTCAATTGCGGCATCGCTCACCCCAACTGCTATACCTCAGCCCCACCGACCAGGCTACCAACAGGCTCCACCGCCACTCGAGCATTTGCGAGACGGCAAGCCGCTGCACACGATATCCCGCAGAGAGAGGTCCCTAGAATTCCAGCTTTTCGATCTGCAGAAGATCCGAGATATTAGTGAACTCCTCCACACCCTGATCGGTCGTGACCCATATCGCCTCTCCTCTGACGGAGAACGCCACGTTGTCCGAACTGTGGATCCTGCCCCGGAATTGACCGGTGTAGCTACCCCCCCTATCGTCACCTGAGTGAGTCGTGCGGAAGTAGGTGACTTTGATACGGTCGTTAGGTTTGAGTTCTACTATTTTGGCGTACTTCGGTGACTTCTCATAGCTGTCACAGACGTACCTTACACCTTCTATGTGGATGTTCCTATAGGCGTCGTCAATCTCACAACCGCCCTTTTCTATGATGTCATGTTTGCAATCAACGCAACCATCCCAGTGAAGAGTGCCAATCACTTTGCCCATAACTAGACATCCTTTCTTCGCACTACTACACGGAATCTACACTTCTTACCAAACCGTCTCTACAGCCCACACGTCCCAACGAAACATCCTAGTGTCTAACGAGACAATCGATCAAGCCGGCGCCTCGCAGATACCAAAGCCGGTGGCTCCTATGGGAAGGGCACATGCGAACCAGCCCATCCGCCCAAGCTCCGTGCTGTAACTCACAATGAGTATACCTTTTAAGCATGGTGGCGCGCACGAGGGACGGATGAGACGCTCCGTGAAGAAGCCGTCAAGTTTGCCGGTGAGTAACTCCGAGACTTTTGGCCGACGGGCGCCGAGAATCCTTGCGGTCTCGAACTGCGTGAAGTGCTGCTGCTCACTGTGTGCTCAGGTGTCTTGGTGTCCATCACCCATTCAATCTTATTTCATCGCTCTGTAATTGTCTTCGCGAATTGCGTTCTCAATTTCAGGATCGTTTGTGATTTTGAAATAATCTTCAGGTTCTTCTCTAAGGTCTGATACGCTCCACCCAGCTGACCACCAATGGCCAATCCCAGAGCCATATCAACATCGGTGCTTCCGACGTGGGCACCGGTGAGAGGGTCAATGACTCCGGGAAGAAGATACCGGGGGACCAGGCCGCCTACCAGGCATACTCGATCACGCCACGGGGACGCCTATCGCACGAATGACCGTGCCAAGAACGCGCTCACATCTTGCCGTGACCTGCTCACCATAGTCGCTCACATTTTTGGCCGTCATGTCAGAAACCAATAACTCTTTCTCGGTACGTAGCTGCCTGCTCGCGACCGCGTCTGGGATTCACGAGGAGATCCGCATAAACCCGGAAGCGAGAGGCTACCGGTACTTCTGTCGTAGGACTGGGCTGGGCACCAACCAGGGGCCCCCCGGAGCCCGCCCGCCACAAAACGACATTGGCACCTTCCTCAGAACTGATTCCACCGACGGCCTTTCGCAGATACTCGACGGCGGTGCCTCTGGCGACCCAGAACTCTGTGACAGAGACGCTGGTCAGCGCGGGAGCTTCGACCATTGCGGCAGCGACTCCCGTTAGAGCGCTACCGATTGAGGCCTTGACAAGCCGTCCACCTACCGCAGCCGCGATTTGCTGAGTACTATCTCCAAGCACTCTGCACCTCACCGACCGACGCCGGTCACGGGCCGCGTCCTGAACGTATCGGTCGAGAAGCGCAGCCGGATCCTCGATTCTCCGCGTCTTTCGAGGACCGGCGCCCTCGGCGATGAGAAAGCCCTCCGCTTCCAGTTCAAACACGACACGTTGGGCCGTAGCGACAGAGACACCGGCTCGCTTAGCCAGAGCGGTCACCTTGTGTCTCGCCTCCGGTTGTTCGAGCAGCGCGATAACGACACCGCCGGCGCTGCCATGCAGACGGGGCTCGCCAACATCGGTCTCTTGAGAGCCAGCATTCTCATCTTCCAGCCAATGGACCACGAAGGCGGGGTCGTTGAGCCAGACATGCGTAAGCCGCCGGTCCATGTAGTTCGCCCCGCTCTTCCTCAGCTCCTCAAGAGCCCCCGGGGTGAACTCCTCACCGACAATGACGGAGTTGGACACATCCGTGGCCCGTGTCAGGGCCTCAGCCACCTCATATGGGCGCCCTCTGCCCGCGCTAATTGCGACAAGAACGACGTCCTTACCAGGCCCTCGCCGGATCACCTTATCGCCGACAACCTTGAACTGGTGAAAGCCATGACTGTTGAGGCGAGCTGCGAGCTCCGCGGCGGCTGTCGAGTTTTCAGCCATCTTTCAAATAATTCCCATATTCATGCCTGCGTGAATATGGCTAATTATTGAAATATTAGCAAGGCTATACTCACACCTGCCGGCCCTTCCAAGTCTGCCGGCTGAACTCGGAGCCAGACCCGCCTTCTTCGCGATCAGCTTCGCCTGAAGTACTCGATCACGTACGACGCCACCCGCAACAGCACGGTGGTATCAGGAGGTGCAAACCTCGGTTCCCCCCGAGCCCTTGCTTGAGCAATCCAGGCCGCAGCAAGCTTACGGTCGCTTCCCAACCTCAACCCCGGATGCTTACCGGCCAGCTCTCCGGCCTCCCGGTAGCGCCGAGCCATCACGAGCGCCTCGACTTCCCGCGCCACCGGCGTCATCCAGGCCGGGTTCCAGCCCGTTCTGAGTTCATGGATGGCGGCGACAAACACGTCGGCGTTCTCAACGCTGGCTTCCGGGGTCAGATTGGACCACAGTGCCGTAATGTCCGACGCTTTCGGCTGCTCCAAAACGCGGCCATCCGCAGTGTTGAACAATCCTTGAAGAGCCTCGAGCAGTTTGCAAGCCTGTCGCAAAATCTGCGGCAAGACCACGTCTGACCGACTGCGAGTGCTCCTGAGAAGTGCGAGAACTTGAGACCTGTCACCGGTGGCAACAAGCCGCACGAATCCGTCTTCGACCAGCTCAGGTGGCACGCCCTCAAGAAGGCACATCTCCACGTACTCGGCGAGAGACGATGGAAGCGCTGCCAGCATTGGTACGAGCTCCCCATGCGCCTCTCGCGACTTCTCATGTCCGCGGAGCGATGACACCACGAGTGTCTGCAGTTGCTTGAGATTGGCACCGCTCACCTGCTCCTCAAGACAGGCCTCTGCACCTTTGGAATGCGCCATGCAAAGACTGTTGGCGGATCGCACGAATCCTAGAACTGCGGCAGGTCGAGTCGAGAATGACGGGGAGATCTCAATCAGCTCCAGCCACCTACCGAGAGTTATCCACGAGTCGTATTCCGAATCTGCGAGAACCACCTCAAGAACAGAACTGCGCTCCTCATCAGTAAGTTGATCATCGAGAAGAGAGGTCTGGAACATGCGGGCTACATCTTCCGATTGGCCGACCCAGCGAACCAGGCGCCCCGCGGTCTCCCGGTCGATGATGCTCCCCGTCGACAGCGTTTTCACGGCAAGGTGCGCACCGACAGAAGCTGAGACAGCGGTCGACCCCTCCCCCACCACTGCGCACCTTATCGCCCAGATGGCAGCCGTGGGGTATGCCGTCAACTCCGCTGAATCGAGAAGAACCACCAGATTTGCAGCGCCGGAAGAAGCGCCCAACACCTCGAGAAGCCTTTGGTGAGCCTCCAGCCATTCGCCTACATCGCGTGTGCGGCCCTGGCGTGAACTCTCACCGCCGGCTTTGATCCAGACAGACAGAAGGCTCAGGACAGGGGCAGAGGCTACTTCGCCTGTAGCGGCAACCAGAATCTCGAGCTCGGTTTCAATCTCCGCCCACCCCTCGGGGGTCCGGAGTTTGGAGCCAAAGAACTCAGCGTACAAGTCCTCTGAGACTTGCCGGTCATCAGAGGTACGGGCGAGAGCAATCGTAGCTTCATGGAATAGCGCGGCGTCCGGCAGGGCTCCGTCTGCTTGACAGAGCTCCCGCACACGCAGACACACCTCACTCATCGCGGCGGCTGATGGCGAGATGGTCTCCGCCTGTCCAGCCTCAAGCAACTGTCGAATAACGTCCAACTCACCTCGGTTGTCGCCGGCAATTCGCATCACGGCAACCTGTACTAGGTACGTCTCGGCCTCACCCGACGCAAGGCTGTGAAGATCGGATACAGCGCCCCAGACCACCGGGACCGCTTCAGAAGTGAGAAGACGTTTGAGTCGACCGGCAAGAGATCCCAGCTCTGAACCGTCAACGGAGACAAGACCGGCCTTCATGGCGTGTATCCGAGCCAGAATCCCAGCGCGATGCTCGGGCTCATCCTCAAGGAGCCGCGCCGACCAGCCCTCGAAGTACCTGACGAGAGACCGACCCCTCTCCTCTTCAGCCTTGACCTCGGCTAGAAGTGCCGGGATCACGTCTAGGTCTGGAAATTCGGCAGATGCCTTTTCTACCCGCTCGAACAGCTCCTCCGTCTGGGGGGACATACGCACCACGACTTCGCGACGCTGCTCAACCGTATACTTGTCCAGATCGGCTTCCGATAGGCAGTGGTTACAGCTGCGACAATTCCCGCCGTCGATCACTTCGTGCGATTTGAGATAGCCGAGCATGACAGCCCGAAGACAGTTGCTGGGCTTGGTCCATTCACCGATTTGGCCGTCGGCCCGAACCCCGATGTAGCCTGTTAGAAGACGGCGATAGGAGTCCCAATCCGTGCGCTGTCGGTCAGCCATCAGCTCGGAGAACGCCGTCAAATATTCTTTGAAACGGTTTGCGGGGAAGTCACCGTTCAGCCGAACTTCCCACCCCACCGATCTGTTGAGTTCAGTCCAGCAGAAGTAGTCATCATCGTTCGGATACTCCCGCCCTCCCCGCTCTGCACGAGTCTTTGCCATACTGCCATGAGCCCTGCTCCATGCACCGGCATATGCTCTCCAGGACTGGAGACTGTCTTTGTCGGCGGCCGGACCATATTTGGGCGTGCCGATCCAGCAGAAGTCGAGAAGCACACCCGCTGGTCGGCCTCGCTCTGAACGCACGGTACACTGCCGAACATCTGATAGCAGCCCAGTCAGGTCGCGGAGGGGCATTGACAGTCTGGCAGCAAGAGGCAACAGGTCGGGCTGGTTTAGCAAGTCCATGAACTCCAACGCCGTCAATCCCGATTGCCGGAGCAGTGCCCCAAAGTAGGCATTGGACCCAAGAATGGCGTCCCAGTCACCCAAGGCGGCCTTGTGAACGCAGGCCCCCGTGCGGTGCACGCTCTCCAGGATGGTGATACGCCCTTGCCCCGGCAGGTCAGGCCGAATCCGGTACATAACAGCAAGTATCCGTGAGATGTAGTTCTTCTTCTCTTTGTACTTGTGGCCGCGATCGAGAATCGCCCTGTGGTTGTCCGATTCCCTCGCATAGGGCTCTCGAGGAGCGAAGTCGGGCCAGACAAAGGCGGACACGCCGGAAACGCCACCCGCAGCGAGCTGGTCGAGATAACCAACCACCTCGTCGTTGGTAAAGTAGGCGTGGGTGTTACTGCCGCTTCCTGACGCGCCTGTGATCACTAGGCGTCGGCCTAACTGCTGGAGAAACGCCCAGACCGCAGCCACGTCCTGAGGCCGCACGTATTTGTCCGACAGGAACCGCCTCTGAATCTCGTGATCACTTGGGAGAATGGAACCCACGGGAGCGGTATCGTCTCCAGGACTGTCAGGACTGTAGTAGAGAACAGCGGTGGAGATCTCCCCGTCCCGTCCCGCACGCCCTGCTTCCTGCGCGTACGCCTCCAGGTTGCCCGGCGGACTGCGGTGGATGACGTAGCGGATGTTGGGCTTGTCAACACCCATCCCAAAGCCCTTAGTCGCCACCATTACATCACGAGCGCCACTGATGAACGCTTCCTGCTGCTGTCCCCGTCCGCGACCTCTCATGTCTCCTAGACTCGAGTACTCGTAAGAATCCTGGTCCTGGTCTGGGCCAGCGTCGTCTGAGTCCATCTTTCCGTGGTAGATGGCGACCTTGCGGCCCAATGTCCGCTCGAGATACGAGGCAAAGTAAGAGACGCCCGTGCTCTGGGCTCCACCCCGCTCACCCGTCACGTAGTCTGGATTGCCGCCCGTGTAGGGCATGAACACCAGCGCGGCCCCTGGTTCTTCGTTGTCACGGTTATATCTCTCAAGTTTCCGCAGATCGCCCACTATTCCCGCTGATTTCTCGGCCGTGCTCGACGTAACCCGGACTACGAAGTTGAGTTCCGGCCGATTGGCCGAGTGGACCAAGACATCACCCCCTTGATCCAGGGGCAGAGGATCAAGGCCGAGTTCCTCACAGATATCGGCTCGCACGGGCGGACTTGCTGTCGCGGTCAGAGCAATGATCGCCGGCCGGATCTCCCGCCCCTGATCACTCAAGCGGCGCAGTATGTTGAGGTAGCTTGGACGAAAGTCATGACCCCATTGAGAGATGCAGTGAGCCTCGTCCATCGCGAGGTACCGAACCCCGATCGTCTTGTTGGCTCGGTTCAGACTCTCAAGGACATAGCTTCTTTCGAGCTGCTCGGGGGTGAAGTAGACCAGCTTGTAGCAGCCCTGCTCCATCCGCCTCAACCGGGCTTCGCGCTCGTAGAAAGGCAGATCTCCGTTGATGAATGTGGTCAAGTGGTGAAGGCCGTATCTATCGCAAATACGCTGGTAGTACTGGTCGTGCATCAAGGATTTAAGCGGGGATACGACCACGGTGATACCAGAGAACAGCACAGCCGGAAGAATGAAACACTCGCTCTTGCCCCCGCCGGTCGCGGCGATACCTAGGATGTTGCGACCGGTCAGGACTCGCTCAAGAATCTCATGCTGAAAGGCGCGCATCTGCTCAAAGCCGAACAGCCGATGGGAAAACTCGTTAACGGCAGCCCTCGTGCTGTCGGTGTATACCGGGAGGAACGAGGTGATACCGGGCTGCCCATCAAGAGGTTGCAGTCGGGTCGTGCCTTGACTTCCTGCCGGCTCTAGATAAGGAGCCCCGCCGACGTTTCCCACGCTGACACCACCGGTGATTGAGAGTAGTTCGCCATGGCGAAGCGAAGGAATCTGAAATCCGGGGGAACGACGGAAGGCCATCCTCTCCACATCAAATGGGACCGGGCACAGCTTCAGATACTCGGAGAACTTCTCCTCGCTGTCGGCCGCCGGCCTGTCCGGATCGCGGCAGACAGGACTTCGGGCCCGATACGTCCCCATGTAGCGTGCGACGATGGGAGCAGATTGGGAGCCGATGTCCTCTAAACGGCACGACGGGATCGGCTGGCTGACACAATAACCCGCACCCTTGTGAAGGATCACGTAGCTCCAGGACAAGAGACGATTAGCATAGTCATCGAAGGTGCGCGTGTCCCGAACCAAGGGTATGCATGCCTTGCGAAACGCGTTGTAGAGCTGGGTTGGCTGAAAGGCCTCTCGACGGATATGCCAGCATCGTTCGCACGCCTTGGGAAGATCGGCCCCCGCATCCTGGCCGCACGGGCCCACTGAAACCCAATCGCCCCCATTCTGCAAGAAGGTGCGGCGCCATCGCATGAGAGCCATGGCGGACCTTTCGTCCCCCGGTTCGATGACTGCAACCGAGGCTTCGAGATTGAGGCTACTGATCATCCTCTCAAAGCCGATGTGGCCTTCAGAATCCAGCTCATTCCACACGTTCGACGCAACAACAAGTGTCGGTAAGTAGCTGCCCAGGTCCGGCAGGGATCCCGTGGCCAGATCGTGCTGCTGCCAACGAGCTTCTCGTGCCCAGCGCCGGACCGTCTCCAGCCGGCCTGAGCCGTCAGGTGTCGCCCTCCCGCCGAGCGCGTCGACATAGCCCTCCACCACCCGTCCCGCCCACTCGAGGGCATCTTCGCTCCGGTCGACACCCAGCAACTCAACGGATTCCACCGGGAACGGCTCCCCATAAAGGTCGCAGACCTGACTCCAAACCAAGAGAAAGTCGAGCAGAGCGACGGCGGTTGTTCCTGTCCCTACTCCGATGTCCAGCAGCCTCAGCTGTCCACGCATCTCGCCGGCGCGCACCAGATCGAGCAAGACGAGCTGCACCTTGGCGACGTTCACGCTGAAGTAGTAGGCAAGATAGGCACCCAGGAAGTCGGGGTCACGGTAGTCGTTGCCCGCGAAGTCCTTGTTGTTCGCAGTCACAAACTCTGCCCAGTGCCGGGCAAGCTGGTCGATGCGAGTCTGCTCGTGCTCGATGATTGTTCTGGTTGAGGCTTCCCGGCGCTGCTGATCGGGCAGGCATCCAAACAGCGCGAAGAGCTGCGCCGCCTCTACGTACGGAGACAACCGGGCCCGCATTCCCGGAGCGATCAAGTTCTCGAGTGTATGGACAACCGGACTGTCGATCCCGTGCGGTACTTCCGTCACAATGAGCCTCTGTGGTCGGACTCGTCGAAAAGAGTCGCCGCGCGGGCAGTCGGCTTCGGCCTGCCCCCGGACCCCTTGGGGCGCTGCTCGATGCTTTCGAGGTCCGTCCCTCGTAGGGTTTCAGGCCGCCACAGGATCGAGTCGGCGGGATCATGGTTAACCCGCCGCTTGACCGCCGCGTCGCGACTGTTCGTAGCGTAGCAGTAGACGCAGCCGAAGGTGCAGGTGTCGTATGCACCGATGTCGACGGCTTGGACGCAACCACAGCCGGGCCGGCTCGGGACTGATTTCAGCCTAGGGCTCACGTCGGGCCGCAGGCGTCCGATGATGTCTGCGTCGATGCAGTGCGCCTGCTTGACTCGAATATCCGAAGGGGCCTCGTCACAACATACGTGAACGGCCATGTCTCTGGCATCGGCAATGTCAACGAATCGGGCAAGCAGCTCATGCTGCTCGTCCGGGTCCGGGCGCCGAAGCTGAAGCCCGGCTCGATCCTTCAACCGGCGCAGATTCCGCTCCGTCTTCCCATAGGGATCCAAGAAGGAAACGTAGCAGCGCCGGGTCGACCCCTGAAGGGCAGCGCTAAGTGAGTCAAAGCGCTCCAGATGGTAGCTCATGGACGTCGCCGCACTGAAGATCACCGGGTCATAACGCCACATGACGAGATTTGGCCCGATCACCTCCGCGAGTCGGCGGAGGGCAGCAGCAGCGGTCTTGCCGGGTGGAGAATGAGAGTCGATATCCCTTGGGTAGTCGTTCAGCGTGTAATGGAAGTAGAAGCAAAACCCTCGCTCGCGCAACTCCGAGACGTAAGGCATGAGCGGTCGGGCATTGCGAGTCCAGAACACCAGCGCCAGGCAGTCTTCCGGCCTGAGGGAAACCCGGTAGACCTGGCCGCCAAAGGGGTTCATCCAGTGGCAGAACCCGGCACGTACCCGGTTCATGAACCATTCGGTATATAAGGCGGGGATGTCGGTGCGGCGGGAGGCGCTGACCACCCGTGGTACATCAGCCATGTTTACTACCAACGGTCAAAGTCGCCGCGCCGATCACGTCCGATCTGGTCCCTCGCGCTCCTGCTACGAACCTTTGCCCTACGTAGTCGTGTGCCTGGCCGGCCGTGAGCTCGGTGGTCGACGCGCCCGTCCTTAGGTGGAAGCGCTCCTGCAGATACATCATGTAATTGGAGCCGATGCGACTGTTGATGAGGTTGACCAGGTACAGATAGGCCTTGTCCTCGTTCTCAAATACACGAACCGCCTCTGGATATCGGGCAGACCTATGCTCCCCATCTCTATGGATTGGATGAGCAGGTTGACCGTCCGGTTGACGTCTTTGAACAAAGTCTCGGTCATATCACGTGCTCCTGTCATACCACGTGCTCCATGGCTACTTGCGGGACGCCCCAGAGGTCATCCCGGACGCAAACGGGTCGGCCACGTTTCATCCTACAACGTTGACTGGACGAGTGAAACCCGGGCAGTTTGCTGCAATAGAAGATCACGGAGACTCCACGGAAGGGCATGATTCGAGACGGCGCGCACCTCCGCAACGATTTCAAGTGCCGGTCAGCAGTTCTGAGAAGCGCCTTGGACTACCTGACGTTACTTCGCGCGCAGTTCAATGAGCGGGTCGATTTTCGACCGCGGCAGGAAAGTGTGGTCCAATTGATTGCGCCGCTCTACCATGAGGATGGCGACATGATTGACATCTTTCTGGAGCCGTCCCCGACCCCCGGGGCTAGTATTCGTATCTCTGACTACGGCATGACGCTTATGAGACTGTCGTACTCATTCGAGTTGAACACTCCCAACAAGGAGTGCATTTTCAACAGAATTCTGACAGAAAATCGCATCTCTACAGAAGGTGGTGTGCTCTTTGCAGATGTTGATCCTGAGCTGGAGTTCCAGAAGAAACAACTCCAATTCAAGGGCTTCGTGGTTCACGAGGACTTTGATGGGTTGCCTAAAAAAGATCGGACCCGCATTACGAGCGCTGCCGACAAGCAGTTCGTATCTCTTGATGATTTTCGTGAGAATGCGGTCCGGGTCCTAGAACTTGAGGCAGCGTAGTCTTGGTTGCCAAGGCCTGGGGGGCAGAGGGGGCTCCCAAGCAGATGGAGCAGGCGCCACAGAAGCGAGGATTCCATTTGCAGTACGACACGAATGACTTTCTGGCGGCCCAGCGACCGTCTGTTCAACGCCGAGGTGTGCGGCCTGTACATCGCGAATCTAAGGCTTGATCTGAGGGCTGAAAAGTAAAGTGGGATCACTTCCCTCCAAATGTCAAGCGGTAGCGTAAGATGGAGACAAATCGAATACCGGGAGGCGGGTCATGCGCTGGTTCAAACGAATGGTCCTGGCTACGATCCTGCCCTTGACTGCGCTGGCACTCACGTTTGCTTCCGCCCAGTCGACCCAGGCATCCCCGACCCAGGCACCCCCTATAGTTCCACGTAGTTGTGTGGATGTGCCTGCGCCGATGGCCAGCGACGGGCAGCTGTTCCGGCTCGAGTCCGTGGGTAGCGACGGGCACACCGTCTTTAGGACGGCGAGCACCCGGAATTTCAGCGATGTCGGCTCGACCCCCTACTCGGATTCCATCCAGGCCATCGCCGGCCGCGGGATCATATCCGGTTTCCCCGACGGCACCTTCCGCCCTGGAGCACCGGTGACCCGTCAGCAGTTCGCCAAGATGATCGCCAAAGCCACAGGGATCCCGGTGAGTCTGAAGGACGTCTGTCCTTTCCCGGACGTGGCGGCCAACCTTGATAAGACCGACCCCCTCTATCCCAACCATTACGTTGGTGCCGCCGCCAAAGCGGGGTTGATCCAAGGCTATCCTAATGGCACGTTCCGGCCCACGAACAGCATCACACGGGCGCAGGTCGTCAGCATGGTCGTTCGGGCAGGGGAGAAGCTTCACCCAGGACTGCTACAGACCCCACCCAGTACCTATAAGAGCGACTGGGGTAACTTCGATCAAGAGCACACGGCCAATGTCAGGAAGGCAGAGTTCAATAGGTTGCTCTCCCTGGCCAATCGCTTACAGCTTGATCCGTTTGCCCCCATGCCGCGCGGTGAAGTTGCCTCCATCCTAAACAGCTACCTGCGCCTTATAGAAGATCACGCAACGTACGCACCCGCAAAGAGTGCCGCCGTAGCAGCGTTGACAAACGCGTTGGATGAAGGCCGAAAAAGCCTGTACGTTTACAGCGATTTCGGCATGACGGTGAATCATTTTACCCAGAAGGCAAAGGTGTTCGGCAACAACGCGAGGCACGTTCGTGACATGAATGAAAATTGGCGCGATATGCCGTATGCAGGCACAAGCTGCATCCGCTGCACGCAGGTTACAAGACCTGGTGACTGGGGCGGCTGGATGTTTCTCAATGGCTATCTGCCCAAAGGTGAAACTGTACCGCGACTAAACGATGGCCGGGCCGGCGGTCAGGGACTTGATCTCACCGGTGCGATGGAGCTCCGTTTCTTCGCCAAAGGCAAAGAGGGCGGCGAGTGTGTTGAGTTTTTCACCGCCGGCTTCGGATACGATAGAGAGAACAATTCCGCACTTGTACCCTATCCCGACAGCGCGATCAAGCAATCACTTGGTTTCATCGAGCTGACGAAGGAATGGCAGGAGTACGTCATTCCCTTGGAAAGCTTAAACATGAGTTCTATCGTGTGCGGCTTCGGCTATGTTCTCAGTGGCGATACGTCGGGTAAGCGTACAAGCGAGTTTTATCTGGACGAGATCCGCTTCGTAAGCGAGAAGTTTGCTGCGGCCAACGCGCACGTGATGCTGCGCTCCTACGAGACCAACAACGTCTATCTGCGCAACGTCGCTTTCTCCTATGATAATGCGCTCGCGGCCATGGCGCTTCTGTCTGAGGGAAAGAAGAATGAGGCGGCTTACATTCTGGACGCATTCGTTTACGCCGTGGAAAACGACCGCCATAAGGCGGGACGTGTGCGCAACGCGTATGCGGCGGGTGATATTTCTGCCTTTGCCGGTTGGGAGACCGGCGCACGCCTGCCCGGCTGGTATGACACGAAAGAAAAACAGTGGCGCGAGGATCGCTATCAGGTTGGCAGCAATGTAGGCAACACCTCCTATGTGGCGCTTGCACTATTGCAATACGACGCTGCAGACCCAACTGAGCGGTATCTGAATACGGCCAGGGCTTTGATGGATTGGGTGATCGATACCTGCTCCAGTGATGGCAATGGCTTCACCGCGGGCTTTAACGGTTGGGCAGAGGGCAAACCCCCCACGATTTACCCGCTCAGCTATAAATCCATAGAACATAACATCGACGCATATGCTGCCTTTGCGCAGCTATTTGAGCGCACAGGCGAACAGAAGTATAAAGCCGCACGGGACAGCACACGGCGCTTTATTGACAGCATGTACGATTCAAAGGATGGCGTATTTTACATAGGGACGCTTGCCGACGGAAAAACGCCTAACAAAGAGGAGATTGTTCTGGACGCGCAGGTCTGGACGGCGCTTGCGCTGGGAGATGATTTTGAACCATATGAGCGATCGCTCGATCATGCCGATGCAATGAAGGTTGATGCAGGCGGCTATTCCTTCGACAAAGCCAACCCAGGCGGTGGCTGGTGGGCAGAAGGAACAGCTTTTACCGCATTGATGCATCGTTTGCGCGGCGATAACACCAAAGCAACGGCCGCCTTGGATGCATTGTGCTCCATTCAGCTTGACAGTGGACTCTTCCCCGCCGCAACGGTTAAGGGCCTTTATTCGACCGACCCGCATATAGCGCCGGCAGCGTGGTTTATCATGGCGATCAACGGCTTCAATCCATATTCGTTTCTTCCCTAGACTTCTCATCCGGGCTGTTCGCCATTTTGGGGCAAGTCCACCATCCCGGCCATAAAGGAGGAGGTGGCCGCCAAGATCGCGGCACTGTTAATGGCGAGAACGGCGGCCCTACGTCACGCGAGCCCGTAGCCCGTGATACGGCGCTCCCGACCTTGACGTAGATGATGCTCCATGAAGGACTCCGTGTGCTTTGACTCCACCTGACGCCCTAGCCCCTTGAGCTTGAGCAGTGTCTCCAGACATACGCACCGTTCTGAGAAACCAAGCATCGCGGCAGCGCTGATGGCCGCACCGTCGCTGGAGCAAAAGGACAGTTCGTCGGCAGGCGCTTCAGCAAGTAGAGCAAGCAGTTCGATCTCGCCGGGGTGCAGGTTGTCCACAAACCAGTTTGCGAATCTTGCGGCAACCTCCGCAATTGATTGCAGATCAGCTTCAAGGATCTCTACAAGGTTCGTTGAGGCGTCATCGCCAACCCTAATCTCTTTCTTCACGCCGCCAGCTGTCTCGCGATAGTAGAGCGCCTCACCAGCCACGATGGAAGAAACCACGATCCGCCCCTTGGACGCCACAAAGCTAGGCCACAGGCCCAGCATGTGGAGATCTATGATGATCATTGCATCAACCAGCACACGCGATTCGCTGATGGTAGTCACCGTCCTCAATCCCGAATTGTGCAAGCCGATCGTCCAGGTCAACCAGACTGGTCTCAAGGCACTCAGCAAGACGCGCCCGAGACATCAGACCCTTCGCGTATGCAAAGAATACGGTTCTAACAAAACGGTCCGGCAAGGGAGGTGGATCCTGCCATTCACCCCTCCGCGCCGCCTTGTCCAACCGGCGCAGCCCGTCGTTTCCCAGAGCCGAATCGACGTCTTCCCGTTTGATCCAGTGTAGGTTGCACATACGCCACAACAGAGCCTCCGTGGAAGTACCAAAGTCACGCGCAATACTGACTAGGTCGGCGTAGTCCACTTCTCCGGCGCGACAACGCTCTGCCCGTGCTGATTGGAGTTCATCCGCGGGCAGCAAGAGGCTTGCCGCGAAGCGATTCGCAAGGGGCTCGACTCTCTTCTGCTGGTCATCGCCCCAGGATGTATCCCAGGTCAGCAGATGGAAGAGCTCATGGGCAAGATCGAAATTCCTTCGCCACGGAGGCTCATCGCTGTTGATCAAGATCGCATCCCCGTGCTCGCCTCTTGTGCAGGCCGCAGAGCCTCCACTTCGCAACGGAGCGAACCAGATAAGTAGGTCATATTGATTCTCCAAGGTGTCCGCGAGGCTGCTGGCCGGACGAGCTCCAAGCTTCAGCAGACCTGCCACGTCCAATGCAAGCTTGTCAACATCCCGATACTGGGCCGTCGCGACATTGAGATCCGGATTAGGAAGCCGTCGTGGCTCCGATTCCTCAAGAGCCTTGCGAGCACTGTGATAGGCACGACAAAACGACAGCAGACGAGCTTCGTATTCCTTACCGCCCGCCGCAGGCTCCTCTCTCCAGCACACCCGCGGCACGCGCGGTTCGTGCGCATCCAGAAGCTCGGTTATGGAGACGTGCAGAGCTCGAGACAGCCGAACGAGTTCAGCTGCCTTGACCTCTCGTGAGCCGTTTTCGATCTGAGACACACTCTGGCGGTGCTCGAACCCGGCCCGGACGGCCAACTCATCCTGACTGATGTCAAGACGCTTCCTTGCAGCCCTGATTCGCACTCCGATAAACGAACCAACGTCCGCCATCACAACCCCCTGTCTCTCCTCTTCGCACTTCTTCGCACTATTTCTTTGCGGAGATTCGCTCACTAGCCGCTTTATATTCTATATCTAGCAAGATTATCTTGCAAGCAGGGCCGCGGTGCGCGAGAGAATTACCTACTCTAGATCCTTTGATTCCACCTGCCGTTTGGTGGCTCCGGTGCCCGACGCATTCAGTGCGACGTCGCCTCGTTGCCGCCCGTACGTTGGCATGTGTTCTTGACCGAAACGGGACTGACACCGGTCACCCGGGCCTCAGGCAAAGTCATGCGGGTGAGATACCGACGAGCATGCAACATGCGTCTGAGAGATACCTTCACCTCATAGGCCTACACCTTTAGCAGGCTGCTAAAGCACATCGATCCCCCACCAGAGAGTGGAGCGAGGACAGGAATCTGGACCATCGGGAGGCTGGGCCGAACCTGTGCCAAACGAGCAAGATCCATGGCCCACGATGCCTGGGGAGCAAAAGGATCAGATACGCGCCCAAGGAGCGCTCATTCCTGATACATCGGGGGAATGGCCAGACTCCGTATCGCCAGACGTCCCCGTCTTCGATTGCCCCATCCGTGAAGTGAGAGACTGGGGCTCTATGATCCAGATCTCCTTCTACGACGCCCCGGAGCGTTACTATAAGACATATGTGGGCTCCTCGAGGAGAAAACAGACCGCGGTGAAGTAGCCAACGCAAGCGGGGGCGAGTATGTCTGGAGAGCCCAACAGCGAGGCCAAGAGGGCACCCGGCGGTTGGCGGACCGGCTCATGGCTCGGCGCGGCCTTGAGCACGATAGGCCTTGGCGCGAGCATTACGGTCGTGACTCTTGGGGGTATGGCCATCATGGACCAGGGCGGATTCGTGGCATCGGGCGGCCCCTACCGGATCGCCCACCCGATACCCAAGGGCTTCTGGATCCTGCCCGTGGCCTTCATCGGTCTCTTTGTCTTCTCCGTCGCGCATCGCATCTTCGCGTCGCGAATCAAGGGTTTCGGACTCGTCTATCCCGCATGGTGCGCGGTTTGGCTGTCCATCGGCGCAACGACCTTCTGGTACGGCATTAATCCCCCTCGTGCAAATGGGTTGGCATGGGGATGGCTGAGCATGGGCGGCATCTTCCTGCTGGTCGGACTGGGTTCCGTCTGGCTCCTCGTGAACTACCTGAGGTCACCCAATCGCAAGCCTTACGAAATGCCTCCCAACCAGCGCATTCCGTATGCCGTCCTGATTGTGGTAACGCTGGCCGCCGGAGTCGTTGCCGGCTTCCGGATGTTCTCTGCGATCGTCAGCTAGGAGTCTGTCGAGCAATCAGCGCGGCAAGGATGGTCGGACGGGCAACCAACTGAGAAGGCGCCGACCGGCTGCTGGTAGCAAGTGCCCGGATACGACTCAGGACCCGGTTGCCGGCCAGTAGAGCCGTAGGAGCGGCACCAGCGCCCGAGTATCCATGTCCGCGGATTCGTAGTTCTCAACGAGGAGCCGCACGAGATCATCCAAGTCCAACAGCGTCACAGGAACTGTCGCCCGGTCGGCCTCGTACTTAGCCTCGCGGCTGAAACCGCCCGTGCTGACGTAGAGCCCCCGATCGCCCGAACGCAGACCGCCCAAGAAGGAGCGCACGGTTGGCGCACCCATTTGCTCCTTGGGTCGGTGCTTCACTTCCACGACAATACGCGGGGATTCCATGCCCAGCCCATCCGGGGATGCAATGATGTCCCGGCCCTGATCGCTACCGCGCGGCGACATCCGGGTCTTATAGCCGATCGCCCGAAGAACGCCGGCGACAAGAAGCTGCATCTGCTCCCAGTCGAGGGCGATTACACGGTCCTTGATGAACTCGTGGGCCTTCTGGACGGTTTCCTCTCTCAGTGTCTCCAGCTCGCCCTGGAGTGGTTGGTCGTCGCCCGCCTTCGCCTCACCATTCGGGACGGTGCCCTGCAGCAGCAACTCGATCTCCTCGGCCACAGCCTCGGCGACACCAAAGATCGTGGCGATGGATCCAAGGCTGTTGCGACTGGATGTAGACAAAGCATCCCGAGACACTCTGCCTCGCCACTCGACCCGTCGGACGTGCGGGTAGGATCCATCCGGCGCGACAAGTGCGTCTGTCCAGTACTCGTATCCGCCTGCGATCCGACCGACGATGTACTCGCGGAGCGCCAGGTTGTACGTCGTCACCCCGTCCCCGATATTGAAGCTCCAGAGGAAACGCGCCAGTTGGCTCGCGGCTGCAACCCGTTGCCCCGGCCGGCTATCCGAGTATGCAGCATCGATCATCGCCCGAAGAGCTGTAGCATCCGTCACCGACGAAAGATCAGTGGTGTCCAACCAATTGACGGCAACTACATTCCTCTGCGTAAACTCCTCGGCCAGAACCCCGTCGCGCGCCGCCCTCACCATCCACATCTTCGGCATTCGTTGCCTCCCTTGTCCGGCTTCTCAGGCGACCCTCAACCGTTTGATGCGACGCATGTCGTCCTTCAGCGCAGCCTTCGCATCCCAGAGGTCAACCGCACACTGCAGGTTCAACCAGAACTCCGGTGAGTTGCCGAAGAGGCTAGAGAGACGAAGTGCCATCTCCGGAGACAGCGAGCGCCGTTCACGAACAAGCTCGTTCACCGTCTGCCGTGAGACGCCCAAGGCCTCGGCAAGGCCGCTGACCGTCAGATCATAGTCGGGCATGAAATCCTCACGCAGGACTTTACCTGGATGGGTGGGCCGGCGCTTCATCGGAGTGTCGTTGGGGATGCTCATTGCTCCTCACCCTCTAATGATAGTCACAGAACTCGACATCGTAGGCATCGCCGTCTTCGAAACGGAGATGCGCCATTGATCGTTGACCGAGATTGAGTGTTGGCCTCGACGGTCGCCCTCAAGCGAGTGCAGCCTATTGCCGGGCGGGACCTTCAAATCCTCGATCCGAATCGCAGCGTTGATCTGATCGAGCCTGCGCCGAGCACGCGTCGCGACAGCAGGCGGTACACGCCGCGCCTTGCCGGTCAAGTACAGCTGCTGCGTCTGTGCGTCAGCGAAGGCCTTGATCATTATAAATAATCGTAACGCGTCACGTGACGCACGTCAAACGATCCCGCAGAGCGGGTGCTCTCGGGGAGCCTCAACGGTGGTCGCGACCCCGAGGCCGGCCACCCGGGCCAAGAGCGAGTCGGGCACGACGGTGAGGATACACGCCCGGAGGTAGTCGGCCTCCTTGTGCGTGAGCCGAAGCGACGATCTCTCCCTGAAGATTGCGCGGGCAGGTGGGCAGGTGCGGGTACGAGTCTGGGGAGGTAGAGCGGCACCCGCGCCGGACCGGCTCCTCGTCCGGATCGGAGAACTCGGCCTGCGCCCCTCGCCGCGAAGCTCGGGTCAGGTCGCGATGGAGCTCTCGCGCGCACCGGCGAAGCGTCGGGTGCCCCAGGTGCCCAATCCCTGTATCGAACGCCAACTAATTCCCCACCCATTCTCACCTGTTAGTGAGAGCTCTTCTCACCTCCTCTGACAAGCTCGACCGCCTATCCGAGGCGCTTGTGCGGGCGGTTGCTCTTGCCTTCCATGTCCACATGGAAGGTGGAGTTGATGAGACGATCGAGGATGCCCTCTCTCAAAACGGGGCAAGTCCGGGGCACGTCCAACTCCACCTCGTCCGGAGGCACGAGGGCATTGATGATCTGGGTTTCGCCCTCTGCACCTCTCTTCACCCTCGTCCCGAGGATATGATCGCTCCCCTCTTTCTTAGTCCCCGCCCCTCCTAACCGATTGCGAACCCGTACTGGCCAAACAGTCCGGCCACGATTCGGTGGATCTCATCGCTCGACCTGCCCATTTCTTCGAGTAAGCCAACATAGTTTCCGAGAGCCCCATACAGGTGTGGATGCGGGTGCCCCATGGCTCTGCTGGACTTGAGCAGTATCTCTAGAGCCCGGCGCATGAGCGGTTCGGCCTCGGCCAGGCGGTTGGTGTCCTTAAGGAGCAGGGCCAGGTTGTTGAGGCCGGTGGCGACCTGGGGATGCTCGGGTCCGTAGCTGCGTTCGGTGATCTCTAGCGCCCGGCGTATGAGCGGCT
>JBMNPM010000012.1:0-43030 GCA_050943595.1 Thermoleophilia bacterium | reverse complement strand
ATGACGACTTAGACACAACCCCGCCGGCTATGATCCAAGGAAGCAACCGCCTGCAAAGAGGCCTCAACTACTTCCAGTATCTGGGCTTCACCTTCGGGTCATCCGTTTACGACCATCACAGCCTCAAGGTGGTACCGGGTGTGGGGCACTCCGCCTCCAAGATGCTTCGGTCTGATGAGGCACGGGAGGCGATGATGCGGTAGTTTGTGTTTGGGTTAAACAGCGGATTTTCCGCTCTCTACCCGAGAAGCCGACGCGGGGAATCGAACCCCGGACCTGCTCATTACGAGTGAGCCGCTCTGCCATCTGAGCTACGTCGGCGTGAGAGCTGCTAGTTTAGAAGGTCGGCGCACCTCTGACAAGCGCCATGTGACATCACCGGGAGACACTCTCCTGCGCCATCAGGCACGGGCCGTAGTGGAGACCATCCACGCCATCCATACAACTAACACACGGCACGCAGCCGGTCCTGCTAAGCACTCGGACTTCCACCCGCTGCGCCACTATGTGATTCTCCACTGTAGACGCGGCCGCCATCGCCGGCTCCCTGATCGCTACTCTCGCCACCCCCCGGGCGCCGAGGCCGTCTCCGTCGCCTAGGCTTACGCTCAGCAGCCGCACCCTGCTCAGACACCCTTCCACCGTCGGCCGTCGGCGGACGCTTCTCGTTAGGACGCCGTGAAGTTCGGCCGGCGCCGTCCTTCGGCCGTTCCCCACTCTGCTGCGGTCTACGCCGTCCCGGCTGCTGCCCGCCCTGCTTGACGCCTGGCTTGGGCGCAGCCTCTACACGCCCTCCCATCGCCGCCACGCCTTCAGCCGCAACTCCCTCAGCACCGGCTCCCTGACCCCGGCCCCGTCGACCTCGTCCTCGGCGCGAGCGAGGGCGCTTAGACCTGACCTCCTCATCTTCGCCGGAGCTGCCCTTCGTCGCCTGCGCTTCTTCCGCAGCGCCCCTGTCCCTACCTGCTGAGGCATGGGCGGCCTTCATGTCTGCCGGCAAACCGGGTGAAGAGAGACCTGATCCACCGGACCTAACAACCGCCTCTTCCCCCACATCGGGAACAAACAGCAATGTACCGTCTTCTTGGGGCTCGCAATTGCGCAGCCTTAGGTCGGTAATCGAACCTCCCTCCATACGGACGGTGATGGCTTCCTTGAGAACGTGATAGCCCGTGATGACTCCCACACCGGTAGGCGTCACCACACGAGTCCCTCGAGGCGGTGCTTCCTTACGAAAGTACACGTATTGCTCCTGCTCATATTTGAGACAGCACATCAGCCGCCCGCACAGACCAGATATCTTCACAGGATTGAGTGGCAGATTCTGCTCTTTAGCCATACGGATAGAGACCGGCTCATCGTCCCCCGGAAAGAGGGTGCAACAGAGGTGTCGACCACAGGGACCAAGCCCTCCCACCATCCGTGCTTCCTCACGAGCTCCGATCTGCCGCAGCTCAACCCGCATCTTCAGGGTGCGTGACAGGTCGGCCACGAGGCCGCGGAAGTCCACCCGTTCATCGCAGTAGAAGCTGAAGGTCACACGATCACCCGAGAGAGAGACATCGGCGCTCACCAATTTCATGTCCAGCTTGTGAGCCGCGATCCTCTCTCGGCAAACCATCATAGCCTGCCTGCGGATGCAGGAAGTCTGAGCCTCCCGATCCTCTTCAGTGGCCACCCGAATCACCTGCTTCAAGGGGGCGGATAAGTCGCTGTCGTTGACATAGTGAGGCGCATCGACAACCCTGCCGATCTCCGCACCCTTGCTCGTCTGCACTATCACGTTATCTCCGCAGGAGAGTTGTAGGCCCGCGGAGTCAAAATGGTAGGTCTTGCTCCTGTCTTGGAACACGACCCCTACGACATCGGCCACTGAGTCAGGGCCTCCTTAATACTTCGGAACATCTCACCGATGGCACATCGGGCATCAACATTATAGCGGAGCCTCTCCTGAGCCTGCCGGACGGCCAGCACCGCGCGCGTGTAGCCAAAGAGCCGCTCAGGCTGAGCAGCGTTGCGAAGCTCTTGCAGACGGTCCTGGTTGAGAACCGCCGCCTCAGCGCCCACCGAGACCGCAGCGAGATCCCGATACCAGCCGGAATAGACACGGATGACATCGTTGAGACCCTGCGTACGAAGCCGGCGTTGATGACGTTTCAGCTTCTCGTCGTGCCGCTTCTGCAGCCAGTTACGAGTACGGGCATCACCCGCCCAGTCCATGGACCGGCGCAATTCCGCAGCCAGTTCAGCCTGTCCGGCAGCCGTACCACCTTCCACCGCCGCCATGACCTGGTCCAGAGCCACCTCGGCATCAAACGCACTCCCGTGCGGCAGATCACGTGCCAGATCAAGCAATAGACCTCGCTGGAGTCGCGCAGCCTCGGAAGTAGCCAATTCCCGCGCATAGCGGAGATTACCACCCGCCACTCGGGCCAATAGACAGGCCTCCTCCCCTACTCCCGGCCGATCGTGTAGATCGGCTCTGATGGCCGCCTCCGGCACAGACGAGAAAACCACCGACCGGCACCGGGAGACGATGGTTGAGAGGAGTCGTTCCGCGTGGTCGGTCACCAAGATGAAGTACACATGCCCTGGAGGCTCTTCGAGAGTCTTAAGGAAGGCATTAGATGCCTCGACATTAAGACTGTCGGCTTCGAGGAAAATGTAAACCTTGGCCCGGGCTTCAAACGGCCGGTAGGCGGCATGAAGGTTGACGGCGGCGATGTCTTCCTTGCGGATGACATTTCCCTCGGGCGCTATGATCTCCACATCCGGGTGGAGCCCCATGCGGACGCGCGTGCAGGTCGTGCAGGTCCCACAGCCCCCTTGGGAACACGCCAACCCACAGGCCAGGGCAAGAGCTGCTGCAGTCTTGCCGACCCCAGCAGGGCCGGTGAAGAGATAGGAGTGTGTTGTCCCCTGTTCAAGACTCCGCGTGAGGATGGATACAGCCACCTCCTGGCCCACGATTTCAGCAAATAGCCGCACAGCGAGCCCCGGCGCCTAGTGGGTGAAAAGCTCGAACTCGTCTTCGACCACAGCGCGGATGCGGGCCTGAACATCCTCCCTGCTCCCCCGTCCATCGATTCGCCGAATACGGTAGGGATTCTCCAAAAGCAGGGTTCGAAAGCCCTTGGCCACCCTCTCGTGAAACGCGTCGCCTTCGGCCTCCAAGCGGTCAGGCACCGTCGCAAGACGAGTGGAGCAGATATCGTGGTCGAGATCGAGAAACAGCGTGAGATCGGGGAAAAGACATCCGGTGGCCCATACGTTCAGCGTCATGACGTCTTCGGCCTCCAGACCGCGCCCAAAGCCCTGATAGGCCAGTGACGAATCAATGTACCGATCGCAGAGCACCACTTGGCCGTCATCAAGTGCCGGACGGATGACATCTTCTACCAGGTTGGCTCGTGCCGCCGCGTAGAGCAAAGCCTCAGCTCGGGCCGACATACCATGTCGCTGCGGCTCAAGCAGAATACGACGCACAGCCTCCCCCAAAGGGGTACCGCCGGGTTCGCGGGTCGTAAGCACCACATAATCACGCTCTCGCAACCCCCGGGCCAGCAACTCCATCTGCGTAGACTTGCCACAGCCATCAAGCCCCTCGAAAGTGATAAGGATCCCTTTGGTTCCACTGCCCATGCCGGCCAGAACCGATTCGTCCAGAGTGACGTCGTCGGGTAGGGGTGGCAACCGTCTATCCGGTACCGGCGGCTCCACGTGCCCTAACCCTCCGGAGTAACCGAGACGGCTTCTTGCGCAGCCACGTCTCCTTCACCTACTCCAATACCGGCATCGGCACTCGCTGCGGGCTTCTTGGCGGTGGACTTCTTAGTGACCGACTTCTTGGCCGCGGTCTTAGCCGCGGTCTTGCCCGCCGCCCTCGTTGCGGTCCCTCGCTTGGCCTTGACGGGCTTCGCCCCTCCATCACCTTCGGCCTCAGCAGCCGCTGCGGCCTTGGCAGCCCGAGCAGCCGCCTTCTCCTTGTATTCCGCCTTGGTGGGACAGTCGGGATCGAGACACAGAATCCAGGGTCGCCTACCGCCCAAGACCTTCACCTTGGGGCTCCCGCACTGGGAACACGTCTCATCAAGACCGATGACGTCCCCCCGCTGGGGGAGCGGGTAGGTCTGATCGCATTCCGGATAGCCTTCGCAGCCCACAAAACGCTTCTTGGTAGCCTTGGAGCGGATGATGCGCAGCCGATTCGTGCCGCACTTGGGACACCGGCCCAATATGCGGTCGTCGGTGATTCCTTCGAAGATCTTGGCCGCCACCTGCTCCCGGTTCTGCTCAAGTGAGCTGTAGGCCTCACGCAGTAGATTGCGCGAGGTGGTGACTACCTCCTCTTTGGTGAGGTCGCGCTCGGAGATGAGATCCATATCTCTCTCCAGTTGCGACGTCATCTCCGGGGAAGCTATGCGTGGAGCGAACTCGGTCAGAGCCTCTGCCATCTTCATGCCCATCTCCGTGGGCTCGATAGGGTTCCCATGCACATAACCGCGATCGTAGAGATTCTGGATGATGGCGTGCCGGGTGGCCTTCGTACCCAGGTTGTGCTTTTCCATGAGCTCAATGAGCGTTCCCTGGCCGTATCGCGAAGGAGGCTGCGTCTCTTTAGCTTCCAGCTGTTTATCGACCAACCGGACGAGATCACCTTGGTGCAGAAGAGGAAGCTCGGAATCCTTCTGCCGGCTATAGGGGTAGAAGTCGAGCCATCCGGCCGTCACCACCCTGCTGCCGCGCACAAAAAACGGCTCGCCGGTCAGCTCTAAGTCGATACGGTTCGACTCCATCAACGCCTCATCAGCCAGCGTAGCCATGAAGCGACGGGCCACGAGTTCGTAGAGACGCCATTCCCGCTCACCAAGGTCATGGCGCCGGGGACTGCCCGTAGGGTAGATGGGTGGATGGTCGGTGGTTCGTTTGTCGCCTCGGCTGGGACGAAGGGTCTCCTGTGCCAAGAGACGGCCGGCGTCGGCAGGGAACTCACCTTGGGCCAGGATAGAGAGCGTCTCACGTAAATCGAGCGACGTAGGGTAGACGGTATTGTCTGTACGTGGGTAACTTATATGCCCTGCCATGTACAGGTCTTCAGCAATACGCATAGCCGCTGCAGCGCCGTATCCCAACGCCGTAGCCGCACTGGTGAAGCTGGTCGTGTTGAACGGAGCCGGACGAGACACTTTGCGTTTGGTCTGCTTCACTCCAGTGATGGACGCAGAACCGGCCAACTTCTCGAACACTTCCCGAGCTCTAGCCTCGTCGGTGAAGCGCTCCTCCTTATGGACCGCTGAGAAGGTCTGACCGTCGCCCTCGACTACGATCTTCACCACCCAGTAGGGCTCGGGCACAAACGCCCGGCGCTCCCTCTCCCGCTCGGCAATGAGAACCAGAGTGGGAGTCTGCACCCGGCCCACGCTTAGGAACTGGGTGCCCAATCGTGATGTGGCCAACGAGACGAATCTGGTGAGTGTCGCTCCCCAGATGAGATCGATATCCTGCCGTGCTTCACCCGCTCTAGCAAGCGGCTCGGACAAATGGTCGAGATTCGCAAATGCCCGCTTGATCTCACCGGGAGTCAGCGCAGAGAAGCGTGCCCGGCGCACCCCACGCACCAGTTTTTCGTTCTCTTCTAGGGCCAGATTCAGTGCCTCCAGACCGATCAGTTCGCCCTCACGGTCAAAGTCGGTGGCAATGACGAGCGTGGAGGCACCGGCAGCCAGTTTCTTGACCGTGTGCACAACGGACTTCGCCGTCTCGGTCCTCACCAAGGGGGCATCGATAAGCGCTTTAGGCTCGACTTTGCGCCACTCGGAGTACTCCGCAGGAAAATCCACCTGCACCACATGGCCCTTAAGGCCGACGGTGGTGTTCGGTTCACCCTGCTCGTCGGTGAAGAGGTAATAGGGGACCTTGTAGTAAGACTCTTCCTTGACACCGCGATCGGACAGAATCCCCGCGATCTTCTTAGCGGCATCGTTCTTCTCAGTGATGATCAGTCGCACGAAGGGAACTCCTCACAGCATGGGCATGTCAGACGCGAAGATAGCACGCCAACGTCATACAGCCCGCTTCAGTCGCTTTGGATGGCCTCCGCCACTCCCGGGAAGATGGAAAACACCCCATCAAAACCCGTGATGTGGAAAATCTTCAACAGGTAAGGGTCGTCCAAGACCAGACGAAAATCTGAAGAGGCCGCTCGAGCCTGCTGGAGACTCGCAACCAGCACACCCAAGGCGGTGGAATCGATAAACTGCACCCGGGATAGATCAAGCACGAATAAGGTACTTCTCTCCAGGCCTTCGGCGAGTGCTTCCTTCAAACGAGGAGCCGCATAGACGTCGAGCTCTCCCTCGACGCGGATCACCTGCACTCCATCGACTATATCCGTAGTGATAGATAGGTCCACACACATCTCCCCGTATTCAAGCCCCAAATCACGGGCTTCGCTGTTCGGCGAGGCAGGGATGTCATAAACCCGACACTCGCTCATGCACCCATCGCTTCGCGATGGTAAGACCGCTGCTCAGCTCATGCTGGTCATTGAGCAGCCGCAGTCGTCGTCGTGGAAGCTCCCGTTGTGGGGGAATCCGTAGCCGTGGTGGTCAGCACGTCTATCTGCTTTTGTACCACAGACGCCATCTCCCCATTGGGCGCAAGTTCCAAGTACTTCTGCCAGGCGAGGACGGCGGCTTCCGTGTTTCTCAGATTGCTCTGCGCCGTACCCAATTTCAGAAAGAGATCGGGGTTGGTCGGATCCATCGCAACCGCCTTATTGAGCACCCGCGCGGCCGCCTCGTAGTCCAACGCCTTGGAATTCAGATAGATATTAGCCAAACGCAGATATAGATCTTTTTGGCCCTCATCCACGGCTATGGCCCTCTCCAAATATTCGGCCGCCGTGGTCAAGTCGTCACTCTGTTGATAAATGGTCGCAGCGCCTATGAGGGCAGTGACATCTTTTGGATTCTCAGCGAGGGTCTTCTCGAAGGCAGCCAGTCTCTGCTCCGGCGATTGGTTGGCCGACTTGTCGTCCGTAAACAGTGACGAGAGGTCGAGGCCGGCGCCCCCGTAACCGATCCCCATGAACAAAAAGCCTACGCCGAATACAATGGCCAAGAAAAGGGCCACCCATCTGCCCCACTTGTTGATGCGCTTGCGATCCAGCAGCAACGTATTCTCCTTACGTGGATCTGCAGGAACACGATGTTCCCGGCTCCAATCGCGCTACTTCTCGCGACCTGTCTGGGCAGATTATGCCCCATCGCGGCTCCAGTGCCCACCAGAGCGCGGCCGTCCTCCGCCACGTTCGCGATCGAAGATCCATCGCCCTGTACCTACAGTCGCTCACCCATCAATCGTGGAGTGTCGTCCAGACCCAGCCTAGCCCGAACCGCAGCGAAGGCCTGATCGAGTCCCGGCCTGTCGGCCTTGTTTGGGTTCTCCCGGTCGAAAAGGATGTGCCCATCCACCATGGTAAGTTGTACGTCGGCGGCGCCCGCAGACGACACCAGCCGCTCCTCTATACCGCACGCCTCCGCCGTCGTGTCGGGTGACGTAGCCCGGCCCAACTCCGTCCCGTCTCCCGCCCCCGGCAAACGGACCACAATCAGATCGGCCCGCTTGCCCACCTCAAGACTGCCCACCAAGTCGTCCAAACCCAGAGCGCGTGCGCCCTCCACGGTTGCCATCCGCAGCACCTCACCCGCTGTAAGCACCCCATTCCGGCCCCGAGCCTCGCTGAGGACCAGCGCGGCACGCATCTCGGAGAACATGTCAAGACTGTCATTGGAGGCGAGACTGTCTGTACCCAGTCCTACATGCACTCCTCCCGCCCGCAGTTCTGCAACCGGGGCCGTGCCACATCGCAGGTAGTCGTTGGAACGAGGGCAATGCGCAACTGCCGCGCCGGTCGAAGCCAGAACGGTCACCTCATCCTCATCAGTCTGCACACAGTGGGCCGCCAGCATCCTCGGACTCAAGACCCCCAAAGAGGCAAGATAAGCCGCCGGCCGCAGTCCCGGCACGGCGCGATCGGCCCTGCTCCATAAACGAGCCACCTTGTACACCCCCGCAATGCTTCCCCGTCCACGCACCAGCATCTCCACTTCAGCAGGTGATTCCCCGAGGTGAGTGGTGATATGGAGACCCCGTTCATGCGCATAGCGGGCGACTTCCCGATACAAGAGCGCCGACACCGTGTACGGGGCGTGTGGAGAAAGACCCACGTCGAGGAGTGGAGTCGTCTTTGCCGTGAACTCACTGAGGCGCTCCTCGGCAAGCCCCATGACAGCTGGGATCTTTGTGTCGGCGAGGCCGAACAGTTCTATATAAACGCGGCCGCGCAGGCCCACCTCTGCAGCGGCCTGCAGCGTAGTCCATCCTTCAAACGAGATGTCCGCCACACAGGTGGTACCGGCACAAACCGACTCGTAAGCTCCCCATCGAGCCGAGGTAGCGTAGTCATCGGAAGTAAGCTTTCGGCGGGCCAAGAGGAGCCGCAACATCCACACGGGAAACGTCGAAGCCGAGCTAAAATCCCGAAACGCCGAATACTCTAGGTGCGTATGAGCATTAACCAATCCCGGCATAAGTACACTGCCGGGAAAGGACCTGATAGTGGTGGCTGGATCGACCTGGGCTCGAAGTGCTCCCGCGGGCGCCACCGCAGCGATCTGTCCCCCGACAACCCATACGGCGCCTCGCGGTATCGGAGGAGCCGATATGGGTAGGACCCAATCAGCCTCTAGGAGCGAGGCAGCGCCTGCCTTCATCGAAATTCACCGCCCGCCGACGGGCCGGCTGTCTCAGCTAAAAAAGCGTCGCGAAGGCGCTTACTACCGCATCCCAGAGCCAAGACGGCACGATGCCAATGACAAGGGTCGCAGCAGCGCTTATACCCAATCCGGCCGCCATGCCCCCACCGATAGGAGCACTGATCTGCAAGTCCACCTCAGGCTCCTTAAAGAACATCACGATGATGACACGCAGGTAGTAGTAGGCCGACACGGCACTGAGGATGACCGCCACAACTGCCAACCAAACGAGATCCGCCCGCACCACGCCCGCGAAGACGTAAAACTTCCCGATGAATCCCGCCGTACCCGGAATACCGGTGAGTGACAGTAGGAACAACGACAACAGTACTGCCGCCCACGGCGAACGACGCCCTAGACCGGCGAGGCTCTTCAATGAATAGTCAAACTTATGAGGTTGCTGAGCTTTCAAATACGACAGCACCCCAAACGCACCAAGGTTCATGAACGTATATGCGCCCAGATAGAGGAGCACCCCTTGGCCCGCGTAGGAGTTATGAGACCACCCCATCGCGCCGAGGCCCGCCAGCAGATACCCGGCATGAGCTATGGACGAGTACGCAAGCATTCGCTTGACGTTCTGCTGGACCAAGGCAAATACGTTCCCCACCAACATGGTGATCACCGATAAGACCACAAACAGCCAGCCCCACTCATCCGCCGTCCCGGGGAAGGCCAGGATGAACGCCGATATGATCACGGCGATAGCAGCAGCCTTGGGGCCAACAGAAAAGAGGCCCGCTACCGGAGTCGGAGCCCCCTGATACACATCAGGGGTCCACATATGGAACGGCGCCGCAGAGATCTTGAAGGCCAGTCCGATGGCCACCAAGAACACCGCCAAGAGAATACCTGCCGTTCCCCCCTGGCTGCCCAGGACCTGCCCTACCGCTTCGAAATTTGTGGCACCTGTAAGTCCGTATATCAGCGAGATTCCATACAGCATGACCGCCGACGCGAACGACCCAGTCAAGAAGTACTTGAGGCCGGACTCGTTCGACTTCCCCCGGTACCGGAAGAAAGCGGCAAGTATGTAACTCGTCATCGTAAGGAGTTCCAACGCCAAATAGAAGAGGATGAAATCGCGGGATGCCGCCATGAGATCCATACCGATCACCGCAAACAGCAGCAGCGCATAGTACTCCCCTAGGTGTCTCCCATGCATATCGAGGTAGCGCGACGACATGAGAGCCGTAAGCGCCGCCACCACAGCAAACAACACGTTGAAGAAGACAGCCCAGTCGTTGAAAACCAACATGTTGGAGAATGTCACTCGCGTTTGACCAACGAAACCGAGCGACACGGCCGCCGATGCGATCAGTACGGTCAGGGTTATGGCCATAGCAGCCGTCTTGTCGCCCTTCATGAAAGGCGATACAAGCAGCACCAGACAGGCCCCAATCAACAGGATGATTTCAGGGAGAATAGCGATGATGTCTACTGACTGCATCTAGAACCCCCCGAACCAAGAAGCGGCTGTCTGTAGCAGACCATTACCGTGCTCCGCTAGATAAGGCTGCACCTGCGACATAATGGTCTGTGCCGGAGCGTGCAGCAGATTAAGGAACGTCTGCGGATAGATACCTATCCACACAGCCAGCCCCACCAACGGGATGATGGTGATGATTTCGCGCGCATTCAGGTCCTTCAGCGATGCCCACTTCTCGTTGGCCGGCTTAAACATGGTGCGCTCGTACATCCACAGCAGATACGCGGCGCCAAGCACGATACCTACAGAGGCGAGCACCGCGAACACCTTGCTGTATTGGAAGGCCCCGACCAGGATGAGGAACTCCCCGACAAAACCACTCAGACCCGGTAGACCAAGGCTCCCGATCACGAACAAGCTGAAGAAGGCTGCCGCGACCGGCATGGGCTTAGCCATACCCCCATAGTCCTTGATGAGCCTCGTGTGCGTTCGGTCGTAGAAGAAACCAACCATCATGAACAGAGCACCCGTGAGGACACCGTGGCTCACCATCTGCAGCACCGAACCCTCAATACCCTGTTGGTTGAAGGTGAACAGTCCTGCGGTGATAAAGCCCATATGACTGACCGACGAATAGGCCACCAGTCGCTTCATATCCGGCTGCACCAGAGACATGATGGCTCCATAGATGATGGCAATCACCGACAAGATCAGCACGGGGACCATAGCCTTGACGGCCATCTCCGGGAAGAAACCGATGCAGAAGCGGATCATACCGTAGATGCCCATCTTCAGAAGCACACCGGCTAAGATCACCGATCCGGCCGTCGGCGCTTCGGTATGAGCATCGGGAAGCCATGTATGCACGGGGAACATCGGCACTTTGATGGCGAAAGCTATGAAGAAGGCGGCAAAGGACCACGCAGCGATCCCACTCGGGAAGCCGACTTGCTGCAGCGTGAGTATATCGAACGTTAGAGGTCCGCCGTTCTTGGCATACCACCAGACCACAGCCAAGATGGCGACCAGCATCAAGACCGACCCCACAAAGGTCACCAAGAAGAATTTGATGGCCGCGTACACCCGCCGGGCCCCGCCCCAGATACCAATGATGAAGTACATGGGGATCAGCTGGATCTCCCAGAACACGTAGAAGAGGAATAGGTCCATGGACACAAACACGCCAATCATGCCTGTTTCCAGCACCAGGAGACTTATGAAGAAGGCCAGTCCCCTGTCCTTGATTGAGTTCCACGACCCCAAGATGGCCAACGCCGACAACAGCGTGGTGAGCAGGATGAGAAGAAGCGATATCCCGTCTATTCCGAGATGGTAGGAGATACCTAGGCTCTCGATCCAAGATACGTTCTCCTGGAACTGGTAGCCGCCTGCACCCACATCGTACTGGAACGCGATGACGATGGAGAGGGCCAACGTCAGGACGGTCGTCACCAGGGCCGTCAGCTTGTAGGCCTGCGGCCGACCGCGCATGAACAGAAGCATGAGCGCCGCACCCACCAAAGGCAGGAAGGTGAGGAAGGTAAGGCTCCTAGAGCTTATTTCTGTCGCTAGATTCACTGTCTCACCTGACTCCCGCCGCCTCTCACAGGAACACTATCGCGGTCACGATTACAAACACACCGACGAAGATACCCATCAAGTAGTGCTGCACCCGACCGGTCTGCACGGGCCTCATCAGGCGACCGGCCCCCTGCCACAGCCACCCTACCCCGTTCACCGCTCCGTCAATGATGAGCTCGTCGAAGCGGCGCCACAACCAGCGCGACCCATCAACGGTCAGACGCACCACAGTCGCATTGTAGAACTCGTCGATGTAGAACTTGTTGTAGACCACCTTGTAGAGCGGACGCAGCTTGGCGCCCATCAACTGCGGCAGCGTGTCCGGCTTCCGCACATAGAACACCCAGGCTAGGGCGATACCGGCCATAGCCACCAGGACCGACACCACCATAAGCACGTAGTCAATAGCCTTGAGCCCATGTTCCCCCACGCCCAGGATGTGATTTGCAGGAGCGAACACCGGCTCCAGGAAACCCTGCAGCGCCCCCAGCTTCCCGGGTAGCCCCAAGAAGCCTCCCAACGTCGACGCTACTGCCAGGACGATAAGAGGCACGATCATGCTCCACGGACTCTCGTGGACGTGCTTGTCAACCTCTTCATCTACCCGCGACCTGCCGAAGAAGGTCATGAAGATCATGCGGAAGGTATAGAAGGCCGTAATGAAGGCCGCCAACAAACCCACCGCCCAGAAGAGGTACTGCCCATCACGCCAGACCGCTCCCAAGATATCGTCTTTCGACCAAAAGCCGGCAAAGGGGAATATGCCCGACAACGCTAAGGCGCCCGCCAGGAGGGTGTAGTACGTGACAGGGATGCGCTTCGCCAGGCCCCCCATCTTATCCATGTCCTGCTCGCCATTTAGCGAGTGGATGACCGAACCCGCCCCCAAGAACAAGAGTGCTTTAAAGAAAGCGTGGGTCATGAGATGGAAGATGGCCAGTGACCAAGCCCCCACTCCTAGAGCCATGAACATATAACCCAACTGGGAGACGGTGGAATAAGCCAGCACCTTCTTGATGTCCTTCTGACAGATGCCGATGAAGGCTGCGAAGATGGCCGTGAACGTACCGATCGCACCCACGACCAACATGGCTTCGGGAACACTCGCGAAGATGACGGAGCTACGCGCTACCAGATACACACCTGCAGTCACCATAGTTGCGGCGTGGATGAGGGCAGAGACCGGGGTAGGACCTTCCATCGCGTCCGGCAACCAGACATGGAACGGGAACTGAGCCGACTTGCCCATAGCGCCCATGAAGAGTAAGAGGGCTATGCCCAGCAGGGCGCCCTGTCCAGCCATACCGGCATTGACCTGCTCGAAGACACCGGTGTAGTCGAGGGTGCCAAACGTGAGGAAGATGAGCAAGACACCCAGGGCAAAGCCGAAGTCACCCACCCTATTGACGAGAAATGCCTTCTTGCCCGCCGAGGCCGCTTCAGGCTTGTGGTAGTAGTACCCGATCAGGTAGTAGGAGCACAGACCCACGGCCTCCCACCCGAAGTACAGGAGAAGATAGTTGTTCGCCATGACCAGCATGAGCATGCTGAAGGCAAAGAGACTCAGGTATGCGAAGAAACGATAATAGCCCGGATCACCATGCATGTAGCCCTTGGAGTAGATAAAGATCAACAGGCCTACGCCGGTGACCACCAGCAGCATTACCGCGGAAAGCTGGTCAATGTGCAGGGCTAGAGGCACTTGGAAGCTACCCACTGAGAACCAGCGCCAGAGTTCGACGACAACCGGCTCCTCCGCCCCCCGAATCTGGATGAAGGTCGCAATGGACAGCCCAAACGAGCCGGCCATAGCCAGGATGGGAAGCCAGTGGGCCGAATCTTTGATCCACCACTTGCCGAGGACAAGCGTGAGGATGAACGCTGCCAGTGGCAGGACAGGTATAAGCCAGACGTAGTTCTCCATCAGTTCCGCCTAGCCCTTCATCCGATTGAATAGGTCGACCATAAGCGTCTGCCGGTTGCGGATAAGGTTGGTGGCAATCGCCAGACCTATCGCGACCTCAGCCGCTGCAATAACCATGATGAAAAGGACGAAGTTCTGACCCCCCATCCCTTCATGGAACCGGCTAAAACCGACGAGATTGATATTCACTGCGTTAAGCATCAACTCAATGGAAAAGAGGATCACGAACAGGTTGCGCCGCGCAAGCACGCCGGCTGCCCCGACGATGAAGAGCGCTGCCGACAGATACACGTACCAGTCGACGGGAATGGGCATAGCAGCAGATGTCGCTCCCATGCGACTAAACCTCCTCCTCGATGACATCGTCCGAAGGCGCTTCGGGCCCCCAGGAGCGCGGCATCATCGCGCCGCCCTTCTCTCTTCTCACCAATATGATCGCTCCTACCATAGCGAGAAGAAGGATGAGCGACGCCACTTCGAACGGAAGCAACATATCGTTGAAGAGGGCATTACTAAACACCCTCGTACTACCACCGGCCGCCTGGATGGCTTCGGGAGTGAATCCACCACGGGCGGAGGTGAAGGTAATACCGGCCAGTATCACCACGAACTCAACCAAGACGAGAACCGATAGGAGCAGAGCCACCCAGCGTTGGCTGCGATGAGAAGGTTCTTGTTTTTGATAAGTCCTCAAATTGAGGAACATCAAAACGAACACGAACAAGACCATGATTGCCCCGGCATACACGAGTATCTGCACGACCGCGAGAAAATATGCCTGGGTGATGAAGTAGACAGCAGCGATGTTTACGAATGTGAAGACGAGCAAAAGAAGCGCGTGCATGATGTTTCTACGAGTGATGGTCGCAACGCCACCGGCAACGGTGAGCACGGCGAACACCAAGAAGAGGATCTTTTCGGTCATCTCTGCGACTCCTCTTCACCCTTCGCGGCACCGGCCGGACGCGCCGTGGATTTACCAATCGGCACCGTGGTCGCAAAGACCTCCTTGTGCGCATGCACTGCGTTGGCCATCAGCCACTCTTTGTCGAGCGAGAAATCGCTCTTGTCGAACGTAGAGAGCTCATAGTTGTTGGTCATGACAATGGCCGCCATGGGGCAAACTTCTTCACAAAGCCCGCAGAAGATACAGCGGCTCAGATCGATGTTGAACGCCTTGGCGCGGCTACGGCCCTCGGCCGACTCTTCTCCGACCACTTCGATGCACTGCGAAGGGCAGATGGTCGGACAGAGCATGCAGGCCACACACTTGCTGTCTCCGGTCTCAGGATCGGTGAGTAGGGCTTGGGAGCCCCGGAAGCGCGGGTACGTGCGCAGCTTCTCCTTCGGATACTCGACGGTAATCTTGTCGACGACGAAGTAGGTGCCGGTGACCGACATCCCGCGGAGGATGTCGACAAAAGCGCCTGTTTTGATGATCTGCTTCAGTCCCATCATGTCAAGCCACACTCACGACGATTGCTGTAACCACCAGATTGAGGAGGGCAAGCGGCAGGAGCACTTTCCAACCGATCTGCATCAGCTGATTGTACCGGTAGCGGAAGATGGTCCAGCGAATCCACATATAGAGGAAGACGCAGATGCATATCTTGATAAACAGCCAGATGGGGCCCGGGATAAAATCGAGCGCCTCAAACGGGGCCCGCCAACCGCCCCAATAGAGGGTGGAGACGATAGCGGACATGACGACCATGTTCACATACTCAGCGAACATGTACATACCCCAGCGCATGCCCGAATACTCGGTCAGGTAACCGGCCACCAGCTCCTGTTCACCCTCAGCCAAGTCGAAGGGCGTCCGGTTGAGTTCGGCGATCGTGGCTACGAAGAAGACGAGGCCGCCGACCACCTGCGGTATGAAGTACCAGTTCCAGAAGTTGCCCTGCTGCCCATCGACGATATCAACCAAGCTCATGGAGCCAGCCATGACCATGACACCGGCCACTGAGAAACCCATGGCCAGCTCGTAAGAGATCATCTGGGCACCGGCTCGCAGGGCGCCGAGCAAAGAGTAGTTGCTATTAGAGGACCAACCGGCCAAAACAACTCCGTACACAGCCATGGCCCCCATCGCCAAGAAAAGCACCACGCCCGCGTCGAAGTTGGAGATGACGTAGTCAAAGCGATATCCGAAAAGGTTAGGTTCGCCACCGACAGGTCCAAAGGGCAACACTGCCATTATCAGGAAGGGCGGGATGAAAGCGATATATGGAGCCAAGCGAAAAACCCATTTGTCGGCTTTGCGCGGCACGATGTCTTCTTTGGAAAGGAGCTTAAAGATGTCGCCAAACGATTGCAGACATCCCCACGGGCCCAAGTAGGTCGGCCCCACGCGGGCCTGGAAGAACCCGGCAAACTTGCGTTCAAAATAGATGGCAAAGGCGACGATGAGAATGATGAGCACAGGGAGAAGGATCGCCTTGATGATTAGAAAGATGAGTTGGGCGACGGCAACGCTCATCGGTCAGTATCTCCCAGTACGACGTCTACGCTGGCAAAGATTGAGATCATGTCGGCCAACATCTCTCCTTCCACCATCGGCGGCACCACCTGGCAATGGTAGAAGCTCGGAGTCGTGAAACGAACCCGAGCCGGCTTGCCGTCGCCGGTCGAACGAATGTAGACCCCCATCTCACCCTTGGGCACTTCGATGGCCCGGTAGACCTCGCCCACAGGGGCAGCGGGGCCATGGAACACCTGATAGAAGTCCTGGATCATGGACCCGGACTCAGTCATGACGTCCTTCTTGCGCGGTAGCACGTGCGCCATGTCATGGGCGATGTACGGCCCATCGGGCAACTGATCGAGGCACTGCGTGATGATGCGGCAGGACTCGCGGATCTCTTTCATGCGCACCAGGAACCGATCATAGACGTCGGCATTGTATTCCACCGCCACGTCGAAGTCGACCTCGTCATAGGCTGCATAGGGCTCCAGCTTACGCAGGTCGCGGTCTACACCCGCAGCCCGCAGGGCCGGCCCCGTAACGCGCCAGGCATAACAATCCTCCGAGGTGAAGATGCCGATGCCTTTGGAGCGCTTGTAGTAGATACGGTTGTGCTTGACGATGCGCTCATACTCGGCCAGGCGCTTGGGCAGAAACTCGATGACCTTGCGACAGCGGTACTCGAAGCCATCGGGCAGGTCCTTCGCCACTCCACCGATACGCGCAAAGGAATGGGTCATCCGAGCTCCAGTGAGCATCTCCAACAGGTCGAGGAGGTACTCGCGATCACGGAAACAGATGCACATGAAGGTTTGGGCACCCAGGTCCATGATGTGGATACCAAGCCACATAATGTGATTGGAGAGACGGGTTAGCTCGTGGGCGATGGTCCGTATGTAGCGCCCCCGGACCGGCACCTCAAGGCCCATCAACTTCTCGGCCGCTTCGCAGAAGCCATGGTTCATAGCAAACCCGGCGATGTAGTCAAGCCGATCGGTGAGAGGGATGATCTGATGATACGTGCGATGTTCACACAGCTTCTCAAGCCCACGATGCAGGTTGCCGATCTCGATACGGGTGTCCACGATGACTTCCCCGTCCAAGTCGAACTCCGCGCGGAACACGCCGTGCGTAGACGGATGCTGGGGCCCCATGCTTATGGTCAGCAGCTCTCCGGATCGATCGATACGTTGACGGCTACGAGCCTTGCGCTCCTTGAGTTCTTCCAGGGTGGGCACCGTCGCCACGACGGTCTCCTCGGTATGATCGCTGCTGTGACTCAACCTAGATCTTTCCTCGTAAGTTGGTACGGATACGCCCCCCCACGGTCCCCTTGAGAGGGAAGTCCTTCCGAAGGGGATAGCCCTCGAAATCGGGCGTCGTCAAAAGACGGCGCATATTCATGTTCCCGATGAAGTAAATGCCGAACATCTCATAAGTCTCGCGCTCGTCAAAGCCGGCCGAGGGCCAGAGGCCCGTGACGGTATACACGTCCTCACCTTCAGTCAGGGCGGTCTTCACACGCAACCGGTGACCGTGAGTATGCGAAACCAGATGTACAACCACTTCGAAAGGAGCTTCCGTACGTTCCGGAAGGTGGTCGCCCAGGAGACAGTCGAGCCGATCGAAGGCCAACTCGGGTGCGTCCTTGCAATAGGTGAGGACCTCCAACCAGTCATCCGGGGCGACTCGATAGGTCAACTCACCACGGAAATCGGCTTTTTCAAGCAACTTGTCGCGGAAGCGGCCCTCAAGGACGGCCGCCACAGTCAGCGACGCGGGGGAGAGAGACCACTCACTCATGCCCGGCCCCCGGCATCAGCAGCTATAGCGTCGCGGGCGGGGATACGGCGTAGGCCGTCGTAGGCATGCTTGCTCTGCTTGATACGCTCGCGAATCATCTCCAGCCCCTGCCAGAGGGCCTCCGGGCGCGGCGGACAGCCGGGCACGTATACATCCACGGGGATGAGACTGTCTATGCCCTGCACGACATTATAGGTATCCCAGACATTGCCGGAAATAGCGCAGGAACCCATAGCCAACACCCACTTGGGATCAGGGATCTGCTCATACAAACGCACGACTCGGGGAGCCATGTTGGTAGTGCACCAGCCGGCTACGATCATGCCGTCGGACTGCCGCGGAGAAGCACGCATGGCTTCCATGCCAAAACGCGCCATATCGAAGCGCGGTCCACCCAAGGCCATCATCTCAATGGCGCAACAGGAGAGACCAAAGAGGAGGGGCCAATAGGAGAAGCTCCTACCCCACCCCAGAATGCGCTCCAGCTGCATCGGCAAAGCGAAACCGCCCGGCAGTTGCACCGCTCCGCCCATGGGTTCGCCAAGTTCTTCCTGGACCTGGATTCCACCGACTTGACGAGGGGAACGATCAAGACTTCTGAGATCGTACGCGTCCCACCGGCCCTCAGAGTTCGACGGATTCGACGGAGTGTCTGACATGCCACTTATTCCCAATCGAGAACACCTTGCTTCCACGCATATATGAGACCGACAAACAGGATGGCGATGAACACGAGCATCTCAAATAGGGCCGCAGTGCCTAAGGCGCGGAGGGAGATGGCCCAGGGATAGATGAAGACGGCTTCAAGATCGAAAAGAACGAACAAAACGGCCACGATGTAGTAGTGCACATTGAACGGAGCACGGGCGTCGGCCTTGGGGACCACGCCACACTCGTACGGCTCGCCCTTGTTGGGGTTACGGCTGGTCGGACTCAGCAGATGTGAGATGGCGATAAACGCCACCGCCATGACCGCGCCGATGGCGAACATGAGAGCGAATTGGATTACGAAATCGATTGTCTCGTTGACCATGGAACCTACCTTATCACGTCCTGCACCCCCTTTTTCAAGAGGGTTCGCCAATTCATATGCTAAATATCATCCAATATGCGGCAATATGCGGCCGAATATCAGTTGCAGAGCAATAGCCAACGGCCCGGTCGGACGTCAACGGCCCTCTTTCGACCCGTACGGTCCCGTCTCCACGAAGCCGGCTCTGGGCTATACTACGCACGGCTGTAGGTATGATCCGGCCAGCAGGGTACCTCCATCGAGAGATATTCGAATACCTGCTGCACGGTCGGTCCACGAGGAATAGTAGCTCATGACCGGAGGATCCGCTGAGTAAAGACCCAGCCAAAGAGATGCCCCTCATGGGGCACCTCGGTGAGTTGCGTCGGCGCATCACGTACATCGCCATCGTGGTCGTCATCTGCATGATCGTCGCCTTCATCGAGAAGAAGTGGGTCTTCTTCGTACTCCTCCGGCCCCTAAAGGACACCCAGGTCCATCAGTTGACTACTCTCGGCGTTACTGAAGCATTCATGAACGTTCTAAAAGTGTCTATCTACGCCGGACTCATCATCTCACTACCCTTTATCATCTACCAGTTCTGGGCCTTTATCATGCCGGCGCTCTACGAGAATGAGAAAAGGAGCACCGTCCCTTATGTACTATCCACGACGGCCCTTTTCTTGGCCGGAGTCGCCTTCGGCTACTTCATCGTGCTGCCGGTAGGGCTGAGGTTCATGATCGGCTACGGCGGAGACTTGTTCAATCAGCTACTGCAGGCTGAGCGTTATATCAATTTCGTCTCGATGTTCCTCCTGGCCTTCGGGCTTGTCTTCCTGCTTCCACTCGTCATGATGCTGCTCTCCTGGGCCGGAATCGTCAACCACCAGAAAATGAAAAAGGTACGAAAATACGCGATCCTGGTCGAAGCGATTGTCGCCATGGTTTTCACCCCCAGCCAGGATCCCGTGAGTATGGCCCTTATGCTCATACCCCTCATCCTTCTGTATGAGTTCGGTATATGGTTGGCGCGGCTCGCCCAGAAGCGAAAAGATAAACGCGACCAATTGGCAGTCGTGTCAGAGAGTTGACGAGGTGAGCCGAACACGGGAGGTTGCAGCGAGCCGACAGATGGTGTTACCTTCATACCTATTAACACGTTTCAGCATAACATCAACATCACGGGGGGATGATGATGGATCACGAGCACCGAAAGACCGACCGACTCACGCCCATCACGCCTCGTACAGTGGCCGACCAGGTGGCCGATCAGCTTCGCCACCTCATCGAATGCGGTGACTTCAAGCCTGGTGACCGCATCCCATCCGAACGCAACCTAGCACGCCAACTTGGCGTAGGGCGCCCGGCGGTCAGAGAGGCACTGCGTGAACTGAAGGCCCAAGGACTTCTGGTGACGGGTCGAGGAGCGCAGGGCACGACAGTGGCCGGTCTGCCCAGCCCCCAATTTGCAGCCACCCTATCGTCCCAGCTGGGCCAGGGAGCTGAACGTATCACCGAGTTAATGGAGGTGAGAAGCGCCGTCGAGATCGAGGCTGCCGGCCTGGCGGCCCGCCGCGCGACTCTCGAGGATCTACGCCGCCTCTCTGACCTGGTCACCGAGTCGGAAGAGTCGCTCACAGCCGAAACAGACATCTCTTTTCACGCCGCCATCGCTGCAGCAACCCATAACCCCCTCATCGAGCAGGTCATCAAAGAGCCGGTGGAACTCCTGCATGACCACATGGCCGCCGTCCTGGCTGCCTACTACGCAGAACCGGGAGGAGCAGCCTCTCTGCAGCAGCAACATGATGAGATCAGACAGGCGATACGCTCCGGCAGCGAGCAGAAGGCACGGGATGCCATGCGCCGTCATCTCGACTACGTCGCCCGCGGACTGGCACAGATGGTAGGGACGGGACGGGTGATCCGCCTGATCTTTATCAACCTCGACGGCACACTGCTCGCCGAACCCAGACGTATTAGCGAGCGGGCCAGACGCACTATCGCAACCGTGCGTGAGGCCGGAGTGGACATCGTGTTGGTCTCATCACGACCGGCGCGTGCGATCCATCCCTTCCATCAGCAGCTCGGCCTGCGAAGCCCCGTCATTGCCTGCAACGGGGCCCTCCTGTGGAACCTGCAGACAGGCGCCGGACTGGATCACATCCCTCTCGATCCTGCGCTCGCAGCAGAAGTGGTGACGGTGGGACGAGAGGTGGGAGCCGCCGTCAGTATCGAAAGTGACGATGAGTACTTTGCCGACACGCTCAGTACCGACCTCCTGGAACGGGTGAACCGCCGGGACACCGCAGCACCGGGAATGGGGGACATCGACGAGATCCTTGGCTCGGAAGAGTTGATCGATAAAGTCTATGTCGACCTACGCGACTTATCGAAGAATGACCAGACGGCGGCACTCGCCGTCCTGAGGCGATCCCTCGGTGAGTACGTCGCCATCCACGAGTCGGCCCCCGGATTCATAGACGTCACTTCCATAGATGCCTCTAAGGTAGCTATGGCCCAGCGCTTGGCCCGCCAGATGCAGATCCCGGCAGAGCAGACCATGGGCATTGGTGACCATGAGAGCGACGCGACACTCCTGCTGTGGGCAGGTATCGGGGTCGCCATGGGGAATGCCGACCCGGTCACCAAGGCGGCGGCCGATGTGATCACCTCATCGAATCTGCGTGACGGTGTAGCTGAAGCCCTAGAGCAGTGGGTCCTGGGGCAGAAGCTGGGCGGCTCAACAGTATCCGTTCCAAGACCCAGCCTAGTAGACTAGAAGAGACCCCCTCCCCCCCGGCAGGTGACGGCATCACGGCCCTGCAGCTTCGCCGTGCATCTCACAGGCGTAGCCCCAGATATCCGCTACCTACCAGCACCGCCAACACCACAAAGGCGACCGCTGTAAAGACCCACATCCTGCGGCGGGCGAAGGCGACCAGAAGAGCAACCACCCGCGCAGCAGGAGTGGCCAGTAGGATGAGCAGCCCTAGGTTGAAGAAGCCACCGGGCTCAAGGGCGGCTACAGAAGCGGGCAGACCAGCGAGTGAACTCTCCCTGGGGACAGAGACTCCACGCCCGACCAAAACGAGAGCCACACCGACCAGCAGTAGGACCACGGCCAGGCTGAGTCCCGCGAGCAGAAGCTGAGAGAGCGCCTTGGTCGAGCGGATATCAGATGCAGCACGGCCGGGAGAAGGCTTCATCGCAGATCAATCCCTGCAGCAGCCAGTATCATCTGCAACGACAGCACGAATAACACCACAGCCAAAGCAACGGCCAAGACAGAACTCCTCACTTTGACCGCCAACCTTGAGCCGAGAAAGGCGCCGGCGACGACTCCGAGGACGACGGGCACCGTCACCACTGGGTCAACCAGCCCGCGAACGAAGTAGACCACCGCTCCCGTACAAGCCGTCACCCCCAGCATGAAGCTGCTCGTGGACACCGCCGCCCTCATGGGTATACCCATCCCCATGCGCATGACCGGAACAGTGAGAAAGCCGCCGCCCACCCCGAGCAGACCGGACACGTTGCCGGCCACCAGGGCGGTAACCACCCCCAGCGGCAGACGCCTGACCCGGTAGCGGACCTCCCGGCCCAGTCCGGCGTCATAGTAGACGCCGCCCAGACGACCAAGCGCCACATCCTCGGCCGGTTCGGGAGGTGAAGTACGCCGGCTGATCCCCATGTAGACGGCTACCATCACCATCACACCGCCGAAGATACCGCTCAACACCTCCCGCCCCAAAACAGTCCCCACCATCCCCCCTGTGAGCGCTCCCAGAGTCAGTCCGGTCTCCATGGTCATGCCCAAGCGCACATTGGCCAACCCCTGTCTGAGGTAGGAGATAGAGCCAGTGGTAGAGGTGGCCACCACGCCGACGAGGCTCGCGGCTATGGCATTGTGGATGGGAACATCCAAGAACAGGCTGAGCGCCGGGATAATGAAGACGCCTCCACCGAGGCCAACCATCGCCCCAAACACTCCCCCTGCAAAACCCACCACTGCGAGGAGGATTACTTGGACCATGCGCCTATTACCGTCCGGCGAAGGGCTCGGGCAACACCTTCAGGGTAGCGGTATACGCCCCCTCTCTCTTCACAATCACCATGACCGCTCCCTGTAGTAGCCCCAGACCCAGTCTTTGACCAGCGGCATGTCATCCCCCACCTCGCGGATGTACTCGCCGTGGTCGACGTGCAGGTCGCGCACCATCTGACGCACGTAGGCAGCACGCCGGCCTAGCTGGGGCACTCGGTCGATCACATCGCGAGCCAAACTGAACCGATCCATATCATTGCGGACCGTCATGTCGAAGGGCGTGGTCGTAGTGCCCTCCTCTTTGTAGCCGCGCACGTGGAGATTACAATGATTGGTGCGCCTGTAGGTGAGCCTGTGGATGAGCCACGGATAGCCATGGTAGGCGAAGATGATAGGTCGGTCGACGGTGAACAGACTGTCGAAGTCACGGTCGGAGAGACCGTTGGGGTGCTCCTCTCTAGGTTGCAGGGCCATGAGATCCACAACGTTCACCACCCTGATCTTGAGATCGGGAAGGTGGGCGCGCAGGAAATCGACCGCCGCAAGGGTCTCCATAGTGGGCACGTCGCCGGCACAAGCCATGACCACGTCGGGCTCCTCGCCCTCGTCGTTGCCGGCCCACTTCCAAATACCAAGCCCTGATGAGCAGTGGCGGATGGCCGAAGGCATGTCGAGCCACTGCGGCTGGAGCTGCTTGCCTGCGACGATGACGTTCACCAGATTCCGGCTGCGCATGCAGACGTCCGTGACACACAGAAGAGTGTTGGCGTCGGGGGGGAAGTAGACACGCACCACGTCCGCCTTCTTGGTGAGGACGTGGTCGACGAATCCTGGGTCTTGGTGCGAGAAGCCGTTGTGGTCTTGGCGCCACACATGCGAGGTGAGGAGGTAGTTCAGGGAGGGCACGGGGCGACGCCAGGCGATACTGCGGCTCACATCGAGCCACTTGGCGTGCTGGTTGAACATGGAGGCGATGATGTGTATGAAGGCCTCGTAACACGAGAAAAAACCGTGGCGGCCGGTCAAGAGATAGCCTTCCAGCCATCCTTGGATGGTCTGCTCGCTGAGGATCTCCATGACACGGCCGTCCGGAGAGAGCCGATCGTCGCCGGGTACGATCTCAGCGACCCACGTACGTGGCGTCACCTCGAGAACGGCGTCCAGACGGTTCGACCGCGTCTCGTCAGGACCGAAGACCCGGAAGTTACTCGTGTCCATGTTGAGACGCATCGTCTCGGCAAGGAATCCGGCCATCACCTTGGTCGCCTGGTCGGTGCTTCCCCCCGGCTCGGGTACATCGACGGCGTAATCGCGGAAATCGGGGAGCTCGAGGTCCTTGACGAGCGGCCCACCGTTGGCGTGCGGGTTGTCCCCCATGCGCCTTGCTCCGCTAGGAGCCAGTGCAGCCAGTTCGGACCTGAACGTCCCTTTGTCGTCGAACAACTCCTCCGGTCTGTAGCTGCGCATCCACTCCTCAAGCAACCGGACATGTACTTCGGTCATGTCAGAGAAGGGGACTTGATGCGACCGGAAGGTACCCTCCACCGGCAACCCATCCACCAGCTTCGGGCCCGTCCACCCTTTCGGCGTCACCAAGACGATCGCCGGCCACGCTGGTCGCTCGCTGACCCCATCAACGCGGGCCCGACGTTGACATTCTTTGATCTCGTCGAAGGCCTGGTCCAAGGTGGCGGCCAAAAGCTGGTGCACAGCGGCAGGATCGTCACCTTCCACGAAGTAGGGCGTGTGCCCACACCCCCGGAGATAGTCGGCCAGCTCATCCCGCGGCACGCGGGCAAAGATGGTCGGATTTGCGATCTTGTAACCGTTTAGGTGGAGGATTGGCAGCACCGCGCCGTCTCGGGTCGGATCCAGGAACTTGTTGGACTGCCAGGAGGCTGCCAAAGCCCCGGTCTCGGCCTCGCCGTCGCCGATGACGCAACAGGCGACGAGGTCGGGGTTGTCGAATACCGCCCCGTACGCATGTGAAAGCGAGTATCCGAGCTCCCCGCCCTCGTTTATCGAACCAGGCGTCTCAGCAGCCACGTGGCTGGGTATCCCGCCTGGAAACGAGAACTGCTTGAAGAGCCGGCGCAGACCTTTCTCATCCTTCGAAACATTCGGATAGTATTCGCTGTAGGTACCCTCGAGATAGACGTTGGCAACCAGAGCCGGCCCCCCATGACCAGGACCGCACACGTAGATGATGTTCAGATCGCGGGCGGTTATCAGCCGATTGAGATGAACGTACAAGAGGTTGAGACCCGGACAGGTGCCCCAGTGCCCCAGGAGTCGCGTCTTGATGTCTTCGCGCTGTAGGGGGCGACGAAGAAGAGGGTTGTCCTTGAGGTAGATCTGACCTACGGATAGGTAGTTAGCCGCACGCCAGTAGGCATCCATGTGTTCGAGTTCGGCCGGTTCGAGGGGTTGAGGTGTAGTACTCACGCTGATCCTCCTTTGAATCCCCTTTGTTCATGCCGACCCCAGAAACGCAAGCGCCTTTGGTGCGATCCTGCGGCGGCTCCCGTAACACACCGCCCCCCTTTTTTGTGATCACGCCCAGCAACGTCTGAATTCCTGCGAGGCCTCACCCACCAAGGGCGCGCCATGCGAAAAACAGACCACCTCGAATTCGTAGGCAGCCAATCCGCGCAGACTCTCTAGACCTCGGCTGAAGTCCTCATAGATGGGCGCCGGTTCGAGGCAGCGTTCGTTTTTGGCTGCATCACCTACGAACAGCACCCCTCCATCACCAGGCCAGAGAAAGGCAAGGTGTCCGGCCGTATGTCCCGGCGTTGCAATGGCTCTTATGCCGCCGGCCACAGGGATATCCTTTCCCGGCTCCACTTCGTGATCGACGGACACAGGCTCAAAGGTCTCCGGCGACCGGCTTATGACTTCCTCGACAAATATGCGATTGTGCTCACCGGGCGAGATCTGATACGGCCGAAACGCCTGCCCGATCCTGACGAGTTCCGCATCCGCCGGATGCATCCACACCTTCGCCCCCGTGCCCCGCTTCACCTCGGCCAGACCGGCGGCATGGTCGGGATGACAGTGGGTGATCAGGATATCGTGGACCTCATCGGCCGAATACCCCAGCGAGTGCACTACTTCCTCGATGATCGCCATCGTGCCGGGGAAGCCGGCATCAATGAGCGTGATCCCCTCGGAGATCACGATGAGATACACATCCAGCGCGCCTACGTCGACGCGATAAACGTGCTCGGTTACCGGTTCCGCCATCAGTCACCACACATCACTGGACAGCACATCACTGGACAGCTGCGCCGGGGGATCATCAACTCCTCGCTGGTGTAGATCACGCGCACCGTGCAGGAGCTCCCTGTTCTGCTGACGACCCCGGCGCCGACCTCGTTTGCGGCCGAGTTGAGTTCGCCCATGCGACTGCCCATCATAAAACCACATATCGGCGTCACACCCATAGTAGTAATATCAATAGTGTCCAAAGGCCGACCGTCAAGACAGGCGAACACGTCGGCCGTTGCCCCCACCCAGTCAATACTCGGTCAACGCGGAGCAAAGAGCACCGACTTCGGCGTCACCTCCATCCTCCGGGCAAGTTCGGCGATATCACCGTAGCTCATACAGCCGGACATACAGTGCTTCACGCACGCGGGCACCTCCCCGCCTGCAGTACGCCGGGCACAGAGATCACACAGATCAGTAGGAAAAGGCAAGAAGTCAACCTGCACCTTACCTTCGGTCTCGCGCGTGCAGTCTTTCACCATGATCCCCCAGCGCCCTGCCGGATAGCCGTGCTCCTGTTTACAAGCCACTTCACACGTATGGCAGCCGGTGCAGTAATCGTAGTGGATGAGGAGACCTCTCTTGGCCATGATCACTTTTCCCCTTCCCTGATCTTCCTAACCGCGACCAGCGCCGTCTTGTAGGGACCACCCCCGTAGCCGGACTCATCCCCGGGGCCAATATCCACCAGGAGGTTGCAGTTGATGTCCCAGATGCCGTACAGATACGGCTCCGGCCCTTCGGTCTCAGGCAACCACCAGCCGTGAGGAACGCTGACCACCCGTCGATGAACAACCGGTGTCACTTTGGCCTTGCGCATGATGCGCCCACGATCATTCTCGATTCTGACCCATTCGCCATCGTCTATGCCCAGCTCCCCAGCCGTATCGGGATGGATCTCGACGATGGGGTAGGGGTCACATTCCCGCAGCCAAGGAATATTACGATGCTCGGAGTGGAAGTAGACGGGTGAGCGCCGCCCGGTGACCATGACCAGTGGATACTTCTGCGCCAACCCCGGAGTGCGGACTTCGCTTTCCGGTGCCTCGGTGAAGAAGGGCAGAGGATCCATACCGAACTCCTCGAAACTGGTGGAATAGAGCTCCAGCTTGCCGCTGGGAGTTCTAAAGCCCGGCCGACGGTCGGCCCGCAGGAGTCCTTTTTCATACCGGCGGTAGGGTCTGGTAGGCGTGTCCTCTTCGGGAAACCTCCAGTGACCGTCCTTCAGCCCGTCGAACGTGTGCCCCGATGGTCGCAGACGGTCGTCGATGAGGTCCTTCACCGTCTCAAAGCGACGGCGGAGTTCCGGGTTGAAGCGCTTGGCCAACTCCAGGTTGATCTCCCAATCAGAGCGGCACTCCCCCACCTGCACCGCCGGCATCATGACCTGCAACGGGCTCCACCACGAGCGAAGGCTTTCCTTCTCCGCGATGGAGGCGGCAGGCAGAATGATATCGGCAACCGCCATGCTGGTCGGATTAGGGAAGGTATCGACGACCACGTTGAATTCCATCTTCTTGAGGGCCTCGTAGTGCATCCGGACATCGGCCGCTTGACCGCCCAGCATATTCGTGGTCTGGATCCAACAGGCCTTGATAGGATACGGTTCGTCGCTGAGCATCTGCTCTACGGCCCGATCCGGCTGCCCCCAGCCTCGGAAGTTCCTCAAGAGAGCGAACTCCTGCGCACCGATCCGCTTCTCGTTCATCCGCTTGACGAACTCCTCACCGTAGAGTGAATGCAATTCCTGAGTGGAGAAGGGATAGGTGGTCACGTCGAACGCAGCGCGGGCGATAACCTGGCCGCCGGGCACGTCCAGATTGCCGGTGATGGACCACAGGTGGGCAATAGCCTGCGCGGTGGTCGTCCCCGAAGGATTCATGTCGATGGGCACCCCCCACTGGATGGCGGCCGGCTTAGCCGTGGCGTACATCCGAGCGGCGGTAGCGATGTCCTCAGCCGGCACCCAACTGATGGCGGACACCCGATCGAGGGGATACTCGGCCGCCCGGGCCTTGAGCTCCTCAAAACCGGAGCACCATCTCTCCACGAACTCCCGATCATAGAGACCCTCAGAGATGATGACATTGAGCATGCCCAAGGCCACGGCTGCATCGGTGCCCGGCCGGATCTGTAGGAACGTCTCAGCCCGGGAAGAGAACCACGTCACCCGAGGATCCACGACGATGAGTTTCGCCCCCCTCTTCATACAATCCGTCACCCAATGACCGTAGAAGCCGTCTTGGCAACCGGTCGCCGGGTTCTGCGCCCAGACCACGATCACCTTCGGCACTTCATACTCCGGGCTGGCCATGCCTTCAGGGCCGAACTGACCGGCGTCGAGCACCGCATAGTCGCCGTGGGTAAACATCATGGCCGCCAGACGGGGCGTGTAGCAAGAATGGCCGGCCAGACCGAGTTGAATCCAGTTAGGACTGCCGAAGGAATAACAGAGAAACGAGATAGGACCACCGATGTCACGCCCCGTCCCTTGGGCAAAGATGACAGCTTCCGCCCCGTATTTCTCTTTGATGTCGTTGAAACGCGCCTCGACGGTGTCCAGTGCCTCATCCCAGCTGATCCGGGCGAACGCTCCCGAACCACGCTCCCCAACCCTCTTCATGGGGAACAGAAAACGTTCGGGATGGTAGACGTACTGAGTCAGCGCCAGAGCTCGTGGACACAACCGGCCTCGGTTGTAGGGATGATCTTCGTCGCCTTCCACCTTGAGCAACCGACCGTCCTGCACGTACATCTTAATACCGCAGCCGCCATGGCAGCCAGGACCGGGCGACCAGGCTGTGGATCTAATGATAGTGGACTCTGCCATCGACCAATCTCCCTCTTTAGATCTCGAGTGAACGCTTATAGCAAGATCGGGGCAAATCCATCGCCCGTCTTCTGTAGGCTACCTATACTGCCCGGGCTACCCATACTTCCCACACACCTCCGTGCCAAGGAACGGCATGGGAGAGACAAGCCCCCCAGTGCGGTATGGGGTCTATCGTGATTGTAGTAGGTGAGCCGGTTCTTAAGAAGTCCACCCCTCGCCTGGTTTGTTCGGTGCAGTCATCGATGGCGATACAGACGAAATCTGGACACCCCTTTAGCCATCATTGAGAAGCCGGCCGACGGCTGGGTGGGTCCAACCAACTGGGTTGCAGGCCGTTTCCCTTCACAGCGCGGATTTTCAAATCATGTAAAGCTGAAACGGCTCTCCCGTCGTAATCCTTACAAACGGTCATCCCCATCCCGAAGGGAGAAAAACGACGGAAGGTGTGACAGTGACACCCAACAGAGGGGTCAAGCGCCGGCCGCGCTCACTTCTGAGTGCCAGTGAGACCGCCCAGTACGAAACCATTGTGAGACGTTACAGCGAGCGGCTGGTGCAGATGCTTGGCGTCATATTCTTAGACCGAGAACTCGCTGCCGACGCTGCCCAAGAGGCCTTCGTCCAGCTGTATCTCCACTTTCAAGAAGTAGGTGAGAGCCCAAATCCCGAAGCCTGGATCTACCGGGTGGCAGTCAACCGAGGCAAGGACTACAAGCGCCAACTCATTCGCAAAGCTCGACTCCTTGCTCGACTGACTAGTGCTCCCCAGGCTTCATGTGGAGGCACGGCGCTTATGGATGACGATTTCATGCGCATTCTCAAGCAGCTTCCCCTCAAACAGAGAACCGCCGCCGCGTTGTTCTACCAGGCCGATCTCTCCATCTCTCAGATCGCCCGAATCATGGACATCTCCGAGGGGGCTGTGAACAGCCACTTGAACCGGGCAAGGCAGACCCTCAAGACACTGCTGGAGGTCAGGCGATGAGTCATGACGACATAGATAGAGAGCTACAGCAACTCTACCGTTCTCACGCTCGAAAGGTGGACAGCCAGGAGTTCGCGGAAGCTCTCGGCAAGAGACTCACAAAGGCAAGCAGACCGGCGATCATAGGCCCCACTCCCCGCAGAGTAGGCCTCGTAATGCTCGGACTTGCGGTAGCGGCCGGTCTGGTTATAGGTGGTCTTCAGGTGATTCAGCACCTGAGCAGGCCGTCAGCCGTCTTGGTTCTCGAGGAATCTACCGAGTCCGCAGCAGATGATGAGTGGGTGACCGGCGACAAAGCCGAATTGTTGGCTGAGGTGCGTCATATTCGCCAGGGTCTGGAAACCGGCACGCTGGCATTCGATTGGTCCTATCCGCCGGGAGTCACTGCTGAAGGCGCTCTTCCCTCCGACCCCATGAAGCTACTGGACTACCTCGAAGAATCATCGCTCGCCTGCGATGTGACCCTCTACCTTAAAGACAATGCGGGCGAAGCGGCGCCACTCGTGGCTGAGTTGCGGGACATGTCCGAAGTGCTGCAAGTGGTATACGCCGGCAAAGAGGCGGCGCTGGAGCGGCTCAAGAAGAACTTCAAAGTCAAACCCGAAGCCCTCGAGAACCTCCAGGGTAATCCCTTTCCGGCCAGCCTACAGATCTGGCTCGCCGACTACCAGCAGGCCAAGGCCTTCGCCGACACGCTCCGCGCTCGACCGGAGGTGGAAGAAGCCCAGGCGCCGCCGATGGATTACGCTGGGTGGACCGCCCGCTTGCGAAGTCTCACACGCTCACCCGGCTCCGGCGAGACTGTTACTACCTGGGTACACGCTTCGACCACAATCCCGGGCGCCGCACCACAAACGACCACTACCATGGTGGCGTCCGCAGAGACCGCCCTGGCCTGGGGCGGAACCGCGACGGTATCCGACGTGGACATAACCGCCATGCTCCCCAAGGAAGACCCGGATGCAGTCGGTCTTAGGCCCGATTCAAAGGTCGTGTACAGCCTTGTCACGATTACCAACACCGGCAGCAACCCCATCAGCTATGGCCACTACGATTTCTTGATCGAAGGTGGGCACAGCGGCGGCACGGGTTACATCAACTCAGGCACGACGGTCGGCGGTTACCCCGCCATGAACAGAGGAACGCTGGCCGCCGGAGAGACCGTCACTGCAGCCGTCCGCTTCGACCTCAGCGCGAACGACCGGCCCGTGAGGGTGTGTTTCACGCCCAGTTGGGCCAAGGATGTGTCCGTCTCGTGGAAGTGACATGGGTCTGATGGGAGCAATGCCGTAAAAGTGCCGTAGAAGTGCAACCTCAGCCTCTCACCGGCTTCTCCACAGGGAGCGGGAAGGTACTGGAAAAGGCCGCCTTCACCCACAAGTTCTCTGCGACTGAGCCCGAACGCTCCCACCGCCCTTCGCTTAGGCGATAGAGCTGCCATACCCGAGCCTAGTGAATGGAGGTCGGCACCTAGACCACAAGAGCGTCCCCTGCTTGGCTGAAGGCACCCCCGGGCGTAGACCGGATCGCGATTGAGTTCGAGCGCCGCGGCAACAGAGTCATCGCGCGGCAATTCCGGCGAGTGTACGCGTATTCATCTTATCCAGCCATCCTGTCGGGACATGCGTCCAGGCCTCCGCTCAGCGGTTCATATGATTGGGACATCAGCGGGGATGAGATCAAGAAGTCAGCTGTGGAGCGATTGCAGGCGGTAGGAATATTGTAGAGGACTGCAATCCGTAGAAGAGCCTTGACGTCGACATCGTGTGGTTGTGGTTTGAGCGGATCCCAGAAAAACATCATCGCGTCGATATCACCCTCGGCGATTTTGGCGCCAATCTGCTGATCACCACCCAGTGAGCCGCTCTTGAGCTTTTGGACACGCAGGGATAATTCCCGTTCCAGCACCGACCCAGTGGTACCCGTAGCGATCAGAGTGTGCTTGACTAGAGTCTCCCGGTTGAAACGCGCCCATTCCACCAAATCCACCTTCTTGTTGTCATGGGCGATAAGAGCGATGGTCTTGCGGTCGGCTAGCGTAATAGGTTTTACAGCCATGGCTACCCTCCAGGCAGAGAATTATTGCCGAAAACCAGAGGCAGCTGGGCAGCACCAGCATCGGTGGGAAGCATCGTCGGGCGCACCTTTATCGCCTACCTCCGAACTCCTCAGCAGCAAGGGAACAACTGGAGTGTAGGCTGGGTGAGCAATCTCAATGTTAACGCTACCCTGCAGTTAGGCCACAGATAAGCATATTTGCCCGATTATTCAGCGAAGGTGCCCCCTTGGACCCGTGTTATTCCCACTGCAGCCGGTACTACCGGACCCAAGTTGCGACATTCCTGCTCGGCCACGGCCTGTGTCCGGACCAGCAGACTTCCTAGGGCGTGAGTCTGAAGGGCGGATACTCATCGGTGATGAGCAAGATGGCATACGCAACCACACGCAACCACCAGCGGTTTACTCCCTCGACAAAATCGAACAAACTACGCGGATAGACTCCGGTGAAGAGAATGGCAAACCAGGCGACCACAACACAAACAAGCGCGGCTAGGGAGAGGAAGAAGAGGAGAAACCAGTGAGGAATCGCCAGGAACCACTTAACAAGAGGTAGTCCCCGGCTCAAGTGCTCAGCATCAGGGTAAGGAAAGTCGAGACGGACCGCCTGTTCCTCATCCGTCGAAGGATACTCATCCCGCATGAGCAGCAGATAAACCTGCACCCGCATGTAGAAGCGCGTGAACTGCAGGTTCCAGTCGTACCACCAGCGCGGATACTTCTTGCGAAAGAGCAGCATCAACACCAAGGGTACGAACAACATGCTGCCCACAGCCGCTTCATTGGCAGACAAGAGCGCCACAATGACGCCAACGGGGATGATCGTGAAGATGCGGAAGAAGGTCGTCAGACGGTCGAGCTTGGGCTTGTATTCTACGTGGAAGGTGAGCGGAAAGCTTTGCTGGGTCGGCTCTGTTGCGGGTGCCTGTGTCGGTGCATAAGACGCCGACAACTGCTCGTCCTGGGAATAGTCACCAGCGCCGCCGGACTGTTGGTCCATGGAAGCCCCCCTTCGTTCCCCGTCGCATAATGTGATAGCCGGTAGAAAGTGTATGCCCCTGACGAGCATGGAATGTTACAGGCACGCCCCAGTTCAGCTACAGAAGCGAACAACCTTGCCGATCCCGTGGAGATGACACGTACATGCTTTGGTTCAGCGGTATCAGATGACAAAGGTAGCGCTGTGTGAGGGCGGCGCTAGGCAATCCAACGAAGCGTCACGTGGGCGTTGACTTTCCGTCGTGGATGGCCGACCCACTGGATCCATATAGAGAAGCAGCAGATTCCCAGTGTGGTGGCCTACAGCCTAGTGCCGATCACCAGTACCAATAGTGAGCCGCTCACCTACGAGGCTGAGGAGTTTAACCTGCTCGGAAACAATGGCAGTGGCAGCTCGGGAATCGGCGAACCAAGGCTCTCCTGGGCTTGGCAACAAAGGTGACGGGGCGGGAACCGATAGGATGAGCGTCAGGCACCAGATGGTTTCTCCCGATATCCGAATTTGGCCAGGCCATTGAGAAAGCCGGCTCCATAGGCAACATGGAGAATAGAGAAGGCGAACGGCATACGTAGTAACACATCTTGCCCAGGCCACTCGTCGCTCAGAGCGCGGTGAGCCACCGCTGCTCCGATGCCCAAAACGTATGTGGTCAGGAACGCCGACAAGAGCCGGCGACCGGTGCGCGAGACCAGCGCCAGCGGGCCCAGGATCAGCAGTGCTGTAACGAAAACGGCGGGAACGAAGTGGTGCGGGCGCATGCGCCGTGGGTGCTTCTGCATGACTCGGACCTTCCAGTAACCGTATTGGAAGTACTGGCTGGCAAGCGCACGCGGCGTGCTGCGGACCACGTACAGCGATTTGATCTCGGGACTGAGCAAGATCGAGCCGCCGTGCTCCGCAAGACGGTAGTTCAGTTCATCGTCTTGATTGCGCACCAATTCCTCGTCAAAGAAGCCTATCCGCGCGAAAACATCACGTTTCCAGGCCCCCATGTAGACGGTGTCGACGAGTCGACGCTCGGTGGAGTAGTGAAAATGTGCGCCCCCTACCCCGAAGGGAGAGCTCGTTGCCAGTACGACGGCGCGAGCAAAAGGTTTCTCGCCTATCCCCACCATCAAACCACCGACGTTATCCGCTCCGCTGCTACGCAGTTCGTCCACACAGCGACGGACGTAATCACGAGCGATGACCGTGTGGCCGTCCACTCGGACTATCACCTCCCCGCGAGCAACGCGAAGAGCGGCATTCAAGCCAGTGGAGACAATAAGCCCAGGATTGTCGACCAATTCGAGGTAGGGATAATCCACCTGTAAAGACGCGATGATGTCGCGGGTTGCATCAGTCGACATACCGTCGGCCACGATCACCTGTAAGAGGTCCGGCGGATAATCCTGGGCGAGCACGGCACCTAGGCTTTTCTCGATGAAGTCCGCTTCATTTCGGATAGGCATCATGACTGTAACCAGCGGATCTGTTTCGTAGCCGACTCCAGTGGTCATCATGGCTCCATTTCCGGTTCGGTTCTCGTCGGTCGCAAACTCTGGATATTCTCAGTATTGGCCTTCAGTGGGCCTCCGGCTCCAAGTATATGCCCTAGTAGTGGTGTTTTGGGGTCGCCCCATCAGCTGGCGAGCGAGTGGCCCCGTGAAATCCAAAGATGTGATGCCGGCCCAATACCAGCTTAATAGGCCCTGGATCTCCGTAGGCTTTCCAGACCTTCAGAATATCGAGTTTTGTGGGTTGATGGGCCCGCTCATATGCGGCTCCCCCTTTTTCACACCGCCTACAAGAACGTATGGATAGTTCTACCCGGCTGGCGCACCGCTAAACCCCTTCGATCGATGATCGATTTCCGATCTATTCTGCTTCCGATAACGGCTGATCGTACTGTCATTGGAGGAAATGCTAATGAATTGAGCGGCGAGCCACTGATCATCACGCATCCGGAGATGACCCGGTATTTCATGCTCATAGAGGAGGCCGTGCAACTCATCTCGTAGACAGCTGCTATGCTGGAGAGTTACTAGGACGGCCGGTTCAATAATCTGAAGACCTTCGTACTTGAAATGGGTAACCCGATCTCCATTATAAAATTGGCTCAACGAATGCTTGAACTCTATTGGAAGAATCCGACCAAGTCCATAGGTGTGGAATTCTTCGGCATGCGCCCGGTAGAGAAGCTGAAGGAGTCGCTGGTTTACTCGTACGAGGAGATGGGGCCCCACTTCCCATTCCATGGTGCGGCGTGTTTTTGCGAAGACCGTCTCGATCGGCGACCACAATTACGAAGACGAAATTGCCCGACTTATCGGTGTGACCTACGACCATGCAAGTGCGGACCAGATTACCGCGAGATAGAGGAAGCGCGAATAGCAGCGCATTCGCGCGACCGATGACGTACTATCGTGCTGCTCAGTGTGTTCTGGGGGCCGGGGCTTCATTTTTCAGCAGCCTTCTCGGTAGAATTTCCAACTCTGGCAAGGGAGGAAACCGGTTTGAGCGACAATTACGTGCCGTTTGCGCGTCCTGACATTGATGAGGCCGACATCCAGGCAGTTGCAGAGACGCTACGTAGCGGGTGGATCACCACCGGTCCCAAGACCCATGAGTTTGAGGAAGAGCTACGCGCCTACCTAGGAACTGACCATGCCGTGGCCGTGAACTCCTGCACGGCGGCCCTGCATCTGGCGCTGGAGGCCATGCAGGTAGGGCCGGGCGACGAAGTCATCACCTCCCCCTACACGTTTGCCAGCAGTGGTGAAGTCATCCGGTATCTGGGAGCCACCCCCGTCTTTGCCGACATCTCGTCTGAGGATTTAAACCTTGATCCTGCGCAGGTAGAAGCAGCCATCTCCCCGCGCACTAAGGCCATCATGCCCGTGCATATAGCGGGCAAGGCATGCGATCTCGACGCGCTCTATGCTGTTGCTTCGCGGCATAGACTTTCCGTAGTCGAGGACTCCGCGCATGCTCTTCCCACCTCCTACGCCGGCAAGCGAATCGGCACCCCTCCTGACCGCGCGCGGTTTCCGGAGCTACGCCACCACGCCTGTTGCTTCAGCTTCTATGCAACCAAGACGCTTACGACCGGCGAAGGCGGCATGCTCACCACGGACGATGAAGCTATTGCGCGCCAGGTCCGCATGATGGCGTTACACGGCCTGTCCGGCGATGCCTGGAAGCGCTACGGACGAGGAGGGTCCTGGTATTACGAGATCCTGCAGCCGGGCTATAAGTACAACCTGACAGATATAGCCGCGGCTCTCGGCCTGAGCCAGTTGCGCAAGCTCGAGAAGATGCGTGACCAAAGGGCAGTAATCGCCACCCGATACGTTGACGCTTTTCAGGACTGCCCCGTACTCCAACTACCTGTGCTGGATGAAATTGATGCCCACGCGATACACCTGTTCACGCTCCGGCTACATCTCGATCAGCTGGACATCGACAGGGCTGCCTTCATCGAGGAAATGCGCAAGCAGGGCGTCGCCTGCAGTGTTCACTTCATCCCGCTGCATACACATCCGTATTATCGGGAAAAGTATGGCTATCATCCCGAGGACTATCCGGTTGCCTATCAAGAGTATCAGCGGGAGGTGTCCCTACCCATTTACAGCAGCATGACAACAGCTCAGGTGGAGACGGTGTGTCAAGCAGTGCTCAGTATCTGCCGGCAGCATGCGGGTAAAAGACAGACAAGCGTCCAGGAAAAAGTGGGCGGCGCCGAGAATGGCGCTGGAGACTTGTGAGTGCTGGAAGACATGCGAGCTGCTCTAACCACAATAGAGACGAGGCTGCCTCTCCTCTTTCCCGTGTATCCACGCACCCGCAAGCGAATCCAAGGCCACAGTGCCAGCTGGAAGCCGGTTCGGCCAGTGGATTCGTTAGGCTATCTCGATTTCCTTGCTCTGATGGCAAAGGCCCGTTTAGTGCTCACCGATTCCGGAGGCATTCAGGAGGAGACTGCGGCGCTGGGGGTTCCTTGTGCGACGATGCGTGAATACACCGAGCGCTCTGTGACCGTCTTGGAGGGCACGAATCAGCCTGCCGAAACCAGCCGAGCCGGCATTGAAACAGCAGCGGTACGAGCACTCAACGACGGTGTCTACCTCTTATCGAATTCCTGCCCTCTGGGATGGAGCCGCCGCGAGAATCGGCGATATTCTCGCGGAGTAGGTGGAGGAGAATGCCCTGGCCTAGCCCCGGGCAAGGCGGCCGATCTAGTGTGAGCGCCACTGCGGCCGACCGCCCACTTAAAGTGTGTTTCATTACCGGTGTACTGGGACGCGGCGGAGCCGAGCGGCAACTAGTATATGCTCTCCGAGCCCTTGCCCCCCACCCAATCGAAGCGCGCGTGCTTGCCCTCACCTATGGCGAGCCAATGCAGAAAGAAATCGAGGGCCTCGGAATCCGTGTGGAGTGGATTGGGGGTCACCCTTCTCCCGTTCGGCGGCTGCAAACCATCATCAGCGCTCTGCGCGCCGAGCCCGCGGATGTAATCCAGTCTGTACATTGCTATACAAATATCTATGCAGCCATAGCGGCAAACCTGACGCAGACAACCAGCCTAGGAGCTGTACGTGGAGACGGCAGAGAGGAACTACGGAGCACTTCAATCTTTAGGCCCGCCGCTCTTTACCTGCCCCATTACCTGCTGGTCAACTCGGCCCCTGCGCGTCAATTCGCGCTACGGCAAGGGAGATCCCCTGAGCGAGTGATACTGCTGAGAAATGCCATAGACATCGACCACTTCGGCAAAGGCAAGGGAGGCCGATGCCGGCCTAACTCTGATCGCCTCCACCTGCTCTTCGTAGGGCGCTTATCGGAGGAGAAGCGAGCAGACCGCTTTCTACGATTGGTCGCAGCTACCGGCTCCCACCTGGGTGGCCGACGGATAGAAGCGCGAATCGCCGGTGATGGGCCGGACCGAGTTTCTCTTGAGGCATTGCGCACTTCGCTAGGACTAAACAGCAGCCAGGTACAGTTCCTCGGTCAGCTAAGCGATACTGCCCCCCTCTATTCGTGGGCCGACATGCTGGTGCTTACCTCAGACCATGAAGGAACCCCGAACGTCATACTTGAGGCCATGGCCGCGGGCATACCTGTGGTGGCCACGGCCGTCGGCGGAGTCCCCGATCTACTCTGCCGAGGTGGGGGGCTGCTGGTGCGTCCCAACCAAGAAGACGACCTCACGCGCGCAGTTCTAGCTCTCGCGACCAATCACCACCTGAAAGACCACCTCGTGCGCGAGGCGAGCCGGTACATAGCCCATAACCACTCCCTGCCCGGGTTGGCAACGCAGCTGATGGGAATTTACCGCGCGGCCGTGGGCCGCAGACCGGCGGTACAATGAGCAGACCCTGCAAGACAAGCGCCACCGGCGGACGCGCCCTCGATGTGGCAGGCGCCACCTTCGGATTAGTGATGCTATCCCCACTCCTCGCCGCCCTAGCCCTCCTTGTAAGAATTACGAGCAGCGGCCCCGCTTTATTCCGTACCATTCGTGTGGGTCGTGACGGACGCCCCTTCACTCTCTTCAAATTTCGCTCCATGGTTAAGGACGCTCCCGCACTCGGACCGGGCATCACTGCGGCTGAAGACCCGCGGATTACTCCCCTCGGGAAGACCATGCGCCGCTTCAAACTGGATGAATTACCTCAGTTGCTGAATGTTCTCAAGGGCGACATGAGCCTCGTAGGTCCCCGCCCTGAAGACCCGCGTTACGTGGCCCACTATTCGCGCGAACAGTTGGCCGTGCTCGACGCCAGGCCGGGGATGACCAGTCCCGCTTCACTCTACTACCGTGACGAGGAAAGTCACCTCGCTGGAGAGGACTGGATCGACTACTACCTGCGGGAGATCATGCCTGCCAAACTAGCTATTGATCAAAAATATCTGAAAAGAAGAACTGCTTGGTCAGACATATGCGTTATCCTTGCCACTGTACAAGCCTTGGTCGGTTCGCGCCTCAAACATGATCGCCCCGTCTAAGCCCCCTGAGCTTCGCTCGGTGAAAGAAAGACCGCCACTCCTGATGGTGGGAGCCTTCCTGTCATCTTCAACGGGCATTCGGTTCGTTTGTGAAGACCTGGCAGCAGGCCTCCGCTCCAGAGGTTGGCCGATCATCACGACGTCCACTGTGCAGAACGGAGGGCTGCGGGCCGCCGACATGCTCGCAACAACATGGTCCAAACGAAAACACTACCAGTTGGCACAGCTGGACGTGTACAGTGGCCGAGCATTTCTATGGGCCGAAGCCATTGCGACGAGCCTCACCATACTGCGCTGTCCATATATTTTAACGCTGCATGACGGGGGGCTCCCTGACTTCGCCGACCGCCATCCTAAGCGCGTCGAGTGGCTACTGCAGTCTGCCGCTGCGGTAACTTCACCCTCCCCCTTTCTACAGAAGCGCTTCTGTCCTGTTCGTAGCGACATACAGGTAATCCGCAATGGATTGCACCTCGACAGATATGCGAGTCGCGCCATTTCCCATGCCGGGCCGCACCTAGTGTGGGTAAGAGCCTTCGAGGACTGCTACAATCCACTCCTGGCTCTTCAGATGCTTCAGAAGCTGCTCACTAAGCATCCCGACGCCACACTGCTTATGGTCGGACCAGATCGTGGGGGACTGACGGCTGAGGACGTATCCAACGAGGCAGCTCGCTTGGGACTTACCGAGAAGGTTCGGGTAGAAGGCGCCGTGCCGAAAGATCGCATCCCAGAAATCCTGACCCAAGGCGATATCTTCCTAAACACCACCGACGTGGACAACGCGCCGGTAACAGTTGTGGAGGCAATGGCTTCAGGATTGTGTGTAGTGAGCACTGACGCCGGTGGGGTACCAGATCTGGTTGATGATGGGCGCGAGGCACTGCTCGTCCCCCGAAGAGATCCGGATGCCATGGCTGCGGCGGTCCATCGCGTCCTCACCGAACCCGGGCTGGCCGCCCAGTTGTCCCTCCAAGCGCGGACCAAGGCAGAGGCTTTCGCCTGGAACAAGGTCCTCACTGCCTGGGAAAGACTCCTCATGTGGGTGCACGGGTAGATCGGCATGTGCGGCATTTCGGGTGTGTACACAACCGACTCTTCAGCCCTCTGCGAGCGCCACGTCGGCCGCATCGCTGACAGTCGTCAGTTCGCTCGCGGGCCCAACTTCCAAATGGTAACGACCATCGCAGCCTCACCAGCCAGAGCGATCATGGGGAACAATCGCCTATCGATTATCGATCTTTCGCCAGCAGGCAACCAACCCTTGTGGGATGGGGGCCAGCAGGTGTGCATAGTATTTAATGGTGAGATCTACAACTACGTCGAGCTAAAGGAGGAACTCAAGTCCCTAGGGCACCGCTTTTTAAGCACAAGCGATGCCGAGGTCATCCTCGAGTCATTTAAGCGCTGGGGAATAGACGCAATCTCCCGGCTTAACGGGATGTTCGCCTTTGCACTGTTCGATGCCCGCGACGGGAGTTTCTATCTCGTACGCGATCGTTTTGGAGTGAAGCCACTCTACTATGTCGCGCAAGACAAGAACCTTTACTTCGCATCTACCGCGCGCACTATAGCTGTGGAGCTCAGCTTGACTCCCGATCTGCAGTACCTATCGGACGGGGTGCGCTACGGCCTTTGGGAGCACGACGACGCTGCCCCGTACACGGGGATGAAGGCGCTTAGGCCCGGGCATTTTCTTCGCGTTGAGGCGGCAACAGCAACAGAGCTTTCCTATTCACTACAGCCCTACTATGACTTCATGGAGCGGACAACTGCGATGGCCGACTCGCTCGCGAGCATATCTATCCGTAGGGCGGCAAAAAAGCTCGGAGACCTCTTAGAAGATGCCGTGCGCCTTCGTCTTCGCGCCGATGTGCCTGTCGCCACCTCGCTGAGCGGGGGCCTGGACTCGTCGACAATCGCCGTTCTCGCGGCAGAGCATCACTCCGGCCATCTTGAGGGCTTCACTTTCGGGGAGCCCCACTGCGAAGAATCTGAAGGGCCGCTTGTTTGCGAATTCAGCCGAATGACCGGCATCAATGTCACTTACGTCTGGCCGGATATTGACGAGATTGTGCAGTCGTTCGACGAGACGACCGCCGCCCAAGAGGGACCCTTCATAAGCGGAAGCATGATGGCGCAGTATCTAGTCTTTCAAGCCGCGCGAAAGGCAGGGTTCAAAGTACTACTCGGCGGCCAGGGTGGGGACGAAGCCTTCATGGGCTATCACAAGTTCCAGGTATTCCATCTGCGTCGTCTGCTGGCACAGAAGAAGTATCCGGAAGCGCTTGGCTTTCTCCTATCGCTCGTGCCTACTGTGATCGCCGAGCGATCAATCTGGGCAGAAACCTGGAGCAATCGTCAGCGCTACCTTAGGCAGTCAGGCCTAGGAACCGCTCTCCGACTACCCGAAGGCAGCCTGGAGATAGGCTACAACCCACAGCGACCGCTGTACGAGCGCCAGGTGGCAGACATCGCGTTGGGAAGCCTGCCGACGCTGCTGCGCTATGAGGACTGCAACTCCATGGGCAACAACATTGAGAGCCGGCTTCCCTTCCTCGACTATCGTGTGATGGAGATGGGCGTGGCGCTCCCTGAGACGCTCAAGCTACGTCATGGCCGAGGCAAGTGGATCATTCGCGAGGCCCTAAAGGGACGACTACCGGAGAGCATCCGGAACCCTCGTTTTAAGCGAGGCTTTGATGTCCAGCAGCAGCATTGGATCGACGAAGGCCTTGGTGATCATATCCGAGCCCTGTTGAAGAATCACCATGATATCGTCGCGGAGTATCTCGCCTCAGGGGTCAGAATCGAGGAGGCATACTCCAATGAACGCCTAAAAACCGAGCCCACCGCGTTTGCCGAAGCAACGACACTCCTCTGGATAGCTCGGGCACAGGAAGCCACAACTACCTAGAAGATGGGATGAGAGAGCCAACCTCCACGGAAAGAACTTGCCGAGCAAAACCGGACACCCCCTTAGGTCATACTGCTTCGGGCCGGACGGCAAGGAGGAGCACCCACAATGCCGAGAAGACCAAGACGCAATCACTCGTCGGCGTTCAAGGCTAAAGTGGCTCTAAAAACCATCAAGGGTGAACAGTCTGTTATCGAGATTGCCGAACTACATGCCAAGATCGGTGAGCTCACTATGGAGAACGATTTTTTGTCTGTTGCGCTCGGGCGCACGATCGGCACGAGCGCAAAGAGATGATCAACCGGAGTCACCCTCATGCGCGCCGTATGGGTATCACCCTGCTCTTTCCCAAGAAGAAGCTTTCTAAGCCAGCTCCCGGCCACAAGATCTATCCTTATCTCTTACGAGGCCGCGAGATCACCCGAGCGGGCGAGGTGTGAAGCATGGATATCACCTATCTGCCTATGAGAAGAGGCTTCTGCTATCTCACCTGCGTCATGGACTCTCACTGAAAGCATACGAGAGTATTCCGGAAGCACGAAGAGAACTGGCTGCCTACTTCGACTTCTACAACAGAAGACGCCGGCACCAGGGTCTGGGGAACCGAACCCCGGACGACTATTATTAGTCTACACTACGCCAGCAAGAGCAGGCAGCCTGATGAGCAGGAACACGACCTAAGAACTCGTTTGGGCTGCCCAATGTAGCGTGGCCACCTCCTCCAACCGCCCAAATCTGGCGACCCAGAGTGCGGATTGGCGGTCTCAGATGGCCTGTGTTTGCTGAGGCACGGTCGTCACGGTGGTGGGAGCAACCGTAGTTGTGGTGGTCGAAGCTGCTGTGGTGGTGGCCGGAGCGATTGTGGTGTTGGTGCTCACGTTCTCAAGGGTCACTCC
>JBMNPM010000011.1:0-46958 GCA_050943595.1 Thermoleophilia bacterium | reverse complement strand
ACTTGTTGGTCTCGCAGTCAAGCTCCCTTATGCCTTTACACTCTACGCACGATTGCCGACCGTGCTGAGGGAACCTTTGCGCGCCTCCGTTACATTTTAGGAGGCGACCGCCCCAGTCAAACTGCCTGCCAGACACTGTCCGGTAGCCGGATCACGGCCTACCGTTAGAAGCCCAGTACACTAAGGGTGGTATCCCAAGGGTGGCTCCCTGCGAACTAGCGTCCGCATTTCACAGCCTCCCACCTATCCTGGACAAAGCGCACCAAGCTCCAATATCAAGCTGCAGTAAAGGTTCACGGGGTCTTTCCGTCTTGTCGCGGGTAATCGGCATCTTCACCGATACTACAATTTCACCGGGTCTATGGCTGAGACAGTGCCCAAATCGTTACGCCATTCGTGCAGGTCGGAACTTACCCGACAAGGAATTTCGCTACCTTAGGACCGTTATAGTTACGGCCGCCGTTTACCGGGGCTTAATTTCAGTGCTTTGCTTGCGCTAACACCTCCACTTAACCTTCCGGCACCGGGCAGGCGTCAGCCCCTATACATCGTCTTACGACTTAGCAGAGACCTGTGTTTTTGGTAAACAGTCGTTTGGGCCTAGACTCTGCGGCCTCCTCGGGCTCGAGAAGTCAATTCTGTCACCCTAACGAGGCGTCCCTTCTCCCTAAGTTACGGGACTATTTTGCCGAGTTCCTTAGCCATAGTTCTCCCGATCGCCTTGGTATTCTCTACCTACCCACCTGTGTCGGTTTTGGTACGGGCACACACCAAAGCTCGCTAGAGGTTTTTCTCGGCGGCAGAGGATCGGCGGCTTGCCGGCATACGCCAGCTGACATCACGTCTCAGGCTTATATGATCTCCGGATTTTCCTGGAGATCGCCCTACGCGCTTGTCCGTGGTCGACCAACGCCACGGTCCGCTTACCTTTCCGCGTCACCCCATTGCTCAAACGCTCGGTGGTGGCACTGAAATATTAATCAGTTGTCCATCGCCTACGCCTCTCGGCCTCGGCTTAGGTCCCGGCTAACCCTGAGCTGATTAACATTGCTCAGGAAACCTTGGGTATTCGGCGGGCGAGTTTCACACTCGCCTTTCGTTACTCATGCCAGCATTCTCACTTCCCATGCCTCCACGGCTGGCTTACGCCGTCGCTTCGCCGGCATGGGAACGCTCGCCTACCGATCATGCGATCGAAATCGCACAATCCCGTAGCTTCGGTATGTGACTTAAGCCCCGTTGGATTGTCGGCGCATGAACACTTGACCAGTGAGCTATTACGCACTCTTTCAAGGAATGGCTGCTTCTAAGCCAACCTCCTGGTTGTCTGTGCACTCGCACATCCTTTCCCACTTAGCCACAATTTAGGGACCTTAGCTGACGGTCTGGGTTGTTTCCCTCTCGGCTACGGAGCTTAGCCCCCGCAGCCTGACTCCCGCGTTCTTGACTGACGGCCTTCGGAGTTTATCTGAGGTCGGTAACCTTTAGGGGGCCCCTAGCCCAAACAGTGCTCTACAACCGAAAGTAAACACGCGAGGCTATACCTAAATATATTTCGGCGAGAACCAGATATCTCCGGGTTTGATTAGCCTTTCACTCCGATCCACAGGTCATCCCCCCCGTTTTCAACCGAGGTGGGTTCGGGCCTCCACGAGGTCTTACCCTCGCTTCACCCTGCCCATGGATAGCTCACCCGGTTTCGGGTCTACAGCATGCGACTAAACGCCCTATTCAGACTCGCTTTCGCTACGGCTCCGCTCGCGCTTAACCTTGCCGCACACCATAACTCGCTGGCTCGTTATGCAAAAAGCACGCCGTCACAGTCACAAGGACCGCTCCGACCGCTTGTAAGCACACGGTTTCAGGTTCTATTTCACTCCCCTCCCGGGGTACTTTTCACCTTTCCCTCACGGTACTAGTCCACTATCGGTCACCAGTTAGTACTTAGCCTTGCGGAGGTGGTCCCCGCAGATTCCTACCGGATTTCACGTGTCCGGTAGTACTCAGGAACTGGTTAAGGAAGAGGTCAACATTTCGCCTACGGGGCCGTAACCCTCTGTGGCCCGGTATCCCAACCGGCTCGGCTATATCAACCTTTTGTAACTTCCCGGATCGGATGCAGCCGACCCAAAACCAGCCCTACAACACCGCACCTGATACACCTGCACGCAATCACGCAGGTACGGTTTGGGCTCATCCCGTTTCGCTCGCCGCTACTCAGGGAGTCGATATTTCTTTCCTTTCCTCGGGCTACTTAGATGTGTCAGTTCGCCCGCTTACCTTCTCCTAGCCTATGTGTTCAGCTAGGGATGACCAGACATTACTCTGGCCGGGTTTCCCCATTCGGAGATCCGCGGGTCGAAGGCTGTTCAGCGCCTCACCGCGGCTTATCGCAGCCGTCCACGTCCTTCATCGGCTTCTGGTGCCAAGGCATCCACCGTGTGCTCTTAGTATCTTGACAAGAAAATACACCACTTTACTTTCACTATGCAGATTTCAAGGTGCGCGCGGAGCAGTGCTCCACCGACGAAAAGAACCGCGTCAACAGGCGCGGTCTTTCAAAACTGAACAGCGTTGTCCTGGAAGCGCACGATCAGACGCTTCTCGAAACCAGGTCGACATAGCTTCCAGGTTTCTGTATCTACGGAGTGTCCGTGGATACAGACCTGCGGTGTTGGTCACCGCAAATCCCTAGAAAGGAGGTGATCCAGCCGCACCTTCCGGTACGGCTACCTTGTTACGACTTCACCCCAATCACCCAGCCCACCTTCGACGACTCCCTCCCTTGCGGGTTAGGCCACCGGCTTCGGGTGTTCCAAGCTTTCGTGGTGTGACGGGCGGTGTGTACAAGGCCCGGGAACGTATTCACCGCGACGTTGCTGATTCGCGATTACTAGCAATTCCGCCTTCATGGAGTCGAGTTACAGACTCCAATCCGAACTGAGACCGGCTTTAAGGGATTCGCTCCACCTCGCGGTATCGCAGCCCGTTGTACCGGCCATTGTAGCACGTGTGTAGCCCTGGACATAAAGGGCATGATGACTTGACGTCATCCCCACCTTCCTCCGGTTTGTCACCGGCAGTCTCCGATGAGTCCCCAACTAAATGATGGCAACATCAAGACAGGGGTTGCGCTCGTTGCGGGACTTAACCCAACATCTCACGACACGAGCTGACGACAGCCATGCACCACCTGTGTACGCTCCCCGAAGGGTCGGTCACGTTTCCGATTCCTACCACGTACATGTCAAACCCAGGTAAGGTTCTTCGCGTTGCGTCGAATTAAACCACATGCTCCACTGCTTGTGCGGGCCCCCGTCAATTCCTTTGAGTTTTAGCCTTGCGGCCGTACTCCCCAGGCGGGACACTTAATGCGTTAGCTTCGGCACCGAGGGAGTCGACACCCCCGACACCTAGTGTCCATCGTTTACGGCTAGGACTACCAGGGTATCTAATCCTGTTCGCTACCCTAGCTTTCGCGCCTCAGCGTCAGTACTGTTCCAGAGAGCCGCCTTCGCTACTGGTGTTCCTCCTGATATCTACGCATTTCACCGCTACACCAGGAATTCCACTCTCCTCTCCCAGACTCTAGCAAGCCGGTTTCCGATGCAGGCCTGGGGTTGAGCCCCAGGATTTCACATCAGACCTGACAAGCCACCTACGCGCTCTTTACGCCCAATGATTCCGGACAACGCTTGCCACCTACGTATTACCGCGGCTGCTGGCACGTAGTTAGCCGTGGCTTCCTTTGGGGGTACCGTCAGCCCTTAGGCTATTAACCCAGGTGCCTTCTTTCCCCCTGACAGAGCTTTACAACCCGAAGGCCTTCTTCGCTCACGCGGCGTTGCTGCGTCAGGCTTTCGCCCATTGCGCAAGATTCCCCACTGCTGCCTCCCGTAGGAGTCTGGGCCGTATCTCAGTCCCAGTGTGGCTGATCATCCTCTCAGACCAGCTACCCGTCGTAGCCTTGGTGAGCCGTTATCTCACCAACAAGCTGATAGGACGCGGGCCCATCTCAAGGCGGAGGCCGAAGCTACCCTTTGGTCGGCCTGCTTATGCAGGACGACATCGTCCGGTATTAGCGCCGATTTCTCGACGTTATCCCAGTCCTTGAGGCAGGTTGCCCACGTGTTACTCACCCGTTCGCCGCTGTACTCAGAGCCGAAGCTCTTTTCTCGCTCGACTTGCATGTGTTATGCACGCCGCCAGCGTTTGTCCTGAGCCAGGATCAAACTCTCCGTGAAGTATTGTGATCGGACCGAAGTCCGGATCTGACTTTGTGGAGAGCTCACTTAGCTCTCAAAGTATGTGTCTCACAACCGGTAGGTCCGGTTGTGGACGGGGTCGAGGACTGCCATCCATTCTTAGAAGATGACATCCCCGCATGATTCGTTGCTGGCAGACCGGACTACATAAAAAGTCCGATCCGACAACGCTGTTCAGTTTTCAAAGACCTCTGCGCTCTTAGGCGCGGCCGAGAAGAATAACACCCCTGCCCGGCATAGTCAACCATCTGCCTGATGCATTTCCGGCCCGGCACGGGCATCCGGTCGGGGTTGTGCTTCTGCACGACAAACCTTCCCTCCAAATGAAGAAGCCACCCTACTCAATACACAGGCGGCTTCGTGAAGCGACGGTATCTTACTCCAGACTACCCATGCGCTCCGAACTGACCGTGTCTGCTATCAACGTGTGACCGCATCATTTGGAAAAGAAAGTGTAATCCCATCGACCCTCTTCTGTCAATCCCTCCACGCGGATCCATTCAATCACGAGCCGGAGGGCTAAAAACGCCCATACCCAGAGCCACGTCAACCACAGTTTCCTCTGGAACCCCACGGCCGAATACGCCGTACCATCTTCCGGCATCGCTCCATTGCACAAGGACACCTCCGTCCAGTCGATGACGCACGGCGGTATTCCCAGCGATGCTCCCCACGACCTCTCCTTCTGCGTCACCGAGATCCCCACGGAAGTTCTCCAGAAAGAGCAGCCAGCCGTCCTCCGTATTTAGAATCATCTCGGCGCTGGGTTCGGTCGGGTCTTGTGACATATGCGGGTTCGGCCTGTCGGGTCCCTGGTACAGGCCTGGTTCCACCACCTGCAACACCGGCCACCAAGTGTCGGCCGGATGGGTGTCCGCGGGCAACTGTGAAGGTGCGTATACATGCAGGGGTGCTAGAGCGGATGCCATCTCCTCAAAAGCCGCCTGGATCTCACGATCGAGCGCGCGTACGTTCGTTGACTGAGTGGACCGGCCGTGAGTGGACGCGGTCGAGACGTTCACGGAGGAAGTGGAAGAAGATTCTCGGGAATTTCCCTCTCCGCCACACCCCGTGACAGAGAAAAGAATCACCACGCACAACAGCACAACCACCACTCCGGCCGACCTGCTACTCCACCCCTGACGCCTGCTCGGCAGCCTTTTAGTCCCCCGCAGCACCATCTCACCCTGCAGCACCTCCGCACTCTTCATATTCATCTTCATGTAGTCCACCCCTCCTTCCCGAGTATGCCGCCGTTAAATAAGAATATTCCCCGCTGCCGGGAAGCCCATACAACCAAAGATGGAGGCTGGATCAAGCGGGTACTGAGATGAGTGCTGAGACTGAGATAAGACCACTTAACCTTGATCCGATGTCCCCTGGGTGGGGCAACACGTACGACTGACCAAAAGGCTGCTGAAATATGACTCACCGTCAGAATGCGATCAACACGTGCGAGAGAAGGATAGAGGGGTCGCGAATAGCAGCGCTATTCGCGACCGATGACGCATTGTCGTGCTGCTTAGCGAGGTAGCCGGGTTTCATTCTCAGCAGCCGCTTAGGACATAGTAGGGAACGGAGTGCGAAGGAAGGATGCTACTTGAGAACCCTCAGACGGCACATGGGGCCGGGCCGTCTCACCCTGTCCAAAGAGGACCACTCTGGGAGTCGGTATTATTAGAGGAGAAAAGGCTACGTGATACGGCTACGTGATACGCAAGGCTACGTGATACGCAAGAACTTGCGTTTGCCTACCTGTAGCACCGCTCCCCGGAGCGACGCTGGGTCGAACTCCTCACCCGGATCCTCCAGTACTGCATCGTCGAGTTTCACTCCCCTCTGCGCCACCAGTCGCCGTGCCTCCCCGTTCGAGGTCGCCAGACCAAGCTCGGTCAACAAGCGGGGAAGCCACACCATACCGTCGCGGACAGCCGTATCCGGTAGGGCGGCCTCCGGGATTGTGGTGGGACGATCCTTCTCCTTGAACACCCGGTCGAAGTACGTGCGTGCGGCCGCCCCCGCCTCTGCAGAGTGATAGAGGGTCACCAGTCTCTCGGCCAGGTCCCTTTTCGCCTGCGCCGGATGGTAACTGCCGTCGGCGATCCCTCGTTCCACGGCCTGCAGCTCCCGCCAGCCGATGTCGGTGAGCAGGCCGAAATACGTTGCCATGAGATCGTCGGGTATGGACATCACCTTCCCGAACATATCGTTCGGCGCATCGTTCACCCCGATATAGTTGCCGTAGGACTTCGACATCTTCTGCACGCCGTCGGTGCCAGCCAACAGAGGCACCGTGAGGATGCTCTGGGGTGGCACACCGTAAGCCTCCATGATGTTCCTGCCCATAAGGAGGTTGAACTTCTGATCGGTGCCGCCCAACTCCACGTCCGCCCGGACAACCACGCTGTCATAGCCCTGCAGTAGCGGGTACATGAACTCAAGCATGGATATAGCCTCGTTGGCCCGATAGCGACGCAAGAAATCGTCCCTCTCGAGCATGCGGGCGACCGTCACGGTGGCCGTGAGCGTGAGCAGTTCGTCCATCTTCAGCGCCCCCAACCAGTCGCTGTTACGCACCAGTTCGACTGTGTCCATGTCGAGCACCTTAGCCGCCTGCTCAATATAGGTGACCGCGTTCGCGCTGATTTCATCGTCGGAGAGGCGCGGGCGCAACTTGGAGCGACCTGTGGGATCGCCCACTTTAGCCGTAAAATCGCCGATTATCAGTACAGCCTGGTGACCGAAAGATTGAAATTGAGCCAGCTTGCGCAATACGACGGTATGTCCCAGATGGATATCCGGAGCGGTAGGATCCACACCGAGCTTCACACGTAAAGGTCTGTTTTCTGCTCGGGCGCGAATAAGTTGCTGCTGCAACCCGTCAGCAGGAAGCGCATCCACGCTACCCAGTAGCAATTCATCCAGCTGTGCATGTACCTCGGCCGGCACGTCTCGGGGCAAATCTGAACTCATCGGACACCTCCAGCGCGGGAGGATATCATGGCCGAGCCCGCGCTGGTGTAACATCTTGTCCCATGTCCAGGCACCCTGACCCAGCGAACAAAGTCCACAAGCGCTACCTCCGCCGGCTGGTGAAGGGCACGCTGTTCGGCTTCTTGCTCATTATAGTAGCCGCGCTTTCCGCATTGGCGGGTTTCTACGTATCCATCGATCACTCCGCCCCCAGTGTGGACCTGGCCAGCGCCCGGGGATCCTCAGAGACCACGCGGATCTTTGACGACGCGGACTCCCCCACCCTCCTCGCCGAACTCCATGGAGTCGAGAACCGTCAAATCCTCAACCCCGATGAGATTCCCCAAATCATGCGAGACGCCATCGTAGCAATCGAGGATGAGCGTTTCTACGTGCACCAGGGTGTCGACTTCCGAGGCATCCTCCGCGCCGCCTGGGCCAACATCCGCAGCAAGGACATTGTGCAAGGTGGATCGACCATCACCCAGCAGTACATCAAGAACGCCTACATAACCGATGAAAAGACCATGGATCGCAAGTTGCGCGAAGCTGTTTTAGCGTATCAGCTCGAGAAACAGTGGTCGAAGCAGAAGATACTGAGCGAGTATCTGAACATCATCTATTTCGGATCAGGTGCGTACGGGATCGAAGCGGCTGCCAAAGAGTATTACGGTGTGCATGCGATAGAACTCTCTCTCGGCCAGGCTGCGCTCTTAGCCGGACTTCCCAAAGCCCCTTCCGCCTATTCCCCCCGACGCGATCCAGACAAGGCACTCCAGCGAAGAGACCTGGTATTGAATCGCATGTATCAGCAGCATTACATCACCAGCGCACAACTGCAAGGCGCCTTGGATGAACCGCTGGGCCTCGTGGAGAAGGCCAATGACGGAGGGGGCGACTTCCCCTATTGGGTGGAAATGGTACGCGAACAATTGGTGACCCGCTATGGCTCCTCAACTGTACTGGAAGGAGGCCTGGAAGTACGCGTGAGCATAGATCTGGCTCTTCAGAAACAGGCCGAGGCGGCGGTGGCCGATGTTCTCGATCAGCCCGGTGATCCTTCTGCGGCCCTCGTGTCCATAGACGTCCACACCGGACGCCTGCTGGCCATGGTCGGAGGCTCGGACTTCTCAGTGTCCCAATTCAACCTGGCCACCCAGGGTAGACGCCAGCCGGGGTCGGCCTTCAAGCCCTTCGTGCTGGTAACTGCACTTAAGCAAGGCATCACTCCTTATGCGCGCTACGAATCCGGACCCCTGACCGTCACGCTTCCCAGCGGCAAATGGAAAGTCTCGTCGGCGGATAAGGGTCTTATGTCGTTGACCAAAGCCACAGCTACATCCTCTAACGGCGTATATGCGCGTCTGATCATGGAACTGGGTGCGGACAGCGTCGCGCAAACCGCGTACGACATGGGCATCCAGACCTCGCTGGGCAAGAACCCCAACCCGGCCATCGCACTGGGTGGGTTGACGACGGGCGTGAGCCCACTCGAGATGGCAATGGCCTATGCCACCCTGGCCACCGGAGGAGAACGCCTCTCGTCGTCGACTTCCTTCACTTCGGAAGGAACATCGCTGCCGGTCACAATCGTGCGGGTCGCGGACGCCGACGGCCAAGTGCTGGCAGTGAACGAAGTGGTGAAGTCTCGCGTACTGGACGAGAATACGGCAGCATTGGCCACGCAGTGTCTAGAGACGGTCATCAGCGAAGGCACCGGTACAGCAGCCGATATAGGCCGGCCGGCTGCAGGCAAGACGGGCACCACCCAGAACTATGCGGATGCCTGGTTCGTGGGTTACACACCCGACATCGTGACGGCCGTGTGGGTCGGCTATCCAGGCGGGCAGAAGCCTATGACCGACGTGCACGGCATCAAGGTGACCGGCGGCTCGCTGCCGGCGCAGATCTGGTCCGCCTACATGAAGGAGGCGGTCAAGGACCTACCAGTGTCCACTTTCGCCCCACAATCCTCGGACGGATGGAAGACAGTCGAAGTGTGTAGTGAGTCACGCCTCCTGCCCACGGACGCCTGTCCGAAGATCATCAAGGTCCGCTTCGCCGAGGACAGCGTGCCTACCGAGACGTGCAACCTCCACACCCGTGAGGAGACTCCCGACGAACGACAAACGCCTGTGCCCGACGTAGTGGGTATGAAGCTCGCCGATGCCAAGACCGTCCTCCGCCAGGCCGGGTTCGATGTCTCTGTAGACGAAGACACATCCTCAAAGGAGATCGCCGGTACCGTGCTCAGACAGAATCCCGGGCCTGACAGCGGGCATCTCCGGGGAACGACGGTGTCCCTCACAGTATCTGCCCAGGCCGACCGACCAACAACAACCGCCACCGTACCCAACCTGATCGGCTTGGACGGGAGCGCAGCTGTGGCGGCGCTGAGAGAAGCGGGACTTAAGGCTAAACTCACAGAGGCGACGGATGATAGCCCGGCCGGATTGGTGATTGCCCAGGATGTGACCGCAGGAACCCAGATCGCTCAGGGGAGCACTATCGGCCTCACCATCAGCTCAGGAGCCGACACTCCCGAAACATCCACATCCAGGACCACATCGACTCCCGGCAGATCCAGGAGCAAATCAACCCCTCACAACACGCCCACATCCTGACCGGCTACTGAAGAGGATGCCCCGCCGCGTCAGGCCATCGCGTCGCTCCTCCGCCGCACTCCCGCCGCACTCCACACTCCGTGTGTGTAGGGCTCAGACCTCAAATGCGACTCACCCGCGTGAAACTTCCAGGCCTCCACGGGACTGTCGCCGTCGTGTCACGAACACGCTGTCCGCTGCGAAGAACCGCAACGGCAAGGTGTCACCCTTGGTTATGCCTACTCGAGTACCTACCGCGAGGGGAGAAGTCCACCCATCATCAATAACGTAAAGACCGGAATCTTGCCCTAAAAACAGCCCATTGAGATCGAGCCCCAGACCGAGGGCCTGCCCCACCCGCCCGGGTCCGCAGGACAGCCAACCCATTGCCGGACGCTGTTGCTCCGCCCGCGGGCGACTACCCGTCCCCTCCCTGTTGAATCTGAGCCTGGATGTATCACCCAGCGGCTCGAAGGAACGCACCAGCACAGCCGACCCCAGCGACTCGCGATCGCACACCAGGTTTAGCAGTACGTGCACGCCATAGCTCAAGTAGAGATAAAGAGAGCCGGGGGGACCAAACATGGCTTGATTTCGACGGGTCGGCCCTCGAGAGGCATGACAGGCCGGATCGTCGACGGGCAGATAGGCCTCCACCTCAGTCAGGCGGCCACCTCCCACACCCACACGCCACAGGATTTTGCCCACGAGATCGGGAGCCACCACGTCGGAGGGGCGCGCGAAGAACTGCGCCGGTACAGGGTCACCTGCAGGCAAATCCCACTCGGTATTAGTAGGCTGTATCATCATCGATGCTTATATGTCTACCACCCGGCCGCCACGCGATCCAACGAAGCCCGGGCAACTGCCAGCTGCTCAGCCACCCGTTGGGGAGCCGTGCCCCCCGGGGAGACTTTGCCGGCCAGCACGCGGTCCAGCCTGACTACCTCATAGTAATCATCGTCAAATAAGGGACTGAGTCCCTGCAGTTCGGCCGGGGTCGCCTCCGTCAGCGAACGACCCTGCGCGGCAAGAAGAGCGACCAACCGCCCCGACACCCGATGCGCCTCGCGGAAAGACAGCCCCTTCTCGACCAGATAGTCGGCTACATCCGTGGCCTGAGCATAGCCCCCTTCGGCCGCCTTGCGACCGCGTTCGGCATCGAATGTGAGACCGGCAATCATGGCCGTCATAGCCTCCAGACAGAGGTCGAGCTCACCACGGGTGGCAAACACGTACAGCTTGTCCTCCTGCAGGTCTTTGTTGTAGGCGAGCGGCAGCCCCTTCAACAGACTGCCCAAACCCTGCAGGCGGCCGAGAAAGCCGGCCGCCTTGGCCCGCACCAACTCCGCAGCGTCGGGATTACGTTTCTGCGGCATGATGCTCGATCCCGACGTCCAAGAGTCAGGCAGCGTGGCCAGGCCGAACTCCTGCGTGCTCCACAACACCAGCTCCTCGGCCAGACGGGACAGATTGAGGGCACAATTGGTAGCGGCGGCCACATAGGCGAACGCCGTGTCCCGCGAAGCCACCGCATCCATAGCATTGGGGGCCGCGCGGGCGAAACCCAGCTCCTCGGCCACCATCTCTCTGTCGAGCGGATAGTTAACCCCGGCCAGAGCTCCTGCCCCCAGTGGCATCCAGGAGGAGTCTTCCCAGGCTGCGAATCGATCCCAATCGCGTTCCAGCATGAAGAAGTAGGCCAGCAGGTGGTGGGCAAGAAGGACCGGTTGAGCCCGTTGCAGGTGCGTATAGCCGGGCATGATGAGCGTAGCTCCGGCTTCGGCCTGACCGAGGAGGGACTCCATCAATGACACGAGCCGCCCCTGGTGGCCACGAACCGCGGACCGTAGATACAGCTGCAGATCGAGGGCCACTTGATCGTTACGGCTACGCCCAGTATGCACCTTGCCGGCCACCGGGCCGGCGATCTCGGTCAGGCGCCGCTCAATAGCCATGTGGATATCCTCGTCCTGGAGGTGCCAGGTGAAAGTACCCTCCTCCACCTCGCAGGCGACCCGGTCGAGCGCGACGAGAAGCTCATCGCGCTCAACCTCGCTGAGAGCGCCGATCGACGCCAGCATGCGTACGTGAGCCCGCGACCCGGCTATATCGAAGGGGGCCAAGGCGTGATCGAAGGGTATCGATGCATTGAGCCGTTCGAACAGCGGCGACTGTTCACTCGCAAAGCGCCCGCCCCACAACTTGCCGGTTCCCTTGCTGGACCCTCCCTCCATCTAGAGCAGACCCTGGTGGCGCCGGGCCCAGACTTCGGTAGGGAGACCCCAGAGTTCGATGAAACCGACGGCGGACTGATGGCTGAAGGTATCACTCGACCCGTAGGTGGCCAGAGTATCTACGTAAAGCGAGTTGGGCGAGCGGCGCCCGACTACGCTGCACGTCCCCTTGTAGTAGCGCAAACGCACATCGCCGCTGACGCACTTCTGGCTTTCGTCGATGAAAGCTCGCAGGCAATCGGCCAGAGGACTGAACCACAGGCCGTCGTAGATGAGCTCAGTCATCCGTTGGTCCACGAAGTACTTGTAGCGTTGGAGTTCGCGGGGAAAGGTAAGGTTCTCCAGTTCACTATGTGCTCTGATGAGCGAGAGCGCCGCCGGCGCCTCGTAGACTTCGCGGCTCTTGATGCCCACACAGCGGTTCTCAACCATGTCGATGCGTCCGAAACCGCTCGCTCCAGCCACCCCATCCACGGCCTCCACCAGTTCGACGGGGTCCATCGTCTTACCGTCGAGGGAGACAGGTAGGCCGCTCTCGAACCCGATGACCACCTCCACCGGTTCGTTAGGAGCCTTCTCGGCATCGACCGAAAAGGCGTAGGCGTCGTTGGGAGCAGAAGCCCAGAGATCCTCCAGCTCACCACACTCGATAGCGCGACCCCAAAGGTTCGCGTCGATAGAGTATGGATTCTTTTTGGTCAGGGGTAAAACGATATCTCGAGCGGCCAGGTAATCGATGATCTCGGGGCGGTTCATCCCCCACTCCCGGGCGGGACCAAGCACCTTTACGGAGGGATCGAGGCAACGGACCGACACATCGAAACGAACCTGATCGTTTCCCTTGGCCGTGCAACCGTGGGCCACGGTCTTGACACCGAATCGCTGCGCGGTCTCGACCATCTTCTTGGCGATCAAGGGCCGGGACAACGCGGAGTGTAGAGGGTACTTGTTCTCGTAGAGGGCGTTGGCCTTGAGGGCTTCGAAGGCGTACTCACGGAGGAACTCCGCCTTGGCGTCCACCACCACGGATTCTACGGCCCCGACGGTAAGCGCGCGTTGCCGTGAGGCCTCTATGTCCTTCATGTGCCCCACATCCACCAGGAGGGCAATGACGTCGTAGCCATACTTCTCGGTCATATAAGGCACCAAGGCTGAGGTATCGAGCCCCCCAGAATAGGCCAACACGCACTTCTCTCTACTCACGTTCGTCATCCTCCCAGTTCCCTCAGGAACGTGCACACGATATCGGCCGTCTGTGCATCCTTGGTCACCACGATAACAGTGTCGTCTCCGGCCACGCAGCCCAGAATGGCCTCATGGTCGAGTTCGTCTATCACTCTCCCCAACCCAGGAGCCGAACCGGGGTCACAGCGCAGCACCAACAGGTTCTGTGCCGTATCCAACCCGCGCCCGAAATCCCGGAGCATCTTCGCGCAGGCGCCGGTCGCGTCGGGTCGTTCCTCCGTGCGAGGCACGACCACATAGCGCATTCTGCCGTCAGGTTCGCGCCCCTTCTGCAGGCCTATCTCCCGGAGATCGCGGCTGACGGTGGCCTGCGTCACTTCGCAGCCGGCGCGGGACAGAGCTTCGACCAACTCCCGCTGACTGGCGATAGGCTGCTCGCGCAGCACGCGCCGGATCACCTGCTGTCTCTGCCGCTTATTCACTCCTCTAGGCACCCCCCAGGAGGAAGCCCAATAACGCCTTCTGGGCGTGTAGACGGTTCTCGGCCTGATCAAAGACTACCGACTGGGGTCCGTCCATCACTTCGTCGGTGATCTCATCTCCCCGGTGGGCCGGCAGGCAGTGCATAACGACGGCGTCCGCTCTGGCGGCTCCGAGCAGAGCGGTGTTGATCTGGTAAGAGCGCAGAGACGCAACTTTGCCGGAATCCTCTGTCTGTCCCATGCTGATCCAGACATCGGTATAGAGGGCCGATGCTTCCTGCACGGCCACCCCGGGATCACGCTCCACCCACACTTTTGTCCCTAGACGGCTCGCCAAGGCGGCGATGGAGTCCATCTTGGCGCCGGGCAGGTCACAACCATCCGGAACGGCCAGACACACATCCATACCGGCCATAGCCGCAGCCTCAGCCAATGAGGCCGCCACGTTGTTGCCGTCTCCGAGATACGTGATTTTCCTCCCCCTGAGATCGCCGAACTGCTCTCTGAGGGTCTGTATGTCTGCCAGGGCCTGACAGGGATGGTCGTCATCGGTGAGGGCGTTCACCACGGGCACCGCCGCCGCCGCCGCCAGATCCTCTACATCCCGGTTGGCGAAAGTGCGGATGACGATGCCGTCCACAAAGCGCGACAATACACGAGCGGTATCTTCCACGCTCTCCGATGTGCGCATCTGTATATCTTCTTCGGAAAGATAGATAGGCAGGCCTCCCAGCTGATGGACGCCCACCGTGAACGACACCCGTGTTCGCGTTGACGGCTTGCCGAAAATGAGCGCCACTGTTTTTCCGGCCAAAGGAGTGCCGTGTTCGCCCGCCTTCCACAGCGCCGCAGTGGCAAGAATATGCTCGAATTCCTGGACGCTGAGGTCCTCCACCTTTATGAAGTGCCTTACGGTCATATGACCTCACCTTTCCCCTTGATTCGGAAGCGATCAGGTCCGGAAACGATCTTCGTGCCCAGCCCCGCATCATCGGTCATGACTTCGAGCAACACAGAGTGGGCGATGCGGCCATCAATGATGTGTGCGGCCGCCGCTCCTCCCTCCAGTCCCATCAGGACCGCCTCCAGCTTGGGGATCATCCCGCGGGATACCATGCCACTCTCCATGAGTTCACGAACGTCGGCAGCGGTGCACTCGGAGATGACCGTACTCTCGTCCGGCGGATCGGCCAACAGACCGCCTACGTCAGTGAGGAAGATGGCCTTTTCCGCCTTCAGAGCGGCTGCGATTGCCCCGGCTACAGTATCGGCATTGATGTTGTAGGTCTTACCATTAGGCCCCACTCCTACGGAGGCCACCACCGGTACATAATCCGAACCGAGCAGCGCGAGTAGGTCGGTGTTTATCTCGTCCACCTCCCCAACCAAACCTAGATCGACCGGAGCCCCATCCTGACCACGCTTGACGAGCGGTCTGGCGCGGATGAGGACACCATCGTCGCCCGAAAGACCCACTGCCGGCGCACCCTTACTGTTGATGAGATCCACGATCTCCTTGTTGACCTTTCCGACGAGCACCATCTTGGCCACCTCCATAGTGGCCGCATCGGTGACACGCAGTCCATCCACAAACTGAACCGGCATGTCCAGCCTACGCATCCACCGGCTGATCTCTGCGCCACCCCCGTGGACGATGATGGGCTTGATGCCCACGTACCGCAGCAGGGCGATGTCGGTAGCGAACTCATCCTTTAGGTCGGCCGAGTTCATCGCCGCGCCGCCGTACTTGATAACCATGATGCTTCCACTGAACATACGGATGTAGGGGAGCGACTCAAGCAGGGTTTCCACTCTCTTACGATATACCTCGCGCATGCTCACCCCTACGTGTGATATTCGGCGTTGATGGTTATGTATTCATGGCCCAGATCTGCGAAGTACAGGTCCGCCTGCCCCCGGCCCACGCCGAGATCCAGATCGATCTCGACCTCCCGCTCCTTCATAGAAGCCACCAAATGGTTCCATTCCTCGCGAGGGATCTCACGGGCGGCACTTTTCTCAACCACCTGGACCCCGCAAAGCCACAAACGAGCATCGGGAAGGGAACACCCCGGCAGGGCGGCCCCGGCTGAACTGATAACCCGGCCCCAGTTGGGATCACCACCATGCATAGCCGTCTTCACCAGCGGCGATCCGGCTACGGCACGACACACTAGAGCCGCGCTCGCGTCGTCGTCGGCACCCCGCACGGTCACCTTGATAATCTTGGTCGCCCCTTCGCCGTCGGCCACCATCATCAAGGAGAGCCTGAGGAGTAGGGTCTGTAGAGCGGAGACGAACAGCTCTTTCCCGGCCCCCGACGGACGCACACCGGAAGCACCGCTGGCCAGGAAGTACACGGAGTCGTTCGTACTCATCTCCCCGTCGACGGTGATCTTGTTGAAGGTCTGGTCCACTGCAGGCCTCAGCAGTCCTTCGACGTCGCCGGGCTGCAGAAGTGCGTCCGTGGTCACGACACACAGCATCGTGGCCATAGCCGGCGCGATCATGCCGGCACCCTTCGCACAGGCTGCCAAACGGACGGTCCCATTGGGGAGATCGAGTTCCAACGCGCATTCTTTGGCATAGCGGTCGGTGGTCATAATGGCCCGACTGAACGCGGCGCCGGCACTCTCCTGCACAGCGGCGGCCGCCTTCGTAACCGCCTCGGCCATGAAGCTGGTCTCTAACTGTGCGCCGATGATGCCGGTCGATCCGACGGCCGTACTGCGCACCGGAATGCCCAGAGCGTCGGCACACGCCCGTTGCATGGCACGAGCGACGGCAAGGCCGTTGCTCCCCGTGCAGGCGTTGGCGTTCCCGCTGTTGATCACCACAGCCAGCAGCCGGCCGCGATCCGCCTCTTCACGGGTGATGATCACCGGCGCAGCGGCAAACGCGTTGCTTGTCGACACCATATCGGAGACGGCGGTCTCCCTCCATGCAGGTGCTACGGTGATAACTCCCACGTCCCGCTTTCCACTGTGTTTCAGACCCACGGCAATCCCACTAGCCAGGAAACCCGCCGGATAGGTGACCCCAGGAGAGCCCGACGCCGGCTCGATGAGACGGACCCCATCCGGTAGCGAGAAGAAGCGACTCCCCAGCGGTGACTCCAGTATGGGGTGTTCCGTGCGTGCACCCACGCTCATGCCTTCCCTTCCAAGCCGATACGATCATCGAGACCGAACATGCAGTTCATGTTCTGAACAGCCTGTCCGGACGCGCCCTTTACCAAATTGTCGATGGCACTGAACACCTTCACCACCCCCGCCGCACGGTCTTCACGCACCGTGAGGCGGCAGTAGTTCGTGTTGGCCACCTCCGAGAGGCCGGGCAGGGCCTCAGTGACCTCCACAAAAGGCTCTCCGGCGTAGAAATCACGATAGCGGCCCAACCACGCCGCATCACCTATAAAACCGCCCGTGGGACGGAAATACAGGGTGGTGAGAATGCCCCTGTCGACCGGGAGCAGGTGCGGTGTGAACGAAACAGGCACCGACCACCCGGCAGCAGCACTGATCTCCTGCACCATCTCGGGTGTGTGGCGGTGCCCAACCGCACTGTAAGCCCGAAAATCGCCCTGGACTTTACAGAAGTGGGTCTTTGCCGAGGGTTCTCGTCCGGCACCCGAGACACCAGAGCTCGAGTCGACAATGAGGCCGGAAGAATCCATTTCGTTCGCGATCGGGACACTCGCCAAGATCATACCGGTCGGGTAGCAACCCGGATTGGCGACCAAGCGTGCCATCTTCACCTGGTCCCGATACAATTCCGGCAACCCGAAGACCGCCTCACTCAGCAGGTCCGTGCGCGGATGAGTGAATCCATACCAGACCGGATAGGTTTCTCCATCCTTAAGTCTGAAATCCGCGCTCAGATCGATCACCCGACAACCGAGGTCTAGAGCCTCAATCACCACCGGGTGCGCCTGAGCGTGTGGATAGCATACGAAGACCACATCCGACCCGGCGACGACCTCGGATGAGTACTCACAGTAGCTACCCTCCACCCGGAGCCCGGGGAAGACATCAACCACACGTCGCCCCACATAGGACTTACTGGTAAGTGCGCGTAGGACGACGTCGGGATGGGAGGCAAGGATGTCGGTCAGAACAACGCCCGTGTAGCCGGTCGCCCCCACTATGCTCGCCGTGATCACGCGTGCGCCTTTCATCTCGTTTTTACAGGCGCATAACTATACATGGCGATGTACCTACATGCAAGCAAACGCACGGACGTTAACTGCGCAGCTGAGCCCCCAGTGTGGCGCCGACTGCAGAGAGAATCGCGGCCCGCACCTCGTTCACCTCCGCATCGTTCAGCGTGCGTTCGGGAGAGCGGAAGCTAAGCCGTAACGCCAGGCTCTTCTTGCCTTCGCCCACCTGGGCCCCCTGATAGAGATCGAAGACGGCTACATCCGCGAGCAACTCCCCTCCGGCAATCCGGATCTGCTCGATAACCTCCGAAGCCGGCACATCGGCATCAACAACCAAAGCGAGGTCCTGCTCGACCGCCGGATAGGCCAACAAATCGACGAACTCAGGCACCAGGGACGCTGCAGCCACCAAGGCATCCAGATCCAGTTCCGCCGCCACGACGGTCTCGGGACGCAGATCATACTCCTGCAAAACGAGAGGGTGCACCTCACCAAGCCAGCCCACGTATCGACCGTCGTCCGTCTGGACAATGGCGCTCTTGCCGGGGTGGAGGAAGGGCTCCGTCGCCGGGGAGTATCGTAGGCGGCAGCGCAGACCGGCCTCCAAGCGCTCTACCAGCCCCTTGACGTGATAGTAGTCCACCGACTGTTCATCACTCAGCCAAGAATCCGCCCTGCCCTCGCCGGCCACGACAATACCCACCTTGGTCTGCTCCTCAGGCAGCACGGTTTGTGCAGGATGGAAGACCCTGCCCACCTCAAAAAGTGCCACCTGGTACTCGCGCACCGCCTGATTGGCCCGCACCGTGTCCAGAAGGCCGGGCAGCAACATCCGGCGCATCCGCGACTGTTCGATGCTGAGCGGGTTGGCGATGACGATGGCTGCACGCCGCTCATCGTCAGGATCCAGGCGCAGACGCTTGAGCCACTTCTCACCCTCGAAACTATAGGTGATGACCTGGGCCAGACCCGCACCTACGAGGAGGTCCTCAATCTGCCGGAGGACGGTCTGGCGCCGATTCAGGCCGCCTCGTCCCGAGCGGCGGGCAGGCAGGGTCGAGGGGATCCGGTCGAGTCCATAGATTCGGGCTATCTCCTCTATGAGGTCGATCTCTCGTGATAGATCGGCACGGAAGCTGGGGACCGAAACTCGGAAACCATCATCGGACTCGCCAACGTCACACCCCAGGCAGGTGAGGATGCCGCTCATCTCATCCGGGGGCACAGCGACACCTAGAGTCCGCGCGACACGGTCCGGCCGAAGAGCAAGAACGGTCCGCGGCCGCGCCGGGGCACGCTCGTCAACGGTACCGGCGGACACCACTCCCCCGCACACATCGACAAGAAGCCGGCAGGCCATGTCGAGCGCCGCCGGGACCATCTCGGGGTCGAGACCTTTCTCGTACCGGGTGGAGGACTCACTACGCAGGCCCAAAGCGGCAGACGTACGCATAACGGATGGCCCAAAGAACGTGGCGCCTTCCAGGAGGATATCGGTGGTCGCATCGGTGACCTCACTGTTGAGCCCCCCCATGACCCCCGCCACGACCAAGGCACGTTCTGTGTCGGCAATGACGAGCATGTCCTCAGTGAGGATGCGCTCTTCATCATCCAAAGTGGTGATGGTCTCTCCCGCAGAGGCGCGGCGCACGATAATCTGTCCTCCGCGCACGGTGCGCAGATCAAAGGCATGCAGAGGCTGTCCGAGCGCCCACAGGACGTAGTTCGTCACATCCACCACATTGTTCACCGATCTCATACCCGCATGGGCGATCCGCGCCTTCAGCCACAACGGCGACGGCCCCACACGCACCCCACGGATGACTCGAGCCATGTAGCGTGGGCACAGGTGGGGATCCGCGACAACGACTCCGATGTCATCGTGCACCGATCGATCGCCGGTGGGATATCCAGTCTCGACCCTCTCTTCGAAGGGGACCCCTGAGATAGCTGCGATCTCCCGAGCCAAGCCGCGGATGGACAGGCAATCGGGACGGTTGGGAGTCACTTCGACCTCCAACACGTCATCGGATATTGGGAAGTGTGTCGCCAACCCGTCACCCGCGTTCCACGAGTCGGGCAGCACCATGATGCCCTCACTCTTGCCGGCCAGACCGAGCTCGAGTTCGGACATGATCATGCCGGACGACGTGACCCCACGTAGTTTCGCCTCTTTGATGCGCGTCCCGTCAGGCATGATGCCACCAGGGAGCACCACGGCTACGGTCTGTCCCGTCGCCACGTTGGAAGCGCCGCAGACGATGGTGCGCGGCTCGCCCTCGCCCACATCCACGACACAGACCGAGAGCCTGTCTGCATTGGGGTGGCGAGAACATTCACAAACCTTGCCCACCACGAAGCGGCTCAGATTTTCGTCCTCGGCCGCCACCCCCACCTGTGATACGCGTTCGACCTCGGTACCGGTGAGGGCCAAGCGCGAAGCGAGTTCATCCACCGACGATTCGATGGTCACATACTCTCGTAGCCAAGAAAGAGGAGCTTTCATGAATGTCTCCGCTCAGAACTGACGCAGGAAGCGCAGATCGTTCTCAAAGAAGAGCCTAAGATCGCTGACCCCATACTTGAGCATGGCGATCCGCTCAATACCCATACCGAAGGCAAAGCCGGAATACACCTCGGGGTCGTAGTCCACGAAGCCGAAGACGTTGGGATCCACCATCCCCGCGCCCAGGATCTCCAACCACCCACTCCGTTTGCAGAGGCGACACCCCGCTCCCCCACACAACATGCAGGAGACATCGACCTCCACAGACGGCTCCGTAAAGGGGAAGAAGTGCGGCCGCAGACGGACCTTCCGCTCCGCCCCGAACATGGCGCGGGCAAACGTCTCCAGAGTTCCCTTCAAATCAGCCAAAGTGATGTGTTCGTCGACCACCAGCCCTTCCACCTGATGGAACATCGGGGTGTGGGTGGCATCCGAATCACGGCGATACGTCCGACCGGGAACGATTACATGGATCGGCGGGCGCCGTTTCTCCATCTCCCTCACCTGCACCGGCGAGGTCTGCGTGCGCAGGACCACCTTATCGTTGACGAAAAAGGTGTCGTGCAGCGAGCGGGCGGGATGATCGGCGGGGGTGTTCAGGGCCTCGAAATTATAATATTCGGTCTCAACCTCAGGCCCATCGGCAACCTCGTACCCCATGCCGATGAAGATGTCCTCAATCTCGCGTTGGGTGCGGTTGACGAGATGGAGGTGCCCCAGAGAGAACGAGCGCCCCGGGAGACTGATGTCCACACGTTGGCGGCGCAGTTCCTCGACCAATTCCTGCGATTCGAGACGAGCCCGCTGTGTCTCCAGCGCGGCCTCCAACTCGCGACGGACGAGGTTACCGACCCTGCCGACCTCGGGGCGTTCCTCCGCGGGTAGTTCGGGAATGGAGCGCAGAAGGAGGGTGAGATCCGCCTTGCGGCCCAGACACCACACGCGCACCGCCTCCAGAGATGCCAAATCGCCGGCCTCAGCGATCGCCTGCAGTCCCTCTGTGAATATGGTCCGCAGGTCCGGCCGCGAGATCTGCTCCAAGATGCCTTCTTGCGCTGTTATGGCTCCTCCTTCCGAACACACGATCGTAGACGACCGACTACCGCCCCACTTATCGACTTCCAGGCAGCCCACTTCCAGACAGCTCATAGAGAAGAATAGTGCCCGCCATGGCCACGTTGAGTGAGTCGAAACGGGCCTGTGGAATGCTGACCCGATCGTATGCGGCCCACTCCCCACCGACCCCATGTCGCTCTGAGCCCAGTACGAGCAAAAGGCCGTCGCGACACCGAATCTCCCTGAGGTCAACGCCTTCGTGAGGATCGGCCACCAGGACATACGGCACCCGCCCGGCGGCCGCAGTCACCTTCTCCAGACGTGCCCGGATATCAGCCTGAGCCACTTCGGTGACCACCGGCAGGAGGAACTGCGCCCCCATACCCGCCCTCATGGCCTTGGGAGAGAAGGGATCGGCCGTCCCCGGCGACGATATCAATCCCAGAGCACCGAAGCCGACACAGCTCCTCACCAGCGTACCGACGTTCCCCGGATCGCCTACAGCCTCGAGGTAGACAGTGACCCCGTGTTCCATAGTGAGATCCCTCAGGCTCCACATCGGTTGCCGGCACGTGAAAATCACATCGGCCGCTCCACCCAAAGAACTAGCGTAACTCATCGTCTCTTCAGTACACAGCCCGATGTCCACCGCCCCAGCTTCTGCGTGACAACGCAACTCCTCCGGCACCCGAGGGAACACATCACGGCGCACCAGCACATCACCGATCTCCGCCCCGGCCTCCACCGCGATGCAGAGCAGGTCGAGACCCTCGACCACCATGAGCGCCCGTTCGCGCCGGTACTTCTTTCTTTGGAGCTTACGCGCCAGTTTGACGCTGTGGTTCTGTCGCCCTTCGATGTCTCGAATCACGGTTGCCCCCTCAGCGGGACCCGGCGACGGAAATCAGTCTGTTGCGAGCGCTTCTTTGGCTCGAGCGGCTATCTGAGCAAAGACCTCCGGCTCACGCACGGCAAGATCGGCCAACATCTTACGATCGATATCGATCTCAGCCTCTTTGAGCCCATGGATAAACTGGTTGTAGCTCAGACCGTGCTCCCGGGCTCCGGCATTGATGCGTGTGATCCACAGACGGCGGAACTCGCGCTTGCGTGCCCTGCGGTCACGATACGCATAGGTCCCCGACTTGATGAGCTGTTCCTTGGCGCGACGATAGGAAGAATTCTTGAGACCCCAGTACCCCTTAGCCCCCTCAAGAGCCTTCCGACGCTTCCTCTGAGCGCTTATGCTGCGTTTGACCCTGGCCATGATCGGCTCCTCCTATATGCCCAGAAGATCGCGGAGGGTGGCCACGTTGCTGGCATCGACACTTTGGACCTTGCGGATCTTGCGCTTCCGGCCGGCCGTCTTCTTTGTGAGCAGATGGCCGCCGAAGGCACGCTTCTTCATGAGCTTGCCCGTACCTGTGACTTTGATCCGCTTCTTGCTTCCTCTGTGCGTCTTCATCTTTGCCATGTTTCTTCCCTTCATCACGTGCGGGCGGCTACGGGGTCCATGTCGACTACGGAACCTCCGCGACAACGGCTCCTTCGCACTATCTCGTGGCTTTAGCGCTTAGGCGCCATCATCATCACCATGTTCCGGCCATCGAGATTGGGCTCCGATTCGACCTCGCCGATATCGACGAGTTCGTCGGCCATCCGCCGCAGAAGGCGTTCTCCCAGGTGTGGATGGACCAGTTCCCGTCCTCGGAACATGATGGTGACTTTTACCTTGTCTCCCTTTTTCAGGAAGCGCTCGACGTGCCCCTTCTTGGTGTCGAAGTCGTGATCATCGATCTTCGGCCTGAGCTTTATTTCTTTAATGCTGATGGTGGTCTGACGTTTCCGAGCTTCCTTGGCCTTCTGCTCTTGCTCGTACCGGTACTTCCCATAATCCATCACCTTGCAGACCGGCGGAGTGGCCATGGGAGCCACCTCTACGAGATCAAGATTGAGCCTATCGGCGTAATTCAACGCCTCGGACACACTCACGATCCCCACCTGTTCTCCATTCGGCCCGATCAAACGGACCTGGTCTGCGCGGATCTTCTCATTGATGCGCACCATGTCGGCTATGTTGCCCTACACCTCCCCCGGCGAGGCCGGATAAATCTCTCAATACGTAAAAAGCGGTGCAGCCACCGCTTTCCCAACAACTATCGGACCTCAGCAGAGGCCGCAGTCTCTCTATGGCTGGACCTCAACACCCTGAGGGCGCGAGGTGGGAAGGGTGGCTTCCTCTTTATGCGACGCGGGAGTATATCCTAACCTGAGCCGTGTCTCAAGATGCGGGGACGGCAGCCTTGGCCATAAGGTCATCCCGCGCGACTTCCAATGCCAAGGAGACGGTCTCCTTCTGCCCGCGTATACGCAGGGTAACGGAGCACTGCTCGACTTCACGATCTCCCACGACCAACAAGTACGGTATTTTTTGTACCTCACCGTCGCGGATCTTCTTGGACACCGACTCGGGGCGGAAGTCGACCTCTACGCGCAGACCTGCGGCCTGCAGGACCGTTTTCACTTCGTCGGCATAATCCGCGTGACGGTCGGCAACCGGGACGATCCCCACCTGTACAGGCGCAAGCCAGGCAGGTAGAGCTCCCCCATAGTGCTCCAGCAAGATGGCGAGGAAGCGCTCGATGCTCCCCAGCACCGTGCGGTGGATCATCACGGGACGGTGGCGCTGGTTGTCTTCCCCCACGTAATCTAAATCGAGCCGCTCAGGCATGGCGAAGTCAACCTGGCAGGTGGCACACTGCCAGGTCCTCCCCATCACATCCTCAATGTGGAAATCTATCTTGGGTCCATAGAAGGCCCCATCTCCTGGGTTGAGCACGTAGGGCAATTCCGCCCGTTCGAGTGCATTGGTGAGCGCATTCTCCGCCGTCTGCCACATCTCATCGCTGCCGATCGACTTCTCCGGGCGCGTGGACAACTCCACATGCACCTGCTCGAAACCGAAGGTCTTGTACATCTTGCGAACCAAATCGATGACCCCAAGTACTTCATCTTCCACCTGTTCGGGCAGACAATAGATGTGGGCATCATCCTGAGTGAAGAGACGGACTCGAAACAGGCCGTGCAGCACGCCCGACATCTCATGTCTGTGAACCTGTCCCAGCTCAGCCATGCGTAGAGGAAAATCACGATAGGAGTGCTGCTCGCTCTTGTAGATGAGCGTGCCCCCCGGGCAATTCATGGGCTTCACCGCGAAGTCGACGTCGTCGATGACCGTGAAGTACATGTTGTCCTTGTAGTTATCCCAATGGCCCGACCGCTCCCACAGCGTGCGCTCCAGCATGATGGGCGTCTTCGTCTCCTCATAGCCGGCACGGATATGCTCCCGGCGCCAGTAGTCGAGGAGCGCATTGATCACCCGCATCCCCCGGGGATGGAAGAATGGGAAACCAGGCCCCTCATTGTGAAAACTGAAGAGTCCCAGTTCGCGGCCCAGACGGCGGTGATCACGCTGGCGGGCCATCTCCAAGCGGTCCAGGTGCTCCCGCAATTCCTTCTTGGATGGGAAGGCGGTGCCATAGATACGCGTGAGCATGGGGTTCTCGCTCTTGCCTCTCCAATACGCCCCGGCCACGGAGAGAAGAGCCACGGCGCCGATCCGGCCCGTATCAGGTACGTGCGGGCCCCGGCACAGATCGAGAAACGACCCCTGTTGGTAGATGCTGATGATGGCGTCTTCGGGTAGATCGCGGATCAGTTCGAGCTTGTACGGCTCGTCACGGAACAACTCTGCAGCCTCATCCCGACCCACCTCACGCCGCCGGAACGGCCGGCGGGCGCCGATAAGACGGTCCATCTCCGCGACGATGGTGGCAAGATCGTCATCCCCCACGGGCTGAGAAAACTCGAAGTCGTAGTAAAAACCGTCCTTGATAGCCGGGCCGATAGCGACCTTCGTGTCTGGAAACAGGTTCAAAGCCGCCTCGGCCAGCACGTGTGCGGCAGAGTGGCGCATGATATCCAGACCTTCGGGGGAGGAAGCGGTGATGATGGCTACATGATCACCCTCGTTGAGCGGAGTTGTAAGATCCACCACTTCGTCACCGACTTTGGCGGCCAATGCATCTTTAGCCAGCCGGGGACCAATGTGCTGAGCAACATCGATGGCGGCCGCCCCCTCGGGCATGACCACGCTGGATCCATCCGGGAGCAGTACCTTCATGAGGCCTCGCAAGAAAAGTGTGGAATGCCATAGATAAACAGTGGGCGCTACAGGATTTGAACCTGTGGCCTCTTCCGCGTCAAGGAAGCGCTCTCCCCCTGAGCTAAGCGCCCGGCAGGGTGGTCATGATACAACGACCCTGGTCTCATGGCAAGGCCGACCGAAGCGCTGAATCGGATGGACACGTCTCAGAAGGCTGCTGAAATATGACACGTCGCCACCAGCACACGCAAACAGGCTTCTAGTTGTAGATGTCGACTCGGGTACCGATGGGCAACAACGGGTAGAGCCAATCCATCGTCGCGACATGCACACGCACGCACCCATGACTGGCAGGATGAGCAGGCACGGAATGGGCGCCATGGATGGCATAGCCCCTATAGAAATAGGCCGGCTTATACAACATCCCCAGATTGCTTTGTCGCCAATAGGGAAGCTTCCGCTGGATAGAGAAGGTCCCGGTAGGCGTCCTCGTGCTCTCTCTGCCGCTGGCTATGGGAATGATCGACTTGACCCGGCCGGCTTCGACCAAGAACAACACCTGCCGCGATAGATCGACCTCCACCCTCGTCCCTCTCACGACTTTGCGGGGCGAAGGGGTGTTCGCCACGGCCAATCGACGCTGCATGGTAGTCGAAGCAACGCCGGTTCGGCTAAGGCCCTCCACCTTCTGGAAGGCCATGACGGCTTGACTCGTTTCGGAGCCGAAGACACCGTCAACCGCCCCGGGCCGGTAACGAAGCTCGGCCAGTCTACGCTGCAGCCACGTCACAGCCGGTCCACTATCCCCCTGCTTGAGGGTCGCATAGGTGGGATCCGCCTCCACTCGGGCGGGGGGTTCTGTGCGCATCGTCAAGGGCGACAGGAGCGCTCTGTAGAGAACGCCCGCGGCCTGAGCCCGAGTGAGATTGCGCAGGGGATAAAAACGTTGGTCAGTGGATCCCGACATCACCCTCAGACGGTAGGCGTTGGCCACAGACAGCGTGTGGGCCGCTGCGATGGAACCCCGGTCCTTAAAACCCTGCAGCCACGCGGCAGCCTGAGCCGAGTCGGTCATCAAGACCACGGCCGGCCGAGCCTGCCCTCCAGAACCATCAGTCGCAGTCGGACCGGCCACCTGTGCACCGGCCTCCAGAGATAGGCGATACGCGAGCGCCCGCACAGTCAGACTGGCCGCCTGCTGGCGAGATATCTCATTGCCCGGCAGGTATGATCCCGAGTTGCCCTGGACCACGCCTATCCGCCGCAGAGCACCCACCGCTCCCGCAAACCAGTCGCCGGCCGACACGTCGTTGAAGACAGAACCGTCGCCGGGCTCCAGGTGCAGCACACCGGCCACCATAACCGCAAATTGAGCACGTGTGACGGATGCATACGGCCGGAACGTGCCGTCTGCATATCCTCCGATGGCCCCTTGGACCTTCAAGGTTTCCACCGCCTCACGGAACCAATCGTCCGGCCCCACGTCGGTGAACATCCGTGCCTCCGCAGTCGAGGCCGGCACCAACACAGCCACAAGAAGGAGCGCGCTGAACAATACGGAGAGCACCCCTAGCCGTACACGACCCGGGCGGTTCGACGGCTTTACAAACATGCACATCGCCTCTGATCACGCTCCCTCATGAGTACCAACATCTATATCCATGTTAGCAATCCTCAAACGGAGTCAACAGGCATGCGCCTGTAAAAAAGGAGAGGGAGCGCCAGCTCCCTCTCCTAAGTGTTTATCTCCTACTTCGCGGTGCATTCAGAACTCAAACCGCTCCGCCGGCCGGCATGCCCCGATGCGGGTCATGCCGGCAACAAGGAATATGTCAACTGAGATTGCGCTTGCCGGTAGCGCAGAAGTAGCCGTCCCCGGGGTTGAACTCCTTGAAGACCTCGCAGTCGACACACTTACAGCCCACCCTCTCGGGTTTCCACCCGACGGCCTTGCCCCTAGCGCAGAAGAAATCACCCTCGCCCGGATACGTCGGGCAATCCGTGATAGCGCAGATGCATTTGGCCTTGTTCCAAGACTGATCCGGTACCTTTGCCATGGAATTCCTCCCTGTCGGCTTTGAATTCTGCTGTCTTACATTCTCTCAGTCACGACCGGCCTAAGCAAGATATCAACATTCCGGCCTCCTGACGCCCAGATGTTGAGACGGTGCCCGGCCCGGAACATCACCATGGACTGATGGTCCGCGACCGGTTGCTACAGAACGGTCCGCGGCCTTTGCGGACCATCATCCGATGACGATCCATAGCCACGTTGTAATGCAGTTCCGCATCGCAGAACTCGCGCATCCTCTGCGCCCTCTCTTCAGCCGTCTGTGCATCGTCCAGATGCCGCCGGGCTTCGTTCAATGTGCGCAGGAGCCCCACCTCCTGAGGAGCACACCCGCACATAGCCAGCACTCGGGCCGCCATACGAATCTCATCGGGTAACGCAGCGAACGGATCTTCGGGTAGCGGTTTGCCCTCTCCTGGTAGGTTATCGAACACTCCCTCACGCTCTGCTTCCAGGATCCGTTGTTCGGCCAGCCTATCTGCCCAGTCCATCATCGCCTCCTGAATGGATCCGTCAACTAAATGGTACACGAGACAGACGCCGTCTGCGAAAAGATGCTGGAATCCGACCTGAGGGCGTGCTTGACAGCCGGCCGAACCGGGAGCATGATTTGTTGAGTAAGGACGGCTATAGTCCCCCACCAGTCCTCCAGCCCCTGGACTGCGTTGGTCTGTTCTATCCGAAGCCGCTTTTCCAAACACGCGAGATCATGGATTCTGTCGGTATCGGCAACACCGTCAGAGTATTAGGCGGTCAACCCTGCTGCCGAAGAAGATCCAACTCGGTTCACCAAGTGGGCCGGTCACGAGGTCATCCTTACAGAGGGCCGGGGTTTCGTTTTTCAGCAGCCCACTAGGAGGTAAGACGTGAAAAATGCGAATACCATCCTCTATGTACAGACCAGCAACGACCCGACGCGGCAGTACTCCCCTCTGGTCCTCGCCCAGGCCGCCAAGGCCATGGACCTCGACCCCACGCTGTACTATCTCGGAATGGGACTGTTCAATTTGTTACCCGGAGAGGCCGAGAAAGTGCAGCTTGGCTCCTTCCCTACCATGCGCGAGATGCTCGACAAGACCATAACCATGGGCATCCCCATACTGGCCTGCGAAACCTCCAAGCAGATGCTCGGTCGAGAATCAGTTGAATTCATCGAGGGTGTGATGGTAGTAGGCGCGGCCACCCTCAACGACCTGGTGCTCGATGCCGGAGCCACAATGTGGTTCTAGGCGAATACCGATGACGTACCGATGACGTACTATCGTGCCGCTCAGTGTGTTCTGGCGGCCGGGGTTTCGTTTTTCAGCAGCCTACCCAGCGGATAGACCGGCGATTCTCCAGAGTCGGCAGCGAGATCGTCCTCTCAGGGGCTCCGCACGCAGCGGTCCTGTTCTTTCGCCTTCGCGCCGCCGTCGCCGCGTGTGTGCAGAACGGTGACGGTGTGTTCACGTGTGTCTGGTGTCATATTGTAGGCCGAACGGAGATATGTCACGCCGACCACGAGGAGGAATCATGTCACTTACAGACCTCATGCGGACCGGGTTACCCCTTAGCCGCCAGGAGCGTTTCTACACACACACGGTCCTTCCCATGATCGTCTGTGCCCACGACTTCCGGGAGCTTGGGGTGCTGACCCGGCTCATCCCCGGGTGCGAGTTGCCCCACATCGACGCCAACCCCTACACCACGAACATCCAGTTCTTTACCGAGTACAGCCTCGTTGATTCGATCGCCGGTCGACGCACGGAAACGCGCTTTCCCGACCCACCCAACACTGAAGTTCAGCCGAAGCTCATGATTTTGGCCACCGGCGACAGGACCGTCCTGGTCGCCATCGCCGCCCTGTTCTACCACCAACCACCGCTGGAGACGCTGGTGCGGCGACTTCAGTCGCAACGGGTTCAGTTGGATTACCTCCGCGAGCAGTTACAGATCGACTCGGTGCACCACGCCGCACTACTTCCAGCCGCTTACGCCACCACCATCGGTTCCACTGCCATTGACTTAGATGAAGACGACTGTCCCATCATTACGTGGGAGGGGCTACTCGCCGCCTACCGGCGAATGCGCTCCGGCGACGACTACTTCATGGCTGTATTGGATCTAGCCCTGGAGCGCCGCGAGCAGTCGCACCCTCTGCTTCCGATTGATGACCTCGAATGGTGATGCCGGGCGGGTTTGTAGCACACGCCATCCACCGCATAACCCACCTTGCGGAGGATCGTGCGGTGGATGGCCGAATCGACCGATCTACCGGGCCGCGGCCCGGCCACATGCTAAAAGATCCTAGCGCACGAACGTCAGGAAATCATCCACCGGTATGCGTGCCCGCGGGAAGCGGTTGACAGGCATCTCCCAGTCAGGATAGCCGAGGGCGATGGCCGCCACGATCTTCTGCTTTTCGGCTCCCGGGATCACCTTTCTCAGCAAATCGGGGAAGCGCACATTCGAGCTCGTGATGCAGGTCCCCAGACCGCGGGCGTGAGCCGACAGAGCGATACACATCGTGAACAGCCCGGCATCAAAGCAACCGTAACCCTCCGACATGCTTGCGTCAAAAGTCAACACCAGGACCGTCGGTGCTTCGAAAATGGCGGCTCCCGCAACCATGGGATTGATGGGCTCATCCGGGGGCTTGATGCCCATCTTCGCTTCTTCGGCCGCCACGAACGTCGTCCGGGCCTTGAAGAGATCCTGCCGCCTGGTTGCGTGCTCCGGCGGCACATCCCCGGGCAGGATGTCCGGATTGGGCTTCGCCTCCGACTCCGCGCATCCCCTCAACTCCGCCTTGAACTTCTGCAGAGGCTCCCCTGAAAGCGCATACACAAAGGTAGACTGAGTGTTGACGGCCGAAGGTGCCCATCTGGCTTCGGCCAGGATCTCCCGCAACAGGTCGTCCGGCACCTGGTCCGGCTTGTATCTGCGGATCGACCGCCTTTCCAGGATTGCCGTGCTTGTGTCGACGCTCATTCGCACTACCTCCCTTTCGATCTTCTCCGATCCCATCCCGGTCGTTCTCCGGAAACGATCGCCTATCTGCCTGTCTTATATAGTAGGCCAACCCGGATGAGCCAACAATGTGGACCGGTTTCCGGCCCATGTTACGCATCACGCAACGTACGCCCACACCTCGATAGCTAAGCACACACGCCGTGATGACCCACCGACGCTGGTAATCTACCCTGGTAATCTACTCGTTTAACCTACTGTTTGACGCCTATGACCAATCGTAGTGCGCAGACCCCGACGAAGGAGCCGGACGTGGAAGCGCGCAGGATATCAGAGAGCATGACCCTCTTGGCCCAGGTCATGAACCCTGCGGACGCCAACCCATTCGGTGGTGTCCACGGCGGTGCCATAATGAAGCTTATCGATACAGCGGCCGGATCGGCAGCGGTCAAACATTCACGCTCCATGTGCGCCACTGCGTCCATCGACCGTCTGGATTTTCATCATCCCGTATTCGTCGGTGATTTGCTCACCTTGAAGGCCTCGGTCAATTATACGGGAAGAACCTCCATGGAGGTCGGTGTGCGTGTTGAGTCCCAAAACCTACTCACCGGAGAGATCCGCCACACGGTCTCCGCCTATCTGACGATCGTGGCCCTCGGCCCAGACAGAAAGCCGGTCGCCGTACCACCACTCATCCTGGAAACACCCGTGCAAGAGCGACGCTATAACGAAGCCCATGCCCGGCGACAACTACGAAGCCGAGAGAGGAGCGTGGAAAAGTCGAGTTAAATAGCAGCGCTATTCGCGCGACCGATGACGTACTATCGCGCCGCTCAGCGCGTTCTGGTAGCCGGGGTTTCGTTTTTCAGCAGCCTCATAGATCGGTCGCCAAGACAGACCTACCCCGGAGGTTCAATGAATGCAGGCAGATGCCGAGATACTGATACGCAGCATCGTAAAGACCGTCCCCGAGTGGTACGTGGCGAGAACAGGCCCAGTGCGTCACGAGATCCGCTCGAAAGCCGGCTCGTTCTCCTTCTACAGCATGGTGCCACACCGCACGGGCCATCAGCAGATAGTCGACTACGCCGAACGAAAAGTAGACGACTGGCTGGCGGCCATGCCGTCACCGCCCACCCGTAGTTTTCTCGCCTCAGTCCGTGAGAGGTTGGCGCTCGAGTGGCTGAGTTTCCACGAGCCGGCAGTAGCCTGGAACCGGCTCTTCTCTTACCTGGACATGCTGAGCTATCGGGTCCATGAGAACCGTCCGGTCACACGCAACTTGGTCATCCGCCCCGGCCAACATGGCTCTATCCCCATAGATGAGCCGGGTGTGCAGTCCGTCCTTGATCCCTTAGCCGGCAGGCCACAGACCTACTTCCTGCTCGACCACGAAGGCCGCTACGTCGACTACGACGAGGCCGCCTATTGTGCTCACGAAGACGCGCAGGGTTATTCACTCTACCCCGAATTTCTCCAGCCGCTCAAGGCTCAGCTCGGTCAGGGTGACTACCTCATGCACTTAACCGCCACCCGTGACCTGATCGTATTGGGGCACGAAGGCATGCTGGCCGCCCGTCGTCGAGGCGGCTGGTACATCTACGATGTTGTGGGATTGCGCCAGGATGTTTCCACCAGCCTAGGTGACAGACGCCTCGATGCCAACCTGTTCGGAGTGCTCCTCGACTTGAGCTACCGGCGGCACGGAGCTTTACTGGTCTACGACCCAGAGTGGCATGTATTGGATTGGATCATCAACGCCGACGAAGCAGTGATAGGAGGTCGCGAGCCTCGTGGCGATCAGGGCCACCGCATGCTGGCGCAGGCAGTCAAGAACATCGACATGACCGACACAGGCCTGACCCGGCGAAAGCATCGACTTCTCTTGGAGATTGCTTCTCTGGACGGCGCAGTGCTGTTCGATGACGAGGGAATCCTTGCCTTCGGAGCCATGATCAGAGCGCACCCTAACGTGGGTGGCTACACTGGAGCCCGGACAACAGCCATGCACTCCGCCTACCTGTGGGGCGGACGTCCCATCAAGGTCAGCACAGACGGAGAGATCACCATACCGTTCCGCAGCCAGGGCCCCACGGACAGTTGCGAGGCCGAACTGACCTTCCTCTGAGCCCACGGACCGGAGCGAGAAGCGCATCAGCGCTCGTTCATTCTAAGGCGCTCGCTCATCCTGGATATCTCTCGTAGCGGTCGTGTAGGCGGTCCTGCAGCAGGACATAGTCGTATCTCTGCGCCACCTTCTGCTCCATGAAGGCGGCTGTTGCCTCGCGACAGCAGGTGGAGCACGCCCGGATGGGGATGGATACACAGAAAGCGGAAGGCAACCGGCCATGGCCCTGCTTGGCCTGTGTGGTGAGTGCCACGAACCCGGGACAGTCCGGACACAGCCGGACGACTTCCTCCTGATCTTCCTCGATCATATCCGTATCGTAGAAGATGGTACGACGGCGTCGGTAGTGCTCACCCAGCTTTGCGCGGGCGTCCTGCACTAGCCGGTCACGTTGGCGCCACATCCCCAGCAGGTGAGATACCTCACTCGCCAGAACCTGCCTCGTCGATGATTCCAATGCAAACCGGCCCGGTTCCCAGCCGGGTTCGATAACGTGGCTGTAGTCGAGACCGGCCATGGCTTGGATTATGGCGGTGTTGACATAGGGCAGAGCCGTCTCCACCGCATACCCTCCCTCGAGGACGCAGAGGTCCGGCCGTAGCGTCTCGTTGAGGCGGGCATAGCCCTGAGCAGAAAAGCGCATGTTGGCCAGCGGATCAGAAAAATGGTTGTCTTGTCCGGCTGAGTTCAGCACCAATTCGGGAGTGAAATCGTCCAAAATAGGCAACACCAGCTCGTCCAGGACGAAGTGGATGCCTTCATCTGGGGTGCCGGGCGGCAAAGGGATATTGATGGTCGTCCCGAGGGCGTTCGGACCGCCCAACTCTTCCATGAAGCCGGACCCCGGATAGAGCGTGCGGCCATCCTGGTGGAAAGAGATAAAGAGGATATCTGGGTCGTTCCAGAATATGTCCTGGGTACCGTCACCGTGATGCACATCAGTATCGACAATGGCGATACGGCGATGACCGTGGACCGTACGCAGATACTCGACCATGATCGCCATGTTGTTGATGTTGCAGAAGCCGCGATTGCCGTAGACCACCCGCATGGCATGGTGGCCCGGCGGCCGAACCAGAGCGAAGCCGTTGGCGATCTCTCCCTCGACCAAAGCATCAGCCAGCACCAATGTGCTCCCGGCGGCCACACGATGCGCCTCCGTGCATTGAGCTTCGATGGAAGGGATGCAGAAGTGGGCGCGGGCCACGTCGTCATCCGCAGCCAGGCGTGGTCTGTACTCGATCAACTGGGGTAGATCCAGAAGACCCTCCTCAAAGACCTGGTCGCGCGTGTAGAGAAGTCGCTCCTCCCGCTCGGGATGTGTGGGAGAGATGGCCCAGTCGAAGGCGGGGAAGAAGACGAGTCCGGTGGGACCAGTCGCGCGGGACGTGCGCACCGGCCGGCCACTCCCCTCCTCGCGGTCGCACAGACGCCGGTAGGCACTCATGAGCGGCTCCGATCGTTCAGCAGACCTGCCGGGATCTCTACCGCGACATTCATCAACCTTCCGATGGTGTGCCACCCCCGCACCATGTTAAACACCTCACTGTGGGTCACCTCAGCCTCTCTCGCATAGCTGCCTATACCCGCCTCCTTGACCTTCGCCGCCAGCAGGCGCAGTGCCATGTCCTCGGCGTCGGCCAGGCTGAGTCGTAGATCGGTCAGGCGTCCGGCCCGTCCGTCCTCCTCCGTCACCCAGTTCCCCTGGTCGGTGTCAACGCTGAGTGTCAGGCTCATGGTGGGTCGCGAAACCGCCGCACCGAACGCATTGGCTACAGGCGCGTGCTCCGTCACAAGACAACCGACCCCCAAACGGGAAGCCACGGCCGGAGCCAACGCAGGAGCACCGCCGCCGACACCCACCAAGAGCTCGGGGCGGGCGTGCTGTTCACGCACCACTTCCCATACCCGGTAGACAGGCTCGTCCCTCCAGCGAGCAAACATGTCCGTCACCTCCCGCGCCAGGGTCGCTGCGACCGTATCCACCACGTGCTGAGCAGCCGCATTCGCGTCTAGGCCCAAAGCGTCGCCCAGCCCGCTCAATACCTGGTGAGCGGCCGCCCCATCCCCCAGACCGATGAGACCCAACACGCGCAAGGCGTCGGTAGGAGTGGGCAGGGGACCCCCCAGGCAGACAGGGGCCCCCATACGGTCCGGCCCGACGGTCAATGCACCTTGGGCGACCCGGACGGCGCTGTCACCGCCCACCGGCACAGACTTCACGGCAAAGGCACGCACATGAGTGAGCAGTTGCTGCACACGGGCTCCCTTGGAAGAGAGCAGTGGCCGGCCGTCAAGCACCAGAGCTAGGTCGGTGGTAGTCCCCCCCACGTCCATCACGATGAAAGACTCCCCCGGGGGACCGAGGGCCAACGCCCCCATGGTGCTTGCGGCCGGACCCGAAAAGATGGTCTCCATAGGAGTGCGGACCGAGTAGTCGAGAGGCAGTGTCCCCCCGTCGGCCTTGAGGACGAACACGGGAGCACTCAGCCCGCGCTCCTCCAAGGCGCGGCTCATGTCGGCGGCAAAATCCTTGTAGCGGTCGCGGGTAGCCATCGTCAATAATGTGGTAGCCGCCCGGCGCGGAAAATTGAGACGTCCCGAGACCAGATGCCCACACTCCACCACCATGTCCGGGCACTCCTCTTGAAAGATATCCCGAACCCTACTCTCATGGGTCGAGTTTCGCTGGCAGAATTTCCCCACCACTGCCACCTTGGAGCAATCCAGCGCCCGCAACTCCGCCCCGACGGACCGCACCGAGTCCTCCGCGAGGGGAATGATCTCCCGGCCGCGGTAATCGATGGCTCCCTCAATGAGGTGCGCGGGCGGTAGTTCGTAGTCGGCGGGATCGGCGCCCGGGCCGGGAAGCAACACCAGCTCCACACGCTCCGCCTTATCCTCCGCCAGCAGATTGGTAATCACGGTGGTGCTAAGTGCGATGCGCTCCACTTCCGAAGGACGGGCGTCGCGCATGACACCGTCCAAGGCGGCCAAGACCGACCCGGCAAGATCGTGCGTCAAGGTGGGTACGGCGGCTTCAGCGACCACAGCCGTGCCGTCGGTAAGCACGGCATTCGTGGTCGTCCCGCCCACATCGATCCCTAGAAGCATGTCTCCTCGTCCTTCATCCCCGTCGGATCACGCCACCCGATGGAGAGGCGACTCGCCTCGGCGAAGCCGTTCAATGTTGATGGTGACCGCATCGGCTATCTCAGCATAGGAGAGATCGGTGACTCCGGCCACGTGCGGTGTGGCCACGACGTTGGGCAAAGCGAGCAGCGGGTCATCCGGCGGGAACGGCTCCGTCCAGAAGACATCCAGGCCGGCTCCACCCAGGTGTCCGCCGACTAGAGTCTCATAAAGTGCCTCATACTGCACCACCGGACCGCGGGCGGCGTTTATCACCAGAGCCCCAGAAGGAAGTGCTGCAAGTGCTTCGTCATCTATGGATCCCCTGGTTTCCTCCGTCAACGGGGTACAAATCACTAAGACGTCCGTCTGGGAGAGGCAGGCCCGCCTATCCTGCAGCGCGTAGACGGCGGCCAAGCCAAAACCTGGAACCTTGGCCGCCAGGGGGTCGCGGGTGAGGCCGATGAGGTTCACATCGAAGGCCCGAAGCCGCTGCACCAGTGCCTTGGCTACGTGGCCCAATCCATAGAGGCAGATGGTGAGGCCCGCCAGAGCGCGGCCCATGGGCGCTCCCAGGATACCGGCCCGGAGATTGGCCTGGGCGACCGGCAACCGACGCAATAGAGCGAGCAAGAGCAGGATCACGTGTTCAGCCACAGATTCCGCGTTCTTGCCGGCCGCAGGCACATTCGCCACCCAAACGCCTCGAGCGCGGGCTGCATCGAGATCGACCCCCTCCACGCCCGCACCCCACTGTTGGATGAGACGGAAGTCGCCGGCGTCAAGCAGACCGGCATCGATACGATACATGCCCGGTATCACCACTGCCGCCCCCGGCGCGGCAGCCATGATCGCCTGTTCGTCCGCGCAGACGATGACCTCATCTTTGGCCGGGTCGAGACGACGCCCCAGGAAGTCAGATACGGAGGCAAAGCCGTTGCCGCAAAACACTATGCGCATGAGAGACCGGCTACTGAGCGGCGCACCCAGGCGCACGCTGCATTATGACGTACTCGCCGCCCGAGCCCGGCTCCACGTGTGAAGCCAAGGATTTGAAGCCCAGCCGCTCATAGAAGCGAAGGCTGCGCGGGGAGAAGGTCTCAAGGTAGATCGGCACCCCGGCACGATCAGCCTCCAGCAGAGTGGGTTGCAGAAGTCGGCTACCTATGCCCCTACCCTGGACCTGAGGTAACACCCCGACTATGGAGAGGTACCACGCAGACGCATCCACGACGGCCTCGGCCCGCGGCTCCATGAACTCGATGAGTCGACGATAGTGCTCCATTCCCCGGGGGCCGAGAACGCCCTCGAGGAACGTGGTCTTGGCCTGCACTACTGGGACCACATCCGTCTGCGCGGGCCACAACCATAAGGCCGCCCCATGCGAGACGTCAGAGGCCACTACGCACTTTCCGAGGCGGCGGGCCTCGCTCATAGAGTAGTCGAAGTAGTGCCCCAGCACCTCTCTCCGAGCACGCTCATCGCCGGCGAAGTCCACGGTGATGGCGGCGTAAAAAGGATCGTGGCGTAGACAGTCAACAAGCGAGGCAATGGTTGTAGATGGGTTCACATTCATCTGCTGATCTAGAAAACTGCTGATTTAAAAACATGGTACCGCAGAACCTAGTAGGCTGCGCTATTGTTCAACAGACCCGCAGGCCCGCAAGCCCGTCCATATTCTAGGAGACTCAGATGCCCAAGCTCTTCGAGCCCTCATCACTTGCCGGTATGACGCTTGAGAACCGGTTTGTGCGTTCTGCGACCTGGGAAGGGTTGGCTACGGCAGCAGGGACCCCAACCCCGGAGCTGATCCGGCTCATGCACACTCTGGCCCTCGGCGGAGCCGGCCTCCTGATCACCGGACATGCATACATCTGCCGGGAAGGGCGGGTGCGTATGACCCAATTGGGTGCAGATTCCGATGCGCTCATCCCGGAGCTCGCGCGTCTTGTGGCGGCCGTGCACGCCGCGGGTGGTTGCATAGCGCTCCAGATCTCCCACGGAGGCATCCACTCTCTAACACCGGAGCGAGAATCGCACCTGCCGAAAGATCCAAGGCCGGCCGGAGCCTCAACCATCCACCTGCCATCTGGACCACTGGGTCGACCAATGGACGAGGGGGAGCTCGCCGACGTTGTCCACCGGTTCGCCCTGGCCGCAGGGAGGGCCAGATCCGCAGGATTCGATGCCGTTCAGATCCATGCCGCCCATGGGTTCCTGTTGAGCCAGTTCCTCTCGCCCTTCTTCAACAAACGCGAGGATGGGTACGGGGGCACAGTAGGAAGCAGAGCCAGGCTCCTCCTCGAAGTGCTGGCCGCCGTCCGAGCGGCCGTCGGTACCGACTACCCCGTGCTGGTCAAGATGAACTCCGAGGATTTCTTGCCCGACGGGCTGGGCGTGAGTGATATGGTCGCCACCGCCGCGCTTCTCGAGACGGGCGACATCGACGCTCTGGAGTTGAGCGGCGGAACCCGCTTATCCGGCGAGTTCACCTATTCCCGGACGAGCAGAGCCGGGCTCGGACAGAGCGAAGCCTACTACGAAACCGCCGCGCGGGCCTACAAGGAGCAGATCGAAACCCCCCTCATCCTGGTGGGAGGGATCCGCACTCTGCAGACGGCGGAGAGACTGGTAGCGCAGGGGATCACCGACTACATCGCTCTATCCCGGCCACTGGTGCGAGAGCCAGACCTCGTAGCACGCTGGCGATCCGGCGATGTGAGACCGGCCACCTGCATCTCAGACAACGGCTGCTTTATTCCGGCACGAGAGGGCAGAGGCATTGCCTGCACGGCAGAGCGTAGGAAGTAAACCCTTCCGAGAGGGGTATAATCAGCGTCGACAGCCCCTATAGAAAGCGGTATAGGCGCCAAGACTATCGATGGATCGCTTGCGAGTACGGGTGCTGCAGCTGTTGCAGCCCTTCATAAGCGGCACCTGTTCGCTCCCTCTAACTCGTCTCCGCAATCTGTTTGGGGAGCTAAGACGCGAGACGCGCCGCGCCGACTCCACGCAAGAGGGCTGATCGTCCGGTTTTTTTACAGATAGTATGCGAGAGCCGGTGCGACCATAGCGATGCGCCGCGAAACCAGCTCTACATGATTCGAGGAGGAATGGCCACGATGGCGAAACCACGAAAAATAACCACGAACGACGGACCGACTCCCGCCCCAGGTATCACCAAGCGATATCTCAAAACACGCCCAGTATGCAAGGTTACCTTCAGGCTACCCAAGGAAGCGGCCCCTCACGCGCAGAGCGTGTGCATAATGGGAGAGTTCAACGACTGGTCTTTGGATGCAACCCCCATGAAGCGTCGGGCAGACGGTCAGTTCTCGGTAACGATCGATCTTCCGACAGGCCGCTCCTACCGTTTCCGCTACGTTATTGACGGCTCCACGTTCGAGAACGACTGGGCCGCCGACCGCTACGAACAGAACCCCTACGGTGAAGAAGACTCGGTGGTCGACGTCTGACCAACAGGGCGCGGTCCGGGCACCTTCGCTAAGAGGCTACCGGCCGGCAACTCCTTGCCCGGTACGCACCGCGCCCTGTTGGTCCAGATCTATCAGTAGATGTAGACCAGGGTCCCGTTCGGGATCATGGGATCGAATCTATCTCTAGCCCTTAAATCATCCATATCCCACTTGGTGAGACGGATGCACCCGCCGCTGGCCGGATACGTCGGCACCGAGGGATACCCGTGAATGGCGAGGACGTTGCCCGGGTTCAAATAGAGGGCTCGGTAGCGAGGCCCATCTGCGATCGGCTTCCTCTGCACGGTGTACGGAGCGGAACGGTAGGTGAAGGCCTTGCCCGTCGACGTGGGGAGAGTTCTCTTCACCGTCCCGTTTACGATGTAGAGAAATACTTGTTTAGTCTTGTTGACCTCGATCCACACACCTGAGCGACTCCGAGCAGGTGTAGGTTGCGTGGCCGTCGCCAACCGCACCCATGTCTTCGCCCCTACCACACCATCACGACTCAACCCCTCCCATTTTTGGAAGGCGATAACCGCATGTCGCGTGCGCTCATCAAACACACCGTCAATAGCCCCTGGACGGTACGTCAGATCGGTAAGTCGCTGCTCCAGCCACGCAACCTGGGGGCCCCGCACGCCCACGCGGGCATCCGGATAGGCAGGATTCGTCGATCTCGGGGCGGGGGGATTGGTCAATGGAGCAGGACTCGCAAAAAGGGCTGTGTAGAGCATTCCGGCACTCTGGGCACGTGTCACCTGGGCCAACGGGTAGAAACGGCCGTCAGACTGGCCCGACACCACCCGTAGACGATACGCGTTGGCAACCGCATTCTGGTGGGCGGCCGCTATGAAGCCTCGGTCGGGAAACCCTTGCAGCCACGGCCCCGAATCCGACGGGGAGAGGGCTGCGTCCGAAGCTCCGGCCGATTGCTCATCCAGCCGGTACATGAGTGTCCGCATAACAAAACTGGCCGCCTGCTGTCGTGACACCCTTCCACTGGGGTCGAATTTAGTCGGTGAGACCCCTTGGACGATGCCGGTCTTGAAAAGTGCCGCCACCGCCGGTTCAAACCAGGCTCCGGAAGGCAGGTCGGTGAAGGGATGGGACAAGCCCGGCGCCAATTCGAGACATCGGCTTATGATAACCGTCAACTCAGCGCGAGTGATGGGATCGTAGGGCCTAAAGGTCCCATCGGCCTTTCCTTGTATGATCCCCTTATCCGAGAGGACCTGCACCGCTTCCGAAAACCATTCAGCGTCGCCGACGTCCTTGAAGGACGCCGCGCGGGCAGGCGTGGCGAGGGCCAGTATCAGAATGAACGCCAGAAGACCCAGCCCTATCGCCGCCGCCGAAGCCCCTCCGGCCTCTCTTCGCTTTGCTCGCACACCCAATCCTTTCTGTTACGTTTAGACCGTCACCGCCGTCGCCGACACCACATCAGCCGGCATCGTACGGCCCAGAAGACCAATACACAAACCACATGGCAGCCACAAGGAGCAGGCGCCGACTACCGGCGTTCCCGTACAGGACGGGCATCGCCGCATCCCTAATATTCGCGGCGGACCTGCGCACCCCTCTCAGCCCGCCTACTTTTCCGAGGGTTGCCTGTGTCCAGGCTGCCTGTATCCGGGCATACGCTCTTCAGATGAAGATACCGACCCTACGCGGAAAGGCGGGGCCCCCGGAGCGATGTTTTCATTGACTCTCCGCGCACAGTCCTCACAGACCAAGAAGACGACCGCCACTTCCTTCTCCGACGAGGCCCCCGGCCCACGCTGCATCATAGCCGTAGCCCTCTCCTCCGAGACACCTAGGAACGTCAGAAAGCCGGTGATGTACCCAGGTTCACCAGAAAAGCCGCAACCCGTGTCCGTAAGTTGCCCACACACGACACAAGGTCCAGACTTCGTGACGGGTTCCATCAAACTACCTCCAGAACGATTATGGGTTCTCATATGATGCGTCGCCGACCATCGCACATCTCACGTGCCCTCAGCCTCCCTGAGCAACAAAGCAAGGATGGCCATGCCATCCTTGAGTGCCCCCCTCTGAGAAGGCCAAGATCTGATCGATGATCGAGCAGGAAAGCCGTTCCAGCGACAAGCACTTGCGGCCCAAGAGCTTCCGCAGGCGCTTCTCACCAAAGAGCCCCCATCACGACGCACTTTTATCACACCATTTGTATACAACACGAGAAGGCATTGGCCTGCAAACAGAACCTCATGCACCTCTCAAGACGCGCCTGGATACACCTCATCCCCATCCCAGCGCATCCTCAGCGGCCACAAACCAATGGACAGCACTTCGATGCCCCCTAGGCACGAGGAGGGAGCGCCCTTGGGTGTCCTGCCGAGAGATAACGAAGAAGTCCCAGCTCATTACCGAGTATACCCGGGAATAGTGCGACGAAACCGAGCGGTCATCTCTCGACCAGGAATCCGTTTGCCCGCCTTCTCATCCAGGCCGTCCATCGCTATTAGGCAAGTCCTCAAGGGCTACGCAAAAGCTGTCGATAGGGCGCCAGAAGGATCCGAGAATACCCGGCGCTAAGCAGTATCACTCCTTGTAGTTTACAATTACCACGACCAGCATAAAATAAAATTTAGCCTACTCCTCATTAGATAAAGGAGCTCAGCGGGGGCCACCGGGTCTCCGCTCAATGATGAAACCCCGGGTAGGATTTTTGGGCCGCCTAGCGCCGTGGTTTGGATTTCCCGCAATCGGGGCAGTCCTGTGGGTGCTCGTCCATCAAATTCCAGTACGTGACATCCGCAACCTCGTTGCCTACATCGTGTATTTCAGCGTGGTCGTTGCGAGCGTAGCGATGTGCACGGTGGTTGCCAAAAATACGTACCGACAGGAACGTGCCGGCTGGGCGATGATGGCCGTCGCATTCGCCCTCTCTGCGATTGGGAATGCCTGCATACACTCGATCGACGACTCCAGCAGCATCACGGCGGCGTCGGAGATGCCACTTTCGACTTTGCTACGGTCTGCCGCACTGATAGCCGGTTTTGGAGCCGTACTCTGGTTCACCAAATCCCCTCGATCCTCGCGTCTGCAGCAGGTCAGGCACGGCTCCGAACTGATCATGTTGATAGGTTTTGCCATTGCGGCTCTGTTTACTTTCATGCTGCACCCTATCTACGGCAGGCCGGGCAGTCCTCCCATGCTTGCCGACCTACCAACGATCATGAACTTCCCGTTTGTAGCGGGAACAACACTGACGCTCCTTGTCTTTCGTGTCAGCTGGCGCACACCGTGGATGAAATCCTTGATGGTTACCCTGGCTTTCGTCTCGCTATCCGCAGGGCATACTTTCATAATTGAGTTATTCGGCATAAAAGTTGAACCTGGACTCGGGATCCACTCTATGCCCTGGTTTCTGTACTATATCGCCGGACTGACGGCGGCCGCATATAGATATGTCACCTGGCGCACTTCCCCAAGACTTTGGATTCCTAGACAGCGAGAATTGTCACCTCGAGCAGCGCTTGTATTAACAATTATCATCTTCTTATGTATACCGGTATTTGTAAGTGTATGGGCCCTATGGGAAGGCGACCATCTAGGCAAGAACATACTGGGCATAAGTATTGTTATGTGTACTGTAGGAACTATCGGCCGTGCTTTCATTGTGGCCATCGAAAACACTTCCCTACGCCTGCATTCCACCACCGACTCTCTCACCAACTTGAGCAACCATCGTCACTTCCACGAGAGTCTGGAGGTGGAGACCAAACGGGCTTTGCATGACGGCACCCCGCTGTCTATAGCCATGATGGATCTAGACGACTTTGATCAGATCAACAACATTTACGGACACTCGGTGGGCGATTTGCGTATCCGGGCAATAGCCACCAAGTTAAAAATAGCTGCCAGGGAGGACACCGTTGTCTGCCGGGTGGGAGGCGATGAGTTTGCCTTCATCATGCCCGACACCGACTCACTATCTGCCTACAATGCCGCCCTCAGGTTCCAAGCTGAGATAGTAGAACCCGATGACATCTGCCCCATCATTACTAATGCCTCTATCGGGATCGCCACTCTCCCCGACCACGCCGCCACCCGTGAGGATCTGGTATCCAAAGCCGACGGTGCCCTCTATTGGGCCAAGTTTCACGGTCGAGGTCAGGTGGTGGTGTTTGACCCTGATCTGGTGCAGGCCCTGGGTCCCGAACAGCGCATCTCGCTTTTGGAAGAGGAAGCCTACTTCGATATGGTGCACATGCTGGCCGCCGCCGTGGACGCCCGCGACGCCTATACCGAACAACACTCTCGTCGAGTGGCCAGCTTCGTGGTGGCCCTCGCTACACACATGGGACTAAAGGAGACGCACATCCGAGATCTGGAGACGGCGGCCCTGCTTCACGACATAGGCAAGATCGGTATCCCCGACGCCATATTGCGTAAGCCCGGAAGACTGGAACCGACAGAGTATGAGCAGATCAAGGCCCACCCTACCTTGGGAGTGAACATCCTAAGCGCCATACCCAAACAAGAACTTCTGCCCTGGATCGAATCCCACCACGAACGCTGGGATGGCTCGGGCTATCCACACGGACTGGCCGGTGAGGACATACCGCTGGAAGGTCGTCTCATCGCTATCTGTGATGCCTACGATGCTATGACCGATGATCGTCCCTACCACAAAGCCTTGAGCTTCGAACAGGCCAACCAGGAATTGCTGCGTTGGGCAGGTAGGCAGTTTGACCCGCAGATGGTTAAGCTGATGCTGGAGGTCACGGCGGACTCGGAGGCGCACTTCATGGCCGCCAAGCTCGCCGGTAATCACAAGGCCGCCAGGCAGGTGTCGACGTGAGATCGCTGGGCGCTTTGAGAGTGAGCGGTGGGCATCCGGCCGGCAGCCTCATGCGGACTGCACACTATGGCAAAATGGCAACGGTGTGTGAACCGCAACCAGCCCAGGTGACCCGGCTACCACTGATCGTAGTGCACACGACCGGCGTCGAAACGATCCGCCGCCGGATGCGACTCGGCAGGATATCCGACCGCGACCAAAGATAAGGGGATGACTTGCCGGGGGAGCCTCAGAAGCTCTCTGATATCTTCGACCCGTTCCTCGATCGGATAAACCCCCAGCCAGACCGCCCCCAGGCCCATCTCATGGGCGGCCAGCAGCACATTCTCGGTAGCAGCCGAACAATCCTGGACCCAATAGTCCGCCCATTTTAGGCCGGTTGGGTCTCCACAAACCGCGATCACCACTGAAGCGTGTGATGCCATGGCCGCATAGGGATGAACGGCAGAAATACGATCAAGGACTTCCTGGCTTCTGACGACCACGAAGTGCCAGGGTTGCTGGTTACCTGCCGACGGCGCGCTCATCGCTGCCTTTAGGAGCTCAGTGACCTGATCGTCGGTTACCCTCTCCCCGGTGTACTTGCGGACGCTGCGACGGCTCAAGATGATACTCATAAAACCCTCCGGTGATTGTCGGTCCTAGCTACAAGACAACTACCCTTCGATCAGTGCTGTCGAAACCCGTGCTGATCGAAGGGTGGGCCGATACTAAGACCAACTCGTGGCACCAGGAGAGCCAGAAGGGCCCGTGCTGTTGTCAATGCCGGTTTGAAATTGACCCACTTCTGCCGGGCGGATTCAGGGGTGAATTCAAGTAGTCAAAACAACACCATGTCCCGAATGGGCCACTCCTGCGGCCAAGACCTCGGCAGGCGAACGCCATTGGTGGGTCTTGCGCGGCCGGTGATTCAACCGCTTTTGCGATCGCGTCGAGTTCACTCTCGTGACGGGCAACGCTTACGTGTTTGGGCAGGTACTGCCGGATCAGCCCGTTGGTATTCTCCACGGTTGCTTTCTGCCAGGGACTACCGGGTTCGGTAAAGAAGACACCTTCCGTGAAGTACTCGGCGACCTAGTGATGGTTGGCCATCTCGCCCCCTTGGTCCCACGTGAACGTGCGACGGAATGCCGCGGGGATGGCTGCAGGGACAGGTGCAGGTGCTCTTACCACCGTGTTTGCCCCGTGCCCCTCCGGGAGACCGACGAGATGCACGTAGCGGCTACGGCGTTCGGGCCAGGGTGATGACTGCTGTTCGGGCTCCGGTGCCCATGATGAGATCTCCCCTCCCAGTCGCCGTAACGCATGTGAGATTCGATCACACAGGGACGCTCGTGGATGAGTCGGCCGGGTAGGAGGAACTGGCCCTGCCCCAAAATAGTAGACACCCCGGTCTTATGGGCGTGATAGAGGGCCTGGTAGATGGTCTCTCGTAGACGCCGCGGTCATGGGGGCGAACGTTGCGCTTGAGCTCCCGTGAAACCGTCGAAGAGCTTCGACCGAGTTCCCGTGAGGTGGCGCGTACCCCCAGCCCCATGCGGCGAAGAGTAACGATACGTTCCCGTTCCAACAAAGAGAGGTGGCGGCCGCTCGCCTCGCGGCCGAGACGAGTCGGCGGCATGCTCCCCCATGTTCAGCACGCCACCGATAGCCAGTGCGGCGACCGATCCCCACCCGGCGACAGGCCTCAACCGTCCCGACTCCCGAACCTATCAGCCGCCAGTACTCGTCCTCAACGGCCAATCTACGCTTTCGTCCACGACGACTCATTCGCAACCTCCGCCAATTGAAATGTTGCGACGAAGTCTAGAACCTGCCCGGCAGAAGTGGGTCAGTTTTGCACCGGCAACGACAAGCTCTTCTCACCTCCCCTGACAAGCTCGACCGCCTATCCGAGGCGCTTGTGCGGGCGGTTGTTCTTGCCTTCCATGTCCACATGGAAGGTGGAGTTGATGAGATGATCGAGGATGCCCTCTCTCAACGGGGCAAGTCCCGGGCAACTCTACCTCGTCCGGAGGCACGAGGGCATTGATGATCTGGGTTTTGCCCTCTGCACCTCTCTTCACCCTCTTGCCGAGGATGTGATCGCTCCCCTCTTTCCTAGCCCCCGCCCCTTCTAACCGATTGCGAACCCGCATTTGCCGAGCAGTTTGGCCACGATTCGGCGGATCTCATCACTCGACCTGCCCATTTCTTCGAGTAAGCCAACATAGTTTCCGAGAGCCCCATACAGGTGTGGATGCGGGTGCCCCATGGCTCTGCTGGACTTGAGCAGTATCTTAAGAGCCCGGCGCATGAGAGGCTCGGCCTCGGCGTGGCGGTTGATGTCATGAAGGAGCACAGCCAGGTTGCTGAGGCACGCGGCAACCCGGGGGTCCTCAGGTCCGTAACTACGCTCGTTGATCTCTAGAGCCCGGCGCATGAGCGGCTCAGCCTCGGCCGGGCGATTGGTGTTATGAAGAAGCATGGCCAGGTTGTTGAGGCCGGTGGCGACCCGGGGATGCTCGGGTCCGTAGCTACGCTCGTCGATCTCCAGAGCCCGGTGTATGAGGGGCTCGGCCTCGGCATGGCGGTTGGTGTCCTCAAGGAGCAGGGCCAGGTTGTTGAGGCACGCGGCAACCCGGGGATGCCCGGGTCCGTAGCTGCGCTCGTTGATCTTAAGAGCCCGGCGCAAGAGGGGTTCGGCTTCGGCGTGGCGATTGGTGTCATGAAGGAGTAAGGCCAGGTCGTTGAGGTAGGT
>JBMNPM010000010.1:0-51771 GCA_050943595.1 Thermoleophilia bacterium | reverse complement strand
GACCAGGGCGGCCTCCGCGAAGCCTGGTGGGACAAAGCCGACTGCCACCAGAGCTACGAATAGGGCTACGAATAAGAAGCCGGCCTCCGGCGGGCGGGCTCCTGGAAGGCCGGCTTCGGCCAAGACTGCCCCAGCGAAAACTGCGTCTACAAAGCCAGCTTCGGCCAAGACCACCTCAGGTGTGGCGGCGTCGACCAAAACGACTGCCACCAAGGCGTCCTCAGCTAAAACAACTGCCACCAAGGCGTCCTCAGCTAAGACGACCAGGGCGGCCTCCGCGAAGCCTGGTGGGACAAAGCCGACTGCCACCAGAGCTACGAATAGGGCTACGAATAAGAAGCCGGCCTCCGGCGGGCGGGCTCCTGGAAGGCCGGCTTCGGCCAAGACTACCCCAGCGAAAACAACCCCTGCCAAGACGTCTTCGGAGAAGGCGCCGGCTGCGAAAAGTGGAGGCAATAACAGTGTCCAAGAGACCGGGAAACAAGGCAAGACGGCAACTGGCCAAAGCCAGCGGACGAACGGTGGAGCTGGCGGTCCAGAGGGCTCTGGCGGAGCTTGATTTCGCCCCCGGTGAACTCACTGACGATCAGTACGAAGTAACCATCATCATCCCCCCGGAAGAAGGTTTCATGGGTGTGGGGGCCGTCGATGCTGTCGTCGAGGTGGCCTTGACCGAGGAGGCGTTCGACTTCTACGGGCCCTCCGATGAATCCCGGCTCGATGAACTCCTTGAGACCGAAGAAGACGACGATTACGGCGAAGAGGTTTACGGGCAAGAGGAATTGGTCGGCGAGGGGCCGGCGACGCGCCTGAAAGAGTTTCTTGAGCGTGTTCTACGGGAGCTAGGACTCAAAGCGCAGGTGCGTGTCACAGAGACCCCCGATGAACTGCACGCGGAAGTGACCGGTGACGACCTGGGCATCTTCATCGGGCGTCGAGGTCAAACCATCGATGCCGTGGAGTACTTGGCCAGCATCGCAGTGTTTCCCAGGCAGCATCCTCGAAAGCGCGTGGAACTCGACGCAGAGGGTTACAAGGATCGACGGCAACGTCAGATCGAACGCGTGGCGATCACCAAGGCTCAAGAAGCAGTAAAATGGGGCCGGCCGGTGCAACTGACTCCTATGACGCCTGCAGAGAGGAAGATAGTCCATCTGACCCTGAAGGGCCGCGATGACGTCAGCACCATCAGCCAGGGCCGCGAGCCCAATCGCTCCGTGGTGATCTCGCCGGTAGACTGACACGGTTCCGGTCCGGACCACTCGCCCGGACCCCCGGGCGGCGGAGCCTCCTCGTAGATGGCCGGACCGCCTGCTATGACGACTGTAGGACGGACATGAATCTCGACGCACACATGTGCTACGGCGCTGCCGTATCGGAGGCGGGCGGGTCCCTGCCCGGCGACTCGATTGAAGATACCGTTGTCGCCGTCTCCACGGCCACCGGCCGTGGAGCTATCGGCATCGTGAGGCTGAGTGGATCACAGGCGATGGAGATAGCCCGGGCCGCATTCCGTCCAGCCGGCGCCTCGTACCTGCCGGAGGAGTCCCATCGCCTCCACTATGGACACATCGTTGATCCCCACAATGGAGAGACCATCGACGAGGTACTCGTGGCCGTGATGCGGGCACCCCGCACGTACACACGGGAGGATGTGGTCGAGATCAATTGTCACGGGGGTCCGGTCGTCCAACGGGCGGTCTTACGTGTCCTCATAAGTCTGGGTGCTCGGCCGGCCGAACCGGGGGAATTCACGCGGCGTGCCTTTCTCAACGGGCGGATAGATTTAACACAGGCGGAGAGCGTCGCTTCTATCGTGTCGGCGCGTAGTTCCGCCGCCCTGCGTGTGTCGCTGCGGCAACTCGAAGGGGGTTTGTCGGAGAGACTCAAGGCCGTCAGGCGGGCTCTCGTGGGGCTCCTCGCCTTGATTGAAGCCACCGTGGATTTCTCCGACGATGATGTCGATGAACTCGACTGGGACCGGTTGGCGGCGGGTCTGTCTCTCGTGGAGGACGATCTGGCCGTGTTGCTCGACACGGCTTTTCTGGGCCGGGCTCTCGAGAATGGAGTACGCACGGCCATCGTCGGCAGGCCAAACGTGGGCAAGAGCTCATTGCTCAACGCCCTGCTCATGCGGGAGAGGGCCATCGTCTCCGACATACCCGGTACGACGCGCGATACGGTGGAGGAACTCATAGAGATAGGGGGGATCCCTATCCACCTGGTGGATACTGCAGGTATGCGCAGGGGCGGTGATTACGTAGAACAGTTGGGAATGCAGCGCTCGATGGAAGCGATGGAGCAGGCCGACCTGGTCTTGGCCGTCATTGATCTCTCGGTGCCCTGGGACGAGAGCGACGCTGATCTGGTGAGGCGCCTAGATCCGCGTCGTTCGCTGGTCGTTGGCAATAAGCGCGACCTGGTCGATGAGCGGCGGATAAATGACCTGTCTGACCATGTTGCCCGGGCTGTGGACGCAACAGGTCAGGACGTCCCGCGACAGCACACCGTTTCCGCGGCTACGGGTGCCGGCCTGGACGGACTGCGGCAGATGATCCAACGGCTGGTGACGGGTGACCATGGGATGCATCTGGAAGAGCCCGTTCTTGCCACGGAAAGACAACGGAGCTTGGTGAGTGAGGCGTTGGCGAATACACAGGCCGCCATTGAGGGCGCCCGTCACTACCGTGGTGAGGAGTTGATATGCGAGGACATCAGAGGAGCGGTGCGCGCGCTGGGCCGCATGACGGGAGAGGATCTGACCCCTGATCTGTTGGATGAGATCTTCAGCCGCTTCTGTCTGGGCAAGTAGTATGTGATGCACAAGGATGGAGCGACAGAGCGGGCCGGGGAGGTCCTGCGGGAATCTGAGCGGGGTTGTGAGCAGACCGGCCGGGATGTGACGGACGTGATCGTTGTGGGAGCCGGCGTCTCGGGTTGCGCCTGTGCCGCGGCACTCGCGGAGGGCGGTGCACGGGTGTTGCTGGTGAGCAGCGCTCTCGATGTGGTGGGACTGCCCGGCTACGGCCCGGCCTTGATCGCGACGTCAGAGTGTTGGGACGAGATCGGCGAGACGCTCCATGCTCTGCCCGAGTCTCTGCGTGATGCCTGGCTCAATACGGCCGTTGTGCCTGATGGTGGTCCGGCGCTGCTCGTCGTAGATCGTCGGGCCGTCAGTGTCGAGACTAAGCGGGTCTTGGAGGCCATGCCCGGTATTCAATTTAGACAGGGTCTCATCACTGATGTGCGGGCCGTGCGGCGGGTCGGGCCGGGTCCGGAAGGCGCCGTGGTGGGCCGCTGCAATGGGGACGACGCAGGTTATGGGTCTGTGTCGGGGGAGCGACCTGCAGTTCGCGGGATGGTGGAGGTGGAGACGGCCTTCGCGGAGGTGTTCACTGCTCGTGCCGTCGTCTTGGCGCCGGGTTTGGCCCTAGGGGGCCGGGTGCATGTCGGAGAGGAAGTTCTGGGAGGTGGCCGGTATGGTGAAGTGCCGTCCACCGCGCTCCAGGGGGCTCTGCAAAGGCTCGGTTTCCTGTTCGAGCAAACGGAGATAGAGGTCGGGGCGTCTTACGGAGCCGGCGGGACCTTCGCGGCTGAAGTGTTCGACGCTGCGAGGCACTCCGGTCTGGTGATCACGGGTCTCCCCGCGCGAGAGGTGCTCGGCTCTACTTTAACGACCGGTGACGGGAAGGGCGGTCGCGACCACACGTGGCCGGAGGAGTTCCCGCCTGCCCCGCACCGGACAGAGGGGCTGCGCTCCGAGGTGATGATTCTACGGTCTCAGCCGCGGGTAGGTAACTCGCCTCGGACCATTGGCTCGTCTCATGGCTACGCCTGGCTTCCAGACGGCGCCGCTACGGGCGAGTACTACTGGGTCGGTGGAGCATCCGAAGTGGATGATGACAATGGAAAGATAGTAAGACCACTTAGCGGCGTCGGGGAGCCGACTTCGATCGGAGTCCCGGCCGGCCGTCTTCCACAGAAGGTGCTGGGCCTCACGGTGGCCGGTTTGACCCCAGGCGGCCGGGTGCCGGATCCCACCCTACGCATATGGGTGACGGGCCGAGCGTCGGGAGCGAGAAACTATGTGCAGAGCCTCCGTTTCGGTGTGGAGACGGCTGCAGATGTCCTCAGCGATTTCACTTCGGCGGAGCAGCAGCGATGAATGCTCGGCGAGAGTGGAGCTACGACGTGATCGTTGTCGGAGGAGGCCACGCCGGCTGCGAGGCTGCTCTGGCGGCAGCACGCATGGGCTGCCGGACCGCGTTGATCACCCTCCATCTGGACAAGATCGCCCTCATGCCCTGCAACCCTTCAGTGGGGGGCGTGGGCAAAGGACAGCTCACGCGCGAGATCGATGCACTGGGTGGCGAACAGGGACGTATCGTCGATAGGGCCTTCATCCAGATCAAGATGCTGAATACGTCGAAAGGGCCGGCGGTCAGGGCTTTACGGGCGCAGGTGGATAAACGACTGTATGAGGACTGGATGAAGGTGGCACTCTCCCGTACGCCGGGTTTGGATCTTCTCCAAGGTGAGGCGGCCGGGCTGGATGTTTCACGTGAAACAATCGCCGGGCTCCGCTTGGCCGACGGTCGGAGATTGAGGGCGAAAGCCGTCGTCCTGGCCACCGGCACCTTCCTGCGGGCGAAGATCGTAGTTGGCGATCGCAGTTACGCCGCCGGGAGGGTGGGTGAGTTGCCGGCCATGTATCTCTCCCAGAGCCTGCTTGAAGCAGGGCTGGAGCTCGACCGCTTTCAATCCGCCACACCGCCGCGCATCGATGGGGCGACCATCGCGCCTGAACGCATGGTGGCCCAGCAGGGTGATGACGGCGGCCTGGCCTTCTCTCACTGGGCCACGCCCGCACCTCGCCGGCAGTTGCCCTGTTACCTTACCCACACCACCGCCCGGACGCATGACGTCGTGGCCAAGCATCTCCATCTCAGTCCGCTCAAAAGCGGTTCCATCTCCGGAAAAGGGCCTCGTTACTGTCCCTCCATCGATCGTAAACTGATCAATTTCCCCGACAAAGAGCAGCATCCCGTCTTTGTCGAGCCGGAGGGGGTCACCACTCAGGAGATGTATCTGCAGGGGCTGACGACGAGCCTGCCGGTCTTCGCGCAGGAGATGATCATCCGGGCCACGCCCGGCCTCGAAGATGCCAGATTGGTCCGGCCGGGGTACGCTGTCGAATATGACTACTTGCCCCCGCAGCAGCTGACGCTGGCGCTGGAGACCAAGGCTGTACGAGGCCTGTTCACAGCAGGCCAGCTGAACGGCACCTCAGGCTATGAGGAAGCGGCTGCCCAGGGACTCATGGCCGGGATTAACGCTGCACTCTACGCTGAGGAAAGGCCGCCGTTCACCCTGCGGCGTGATCAAGCCTATATCGGAGTCCTGATCGACGATCTGGTGACCAAGGGTGTAGATGAGCCGTATCGTATGTTCACCTCGCGTGCCGAGTACCGTCTCCTACTTCGCCACGACAACGCCACGGATCGTTTATCCTCTCTGGGGCACAACCTAGGCCTTCTCACCGACGAGCAGTTGGCCGGGGTTGAGCGCAAGAGGCGGCAGACCGAAAACTTGACCGACCTGCTGGAGTCGACTCATATACGCCCGAATCCGGAGGTCGATTCCCTGTTTAAGTCTTTGGGGACGACTCCCCTTGGCGGAACGCAGAGCGCCGCCCAGGTTCTCAGAAGACCGGAGATTGCCTTCACTGATCTGATGAAGATCCTCCCTCAGTCGGTGCGGGAGCAGTTGGCCGCCGCCCCTGCCAATGTGATCGAACAACTGGCGATTCACGCGAGATACGACGGCTACATACGGCGGCAGTTGGCAGAAATCAAGCGCCAAAGGGTCACCGAAGATCTCGTTGTCCCTGAGGATTTCGACTACCGGCCCATCGAAGGGCTCACCTTTGAAGCCAAGGACAAGCTGATCCGCCTGCGACCGGGCACGCTCGGCCAGGCCTCTCGGGTCCCCGGGGTGTCGCCCGCCGACATATCCATCCTTCTCGTGCATCTCCACCGGACCATCAGGAGCGGCCATGGTGTGTAGGGGCGGTAGAGGCGGAGCCGCGGCGTGCGGGGCTGGTCTGTGAGGGTTCCGGAGGAATCGCCGTGGAGCTGATCGAGACGGCCCGCTACAAGGCGTATGGGCTGGACGCCGGCGCCCAAGCTTCGCTGGCTGCGCTGGGCGACAGTATGCTGGGAGCAGGTTTCAACGTGACCGGTCTCACAGATCCTCAAGACATCGAGCGCATTCACTTCCTCGATTCGCTGTCGCTACTGGAGCTCGATGCGGTGCGGTCTGCAACAGAGATCGTGGATATCGGTTCGGGTGCCGGGCTTCCGGCGTTGGTGTTGGCCCTCGTCCTGGCGGCCGGGGTGACTGCCGTGGAGTCCCAGCAAAAAAAGTGCAGGTTCATAGCCGAGACGGCGCAGCTTCTGGCTCTCGAAAACGTGCAGGTTGTATGTGCGCGGGCTGAGGAGTATGGGCAAGGGCGGGGACGGGAGGCTCACGACCTAGCCGTGTCACGGGCTCTGGCCTCACTGGCCGTTGTGGCCGAATACTCCCTCCCCCTCCTCCGGCTGCAGGGCACGATGGTAGCCATGAGGGGGCGGCTTTCCGCCGAGGAGCGTCTGCAGGCTGAGAGGGCCATCGCTATACTGGGGGGCGAGTCATTGGAGTCCGTCCGCCTGGACCCCTTCCCTGGGGCACAGAACCGATGGGTCCACATCGTGCGTAAGATACGGGTCACGCCGCCCGCCTACCCGCGCCGGGTAGGGATCCCCACGAAAAGACCTCTGGGACTGTGATGCAGTCGGACGATGGATCCTGCATTTCACCAATTGAGCCGGGAGGGAGCGGTCCTGATCTACGCCATCGCGAATCAGAAGGGCGGGGTGGGAAAGACCACCACGGCCATCAATTTGGCGGCGAGTTTCGCTCAGTCGGGCGAACGTACATTGTTGATCGACATGGACTCGCAGGCCAATGCTTCTCACGGGTTGGGGGTGCGGCTCGAGGGTGGAGAGCCGACCGTCCTCGACGTGCTCATGGGCGAACGGACACTGGCCACGATCATCAAACCTTCACCGGTACCCGGGCTCGATGTGGCACCTTCGTCGATCGACATGGCGGGCGCCGGCGTCCTTCTACCGGACCTTGCTCGGCGCGAGTACAGATTGCGGGACGCGCTGCGCTCTGACGGTGGTCTCGCCTCGGTCTATCGCTACGTCGTCATTGACACTCCGCCGTCGCTGGGCCTGCTCACGCTCAATTCACTGGTAGCAGCCGACCAGGTGATTATTCCGGTGCAGGCTGAGTACTACGCACTGGAGGGTCTCGCCCAACTCCTCTCCACCATCGCGACCATCCGTGAGCGGCTCAACTCGTCTCTGAGGGTCGCCGGTCTTGTGATGACCATGGTGGATACGCGCACCAGCCTCGCGCGCCAGGTCGAACAGGAGGTCAGGGCTCATTTTCCTAGGCTGAGTTTTCAGACCGTGGTGCCGCGTAATGTCAGGCTCGCGGAGGCGCCGAGTCATGGGCTCCCTGTTTCAATGTTGGATCCACACTGCGCCGGCTCAAACGCGTACTTCGACCTTGCTCTGGAGGTGATCAAACATGGCTAAGCGACCCATTTTGGGGCGAGGGTTGGCGGCTTTGCTGGGAGAGGCAGCCGAGGATGGCGCCGGGTTCGACGACGCGGCCCTATCGAACGTAAGTACAGCGGGCTCTGTATCCTCGGAGGCGGCGGAGGTCCGCTACGGCGGGGTGATCGATTTGCCGGCCGACATCATCCGCCCCAATCCCCGCCAGCCCCGGCGCACCATCGAGCCCGAAGCACTCGAAGAACTCGCAGGCTCGATTGCCGAAGTGGGAATCGTCCAGCCGGTGATAGTGAGGCCGGTCGCGGACGGTTATGAACTCATTGCCGGGGAGCGGCGTTGGCGGGCGGCACAGAAGGCCGGTTTCATGGTCATCCCTGCAATAGTCCGGCAGGCCTCCGATGTGGAAAGCCTGGAACTCGCTCTAGTGGAAAACGTGGTCCGGCAGGAGCTCAACCCGGTGGATGAGGCGTACGCTCTGAAGGTCCTCTTGGAGGACTTGGGTGTCACACAGGATGCGCTGGCGGCCCGCGTTGGGAAGAGCCGTTCGACTATCGCCAACAAGGTCCGCCTGCTCGATCTCCCGGAGCCCGTCCAGGAGTCCCTTTCTGCCGGTCGGATATCCGAAGGACACGGCAGGGCGCTTCTTGGGCTGGGTAGCCGGGAACAGCAGATACAGCTGGCCCATCGCATCGAAGCCAAGGGGCTTTCGGTGCGGCAGGTTGAGCAGGAGGTTCGTCGCACCGTGACGGCCAAGCCCGTACCTCCGGCCACGGGACTGGATCTGGATCCAGAGATGGTCGATGAACTGCGCGAGGTGTTCTTCGTCTCCCTAGGCGTCGTCCCGCGTATCACAACGCGACGCGGTGGCGGTGTGATTGAGTTGCCGTTCAAAGATATCGAGGAGCTGCAGAGGCTCAAGGATACGGTCGCGCGGCGGGGGATCGAATACTAGAAGTCTTCTAGGTTCGCTTAGGTTGCGAGGAAGGACTCGGGGAAGGGCCAGAAGAAGAGCCGTGCCGGCTTTGACCGGCCAGTTGCCCGCAGGCGGCGTCGATACTGTCTCCCCTGCTCTGCCGTACTACCGCTTCCACTCCGGCCGCCACCAGAGAGTTCCGGAAGGCAGCTACGGCTGCTGCGTTGGACGGCCTGAAGGTGGTGAGGCGGGATGAGGGAGGGGACGGTCCTCTCCCCCGTGTGTCTGAGATCTCACCTGAACTACTCACCGGGTTCCAGGTGAGGAGATTGACGGTGACGACGTGGCCACGCAGCAGTGCGGCCAGTCTTCTCGCGTCGGTCGTTGAATCATTTATCCTATCTAGAAGCACATACTCCACCAGGATTTTGCGATGGGCCGTGTCGAAGTGGTCCCAGGCAGCTTCGAGGATCTTGGAGAGGGGATGACGGTGAGTATCCGGGATCAGAGAGGCCCGCGTGCGTTCGTCGGACGCGTGGAGCGACAGTGCCAAGTTTACCTGGGGCTCTGCGCGAGCCAGCCGGCGGATGCCGGCTGGAATCCCCACTGTGGAGACGGAGATCGAGCGATGGCCTATGCGAAGACCGCGGGGACTGGTGATGATGGCGATGGAGTTCAAGACTGCCTGCATGTTCAGCAGTGGTTCACCCATGCCCATATACACTATGTTGGACAAGCGTGCCCCCTCTTCCCCAAGCACGGCGCAGGCGATGCGGGCCTGATCAACGATCTCCGCGGTGGAGAGGTTGCGCTCAAAACCGCTGCGGCCGGTCGCGCAGAAGGCGCAGCCCACCGGACATCCCACTTGGCTGGAGATACAGGCCGTATTTCTCTGACGGTAGCGCATGATCACCATTTCGAAGGAGGCACCATCGGCGGCCGTCAGTAACAGCTTGGTGGTGCGGTCCTTGGCGGTCCGGGAGGCAGAGACGGTCAAACAGGAAGCCCCCCGTTCCTCCAGGGCATCCCGGGTGGCAGCAGGCAGCACGGTTGACCGGCTTATAGGGAGTGCGGGTCGTTTGAAGAGGTGCTCACACACCTGGTCGTAACGATAGGCCGGAGCTTCCAGCTCGACGAGGATCTGGGACAGATCAGGCCTGTAGGTGGCCAGGAGGTCGTGGGCCGAGAGCTCAGATGTGGACCTGCTGCCGGATGTCTGCACCCGTGTCTCACGAGCAGTTGGCTTACGAGTAGTTGGGTTGGTGGAACGAGGCCGTTTGCCCTTCTGCCGAGAGGTGCCGGTGGGCTTCGATCTCACAGCGCATCCGTTCCTACGGCTTTATGTTCCGCACGGTCAGGCGGACACTCATGCCTCGCTCGATCGCAAGGACCTGCGCTGCGCTGAGGTCGTCCATGGCCAAGGCGGCATATCCCCACGAGTCCCGCAAGATGCCCAGTTCCCCCGGTTGCAACTGCGCGAAGGTCTCCACCACCCGCCCGTTCCACACAGGGAGGTCCTCCTCTTCAATCTCCACTGTTAGTAAGTGGTCGTCCAGAGCCAGTTCGTCAAAGCGGACCGCGAGTTCAACGTTTCCAAAGCGATCGATCTCGACCACTTCAGCCGACACGCCGTCGGGAGTGCGGCGGCAGCCGGGTCGGCGAGGTTTGACGAGTGAGTCCGCCGCGAGCTCAGTGCCGAGTTTATCCGGCTGGCTGCCCGCAATGAGGAGGGCGGCCGCCGGCGCGAAGACATCCCTGCCGTGGAAGGTGTTGGAAACGGTGGAGGTGGAGAGGCCGGCGCACCGGCGCAGTCGGTCCACATCGAGCGACCAAGCTGTGGCGATGCCTCCCAACTCGCGGGCCGCCGGCAGGAGGAGGCCGTTGTCTGGGCCGAGGAGGATGTCCCCCCGTCGGGTGAGTAATGCCAGTGGTACGCGTGCGGTCCCCACACCTGGGTCGATCACGGCCACGTGCACACCGGGTGGGCAGAAGGGAGCCACTCGCTCAAGGACGAGGGCTCCGGCGGTGATATCGCCCGCCGCTATCTCGTGAGAGAGGTGAAGGACCCGGGCTGTGGGGGCGATGGAGAGGATGACGGCTTCGCACACGGCCACGTACCCGCCGCTCCGTCCGAAGTCGGTGACGAAGGTGATGAGGTTATCCCGGCGACGAGGTGTCCGGCCGTTCGTGTCGTCGATGGTCATGTCAGGGGCCGGTCGGAAGGGTCAAGGACGCCACCGTGAAGGTGTGCTCGATTACGCCGTCTCTTCTCAGCTCAACGATGAGTACTGTCTGCGCAGCCGTGTCGAGCAGGGATCCCATAGGTAGAGCGAATTCAAGCACCTCATTCCACGCTCCAGTAGCCTCCCGGGCGGCCGGGGCGGAAAACTCGTTCTGGGCCGTGATTACTGTGCGGCCGTCATCTTCGAGTCTGACGGCGATACCAATATCGCTGGCCCCTCCGCACTGGGTGATGCGTACTTGCATCTCCAGGCCGGGGAGTAGCGAGGAGGCCCGTGGCGCCACTAATAGGCAGAGGTCGGTGTTTCGCCAACCGTAGTGCACCTCTCGTATGGTGACTCCTTCGGCCCGCTGCATGGTGGAAGGGGTGTCTGGGATAAGTACTCCGGCCGCCTCCCATTCATCGTGCGATCCGTCGGCCCCCTCCCCCATCCGGCCGTCGATCGACGGGGAGATTGGTCCCTGTGGGCTTGTGGAGACCGGTAGCGCGCTCCTTTGTAGAAGGGGGAAAGATAGATCGAGGGGAGCCGTCTCACCCAGCGCGCTGTAGACTTCACGCAGGTGGCGACGGAAGTTGAGATCCCACACGTAGTCTAGCTCCGTGTGATGGCGGTCCCCAAACCACCAGAACCAATCACTTCCCTCAGCCACCCTGATGTGGTGCCACGCCTTGGCCAAGCCGGGCGTCTCTGCGGGCGTCTCCGTCTCCTGGGTGTGCGCCGTGACGCAATCGCGCGCCTCGTGGAGGGCGTCCCAAGCCGAACCATGAGCCCGATCTCCTATCCAGGTACCTAGGTCACCACCGATCCACGAGCCGGTGTGCAGCCAGGGGAGTGGTTGGACGGCTGGTGATTCGGAGAGATGTTCGGCGATGGTCACGCAGCGCAGAGTGCCGTCGGCGCACAAACCTTCGTAGAGTCCTTCTAGGAAGTCGCGACCGTCCCGGGGGTAGTACTCCCAGGCGTTCTCGCCGTCGAGGGCTATCGTGACCAAGGGTAGATCCGGTGAGCCGGTTGAGGTCTTGCGGCGGAAGGCACCTTCACTGATGAGCCGAGAGCGTATGTTTCGAAGCCTCGTCAGCAGGTCGGCCACCGCATCGTGTGCATTCCAAGACTGGTAGGAGAACCCGATGAGATCGGACAGGGCATGGTCGCGGAAGACGATCGCCAGCCGTTTGCCCTCGCGCTCAAGTAAATAGGGTCTGTAGTGAACGTGTGGATCGGACGCAGGCGCCTGTACAATGCCCGCTGCATCGGGTAGGGAGGCCACCGTTCCCGACAGGGAGCGCCTCAGAACCACTTCGTCGGAAATGGTCCAGTTCATGCCGGCCTGGGTGAGCAGGGGGATTACGTCTTCTCCCACCGACTGTTCCGAGCACCACATCCCCTGCGGCTTCTGACCGAACACCTCTTGGTGTTTAGCTACAGCCATGCGTACTTGGTGGGCGGCATCCTCCGGATACGCGAATCGCCGTGAGGGCAGGAGCGTATCGGGGGCGGAGACCCGGGCGGCGTCGGTGTTGGCGAGCAGCGGCAGTATGGGATGGAAGTACGGAGAGGTGGATAGCTCGATCTGGCCGCGGGCGGCCGCCTCCCTGTAGGCCGGCAGGGTTTGGGCCAGGATCTCCTCCTGGACTTGGGCCAGTGCGAGCTTGTCTTCCTCGCAGAAATCGCGGCCTCGTGCCACCAAGGAGGCCAGGGGTTCTTTTTCGAGATACTGGGGATCGAACCAGGCCAGGTTGAACCAGATCTGCAGATCCCGGAGTTCATCGACGCTGAAGGCGCGTGCACATGCCTCCCAATTCTGGGAGGCATGTGCGTCTCGCTTTTGGATGAGCTCGGCATAACGCGGGTTGATCCTGGCACGCGGGTGCCCGGACCGCTCGCACAGCCTCTCTACAACGAAGGCCTGTTCGGCCGGCTCCAGGTCTGTCGCTGGTTTCATGGTGTGGTTCCAGTATACGTCGTCGAAATGACCGCCTGCGTATACCTCGAGTTGTTCCACAAGCGAAGGTACGAGATTGAAGGTCTGATGGAGAGGCGGGTAGTCGGCCAAGGTGGTCACCATGTCGAGATAGTCCTTGAGCGCATGGAGCCGCGCCCAAGGCATCTCGAACGGGTGCCCCGGTCCTAATCGATAGTAGGGTTGGTGCATGTGCCAGACGAAGGCTACGTGTAAAGGTTCAGACATAGTCATCCATTGCTCTGATGAAGTTGGTGTACACACGCTGTTGCTCGGTGAGGATCATGTCTGGACCGAGATCCCACCACTCATCCGGAGTGAAGTAGGCGGAGACCTCCGCTTCCGAGCCGTGCCTTCCGGCCCACTGGATGAGATGCAGGTTGTCGGACTGCAGCATCCATAGGGCTAGGTCGAGCAGAGTGCGGTTGCCGGTGAGCCGGGCTTTGTGGAGGACGGAGTGCATCAGCCGGAAGATGGCCTGTTGCGAAGTGTTGCCGAGGAAGAACTCCATTCCTCCCGAGCCGGCCCAGGTGGCTCCGAACTCAGGCAAGGGCAGACTGGGCATGTCGGTGTTGAACTTGGCTACGGCCTCCGAGGGCAGGAGGCATTCCACCCCCCTCTTCTTGAGTTCTGTCGGAAGAGCACGCATGAAGTCGAAGATGCCGCTGTCGACGTTATGGTGTTCACCAAAAGTCTCAAAGTCCCAGCCAATGAAGACGAAGTCTCCCCAAGCCTTGCGAAGGTTGGTGGCGTATGTGTCGGCGCGGAGCGGAAAACCTGCCCAGGTCCGGTTGCTGAAACGATACCCAACGTCATCGGACAGATCGTGGTGCCGGGGCAGCAGTGCTAAGCTGCGTCCGCCGTGACAGTAGAGATGGGTGGGCTCCCGCCACTCGAGGATCCAAGGGCGGCCGTCGATTAGTCCCGCACTGTAACCGGATTGGAGAAGCGCGTAGTACACCTCGTTGTTCATCACCATCTCGGTGGTATCGGTGACGCGGATCTCCTTGTTGAAGAACTTTTCAGCGTACTTCTTGCCTCGCGTCATTTCCTTCTGGAAGAGCTTGATGTCGATGGCGAAGGAGAAGCCGTGATAGGGCTCCACCCCCACCAGTTCACAGTTGGGATGTGCTACCACAGTGCGGAAGAGCTCAGCGAGCCGCCGGTCCCAGCGCCGTAACTGCCACAGGAAGCTCATCGAGAAACCGAGGCCCAGCTTGAAGCCGTTGTCCATCATGTCCAAGAATACCTTGGCCGCGGGGTAGTAGCACCACTTGGCCACTTTCTCAAAATAGCGCCGGTTCATCGCGTCGTCGAACAAATAGTCCGCCATTTCGGTGGGAGTGGTGCCCGGCGGAATGACCCGCGCCGGTAACCGGAGCCGGCGGGGTTGGTGGACGACGCAGTAGGTGACGAGGTTCTCGGCCACGAGTACCTCCTATTCTTTGGGTTTGCGAGTTTTGCTGGAAGAAGAAGGTCCTGCAGCCGCTCGGTCCGTCTTCGTGGGGCTCTTCTTTACGGGATCTTCGGGGGTGACTGAGGTCGCGGTAGGGGATTCGGGCGCGTCGATTCCCTGTGGCCGGGCAGTGTGTTGCCGCAGGCTCACATACTCGAGCTTCTGCAGGAGAGTGTCGATGATCACGTTCTCCCAGGTGAAGCTCCGGGCGCTCTCCTGGGCATTTGCACGCATGCGGGCGGCGGTCTGAGGATGAGTGCGCAGAAAATCGAGAGAGACGTTGATCTCGGAGGGGTCGTCGGTGTCGAGGACCACCGAGTTCAGGTAGGGGACCGCGTAGTCCTCCCCGGTGGAGCCCACGAAGGCCAGACCGCCCGCGGCCATCACCTCAAGGCCGACGAGGCCGAACGGTTCGTGGCCGGAGTTGGCCAGTACGGCGTCGGCCCCCGCGTAGAAAAGTGAGATGAGATCATCGCTCATGAAGCTGGTTACGTTGTAGATATCGGCGCGGGGCACGGCGGCCAGATCGCCGATCGCCTGCTGGGGGTCACGGGAGGGGCGAATGTCGGTTACAGTCAGTCCCTGCGCCGATGCATTCCCCAGGACTTCCATGCCGTGTGGCTCTATGCCCCCGCGGATCACCATGGCAACGTCGACACCGCGTCGCTTCTCCTCAGCCACCGCGTCGATAGCCATGTTCCAGCGCTTGTCAGGGCTGAAGCGGCCGATCTTGAAGATGATCTCTCGCCCGGCGAAAGCGGCGCGCAGGCGGCCAATGGCCTCAGGGTCGGCCGACTTGATGCGGTCGCCGGGGATGCCGTTGGGGATAACCAGTGGGTTGGTGTTTCTGCCCCACATGATGTGCTTCATGTAGCGCGAGACCGTGGTGATTTGAGAGCAGAAGCCCAGTCGCCCCCAGTTGATGCGGTCGAATCCCATGATGTTGTTGGCGTTCCAGAGGATGATCGCCTTGTCGCGCAACTGCCGGCCCCACAGGCGGTCTGATATCTCGCAGGTCGAGTAGGCTGTGTGCCATTCCTCAGCCAGAATGGCGGTCAACCGGCCTTCGGCCGCCGCCGGAGCGACGAAGTTGGAGGCGACGAACTCCGGTAGCTGTTCGTTCCAATCACGAAGTTTGGCTTCCTCGCCGTCATACACGCCTCCTGGGTAATAGGCCGACAGCCACTGTCCCCAGCGATGCAGGGTCACATTGTCGGCCGGTGACTCTTGAGCTGGGAGATGAGGGTCGCCGACGAAGACCAGATGGGTACGGTAGCCCTGCCGGCCCAGTTCTAGGGCCAGCTCCTTCATGCGTACTCCCAGCCCCCCGGCCATCGCGTATTGGTCCGGCCCCTCAAAAGAGAGAAGCACGAAATCGATTGTCTCAGGCGTCAAACGAAGAGAGGTGGTCATGGCGCCTCCAGGTGAGATTGGTGTGAGCAGCCGTTTGTCCTTAGCATACCGCCGAATGCGCGGAGGATGCACGTTCCGTGTGCGTATGCTATACTTTTCAGGCAACCCCCCTAGGATGGAAAGGCAGAATTTGGCATGCCGATAAAGTTCATACTACCGGAAGACAGGATTCCGACGGCTTGGTACAATGTCGCGGCTGATCTCCCGCAGCCTCCGCCGCCTCCTCTCCACCCGGGAACGCATCAGCCGCTGGTTCCAGAAGATCTGGCCCCACTCTTTCCTATGGGCCTTATCAAGCAGGAGATGGCAACCGAGCGGTTTATTGAGATCCCCGACGAAGTTCGCGAGATCTATCGTTTGTGGCGACCCACTCCGCTCATCCGTGCGGCGCGCTGGGAAAAGGCGTTGGGGACACCGGCCAAGATCTTCTTCAAGTACGAGGGTGGGAGTCCGGCCGGATCGCACAAGCTCAACTCCGCTGTCCCCCAGGCCTTCTACAATCGTGAAGAGGGCATCATGAAGCTGACCACGGAGACGGGAGCCGGCCAATGGGGCTCGGCGCTCTCCCTGGCTTGCCAGTTTCTGGGCATGGAGTGCACCGTGTATATGGTGAGGGTTTCGTACCAGCAGAAGCCGTATCGGTGCAGCATGATGCGTCTGTGGGGCGCGGATGTGATTGCAAGTCCCTCGGATACCACAGAGGCCGGGCGCGCCGTATTGGCGGCAGATCCCGATTCGCCCGGCAGCTTGGGTATCGCGATTAGCGAGGCCGTGGAAGTGGCGGCGAAGAACGACGATACCCACTATTCGCTCGGTTCGGTACTCACCCACGTGGTCCTCCACCAGACCGTCATCGGCCAGGAGGCCCTTGAGCAGATGGCTCTGGCCGATGCCTATCCTGACTTCGTAGTGGCGTGCGTTGGTGGCGGCACCAACTTTGGCGGCATCGCTATGCCCTTTGTGGGTGAGAATCTCAAGAAGGGTAAGAAGACCCGCATCATAGCTGCTGAGCCGGCCGCCTGCCCCAGCATGACTAAGGGTGTCTACGCGTATGACTTCGGAGATGTGGCTAAGCTGACTCCACTGCTGAAGATGCACACGCTGGGTCATGACTTCATCCCTGCGGGTTTTCACGCCGGCGGCCTTCGCTATCACGGGATGGGGTCTCTGGTCTCGCACGTGTACGATCAGGGGCTTATCGAGGCCCGGGCTGTGCTGCAGAATGACGTGTTCTCGTCTGCGCTCAGTTTCACGCGTTCGGAGGGCATCATCCCGGCTCCCGAGAGTTCCCATGCCCTCGCCGTCGTCCGCGATTTGGCTGAAGAGTGCAGGCAGAGCGGCGATGCCAAGACCATCCTTTTCAACATGAGTGGTCACGGGCATGTCGACATGGCTGCGTACGACAATTACCTTGAGGGCAAACTCGAAGATTATGAGCATCCCGAGGAGCGGATCAAGGAGGCGATGAAGAGCCTACCCAGAATCTGAGATCTGAGCCGGGCTCGACAAAATGCTGGGAACGTGGACATGTCGGCGCGGCATACATTTCGTCTTGCTGCTGGCAGGGCTGCTCTCAGTGCTCTGGATGGCGGGGTGCGGCACCGACTCCGGTGAGGCGGAGAGCGGTGAGGCAGTGGTGTCCGGTGGTGAGGGTGAGACCGCGTCAGGTGACGTACAGGCTGAGGTGGGCCAAGCCGTGAAGGTGGGGGATGCGCGGGTGACGGTCGGCGTCCTGGAGACTACGTTTCGGCCCGTACTGCCCCCTCAACGGGTGGACGAGGGGAATCCGTCCACGCCGGTCGGCGGGGAGGCCTTCTATCAGGCTTACGTCCGGGTCGAGAATCTCGGAATGGTCCCTCTGCGTGTCGACCCTGCCGACTTCACATGTGTGTTTGACAAGCGCTCGGTCGGCATCGAGAGGACGAGATCCGGTCCGGATGCCCGGAGCCTGCTCAAAAACGCGTCTTTGGATCTCATCTTAACTTTCGAGGCACCAGCAGGTCTTGTGCCGGAGCTTCAGTACAGCCCTCCCTGGTATGACGGCGCGGTGCGTGTGCGACCCGCTGCTGGCGGTGCGGGAGCGGAGACCCCCGCGACATAGTGAGCTAACGTTGGGGCCGGGGCTTCGTTTTTCAGCAGCCTCCTAGATCGGAGCAGGTCTGCTCAGTGTGGCTCGTCTCTCGCCGACTGTTTAACGCCAGGCGACGGCCCGCACCGGGGCGCCATCAGTTCCTTCGACCGCCAGAGGTAGGAAGGCGCACTGGACCGGCCCGGCTCCCAGCCGTTCGAGGTTGCAGAGATTCTCAGCGATGAGCAGGCCGGCGCCCAGCAAGAGCCTGTGCACGGGATAATCATGGCCCGCTGAGGTGCGGGGTGTGTCGACACAACCGGGAGCCTCGGCCGGGTGGTCCTCATAGTCAGGACCTGAGCTATCCATACCCACCAGACCCGCCTGCGAATCAACGAGCACACGGGCTCCCTCGGGAGAGAGGAATCCACGGCCGCCGGTCCATAGGAGCACGCGGCTGCCGGCCTCTACAGGAAAGGAGCGGAGCCCTTCAGCGATGCGGTCTGCGGAGATGGCATGAGGGATCGTCTGCAATCCGGCGGTTGGCCGAACGTCGATGATTACTCCCGTTCCGACCAGGCGCTCCAAAGCGTAGTCGCTCAAGGTGGCACCGTCGGGAAAGAAGTGGCGCGGCGCATCCAGATGGGTCCCGGCATGGGAGCCCAGGCAGATGTGGGTCACCTCGTAACCATGGCTCTCATGGCCGGCGACCTTGCGCAGAGTCACCGCAGGATCGCCGGGGATGACTGGAGTCCCGAACCCCAGCGGCCGAGTAAGATCGACCAGTAGCACTTATACGGAGGGGTCTCCGGCGGTCATCTCCAGCCTCCGTCGTAGGTGGCCGGCAGTCCCGTCGCTGCGCGTACTTGATGCATGACCTCTTGGGCCACCGCCCGCGCGCGTTGTCCACCGTCTGCCAGCACATCCATGACGTAGCCGGGGTCGGCCTGTAGTTCACGACGCCGCTCTCTGAAGGGGGCGAACGTCTGGTCGATTAGGGTGAGTAGACGCTTCTTGACGTCACCGTACCCCATCCCTCCGGCCTTGTAGCGCGCTTCCCATTCAGCCGTCTCCTCAGGGGACGCGAGTAGCTTGAGTAATTGGAAGGGGGTTGAGGTCTGCGGGTCTTTGGGCTCTTCCACCGGGGCTGAATCGGTCACGATGGACATGACCTTCTTCTTGAGCGCCGAGCCTTCTTCGAAGATACCGATCTCGTTGCCGTAGCTCTTGGACATCTTGCGTCCGTCGATACCGGGGACGACCGCAGTCGTATCGAGGATGTACTCCTCGGGTATGACGAAGACCTCACCGAACTGCTGGTTGAACTTGCCGGCCAGGTCGCGGGTTATCTCGATGTGTTGCTTTTGATCCTGCCCCACTGGGACCAGATTGGATCGGTAGATAAGGATGTCCGCCGCTTGGAGTACGGGATAGGCGAACAGCCCGTGGTTGGGAGACAGTCCCTGGGCGATCTTGTCTTTGTAACTGACCGCCCTCTCGAGCAGTCCCATGGGGGTCACGCAGGAGAGGATCCAGGTGAGTTCGGTGACTTCGGGGACGTCCTGCTGCGCGAACAGCGTCGTCACCTCCGGGTCCAGACCAAGGGCGAGGAAATCCAGAGCCACGCCCTGAGTGTACTCGCGCAGTAACGCAGGGTCCTGCACCGCGGTCAGGGCGTGATAGCTGGCGATGAAGTAGAAGGACTCGTTGCCGGCCTGCAGGGAGATGTACTGGCGCAGGGCGCCGAAGTAATTTCCCAGATGAGGCCGACCGGAGGGCTGTATACCGGATAATATGCGCATGTCGTCTCTCGGAGTCGTGAAGGATAGGTTCCAGGCGCCTGCGGGTTCGCTGCGCAGCAGCCTGCTAAGTGTAGCCGAGCACGGGTGTCGGCACCAGAGAGAACCATGCCGTCGCCACGACTCCGCTGTAGCGGGGTTGCTCACCCCTTTCCCATTCGGGGCCGGTGGTGTGTTCTTCGGCCATGTGGTATACCACATGGACCGAGGGCTCTTGCTGCGTTTGCGGTCGTTCGGCGCGCTCATGCGGCCGCGTCTTCGTCTATCAGCAGCCCTCCGTGAGAGAAGAGATGCCTTTGAGAGAAGTGGACGTCGCAGACATCGCTGAAGCTGTGGCCACCCTTGCCGTGGAAGCCTGCACGTGTCTGGGTGATGATGTCGTCACCTTCCTACGGGCGGCGGTCGCTCAAGAGGCTTCGGAGACCGGCCGGGACATCTTGTGTCAGATACTAGAGAATGCGGCGCTGGCCAGAGACACGAGGATGCCACTGTGTCAGGATACCGGTCTGGCGGTTGTCTTTCTCGAGATAGGTCAAGATGTCCATCTCATTGGCGGCGATCTTGAGGAGGCTGTGAACGAAGGTGTGGCCAGAGGTTACACCGAGGGCTACCTACGCAAGTCGGTCGTCGCGGATCCCACCGGTGCCCGTACAAACACGGGCGACAACACACCAGCCATGCTGCACACGCGCATCGTGCGCGGAGACCGCGTCCGGGTGATCGTCGTCCCCAAGGGTGGCGGGGCTGAGAATATGAGTGCCCTGGCCATGCTCAAGCCCTCCCAGGGGCTGCAGGGCGCCATCGACTTCGTGGTGGAGACGGTGAGTGGGGCCGGACCCAATCCTTGCCCTCCTATCATCGTCGGGGTGGGTCTCGGTGGCACCTTCGAGAAGGCAGCCTACCTGGCCAAGCATGCGCTCCTGCGCGAAGTTGGTTCCGCGAATCCCACCCCTCGACTGGCGGAGCTGGAGGATGAGATTGAGCGCCGCTGCAATGATCTGGGCATCGGTCCTGCAGGGCTGGGAGGTACCATCACCGTTATCGATGTGTTCGTGGAGGAGTTGCCCACCCACATCGCCAGCATGCCGGTGGCTGTGAACATCCAATGCCACTCTGCGCGTCACAGGGAGGTGGTGCTGTGACGGAGTGTCCATCCACGAGGACGGGTCGCGGTCGAGTCATCACCACTCCCCTCACTGATAAGGTGGTCGAGAGCCTCCGTGCCGGAGACCGTCTGCTCATCACAGGCACTATCTTCACGGGGCGCGATGCCGCCCACAAGCGCATGGTCGCGCTGCTGGACCGAGGTGAACCGCTGCCCATCGATCTGCGCGGTCACATCATCTACTTCGTGGGTCCTAGTCCGGTGAAGCCCGGCTGGGTGGTCGGATCTGCTGGCCCCACCACTTCCGGCCGTATGGATGTTTACTCGCCCAGACTTCTTGCGCAGGGGCTCAAGGGGATGATCGGCAAGGGACTACGCAATGAATCCGTGCGTGAGGCGCTGGCGCGCAACAAAGCCGTCTACCTAGGGGCGACGGGGGGGGCTGGGGCTCTGCTTGCTCAGCGAATACGGTCGGCTACCGTGGTGGCCTATGAAGATCTAGGCCCGGAAGCGGTGCACCGGCTTGAGGTTGAGGATTTTCCCGTGGTGGTGATCAACGACATGTATGGAGGCGATCTCTACGCCGACGGCCGGCGTAAGTTCGAGCACAAGAGGGACTCTTGAGTAGAAGGCCTCGCGAGACGGCCAACGTCGGTGCCGGGCTGTGGAAGGCCACCGGCATGTGGGCCTGGCTGCTCTTCCGGATAAGCGGACTCATCTTGGTCTTCTACCTCGGGGCGCACATCATCGTCGTCTCCACCGGACGGTGGGGGTCGTTCAACCGCTGGATGGAGGCGTTCGATACCCCGGTTGTTGTGCTATTCGATCTGGCGCTGGTGGTGGCCGTTCTGTACCATGCTTTGAACGGTGTGCGGATCATCCTGATGGATCTGGGCATAGGCATCCGTCGGCACAAGATCATATTCTGGAGCGTCATGGCGGTGGTGGTCATGTGCTTCGCCGTCTTCGCCTGGGCCGCTTTCACGTATATCGCTGCGGGCGAGGGGTCTGCAGGTTGAGAGGCGAAGCCCTGCCGGAGCATCGGGGAGGGATGTGGGCGTGGCTGTTCCAGCGCATCACGGCTGTTCTCCTCATCGTCACGCTGGCCATTCATCTCGTCTTCACTCATATCATCGGTATCGGAGACCTCACCTACGAGACCGTCGGCGCGCGCCTGGCACACGTCGGTTTCGTTGCGGTGGACGTCATCCTGTTAACCGCCGGTGTCTACCACGCACTGAACGGCCTGCGCATGGTGCTCATGGACTATTGGTTCAGTTCGCGCGCGTGGGCTCTGGTGCTCACCATCGTCCTGTGGCTACTGGGCATCGCCGCTGTGGTATACGGGATCTGGGCACTCTGGCCTTGGATGATCTAGGCGAGGTGGTGGAGTGATCCATCACGACATGATCGTTGTCGGCGGGGGGTTATCCGGCCTCCGCGCCGCTGTGGAAGCAAAAAAGGCCGGGGTCGACGTCGCCGTCCTCTCCCAAGTCCATCCGGCACGCAGCCACTCCGGAGCCGCCCAAGGTGGTATCAACGCGGCTTTGGGCAACCATCCGGAGGGAGTGGGCGACACCTGGATGAAGCATGCCTTCGACACCATCAAGGGCGGCGACTACCTGGGCGACCAGGATGCTGTTGTGCAGATGACTCAGGACGCCATCCAGGTCGTTCATGAGATGGACCGCTGGGGGTGCCCCTTCAGCCGCTTTGCCGATGGGCGCATTGCCCAACGGCCTTTCGGGGGCGCCGGCTTCCCGAGGACCTGCTACGGGGCCGACAAGACCGGCCACTATCTTTTGCACACCCTCGTCGAGCAGGCCTGCAGGCATGAGGTGAAACTGTACGTGGAACACTACGTCGCCCGCCTGATTGTCGCCGATGGCGTCTGCCGGGGAGTGGTTGCCTACGACATGATCCGGGGAGGATTCGAGTCCTTCACGGCCGAGGCGGTACTCATGGCTACTGGAGGGGCGGGGCGCATCTACGGCAATTCCACGAACGCCATCATCAACACGGGATGCGGCATGGCCATGGCATATCGCGCCGGTGTGCCGCTCAAAGACATGGAGTTCATCCAGTTTCACCCCACCGGGCTGTTTACCACCAATATCCTCATGACGGAGGGTGCGCGGGGAGAAGGGGGCCACCTGCTCAATGGGCTGGGCGAACGCTTCATGGAACGTTACGCTCCTCGATCCATGGAGTTGGCTCCTCGGGACATCACAGCCCGCTCGATCCAGACCGAGATCGACGAGGGGCGGGGCATCGGGGGACGAGGGTACGTGCACCTCGACCTGCGCCACCTGGGGGCGGAGAAGATTATGGAGCGACTGCCTGGTATACGCGACCTGGCCATCCACTTCGAAGGGGTCGACCCCATTGAGGAGCCGGTTCCGGTAGTGCCCAGCCAGCATTACACTATGGGGGGTATCGATACCGACGTGAATGGTGCTACCGCTATGCCTGGGCTCTTCGCGGCCGGTGAGTGTGCCTGCGTGTCGGTGCACGGAGCGAATCGGTTAGGGGGCAACTCGCTGCTGGAGACCATCGTCTTTGGCCGGCGGGCGGGTGCCGAGGCGGCGAGGTATCTGGCGTCCCTGCACGATAGACGGCCCGATGCACGCGCTGCCCTGGCGGCTCTGCAGGCGGTGGAGGACGATGTCCGGGCTCTGGCCGGCAGGGCCGCCGGCGAAGATGCCTATGCCATCCGTGCAGAGATGACCACCCTCATGAAGGATCATTTCGGTCTCTTTCGTGATGAGGCCACTATGAGGGTGGGCGTAGACCGGCTCATGTCGCTACGGGAGCGGGTTGACAGGGCGGGGCTTCGTTGGACGGGTAACGTGTTCAACCTAGACATGATAAGGACCTATGAATTGGCCGGCATGCTCGATGTAGCTTTGGTCGTGGGGGCCGGAGCGTTGGCGCGCAGGGAGTCGCGTGGTTCCCACTATCGGACCGATTATAGGGCGCGAGACGACGTGAACTGGCTTGAGCACACTTTGGCTTACTACCGGCCTGGAGCGGTGGGACCTCGTCTCGATTCTAGGCCGGTGACCCTCGGTGCCTTTGCGCCTGAGGAGCGGACGTACTGATGCCCAGCGTCACGCTGCGCATCAGGCGACAGGATCCACGGAGTAAGACGGACCCCCGGGCTCATTGGGAGGAGTTCGTCGTACCCTACGACGTCAACCTCACGGTCTTAGAGGGTCTGTTCTACGTGCAGGAGCGTCTCGATGCCGGTCTGGCCTTCCGCTACTGCTGCCGGGCTTCCATCTGCGGTAGTTGCGCCATGTATATAGACGGAGCCTATCGGCTCGCATGCCAGACGAACGTCAAGCACCTCAACACGAGCGTGGTAACGGTAGAGCCCATGCCTCATCTTGTCGTGATCAAGGATCTGGTGTGTGCTATGGACGACTTCTTTGCGAAGTACGAACGCGTCTTACCCTGGCTCATCAGGGACGTGCCGGATGCGGGCGAGGAGCTCAGGCAGACTCCTGAGGAGAGGAAGAAGCTCGACATGCCGGTCGATTGCATCCTGTGCGGCAGTTGCTACTCGAGTTGTCCGTCTGTTTGGGGAGAGGACGACTACCTTGGCCCCGCCGCTCTGCTGAAGGCGTACCGTTTCGAACTCGATTCGCGCGATGAGGCGGGTAGGGCCAGGCTGCCGCGTTTCGACAATGAACGTGGTGTGTATAGATGTCACACCATCATGAACTGTGTTGAGGCCTGCCCCAAGGGACTGAGCCCGACGGAGGGCATCCAGTGGCTGAAGAGGGCAGCGGTTCGCCGGAGGCTGTTACGAAGGTCCAAGTAGTGAGAGGGGACACTTTTACTCTACGACAGGTAGGCCTGTGCGAGGAGGGTGATCGGGTGCACCGTCTCCAGACCGGTCGCATGAGCGAGTTGTAGTCGACAGGTGCTGCACTCGCTGGCAATGATATCGGGCGCGACCTCCGCCACCCGCGTAAATAGGGGTCTGCCGATTTGGAGCGAGAGTTCGTAGGTCTTCGTCTTCATCCCGAAGGTTCCGGCCATGCCGCAGCAGCCTGCCGCCAGGTCTACTACCTCGACCCCGGGGATCTCTCGGAGAAGGTCCAGGGCCGGAGAGCCGATCTGTTGGGCCTTCAAGTGGCAGGGCTGGTGGTAGCCGATGCGCAGTGGAGCCGTCTCTTCATGGTGGGCGGTTGCCTGCGGTGAGCCGGCCGGGTGGTCTGCGCGGTATCTGAGGAGGAACTCCCCAAGGTCAGATGTCCTGCTGGCTATGAGTGCGCACTCCTGGTCATCCAGGTAGTCCGGGTAGTGGACCTTAAAGGCAAAGACGGCTGTGGGCTCTGAACCGACCAGCACGGCACCCCGCTCCATGAAAGGTAGCAACTCTCTGATGTTCTCTGTCGCCACACGCCGCGCTGCGGCCGCATAACCGTAGAGCATCTCTGGCACCGCGCTGGCCCGCTGGGGTGGAATGACTACCTGTAGGCCATGGGCCTGTAGTACCTTAACTACCGTTCGTGCCAGGTTGGGCTCGTTGTAGCGGGCGTAAAGGTCGTGGAAGTAGGCGATCAGGGGAGTGGCATCTCTATGCGGGACACCGGAGGTCCATATGCCGTCGCGTGAACCTGGGCCGGCAGCGGAAGCCACTGGGGCGAAGGCAGGCATGGGACGACGATGGTCGAGGCCGGTCACCGGTTGGGCAAGACGGCGTAGGCGGGGGCTGGCTACCATCCGGTTGGCGACAGGAGCGATCCGGCTGCCCACGCGAGAGACGGCCTCAATCCGGGAGAGCAGCAGGTCCATCGGGCCGCCGTGGTGCAGCGACCGGTACCTGCTCTTGGCTTCCAGTATCAATCGGGGGATGTCGACGGCCGATGGGCACTCCACGGCACACATCCCACATACAATGCAGTAGTCGACTACTGTCTTGAAGGCGCGCGAGCCGTATGTGCCGTCCGGGTCGAGACTGCCCGAGATGATGTGGCGCAGGACGTTGGCTTTTGCCCGCGGAGAGGCGTGTTCGCGCTGGGTCGCCTTGTATACGGGGCACATGGTGAGTGTGGTCAGACTCTTGCACTGTGCGCAGCCGTGGCACTTCTCAATCTCACGTTCATACTCTCCGGGCTGGAAGGCCAGTACGGAGTGCTGTGGCACTGTGCCGTAGGTGTCGCCGTAGCGCAGTGAGCGACGTAGGCTGCCGGTGTCGTCCTGAGGTCCGACCTTCTTGCCGGGATTAAGCATGAGCTGAGGATCGAAGGACTCCTTGATGCGGGCGAAGAGGTTGTACAGTCCCTCTCCGTACATGCGCCGGACGTGGGGGGTGCGCAGCAGCCCGTCTCCATGTTCGCCGGACATGGTGCCCTTGATGCCGAGGACGTACTCCGAGACTTCCTCATAGAGACGCTCCATCGTCCGCAGGTCGGTGGGGTCCTTGGGATCGAGTAGGGGGCGGGTGTGTATGTTCCCGTCGCCCACGTGGCCGTACATGAAGGCGTCGATCTCCTCGCGGTCGAATAGACGCTGCAGGAAGTCAACGTAGCCGGGTACCTCCGTGGGGTGTACGGTCACGTCCTCGATAAACGGGAGTGCCCGGCGGGGTCCCGGCAGGCGTAGGGCCAGGGCTACAGCCGACTTGCGCACAGTCCACAGCCGCTCCGTCTCCCGAGCATCGCGGGGCCGGATTACCTGCAGCACGCCGCTATGGGCGAGATGGCGGGTAAGGGTGGCAAACTTGTCCTCGAGTTCGGCGTCGTCCCTGCCTTCGAACTCAATGAGTAGGGCTGTGTCGGTCTGGGGTGGCAACATGGCGTCCGTCTGTGGGTCGTGCCTTCTCACTACTGTGAGGAAGCGGGAGTCCATGATCTCCACAGCCGTGGGGCCGAGGGCCAGGATACCGGGCACTGCCTCTCCTGAGACGAACACAGAGGGGAAGTAGGCCATCGCAATCCCTCGCCGGGCGGGCAGGGGGACCAGATTGAGAGTCGCCTCCGTGACCAGGCCTAACGTGCCTTCGGCCCCCACGAATAGCCGTTGAAGATGTGCCATGCCGTCCGCGAGGAGACTCTCGACCCGGTATCCAGAGCAGTTCTTCACCACACGCGGCATGCCGGCCGCGACAGCGTCGCGCTGCGCTTCCAGCTCGGGCAGCAGCCAGGCGAAGGTCCGAGCGGCCGGATTGTTGCCGGCCGACAGCTCGGCGAGTTCCGCACTCCCTAAGGCTAATGGCTCCGCCTGGAACAGGGAGCCGTCGGCCAACGCGGCCTCAACGGCCAAGACGTGATCTTTGGTACCTCCGTAGGCGACGGTCCGGGATCCCGAGGAGTTCGTGCTGATCATGCCGCCCAGGCTGCAGTAGTTCTCACTAGAGGGATCGGGTGCAAAGAAGCTGCCGTACGCTCTCAGGTGCTTGTTGAGGGCTCCCATTACTACGCCCGGCTGCACTCTGACCCAGGACGCGTCGGGGCCGACTTCGATGATGCGGTTCATGTAGCGGGTGAAGTCCACCTGGATGCCGGCTCCGACCGCCCCTCCGGCCAGTCCTGAGCCCATACCGCGGGGCACCAGGGACAGCCCGTGCTCGGATGCGTATCCAACCAGACAGAGGACGTCGTCCGTATCCTTGGGGGCGACGACGCCCATCGGCGTGATCTGATTGAGTCCCGCGTCGGTGGCGTAGAGGGCGCGGGAGACTTCATCGAACTCCACGTCGCCGGCCAGGAGCCTGCGTAGGTCGGTCGCGACGGCCGCAGCATCCCGGGCATGGGCGAAATCGCCCGTACAGCCGGGCTTGATTGAGCCGGGCATGATTGACCTAACAGGATGGACGGCGTCGGTCATCTGTATAAGCTCCCAGTCTTCGGCCGGTGGACCGGCCACGTTTTCTACTGCCGGGGAACGGCGGATGTATGCGCCGGTGCGAAGGATACTCTGGTTGTGGTTGTTGGTGTGGCGTAGGTTAGGCCTGCAAAGAGCGCAATATTGCCCTTTTCTTTTCGGTGGGCAGGGATACCTGGGGCGAAGATGCGTGCTATGGTACCCGGGTTGGTGTCTTGAGACGACTATCCCAGGAGAGGAAGACGAGATCGTGAAACGCGGTGTGTCCGCTTGTACAGCGAAGGGGGTGAGTCATGCTTGCCATTTTCAAAACGACCCCACGAGGTCTGGAGCGATTGGACGACTTCGAAGTCGGCTCCTGGATCGACCTGGTGAACCCCAGCGAGGAAGAACTGGAACGAGTGAGCGTCGGTCTGGATATCCCGCTGGATCTGCTGAAGGGGCCTCTGGACGAGGAGGAGAAATCCCGGATAGACATCGAAGACGGCTTGACTCACGTCATCGTGGACATACCGGTACTCGTCCGTATCGGGGAAGAGCAGGGCTATAACACCATCCCGCTGGGGATGCTGGTTCACCCCGACTACTTTGTGACGACCTGCCTGCGCCCCAATCCCATATTGGGCGAGTTCGAGCGCGGGACGGTGAAGAGCTTCGCGACCTTCAAGAAGACGCGTTTCCTGTTCCAGATCCTGCAGACCATATCGGTTTTCTATCTTCGCTATCTGGGCCGGATAGACCGCGAGACCGACAAAGTGGAGCGCGAACTGCGCGCATCCATGAAGAACGCCGAGATATTCGATCTTCTCGCCCTGCAGAAGTCGCTGGTCTATTTCACTACCTCCCTGCGTTCCAATGAGAGCGTATTACAGAAGCTCCTGCGAACTAAGTCGCTCAAGATGTACGAGGAAGACGAGGAGCTGCTCGAGGACGTCATTGTCGAGAACAAGCAGGCATCGGAGATGGCGCGGATCTACACGGACATCCTCACCGGCATGATGGATGCGTTCACGTCGGTGATATCGAATAATCTCAACCGTGTCATGAAGCTGCTGACCTCGCTCACCATCATCCTCTCCATCCCGACTATCGTGGCTTCCTACTTTGGGATGAATGTGAGATTGCCTTTCCAAGACTCCAGCCACGGATTCCTGTTTACCATCGCGATTGCCTTCGCGATCTCGTTACTGTTGGCTGTGGTGTTCTGGAGGAAGAGGTTCTTCTAAGCTGTTGAAGGACAGCGCCGCGACCGCGAGAGCGGGGTGCTGCCCAGAAGGCACCCTGCTCTCGCGGTCGCGGTCTGTGGGCCGGCAGGCTACTGAAAAACGAAGCCCCGGCCCTGGAACGCACTGAGCAGCACGGTAGTACGTCATCGGTCGTGCGAATAGCGCTGCTGGGCAGTGTGCTGACTTATGTGCAAAAGCTCTCGGAGGAGGGACTGAAGAGAAGGTCATGGTATGCAAGTGATACCGAATCACCCCTACGAAAGGGGGCACACCATGACCCATAAGAAGAGCACCCAAGCCGGCAACGACCTTAATAGCCCTTGTCGCCGAGGATAAAGACTTCTTGCGCGAGATTGTGCAGGAAGCCATGCAGCAGATGCTCGAAGTGGAGATGTATGTCCAGGGTGTCTCTACCCGCAAGGTGAAAGCTATAACCGAGGAACTATGCGGCATAGTTTTTCCGCTTCGGCCATAAGCCGGGTTAACAAGGGACCGGATGAGAGTCTCCGGGAGTTCGCCACCCGGCGCCTAGACGAACCCTACCCCTACCTCATCTTAGATGCTCGCTACGAGAAGGTCAGAGAAGGTGGCGTCATCCGTTCTCAATTCAGTAGCCTTCAGGGTCGGACGTCTGCCTGTCGGATGTGATTAGCGCCACGGCGACAGCGGCGGCTGAGGGGGCTTGTGCCGTTGGCGTCGTCCCCGGGGGGGCGGTGGTTCTAACAGGCTGAGCTCGTCGGTCACGTCGAGTGTCTCGATGGGTATGACCCGCATCCTGTTGGCGCTAAAAAGTACCAGGAACGAGGCGACAAGGAACACGACGCCCAACGGTCCGCGGATGCCGTATGAACCGGAAACCGTCTGTACCAGCAGAAACCACCAGGCTCGGGTCCACCCCACTCCGTTCGCGGCGGCCAGGTAGGCGTAGAGGAGGAGCGGGGTTACTAGGCCCACGAGAAGCGTGGGGGTGTTGGACCGGAAGCGGTGCCGCCATAGGACCTCCGAGCGGACAGGCTCGGCGAAGCAGGTGGCCAGCGGCCACGCGCAGGCTGCAGCTAGGCAGGGTAGCAACAAGAACGGTGACCGCGACAACATCAGTATCAAGCCGATGGTCAGGCCGAAGAACCCCGTCCACAGCTTGGTCATCTCGGTGATCGCGCGTGGTTCTCGAGGTTGCAGGTAGCCCAGGAAATGGCGGGATGCGATGAAGGCTATCGCTCCGAATACGATGAGGAGCAATGTGGCGGCTAACCGAGGGCTGGTCGATGGTCCGGACCCGGTGGGTACCTGGAACTGATACCGAGGGATGAGCCCCACACGGGAGAGGATGTAGGCCAGCAGGAATAGTGCGCCCACCGGTAGAGCGAACGAGAGTAGATTGCGAAGATGCTTCAGGGCTACGCGCGGCGTTGCGGATGAGGTGAACAGCCAAATCAGCAAGGCTGAAGCGGCGGGCAGCAGCATGAGTGCAGCCAGAAGGCGTACTGCCTTGTTGGTCAAGAACCTGCCTGAGGGAAAAAGGAGGGCGGTGCCTGGATCGGACGGGATCTCGCTGCTGTTGTCGAGAGAAAGGATGAGCCTTTCTACGGCTGCGCCTTGTGTGGTCAGACCCATCGCCGTCGGACGGCCCACGCTTTCATCACGCAGCATGAGCGAGGGAATACCGCGGGTGAGGCCGGCGACTTGGTCACCTTGGGCCAACGCCAGTGCGTGATCGGCGGCTTGAGAGGCTATGCCGGGGATGGACAGTTTCAGCCCCGCCTTTTCCAGCACGCGACCGGTCAGTTGCACGTACCATCCGGGCGTGGTGTTTTGAGGTCCGGAAATTCCTGCCTCCAGGGTTTTAGTACCCTCTTTGCCCAGACTCTGGAAGGAGAGGACGGTACTCACGTCTGCGGCCCGCGGGTAGGCTGCCAAGAAGCGATCGATGCCGACCCCGCCGCTGTCCGTGGCCTCGGTGGAGAGGAACACCAGTGTCTTCTCATGGGGGCGCGAGGCGAAGACCTGCGCCAAGTCGATGAGGATTGCCGTAGCACTGGCATAGGACAGTAGGCCGGCCTTGTTCTCGGCGGGGGTGTCTCGGGCTGCGGTTATCAGGATGGTCTCTGTGCTGGCTCCCTGGAGAACTACAGCTACGTTTCTCAAAGTCATCTCCCGATCTCCGACGGGAGCGGTGTACGTGGTGATATGCACCGCCTCGGAGGGGATGCCGGCGGTTGAGAGCTTCTCGGCCAGCCAAGTGGCGGCGCCGGCGGCGTCCTCGGAGCCGAGGACGCGTTGTGGGTAGAGACGGTCCAGCTCCTCCGCCAGGCGGAGGGTATGATTGGGGTCGAGGAACGTAGCATCCGACGCCGACTCAACGCTGGAGGCAGGGGGCGATACGGACAGGAAGACGACTGCGGTCGCTACCACCACCAGGGCGATGCAAACTGCATACACCGTCTTTCTCCATTGCCGGACACGGTCGACGAGGCGCCGGCGGATCGTTAGCGGCATCGGTTGGCTCCAGTCTGTTGAACGCCGGTGATTCTATTCCGAGGCAGACGTGGAGACAACCGGGGCAGTGCAAGGATCAGCACCGAGAAGCTGGACGCCAGCCAGCTGCTGAAAATGAGGCCACCAAAGAAAAGATACGGATGAGCAGCGCGAACAGTGAGCCTGGCGATAGTCAGCTTGGGTCCGCAGCCTCAGATTCGGGCCCCCAGATGGGCTGGCTTCCCCCGTCTCTCTCACCTGAGAGTTTGCCTCGTCCCCAATGTTCGCAGCCGGACCAAGACTATATTCTCGGTCATGCCGCTCGCAGTGGTGGGTACCGAGGAGACGTCGGGATTGCGTCTGTTACCTCCCTTCGGTCCACCATCTGAGTCCCCATCCTCGTCTTTGAGCCGGAAGGTCTTGAGCAAAGCGGCTGCTTCTAAGAGGGTGTCGCTGCAGCTAAAGTGCTCCCGGGAGAGGGGTCTGTGGGCTTCAGCCTCTCCCCAAATGTACTCGAGAAGACCTCGGCTGCCTTGCTCAAAAGCAGGCGATTTCGGTTGTTGGTTAAGGTGGTGGGGTGCTAGACGGTCTCCGATGAGGGGCAGACCCACGAACCGGCGAAAGAGCAGGTTGTATTCCAGGTGCCTGTAGAGGCGCTTACGACGGGATGGCGAAGAGAGTCTGTATGGGCTGCGCGCAGGTATATCGCGCAGGTATATCGCTACACCAGACGTGGAACTTGGTCCCAGGTCGAGCGTTTGTTCCGCACCCGGGTAGCATAGATCAGTTCAAAGCACTTCAATCATGGTGGGGCGATTGGTGGAAGGAATGGCCGACAACCGATTGCAGTGGACAGTCTGCTGCGCGACCCGCTGCTGAAATCAGAGCATTAAGCATAGGAATATACGTGGGAATATGAAAAACGCCAATATAGTTTTGTTGCTGGTTCTCATTTTGTTGCTAGTGAATTTGATTGTAACAGATCAAGTTTTAGCGATAGAGAAAGTGGACTATAATCTGCAAGATATTGGGCAAAAAATCGAAGAGTTTGTTGATGAACATGAGGCCACGACAGCAGGGATGAGCGTGGCTATTTTTAGTGCAAAAGAGACTGTATACAAAAACTATTTTGGTTATATGAACATTGAAGATCAAGTTCCTGTGACTGAAGATACGGTAATGGAATGGGGATCTGTATCTAAGCTGCTGGTTTGGGTAAGTGTGATGCAGCTGGTCGAACAAGGAAAAATTAAATTAGATGAGGATGTTAATACATACTTACCTGCAGGTTTTTTGAAAAATAGGGTTTACGAGTCATCTTTGACCATGCTTAACCTCATGAATCATAATGCCGGCTTTGAAGATTCTATTCTTTGCATGTCAACAGGACATGAGGACCGAATTATATCTATCGAAGAATACTTATCCACATTTCAACCGAAACAGGTTTATGAACCTGGCAAAGTGGTTGCTTACAGCAACTGGGGGACCACCTTGGCTGCTTATATTGTAGAGAATGTTTCTGGTATGCCCTACGATGATTATGTAAGAAAGTATATCTTTGAGCCCTTAGGAATGAACGACTCAACAATCAGCCCCGACCTCAATGATAATAAAGATGTTAAGGAGAGAAGAAAGGCAGTAAAGTCGTATAGCTCTGATTTGAAAAATACTATACCAAATATAATATATATAGTTAATTATCCATCGGGTTCTTGTGTCTCCACTGCTGTAGATTTACAAAAGTTTGCCCAAGCATTATTGTCAGAAGACACAGTATTATTTGAGCACTCGGCTACATATCATGAATTATTTACACCGTCTCTTTACTACCCGAATACAGAAAATCCTAGGAATTATCATGGTTTTTGGGTGGATGGCCTATACGGTACACATGTAATAGGTCATGGTGGCAATACTATAGGGTTCACTAGCCAACTTTTACTGGACTTTGAAAATGGACTTGGAATGGTGATTCTAAATAATCAGGCTATGGAAGTTACCTATAGTCAAAAAATGCCTACTCTATTATTCGGATCCTACCAAGGGTCTAGGTTCGATTATAATGGATTAGTTAAATCTAGCAAAACAATAAATCATGGGCCTCTAAAGCTCTACGGTCTATTGTCGGTGAGGAATATTAAATCAAATGATCCCAATATACCTTATGGAGTTATAAGCGATATATCTGGCGTCGACTACCTCTCTATGCCATATGGCGACTACAGGGTAATTGGTATCAAAGATATCGCTATGGATTTGATTTTTTTTTAGGCCTATATGCTCTGAGCCTTATCTACTGCCTATTCAATATTATAAGATATGTGATAGCTTTTGTTCGCGGCAAAATTAAAAGACAAAGTGAGAAAAATAAGCTACCTGCGTGGTGCCTGATTGGATCCTTGCTCCCTCTAGCTCCTGCTGTTGCCCTCGCATTTATCATACCAAGTATCTTAAGTGGGCAACAGTGGCCACTATTAGCGTATCGTACTGTCTTTTCTATTCTAGGGCTATTGGTGCTCGCTATGTTGGGTTTAATTGTTTATGTAAGTAAGCAGTTGAAGCAAGGAAGAGCTGTGCGATTGAAAACTTGGGAAGTATGTAGCGTTAGTCTGTGTATGATTATAGCAATCGCGAATACTGTTCACTGGCAATGGGGGCACATCTGGATGATTTAAATGGATGGCTATATAGTAAAACTATGATGCCGCTTTGACCGTTCAAGTTTGCTGCTAGGTTGCCATCCAAATGAAGAATATGATTGGTGTCTTGAGTCCTATGATCTGGACCTAGAGCCGAACGGATAAAATAATTGTAAATGTACTGAAAGCTGTCTCGTAGAAACGATATGGCTATTAGAATTTACTAAGATTAGGTACTTAAAGCAAGGCGTCTACATATGATGAATATTTTAGAAATAAGAGTATGAACAATGAGTTCATTCGCTCTACTTGATATAAAAACTACATTAATGTTGATTTCAATTGCTAATGCGATCGTGCTTGTACTTTTGCTGATTTATGACAGGCGGAGAGACAAGGAATATTCTCTGATTATATTTATTTCGGGATTAGTGTGCATGGTTGCCGGTTACTTCTTGTTATATTTGCGTGGAAATGTTCCATTCTGGCTTTCGGGATGTGTCGGCAACATCATCATATATACGGGATATGCGCTTGAAATGACAGCGTTTTGTATCCTCTGTAAGGCATCCAGCAAATTTGTCTGGTGTTTTCGTTTTATCGCTGCGCTGGGAGCCGTTGCGTTTGTGGTATTGTATGTGATTCCCTCGGATATATTGCCGCAATCACGCTATGTAATTTTGTCGAGCATCGTCTTGTCGTGCATGTTCTTGCTGGGCGGCATCATGTTATTGTGTGGTGGATGGAAGGAATGCCTGAGATGCGCCATTGGAATAATCTTCGTTGTGCTCGGGGTAGCGTTCTTAGTGCGAACATGGTCTGCTTACATGGTCAGCTTTACTCTGCACACCTCAGCTGGTTCTCAAACCACAGCATTTCTTCTATTGTTCATATCGACAATTGCCTCCAGCATCGGGTTCATGGTTTTGACCAAGGAAGAAGCCGACAAAGAACTGATCATCGCCGCAACCACCGACGCTTTGACCGGCGCCCTGAACAGGAGATCGTTCTTCAGCAAGAGTGCCGAGATCCTAAATTTTGCAGTTAGACGCAGCCTTGTCGCCTCAATAATCATGTTGGATATTGATCATTTCAAGAGAATCAATGATACCTATGGCCATCAGCGAGGCGACGCCGTTCTGAAATCGTTTGTGGAGACTATCCACCACCAGATCCGCCCGTATGACATTTTTGCCCGTATTGGGGGCGAGGAATTTGCGCTCTTAATACTCGAAGACAGCGCTGGCGCAAATAGCCTGGCCGAGCGGATACGTTTGGCAATTCAAGAACTCATTATTGAACCGGACATTCGAATTACTACGAGTGTCGGTATCAAGACCTTTGTCCCCAAGAATGCCAACGATATTAATGATGCGATGCGTGAATCTGACAATGCTCTGTACAAAGCAAAAGAGACTGGAAGAAATAGGGTTGTGAACGCAGCGTAGTCTTTTTTGCATAAATGAAGGTGCGAAGCGGGGGCCAGCTCTTGATGGCTGAAGTGCTCCCGGGAGAGAAGCCTGCAGGCTTCAGTTTTCCCCGGATGTGTTCGAAGAAGATCCCGGCCGCCCGCCCCTCACCCCGGAGTAGCCCTAGCTTTTGTCATTGGGGCCGGAAACGCCAGACAGCGAGACCGAAACAAAGCACCGCCCAGATCCAAACGAAGCCCAGCGGTTCCAGCACGTCAGCGGCTCCCCAGCTCTTGAGGACGATTCCGTGCAGCGAGTCGATCACCCAGGCAGTGGGCAGGAAGTGGGCCAAACGGCTGAATGTGCTGCTGGTGATCTCGAGAGGGAACCATGCTCCGCCCAGTGCCGCCAGCAACAGAGCAGCGATGACCGTGGTTGCTACCACAGCCTGCTCGGACCGAAAGACCGTGGCGATGAGGATGCCGAGAGAGGCCGTGAAGACAGAGAGGGAAAGCATCACTAAGAAGAGGGCGAGGGGGCTGTTGAAGTAGCCGACTCCAAAGGCGAACCGACCGAGAAGAATGAGAAGAAGCTGCTGTAAGAGGGTGAGGATGATCATCGCCATCATCTTGCCCCCGATGATCCGGCTGGCGCCCACCCCAGCTATCTTTAGCCGCTGCAGAAGGCCGTGCCGTCTCTCCCACGCCAGTCCGGCAGCCACACTGAGCAGGCTGAACAGGCTCCAATTCACCAGGGAGCCGGTGGAGGCCTGCTCGAAACCGCCTAACGCCTGTACATTCGGGTCGCCGGAGTCGGCAACTACGGTAGAAATTGCCGGAGTAGCCAGGGCCGCCGTACTCAGCCGGCGCGCGGCGGCCTGTTGCTCATCATCAGGCCGGCTGCCGGTAAGGTCCCTCAGCTGCTCCACGGCAGTCTGAGCGGCTAGCAACTCGGCATTCAGTCTTCCCACTGCGGCTTCCACCGCCTGTGAGACTGAGTGAGATCCGCTCGAAGTATCTAAGCCTACCAGGGGCAGCTCCAGCGGCTTATGCTCAGTCAAACTGATTTCGTAACCCTTGGGGATTATGAATCCTGCGGCGACCTCTTGGTTTCTTACGGCGCTCTCCAGCTCTTCGGGAGCGTGCGGTTCCACGGCGAGGAGCGGTTCTTTCCGCAACTGCTCGACCAGCTGGGCTGAGGCCGGACTGGCGTCGAGGTCGCACACTGCAAGCGGTAGGGACTCCGATCCGCCGACATCGTTGAAGAGCAGGCCGAAAAACAGAGTGAATACCACGGGGAGCACCACGCTGAAGAGGGCCGCCAGCCGGTCCCGCCGCGTCTGCAAGAGGTCTTTGACTGCTATCGTCCACGCTTGTCTCATGCGTATCGCCTGCTGAAGAACCAAGATGATATGAGGAAGAACAGCAGGGTAAAGCCCAGTGAAGCAAGAATCGGCGTTGCTATGCCGGCCCAAGAACCGCCAAACAGCAGACTGTTCCAAGCTTCCAGCAGCCAGCCATTGGGAGTGAGGCGCCTCACAATGGCGTAGGCTCCGCCAATACTGGATGCGCCGCCTATGAAGTTACCGCCGATGAGACCCAGGAAAACAAAGATGGCGCTGCTGATTGCACCCGCTTGGCCCGGAGTCTTAGCGAACGACACAGTCAGAAGCCCCAAGGAAGCCGCCATGAGAGCGCCGCATATCGTAACCACGGCCACGGGACCAACCGGTCCCCAGTGAGCGCCGAGGAACAATTGTCCTATCGCTAAGAGAATCACCGACTGCAGGAGCACCACCAGGAAGACCCCGATGTACTTTCCTCCCAAGATGACCCAACGTGGTGTGGGGGTGGTAAATAAGCGGAAGAGGGTCCCCGCACGGTGTTCATCAATGATGCTGCGCGCGGGGGTGGCTGCTCCAAAGAGCATGAAAAACACCATCATGCCTATTAGCACTTGGCTGGTGACGTTGGGCTGAGTGCGTTCCTCATCTCCGCCAGTGATGGGCGAGCGAGTCGCCAGACTAATCGGAGCGGCGCTTCGCGCTTGTAAGGCATAGGCAGTCGCAGCCTGCTCAGTCGAGCGCGCCAACAGCTCCGGGTCGTGGATTCCCGCAGCCAAAGCCAGCTGCGCAGTTGTAATCGCCGCCGCCCGGGAGCCGTCGAGAGACTGGGTAACCGAGCCAAGTACCGCCCCCACAACGTTTGTTCCCAGGCTTTTGGCTGGGTCTCGGTAGATGGTGATCTGCACGGGAGGGGAAGGGGAGCTCGCCGTGGGTGTGGCGGCGTATAGCCGTTCGGTCAGACCGGCGGGAATAAGAACGGCCGCCTCCGCATCTCCTTCATCCACAGCTTTGCGCGCGGCATCTGCATCCGAGGCTGTGCGCACGGCCAGGAGGTCGGTCAACTCCGGGGAGTTGAGTAAGTTCACAATGATGCGCCCGGCCGACTCGCCGCCTCTACCTTCCTCATCGGCATCGACTACCATGACGCGGATGGTGGGTAATGAGTAATCGCTGCCGCCCCCGAAGGCGGCTCCCAGGGCGAGCGCCAAAGCTAGAGGGGCCAGTATCATCATGGCCAGCGCGGCCAGGTCGCGGTAGGTGTGGCGTAAATCCTTCCAGGCGATGCTCAAGGCTCGCATGTTAGATCCTAAATCGGGTCAGTCACGCAGAGCGCGGCCGGTCAAATGGAGAAATACCGTCTCCAAGGTTGGTGCCCCGAGGTTGATCTCTGTGATGCGCGCCCTCAAGGCTTGTGCATCCTCCAGCAGGCGGGGCAAGAGAGAGGTGGCGTCATCGGCAAGAAGGGAAAGGCGCCCCTCCTCTTCCGATGTCACCTGCCTGACGTCGGGCAGGTGACTCCAACGCTCGGCAAGGGCCTCGACGGCGCCATCCAGAGCAATGCGCACATGGGTCGCTTCACCCACCATATGTACGAGTTCCTCGTGGCTTCCCAGTGCGATTAAACCCCCGTGATCTATGATCGCAATACGATCGGAGAGTTCCTGAGCTTCCTCCATATAATGCGTGGTGTAGAGGACGGTTACGCCTTGCTGGTTTAGGTCCTTTACACCCTCCAATATGGCTCGCCGGCTTTGCGGATCGATGCCTACAGTAGGCTCATCAAGATAAAGAACACGCGGTTGGTGGAGTAGGGCCGCTCCGATATTGACCCGTCGCTTCATGCCGCCGGAGTACTTGCCCACTCGGTCCTTTTGCCTGTCCGCCAGGCCGATCAGTTGCAAGATCGCATCCACCCGGCTTTCGAGAGTCGCTCCCTGCAAGCCGTACATGCGACCCCAGAAAAGGAGATTCTCTCGGCCAGAGAGATCCTCGTACAGAGCCACTTCCTGGGGCACCACGCCGATGAGCTCTCGGACCTTTTCTGCCTCGCGCGTGATGGAGTAACCGCCTATCCGCGCATCCCCGGCATCGGGCATGAGTAGGGAGGACAAGATGGCAATGACAGTGCTCTTACCTGCGCCATTGGGGCCGAGAAGACTGAAGATCTCGCCCTCTCGAATGTGGAAAGTCAGTCCATCAACCGCCACGGGTCCATTGGGCGGGTCGAACTGTTTGCGCAGCCCCTCAACCTCAATAGCGTGCATCACTCGCTCCAGCCACGGTCGGATACTCTTCACACTTGCTGACGAGTCTAGTCGGACGCCTCTTCGAACATGACCATGCGCTTGTACAACGTGGCACTATAGCCTGCGCGGTATTCACTATAGCCTACCGTCTACCGGGATTCCTGCCCAGCCCACCATAATTGTTCGGCAATGGCTAGGAGGCCTCGGGGCCGTCAATCGGATCAGCGCTTGTGAAGGTGCAGGGGGTCTCTTTTGGCAGCCCCATCATGTGAGCGATGATGCTCTCCGCAATGAGCATGGCCGGCACGTCGTAGCTTCCGGCTTGGACACGTGCTCGGAGTCCATTTATACGATCATGGCGGGACGGGCATCGTTGCGAAGATGTCTGGTCGCAGTCGGAGAATCCGCCCGCGCCTAAGGGCGCTAAGCAGGCTTCGTAGTCAAGTTTTCGGCTTTGTTTTCCCATGCTATGCTTTCTATCGGCTCAAGTGGCTGTAAGGATTAGAGCTAGGAGGTTGCTGAAAAACGAAACTCCGGCTGCTAGAACGCGCTGAGCGGCACGATAGTATGTCATCGCGCAAATAGCGCTGCTATTCGCGCTTCCTCTATCCTTCTCTCGCGCGTGTTGATCGTGTTCTAGCGGCGAAGCGTCATATTTCAGCAGCCTGCTAAACAGCAGTCTTCTTGAGAGATTCGAAATGAAGGGACCGAAGGGACCGAAGGGACCGAATATGGGCGCCAATATGATGAGCGTTGAAGAGGCGAGGGCCAAGGTGCTCGCGGAAGCATCCCCTCTTCCCGTCGAAGTCCGTCTGCTCACAGAGGTACTTGGTTCGGTTCTTGCTGAAGATGTCGTGGCCGGACACAGTGTCCCCCCGTTTGACAACTCCGGAATGGACGGGTTTGCGGTCCGGGCGGTCGACACCGTTGATGCAACAGCCGATCGACCGGTCATCCTGAACGTCTCCCAGATCCTGGCCGCCGGACACGTGGCTGAGCGGCCTGTCGGCTCTAGGGAGGCGGTGAAGATAATGACGGGTGCTCCGGTGCCGGAGGGGCTGGATGCGGTTATCCAGAACGAGCTCGTCGATGAAGATGGGTCCTGCATCAAGATCTTCGAACCGGTGAAGCCGGGAAAGAATATCCGGCGCGCGGGAGAAGATGTGGCCGCCGGGGATCGCGTGTTGTCTGCGGGCACAGTGTTGGGCCCGGCGGAGATCGGCCTACTGGCCAGCTTGGGACGGGCGGTCGTGGACGTACACCGCTCACCTCGGGTGGCCATCCTATCGACCGGCAGTGAGCTGGTGGAGGTGGACCAACCTCTGGGGCCGGGGCAGATTCGCAATTCCAACAGCTACTCGCTGCAGGCTCTGTGCAGGCAGATGGGTATCGATGCGGTCTCCCTGGGCATTGTCTCCGACGACTATGAAGCCACCCGAAGGCTCGTTGAGAAGGGGCTTGAGTACGATGTGTTGCTGACGTCCGGCGGTGTCTCCGTAGGACAGTTTGATTTTGTCAAGGATGTTCAGGACGAACTGGGGGTGGACAGGCGCCTGTGGGGTGTGGCTATGAAGCCCGGCAAACCGCTGGCGTTCGGGGTTCGCGGCGATACTCTGGTCTTTGGCCTTCCCGGAAACCCTGTCTCGGCCATGGTGTCGTTCGAGCTCTTCGTGCGGCCGGCGCTTCTGCGCCTTCTGGGGCATCGCAAGACCACTCGGCCGCCATATCGGGCCATCATCAATGAGGACGTGGCGAGCAGTGATGCACGTCTCTACGTGGTGCGGGTGCGTGCTTGGCGTGAGGCCGGTGTTTGGCACGTGAGCTCGACCGGGGCCCAGGGGTCGGGCAGGCTGAGCTCTATGGTCGGGGCCAACGGTTTGGCCTTCATACCTGGTGGTGGGCAGATGGTTAAAGCGGGGGAAGAGGTCGACTTCCTTCTTCTCAGGGAAGACCTCCAGGAGCCCTGATGCTTGTTGCCGTCTGCGCGCGGGCGTACAATGAAAGTGTTATGAGGGTACTTGGGAGACAATGGCTCGGAGGTGATGATAAGCGTATACCTCTGGCGATGGTCTGAATCCCCTGAATGGGCCTGGCAGTTCGTACTGCTGGGCTTTTTTGTTGGTGTGCTTGCAGTGATTTGCTGCTCTTGAAAGGAGTTCTCATGGCCAACCACTTCACCCCTGAGGAACTGGCTGAAGAGCTGGGCACGGAGACTCGTGAAGTGATTCAGCTCTGTGTGAAGGAAGGCATCCCTATCTACAAGGGCAAGGTCGACCGAAGCCTGCTTATGGTGGTGATGAAGGCCAAAGGTATCAAGCTTCCAAAAACGACCGTGGCGTCCATCTAGTAGAGGCTCTACCCGGTTGGGAGGGGCTGTTCTCCCAGCATCCGGGTCGCCTCCGTCAGCAGCCGGTATCTCCACTCGGTCATATGCATCTTCGTGGGGCCTGCCAGGGTGACCACTGTGGCGGGCCCTGCAATCTCCTTGAGCCAATGCCGGGTCGTTAGTAGAAGGTCCAACTCGTCCTGCCGTACGGCTATGATCCGAGGGTTGCGGGGCTTCTCCGTATTGTCTTCATTATCCCCACACACCATAGGGTAGCCGGCCAGGGTTGCGTCCAGCGTCTGCTGCAGGTCCTGGGGGCGCAATGACACCGGCTCACGCATCCGTCCCTCCCAGACCACATTGAGACGGAGGGCAGCGCCGTCCCCGTTTGTGCTGAGTGGCCACAGTACGGCGAAACGGAGCGAGCAGGCCTCGACCAGAGCTGCGTAAGAGCGCCGGATGTTGAGTAGATCACCGCACGCCTTACGTATCTGCCGGGCTTCTTCGTGGCGTCCGCGCCGTGTGAGCTGCCGTGCAAGGTGGCCGGCGCTCTTGGTGGGGTCGGGCAGAAGCGGGCTACAGCCGCCGGCCAGCCAGCCGACAAGGTCTTGGACGAGTGTGTCGTGTGCCTGTAGAGCAGCAGGGTCGTCTGAGCAGGGCGCAAGACACTCCCCAACCTGTCCACGGGAGCAGGGCTTTGTGTCGGTTTGACGCGAACATAGGCGGATGGGGTAGCAACGTTGCAGGAGACCAAGAGCTCTGGTCAGCCGGGATCGCCCTCGGAAGGGTCCGAGCAGTATAGGGTAATGGTTTCGCCTTCCCTCTCGGGTCTCCCCCTCTTGGGTCGAGATGGCGAGGTTCTTCGTCGGCCGGTTACTCACGTAGAGGCGAAGACCCGGTCCTGTGTCCCGCACTTTGAGGTACACATAGCTCTCCGGTCGCCCGCTGTGCTGGTTACAGGGCGGGCGATGCTCGAGTGTGAGTTCCTGCTCTCTCACGACGGCTTCCAGTGTGGTGTAGGTCTCTTCCCATTCGATGCGTTCGACCGTGCGGATCGCTTTCCGCATCCTGCGCGTCGGGGAATGGCTTACGAAATGTGCTCGGATCTTCGGCCTCATTTGGTCGGCCCAGCCTACGAAGGTGACCCGGCCGTCGGCATCGGTGAACCAATAGGCGCCCGGCGAGCAGGGGATGTTGCGGGTGAGGCGCAGCTTCTCTATGGCCGGACGTGACGACGGCACCATATATAAGCGGGCTTCACTCAGCCGGCTCACTCCCTGTTCACGCAACCGTTTCATTAGAGTGACGAAGACATGTCCGGTCGCCTCCGCGTCGGCCAGAGCTCTGTGGCAGGCTGTGACGGGCGAGCCAAGGGCCTCCGCCACCGTCCGTAGGCGGTAGTTGGGTAGTCCGGGCGCCAGGGCTCGGGCCAAGGGGAGGGTATCAATGGCTCCGTCGCCGAGCTCACAGCTCTTAAGGCGGCGTAGTTCGTAATTCAGAAAACCCACGTCGAACGATGCGTTGTGACCGACCACCACGGCTCCTTTGAGGAGGGGTAGCAGCTCGGGAATCACTTCATCTATGCGGGGTGCATCAGCGACCATGTCCTGGGTGATGCCGGTGATCTTAGTGATCATGCGGGGGATGGATCTCAGGGGGTTTACTAGGGTGCTGAAGCGACCGACCTCACGGAAGCCTTCGATGCGTACTGCCCCTATCTCGGTGATCTTGCCCATGCCGGCCCGAGCCCCCGTCGTCTCGATATCGAGAGCTACAAAGGGGACATCAATTAGATCGGGGTCATATGATGCCCAGCGGCGCAGCGAGATACGAGGGCCGGTGGAAGCTCCTCGGACGGTGTCCGCCTGCAACGGTTCTACGGGCGTCGTGCTCCAGCAGAAGCGATGGTCCTTGCGGACCACCATGTCGAGGATGTACATGCAAAGCCGCGGAGGACACTCTGGGCATGCCGTGAGCAGACCGGCGGCTTCGAGGGCGTCCATTGGCTCTCCGCGCACCAACAAGGTTTCGTGGAGCCTGTCTGTCACCGCCAACGAGAACTGCAGCTGCATCAGCGGTCGGGCGGGTCCTCCACGAAGGAGGAAATCCTTGAAAAGGGCTCACTCATCTTGCACAATACTAGCACTGTCGTACCCGTACGAGTACACGAGGATGGTGCGTCGAGGCGTGTTGAACAAGAGCCAGATAGAGGCGATCATCCCGCACAGAGAACCCTTCCTGCTCTTGGACAGGGTTATTGAGCTGGTGCCTGGAGAATACGCCATAGCGGAGAAGGACGTTCTTGAGACCGAAGACGTCTTCAGGGGACATTTTCCTGGGCACCCCGTCTTTCCCGGTGTCCTGATTGTTGAAGCCATGGCGCAGGCCGGCTGTGTGGCTCTACTCGCCGGGGGCACCGACCAAGACAAGATCGTGCTCTTCGGAGGGGTGGACAACGTGCGCTTCAAACGCCCGGTAATGCCCGGAGATACGCTACGGTTGGAAACCTGCTTGGGAGCCAGCCGTGGACCTGTGGGCCGGGGGCAGGGCAAGGCGTTCGTGGGGTCGACGCTGGTTTGCAGCGGCATGCTCACCTTCGTTGTAGTGGATCGTTAAGCGGCGGTTAGGCGTCTTCCGTGCCGTTGATAGGGAGGCCCGTGACCATTTCTGGGGTGGGGACCCACCTACCCAGTACTGTGGTCACCAACGACGATCTGGCGGCCGTTATCGATACCTCGGACGAGTGGGTGCGCCAGCGCACCGGCATACATGAACGCCGGGTGGCGGCTCCGGGTCTGAGTTCTTCTGACCTCGGTATCCCGGCAGGGCGCGAGGCTCTGCAGGATGCCCACCTATCTCCTGAGGACATCGACTTGGTGATCACCGCCAGTATCTCCCCCGATCAGATCATGCCTGCGACGGCTTCGCGCGTTGCCCATCTTCTGGGCTGCGTGAACGCCGGCAGCTTCGACGTACTGGCCGGATGCACGGGGTTCGTCTACGCGTTGGCCATGGCCACGGGGACGGTAGCCGGTGGGCTCCATGAACATGTTTTGGTGGTGGGAGCAGAAGCCATCTCTCGCATCATCGACCCTGAGGATCGCTCGACGGCAATCCTCTTTGGGGACGGAGCTGGGGCGGTGGTGGTCTCGGCTCTTCCAGAACCATCGGCTCTAGGTATGGACGGTACCGCTCGATCGCCTCGGGGCATACTCGGCTACGATCTGGGCAACGACGGCGCAGGCGGGGAATTTCTGGCTATCCCTGCAGGTGGCTCACGCGTTCCGGCCTCGCAGGAGACCGTCTCCGAACGTATGCACTACATGAAGATGAACGGCGCTGAGGTTTACAAGTTCGCCACTCGCGTCATCGCGCGTTCTGCGAGGCGGGTGTTGGAGCGCTGCGGTCGCGATGTGGCTGAGATCGACCTGTTTGTGCCGCACCAGGCCAATCTGCGCATCATAGAAGCAGCTGCCAAACGACTGGGTGTCCCTGCGGAGAAGACCTACACGAACTTGCAGCGCTACGGCAACACCTCTTGTGCCTCGATACCTCTGTGCCTGGCGGAAGCGAGGGCCGAAGGCCGACTCAAGAAAGGACATCTCGTGCTACTGATGGGCTTTGGAGCGGGGTTGACCTGGGGAGCGTGTTTGATGGAATGGACGCAGAGTGCGGAGGTTTGCGGAGAGAGGTCGACATGACATCATTACTCCTGCTCTTTCCCGGCCAGGGGAGCCAGTCTCCCGGCATGGCTGAACTCTTGTGGGAGTTTCCGATCGCGCGCGCGGTCTTCGCTGAGGCTGGCGAGACTCTGGGCTGGGATGTGGGTGAGCTGTGCCTCCACGGGAGTATGGAGGATCTGACGCGGACGGACCATACTCAATTGGCCATCCTCACCTGCAGTGTGGCTACGTGGAGACTCTTGGAGGAACAGGGACTGGAGTTCCGCATGGCTGCTGGGCACTCCCTGGGCGAATACTCGGCCCTCGTGGCAACCGGCCATCTGACCTTCGCCGATGCTCTGCGGGTTGTCGACGCTCGGGCCCGGGCGATGCACGACTGCGGTTTGGAGCGACAGGGTGCGATGGCCGCCATCATCGGATTGGATGGAGATGCAGTCGACGACCTATGCTCGTCGCTGGACGATGTCTGGGTTGCCAACTACAACTCACCGGGGCAGGTGGTTGTGTCCGGATCGCCCGAAGGTGTGCAGGCGGCGGGTGAGGCTGCTCGGGAACAGGGAGCCAAACGGGTACTGCCGCTGGCCGTGTCCGGAGCGTTCCATACTCCGTTCATGGCGGGTGCGGCGGAGAGTCTCTCTCACGCTCTGGCCCAAGTGACGTTCCGCGCCGGTGGGTCCGCGGAGGGGGCCAGGTTCTTCTCCACCACGGAAGTGCGCTACCCTGCCTCGACCGAGTTGGCCGAGGTCATGGCCCGCCAACTGGTGTCTCCAGTGAGATTCATGCAGAGTATCGAAGCGATACTGGCGGCCCCCGGCGCCCCGCAACGGGCGCTGGAGGTCGGTCCGGGCAACGTGCTGTGCGGACTTATAAAACGGATAGCCCGGCGTCTCCCAGCGGCTGCTACAGCCACTACATCGGACCTGGGCGAGGCCCTCGCGGCTGCGTCGAGTGCCGCAGACGAGGAGGACGAAGATAAATGAACGAAGTAGACAGACCTCTCGAAGGACGTGTAGCCCTCGTGACCGGCGGTGCTAGAGGTATCGGTAAGGCCATTGCCCTGCGTTTGGCCGCGGATGGAGCGAAAGTGGCTCTTGTCGACGTCATGGAGGCCGGTGCCGATACCGCCCGCGAGGTGGAACAGGTTTCGGGATCGCCGACGACGTTCGTCAAGGCTGATATCTCCACGGACGATGGGGTCCGAGCCGCGGTGGCGGCAGTGGAGTCGGCTCTGGGGCCCGTCGACATCCTGGTCAACAATGCGGGGATCACCCGTGACGGGCTTGCACTCGTCATGAGCGAGGCCGATTGGGACGCGGTGCTGACGGTCAACCTCAAGGGCGCCTTTCTCATGAGCAAAGCGGTCCTGCGCGGTATGATCAAGCGCCGTCGGGGTTCCATCATAGGTATCTCCAGCGTGGTGGGAAGACGGGGTAACGCCGGCCAGGTCAACTACTCGGCCGCCAAAGCCGGCATGATCGGATTAACGAAGTCCCTCGCCCGTGAAGTAGCCTCGCGCAACGTTCGTGTGAACGCGGTCGCCCCCGGTTACATTGAGACCGAGATGACGGCCGCCTTGCCTGAGGCGCCTCGCAAGGCCATCATCGATCAGATCCCCCTCGGTCGCATAGGAGAGCCGGAAGCAGTTGCGGCGGCCGTCGCCTTTCTGGCTGGCGACGATGCTGCATTCATCACCGGTGCCGTGCTGCCTGTGGATGGGGGGCTGGGCATCTAGACAAGGTAGGAGGTGGTCATCGTGAGCGACACAGCCAAGACGATCGAACTGAGACGAGTGGTCGTAACGGGTGTAGGGGTTGTCTCGCCGGTCGGGGTCGGCAAGGACCTGTTCTTCGAATCTGTCCTCGCGGGGCGCTCGGGGGTCCGTCAGATCTCGCGCTTTGATACCACGGACTACCCCGTTAAGATAGCTGCAGAGGTGCGGGACTTCCAGGTCACGGACTTCATCGACAAGAAGATGTCCCGGCGGCTCGACCGCTACGCGCAATACGGGGTCTCAGCCGCCATGCTCGCCCTTGAGGATTCCGGCTACCCCATCTCTAAGGATCCCTATGCCGTTGGGGCGCTCATCGGTTCGGGGGTCGGCGGTCTGGATACGTTCCTAGAGCAGACTGGGGTTCTACTCGAGAAAGGGCCCACACGTCTGAGTCCGTTCTTCATCCCCATGATGATCCCCAACATGGCTTCGGCCATGAGTTCCGTCCTGCTCGGTTTGAAGGGTGCGGTTGACGCTACCTGCACGGCCTGCGCCGCGGGGACGAACGCGCTGGGAGACGCCTTCTCCATCATTCGCCGCGGAGATGCTACGGCCATGTTCGCCGGGGGTGCCGAAGCGGCTGTCAACGAGGTCGGCATAGGTGCGTTCGCCGCCGCACGGGCACTCTCGACGCGCAACGACGAGCCTGAGAAGGCCAGCCGCCCCTTCGATGCGGGGCGCGACGGCTTCGTCATGGGTGAAGGGAGCGGAGTGCTCGTCCTCGAGGAATTAGAGCATGCGCTCGCCCGGGGGGCGCATATCTATGCCGAGGTGATCGGCTACGGGATGACCGCCGACGCCTTCCATCTCACCGAACCGGATGAGACGGGCAAGCCGGCCGGTCTGGCAATGAGCAGGGCTATCCGTGATGCCGGGATTGATCCTTCCGAGGTGGACTATATCAACGCCCACGGTACCTCGACCCCTCTCGGTGATGCCATGGAGACCAAGGCCATAAAGCTCTCGCTGGGCGCGCATGCCGACCGGGTGATGGTCAGCTCGACCAAGAGCATCTTTGGACACTGTCTTGGCGCGGCCGGCGGCCTCGAAGCGGCTGCTACCGTTCTTGCTATGGAGGCCGGCAAGGTACCACCGACCATCAATCTCGATGATCCCGACCCACTCTGTGATCTCGATTATGTGCCCAACATGGCCCGCGAGGCACAGGTGGAGGTGGCCATGTCGAACAGCTTTGGTTTCGGTGGACACAACGTGGCCGTCGTATTCCGTGCGTGGCGCGGGTAGCGTTAGCAAGCTGCTGAAGAAGGACGTATCGTCTTGAGGGCCGGCGCCGGCTGCTCGTCGGGACAGGGTACGCAAGGCGATGACGCAGGTCGCACGGAGGGGACGACATAGCTAAGTACGTAACCGTACAGGTCACCAAGAAAGAGCCCCCGGTCGCGCCGGTGGGTGAGGGCGAGCACTGCCGGCGTTGCAAGAACTTCCTGCCCGCGGCTGAACTGGTGGCTTCCTTACGAGTTTGCCCGCGTTGCGGATATCACTTCGTGCTATCGGCCTCCGCCCGCATCGCGCAGTTGGCCGATCCGGGTACTGTGAATTTCATAGCTGCGGGGCTCCGTCCCGCGGACCCCTTGGCTTTCGTCGACCTGCGGCCTTATCCAGAACGCCTGTCTGAGGCGCAGCTCGAGACCGGCCTCACCGAAGCACTTGCAGCTGCGGTGTGTGCGATCGGGGGAACGTCCGTGGCCCTGGGGGTTATGGATTTTAACTTCCTGGGTGGGTCGATGGGATCGGTGGTTGGGGAGACCTTCCATCGTTTGGTTCTGAGCGCCTGTGATCAACACATCCCTCTGGTGGTGGTGACCGCTTCGGGGGGTGCTCGGATGCAGGAGGGTCTCCTATCCCTCATGCAGATGGCCAAGACGGTGGTGGCGGTGCAGGTGTTGGCTGAGGCCCGCCTGCCGTTTATCTCCATCCTCACCCATCCGACTACGGGAGGCGTTCTGGCCAGCTTCGCTACAGTGGCGGACATCATCCTGGCGGAACCCGGTGCCGTTATGCGCTTCGCGGGTGCACGGGTGATTGAGCAGACCACGCGCGAGAAGCTCCCTCCCGATTTCGGCTCCTCGGAGTCGCAGTTGGCTCATGGACAGATCGACATGGTCGTCGACCGTCGACAGCTCAAGGATGTTCTCATCCGCTGTCTGGGTCTCTTGGGGGGGCGGTGACGCCGGTGGCCACGCAGGAGGATAGGCTGTCGACGCTCAGTCGCTCATATCAGAGCGAAGTCCTGCGGCTGCTGCAACGTTTACAGGAACTGCGCAAGCTGTCGGCCCTTCCTGGAGTGAGCTACTCGGAAGAGATCAAAAAGATCCAGGATCGACTGGGTTCGCTTAGGGCCCGCGACACGTCCGAAAGTGCGTGGAAGACCGTGCAGCTCGCCCGCCATCAGGAGCGCCCGCAGACGTCCGATTACCTCGGCTTGGCCGTGCCGGATTTTCTCGAGCTCCGTGGGGACCGTCTCCATGGAGACGATCGGGCCATCATCGGCGGCTTGGGCACGCTGGGGGGAAGGCGGATCATGATCATCGGGCATCAGAAAGGGCACACGCTCAAGGAGCGGCAGGAGCACACCTTCGGCATGGCCCGGCCCGAAGGTTACCGCAAGGCTATGCGTCTGGCGGGATTGGCTGAGAAATTCGGGCTACCGGTGGTGACGTTGGTCGACACTCCAGGGGCTTATCCGGGCAAGGATGCGGAAGAAGGTGGGCAGGCCGGGGCTATCGCTCAGAGCATCAGGGTCTTTGCTGAACTGCGTGTGTCCACGGTGGCCGTGGTGATCGGTGAAGGAGGCTCTGGAGGAGCTTTGGCACTGGGGGTCGCCGACAGGGTGTTCATGCTGGAGAATTCGGTGTACTCGGTGATCTCCCCTGAAGGATGCGCCGCCCTCTTGTGGCGTGACGCGGCCGAAGCGTCTCGGGCCGCGGAGGCGCTCGGCCTCCTGGCGCCGGATCTGCTCCGTCTGGGTCTGATAGATGCCGTGATCCCGGAGCCGGAGGGTGGCGCTCACACAGATCACCAGGCTACGGTCAGGCGTGTCAGCCGTGAGATCCAGTTGGCCCTGAGCGATCTCGAGCGTCTTGAGCCGCTGAAACGGCTGCGACTGCGGCGGGAGAAATATCTGGGCATGGGGAGCTACAGTAGCCTGGACTAGATGGGGTGTGGGGTCCCGCCCGTGGCTTGTAGCAACGGAGCCGGCTTCTCCACGCGCATAGGTGCGCTGCTAGGCGGCTGCTGAAAAACGAAGCCCCGGCCGCCAGAACGTGTTGAGCAGCACGATAGTATGTCATCGGTCGCGCGAATAGCGCTGCTATTCGCGCTCCCTCTACCCTTCTCTCGCGCGCTAATCGTGTTCTGGCGGCGAAATGTCATATTTCAGCAGCCTGCTAGAATCACGAGCATGGAAGCCGATTTGTTCAGTGCCGGTCTAGAAGCCGATCTATCCGTGCGTGGGCCACTGGCTGCCAGGATGCGCCCGCGCCGCCTGGAAGACGTGGTGGGACAGCAGCACCTGCTCGGTCCGGCGGCTCCGTTGCGGGTGGCGTTGGAGACGGAGGCGGTCGGTTCCATGATCCTGTTCGGGCCGCCGGGTACCGGCAAGACGACCGTCGCCCGTCTGGTAGCGGCCAAGATAAAAGCGCGTTACGAGGAGTTGTCGGCCGTCAGCTCAGGAGTGGCTGATGTCCGTAAGGTCATTGAGCAGGCCACCCGCGCTCGCGCCGAACACGGCCGCACGACCGTGCTGTTCATCGATGAGATCCATCGCTTTTCAAAGGCGCAACAGGATGCGCTGCTGCATGCGGTCGAAGACGGCGTCTTGATTCTCGTCGGTGCCTCTACGGAGAACCCCTACTTCGAGGTGATCCCCGCACTGATCTCCAGGTGTGAGTTGTACCAGTTCGAGCATCTGTCGCCGGCCGACATCCGGACGTTGCTCGAGCGGGCCCTGGCCGCTGAGGCGGATGTCATACGGGCCGGCGAAGGCCGCGAGGGCGTCGTATCAGCTGCGCGCCCCGCGGTGGAGGTGACTCCCGAAGCACTCGACCTTGTTGCACAGGCGGGACTCGGAGATGCACGCCGGTCTCTGAGCATCTTGGAGCGGGCGCTCGGGTTGGCTCGTGCTCAGGACATGGAGTGTCTAGATACGGCCACTGTCGAGCAGGCCGCGCAGCGTAAATTCGTGTTGTATGACAAGGATGCTTCGGCTCACTACGATGTCATCTCCGCCTTTATCAAGAGCTTGCGCGGGTCTGATCCTGACGCGGCACTCTACTATCTAGCCGTCATGCTCACGGGGGGTGAGGATCCCAAGTTCATCGCGCGGCGAATGATCATCTTCGCATCTGAGGACATTGGTAACGCTGATCCCCGCGCCCTGGAGATCGCTGTGGCGGTGTCACGTGCTGTGGAGTTTGTGGGTATGCCCGAATGTCGCATCAACCTCGCTCACGGGGTGACCTATCTGAGTTGCGCACCCAAGTCCAACGCCTCCTATCTGGGGATATGTGCGGCACTCGAAGAAGTGAAGCAGCACGGTGCCCAGGCTCCCCCGGTGTTTCTACGTAGCACCGGATATTCGGGCGCTAAGGTCTTGGGGCATGGTGTAGGCTACGAGTATCCGCACGATGAGGGTGGCTACGGAACCCTGCGCTATCTCCCCGAGGGCCTGTGGGACTGTGAGTTCTACCGTCCCACGACCAACGGAGGGGAGGCTCGGTTAGGCGAGTTCCTGATGAAGATGCGTACTTTACGAAGGAGAGGAACGCGCGACTGACGGCCTCCACACGCACACAGAGGCCAAGATGGCCATCTTCAGCTTCATCGAGGGCCGGCACAACCCCACCCGCCGGCACTCATCAGGTCTTGACCATCTCTCCCCGATGAACTACGAAAGGAGATACATGGCTGAGGCCTAGATCCGAAAGCTCCTAATCGTCCATGGAACCGGGGCAACTCCAACTCCAAGGCGCTGGATGCTGGACGTCTTTCACGGCGTCTCGCCTGTTCACCTGCTCACCTGCAAACCTACTTGGACGAGTTCTGCTATCGGCTCAATTGTCGCTCCTGGCGTCTTGACCTCTTTCGCTGCATCCTCAACCGCTGTCTGCTCTGCGCCGAGCCGATGACATATTCTCTGCTCAAGGCCGCCTGAGCGAAGGGGATGAGCATGTCGTCCCAATTGCCAAGCACCATTAGTGTCTACACCAC
>JBMNPM010000009.1:0-80846 GCA_050943595.1 Thermoleophilia bacterium | reverse complement strand
CGGGTTGGGTGAAGGGAACGGCCGACCGCATCACCTTCACGGTCACCGACGTAGCTCCCGCAACTTCGACCATCACCATTAATGGAGCGAAGTATCTGAGCGGGAATGACTATGAGATCGCTTCCACGGACACCTTGACCATAGTCGTTACAACCGAAGAAGCGGACAAGGTCACTGCAGTGCGGACGTTCACAGTACCGGTGACGCATAAATTCCTCGCCACGGCTCCCAGCAACATTGAGCTCACTGCCGGTTCGGTCAACCCGGTGGGTGGGGTAACGAACGTAGCCATCCCTAATCCGGGTGCCACCGACACCAACGGCAGTGTGACGGGTTGGGTGAAGGGAACGGCCGACCGCATCACCTTCACGGTCACCGACGTAGCTCCCGCAACTTCGACCATCACCATTAATGGAGCGAAGTATCTGAGCGGGAATGACTATGAGATCGCTTCCACGGACACCTTGACCATAGTCGTTACAACCGAAGAAGCGGACAAGGTCACTGCAGTGCGGACGTTCACAGTACCGGTGGCCCAGGCGATCGCCACGGCTCCCAGCAACATTGAGCTCACTGCCGGTTCGGTCAACCCGGTGGGTGGGGTAACGAACGTAGCCATCCCCGATCCGGAAGCTACCGACACCACAGGTAAAGTGACGGGTTGGGTGAAGGGAACGGCCGACCGCATCACCTTCACGGTCACCGACGTAGCTCCCGCAACTTCGACCATCACCATTAATGGAGCAGACTATACGAGCGGGCAGGAACTCCAGATCACCTCTGCAGGTACTCTGACCATCATCGTTACAACCGAAGAAGCGGGCAAGGTCACTGCAGTGCGGACGTTTAAGGTCGATGTGACCTCCTAGATGCAGACAACACAGCACGAGTGGAGCGACTGTCAAATCAAGCAACTTGTCAATCCAGGCCAATGTAGCCATAGGCTGAGAAGCCGACGCACTATCGTGAACCCCTCCGCAGACGTCGTCTGCGGAGGGGTTCACTCTCTTGTGCACGTCTTCACAAACTCACAAGCGGTATGCGACGATCTTCGATCGACCCGCTCCCACCCGCTTATAACCGCGGATTTCTCACAGATCTTGCCGGGAGGCTGCTGAAGCACGAAACCCCGGCCGCCGGAACACGCTGGGCAGCACGATAGTACGTCATCGGCCGCGCGTGCTGACCCGCGTTCCGACAGCGAAGTGTCATAGCTCAGGAGCCTTGCCAGCCTTCCGGCGGGTTTAGCGCACCTCTCGGCTAGTACTCCTCGTCAAGCCTGCTAAACCAAGCCTGTATATGTCACCGACAGCACATGACACTCCCCGCATCATCATACTTGACAAGATACGACTCAGCTTTTATAATGTCGCTGCGCTAATGTACGTGTACCAAACGTGGAGGACATGTAATGGGCAAGATAATCGGCATTGACCTGGGCACGACCAACTCTGCCATGGCCGTGCTGGAGGGTGGCGAGCCGACCATAATCCCCAATGCCGAGGGCGGGCGTACCACCCCGTCTGTAGCGGCATTTACGAAGACAGGGGAGCAGCTGGTGGGAACGGTGGCCAGGCGCCAGGCCGTCACCAATCCGGAGAACACCGTCTTCTCCATCAAGCGCTTCATGGGTCGTAAGTTCTCGATCGTTAACGAAGAGATGAAGATCGTCCCATACAAAGTGGTTGAAGGACCTAACGGCGACGTACGCGTGCAGGTCAAAGACGAGCAGTTCTCGCCTCCTGAGATATCAGCCAAGATCCTGCAGAAACTCAAGCGCGATGCTGAAGCCTTCCTGGGCACCGAGGTGACCGAAGCGGTCATCACCGTACCAGCCTACTTTGATGACGCCCAGCGCCAGGCAACCAAGGACGCGGGGGTCATCGCAGGTCTTGAAGTGAAGAGGATCGTCAACGAGCCGACCGCGGCCTCTCTCGCATACGGTCTCGACAAAGAAAATGAGCAGACCGTCCTGGTATTCGACCTGGGCGGCGGCACCTTCGACGTATCCATCCTCGAGCTGGGCGAAGGCGTCTTCGAAGTCAAGTCCACCAACGGTGATACGCACCTAGGTGGCGATAACTTTGACAAAGTCATCGTGGACTGGATCGTCAACGAGTTCCGCAAGGAGAAGGGCGTCGACCTGAGCAAGGACCGCCAGGCCCTCCAAAGGCTCTATGAGGCGGCCGAGAAGGCAAAGATCGAGCTCTCGTCGGTGCTGGAGACCAGCATTAACCAGCCCTTCATCACCATGGACCAGAGCGGCCCGCTGCACCTGGAGATGACTATCACTCGAGCCAAGCTGGAAGAGCTCACCCGCGAACTCATCGACCGGGTCGTCGGCCCCACTAAGCAGGCCATGGATGACGCCGGCATGAAGTTGGGCGACATCGACCAGGTGATCCTGGTGGGCGGTATGACCCGTATGCCTGCAGTCCAAGAGAAAGTACGGTCTTTGACCGGCAAGGAGCCCCACAAGGGCATCAACCCGGATGAAGTTGTGGCGTTGGGCGCAGCCATCCAGGGCGGCGTGCTGGCCGGCGAGGTCAAGGATGTCATACTTCTCGACGTCACCCCGCTTTCCCTGGGTATCGAGACCAAGGGCGGCGTGTTTACCCGGCTCATCGATCGCAACACGACCATCCCGACGCGCAAGAGCGAGATCTTCTCCACCGCCGAGGATGGCCAAACGTCGGTAGAGATCCATGTCCTACAGGGCGAACGTGATTTGGCTGCCTATAACAAGACCTTGGGCAAGTTCCAGCTCATGGGGATACCGCCGGCACCGCGAGGCGTCCCACAGATTGAAGTGGCATTCGACATCGACGCCAACGGCATCACGCACGTATCGGCCAAGGATTTAGCCACCGGCAATGAGCAGAAAATCGAGATCAAGAGTTCCAGTGGTCTTAGTGACGAAGAGATCAAGAAAATGGTGCGCGATGCGGAGATAAACGCCGAGGACGACCGCAAGAAGAAGGAGCTGGTCGACGCCAGGAACCAAGGCGAGAACCTCGTCTACTCCACCCGCAAGTCCTTGAAGGAGCTCGGCGACAAGGTCGACGGCGCCTCGGTGGGAGCCATCGAGAACGCCATCCGTGATTTGGAGGACGCAGTCAAGGGCGACAACGTGGATCTAATCCGCAGCCGAACGAACGAGCTGCAGGAAGCTGCCTACAAGCTCTCCGAAGCTGCATATCAGGCTGCGCAGGCGCAGCAGGGTGACGCCGGCGATCAAGGCGGCGCGCAGCAGAGTGCCGACCAGGATGCGGGTGAGGACGAAGTGGTTGAAGAGGCCGACTACGAGGTCATTGACGAAGACAAGTAAATCATCCGGACACGGGGTTATGCGCACGCGATTAATACAGAGACGAGCGTAGATGTATGTACGGATATATTACGGATATATATGTATGTAGGAGGTAGATCGAGATGGCAGTTGTGAGATGGGAACCCTTTCGTGAGTTGACGGCACTGCAGGCTGAGGTTAACCGTCTGTTCTCCCGAGCAGGTGGAGGCGACGTAGGCGAGCGTCAGTCATGGACTCCTTCTATCGATGTCATTGAGACCGAGGACGCCATCAAGCTCAAGGCTGAACTGGCGGGTATGGATCCGAAGGACATCAATATCGAAGTGCAGGATAATGTCCTCACTGTGAGTGGTGAGCGGCGCTTCGAGGAGGAAGTCAAGGAAGATAAATACTACCGCATCGAACGGCGCTACGGTTCCTTTGGCCGGTCCATATCCCTGCCCCAAACGGTAGACGAGAACGGCATTGAGGCCAAATACGACAACGGTGTGCTGGAGGTCGTGATACCCAAGGCCGAGGTCGTCAAGCCTAAGAGAATCGCCGTGAGCATCGGACATAACGAACCGCAGACCTTGGAAGCAACGGGCGGTGAGGAAAAGGGCTCTCGCTAGAGATACCGTCATCCATCCGACCTATGCGAGGAGTGGGCGGCGGCCTGCGGCCGCCGCCCCTACAAGGAACGAGAAACGGATCATGTCGACAAAAAAAAGAAAGATTCCTATCAACGAAGCCGGCTCGGAGCCGGCGGTAGGTCCTGATACGACCGACCCGGCGACAGAGGCCGGTGTCGACGCGGAGACTACCGTCGAAGGAATAGCTTACGGTGAGGACGTGGCCGGTGCACCCGATGAGGCGTCTGCTGCCGATAAGCCGACGGATGCGACCGCTACGTCGGAGAAAACCGGCAGCGTCTCTGCAGACGACTTGATTGCCGAGCGCGACCGTCTGGATAACGCGTTGCTGCGTCTTCGGGCGGAATTCGACAACTTCCGCAAGCGTTCGGCCCGAGAGTTGATCGAGTCGCGAGAATGTGCACAGGGTGATCTGTTGTGTGAACTACTACCTGTACTGGACAATCTCGAACGCGCCCTGGATGCAGCCGAGCACCATGAAGAAGGAAAGGTGCTGGATGGCGTGCGAATGACGCGGGACATGTTCGTTGACCTGTTGCGACGGGTAGGTGCAGAAGAGATCGAGACCGTGGGAGCCGCGTTCGACCCAGTTGTCCACGAAGCTATGGTGTCGCAACCCTCCAGCGAGGACGAGGGCACCGTTACCACTGTGCTCGAACGAGGGTACCGCCAGGGAGACCGTGTCCTCCGGCCCGCTCGCGTAGTCGTATCTTCGGGAACGAGAGAAACAGATAACGCCGAGACGGCAGGTTAAGAGCGAGGCTACTGCCATGAGCACCCAAGACTACTACGAGGTCCTAGGGGTCAAGAAAACGGCCACACAGGATGAGATCAAGAAGGCCTACCGCAAACTGGCCCGCAAGTACCATCCTGATGCGAATCCGAACGACTCCAAGGCCGAGGAAAAATTCAAGGAGGTGTCCAGCGCCTATGAGGTGCTCTCCGACACCGAGAAGCGCAGACAATATGACGCTGGGCCCTCGGCGTTCGGTCCGGGTGCGCAGCCGGGTGGCGGAGGCTTCGGAGGATTTCGCAGCGGTGAGGCTATGGGGGGCGACTGGGCCGACCTGTTCGGAAACCTCTTCGGTGGTGGCGATCAAGTTTTTGGCGGCGGACGTGCTAAGCGCCGCGCCGAGCGAGGTCGGGATGAGAGCGTGACGGTCAGGCTATCGTTCGATGATGCGCTGAAGGGGGTGACCACCAAGATCAGCGTCCCTCAGACGGTGCAGTGCAAGACCTGTGGTGGCAGCGGGGCGGCACCGGGAACGAGCCCCGCTACCTGCCCGCAATGTCGGGGTCGGGGAGTGGTCAGCCAGAGCCAAGGTTTCTTCGCCATCAACCAGCCCTGTCCTCGGTGCGGAGGGTCCGGTTCCATCATCGAGAATCCGTGCGCGACGTGCGGAGGCTCGGGAACCACTCAGATACTTAGGAAATTGACCGTGCCGTTGCCGGCCGGCGTTAAGGACGGGACAAAGATCCGCTTGAAGGGCAAGGGTGAGTCTGGGCTGCGGGGTGGCCCCCCAGGCGATCTGTACGTCGTCGCCCAGGTGGATAAAAGTCCGCTGTTTGAGCGCCGGGGAGCGGACTTGGTGGTAGAGGTTCCCGTGACCATGGTGGAGGCTGCTCTAGGCGCCGGCGTGCGCGTGCCTACCCCGAAGGGGAGCGTGAACCTCAAGATCCCAGCCGGCACCCAGAATGGCCGGCGTCTCAAGCTCAAGGGCAAGGGGGCTCCACGATTGGGGGATTCGGGCACCGGCGATCTCATCGCCCGTATCAAAGTGCTTACTCCCGAGTCCTTGAGCGGTGAACAAGAAGAGCTACTGAAGCAGTTCGCCGCATCACGGGATGATGATCCGCGGGCCGGTAGACAGGGTTGGCCTGCCTAAAACGATGACCCCGGGACGATTGACGGCGGGGAACTGCCCTCATGAGAACACGAACGGACAAGGAATCCGATGGACCTGCATGACAAGCTAAGACCGGTCTTCATGATCTCGGTGGCGGCCGAGTTGGCCGAGATGCACCCACAGACGCTACGCACCTACGAGCGCCGAGGCCTCATCCGGCCCAAGCGTTCCACCAAGAGCACGCGCCTTTACTCCATGGACGATGTGGAGCGTCTCAGGCGTATTCAACAACTGGTCTCCGAGTGTGGCCTCAATCTGGCCGGGGTGGAACGCGTCCTTGAGATGGAGGAGCAGATAGCCTTCATGGAACGACGCATGGACGAACTCCGTGCCGAGATGGAGCGCTTGGAGGCAGAAGCGCAGGCCGAGCTGGATTCCGTCCATCGTAGTTATCGTAAGGAACTGATCACTATCGCACGACCCGGTGAAGTGCTGGTGGTATCCGACAAGGACCGCGGTTGTTCTTAACTGGTGATGGCTAACTAGTGATGGCTTTCGCTGCTTATCCAGCCTGGCAACGGAATCGTTGAAGCGATTTTGGCACTCGTCTCTGGAGAGTGCCAAAACATTTTGCACGGTGGTTCGTAATCCGGTATACTCCACATGTGTGATGAGCTGGGAGGCTGCTGAAAAACTGCTGAAAAGCGAAGCTCCGGCCGCCAGAACGCGCTGAGCAGCACGACAGTTCGTCATCGGTCGCACAAATGGCGGCGCTATTTGTGCTTACTCTGTCCTTCTCTCGCGCGTGCTGATCGCGCTCTGGCGGCGAAGTGTCATATTTCAGCAGCCTGCTAGGAGGTCTTCACCGTGCCAACCTACGAGTATCGCTGTGTTTCGTGTGAACACCAGTTTGAGCGCTTTCAGCGTATGTCCGACGATCCGGTGACCGAGTGCGAAGTGTGTGGGCAGGCCGTCAAACGCCTACTGTTCCCTGTCGCCATTCATTTCAAGGGCAGCGGTTTCTACAGTACCGACTACGCCAAACATACCGGTATGGGTACCACAAGTACGTCCGGTGCAAACTCTTCTTCGTCTGAGGGTGCCCCCTCACATTCGAGCGTGGAATCTACAACTGCTTCTGGAGCTGAGAGCTGCAGCACTTCATCAGAATCACCGGGCAGGCAGTCATCCGAATCAGCAAGCGCTGCCACCGCCCCGGTGACGTAGAGCGACTGCGTCCGTTCTTTTCGGTGTCTACCGAAAGAGACTATCCGCTGGTCCAATTCGACCGGCAACGGCCTCTCATCGTCCTCACCAACGATGACGGAGTCACTTCGCCCGGCCTGTATGCGCTGAGGGATACGCTCTCCCCTCTCGGCGAGGTGCACGTTGTCGCCCCAGATCAAAACCGTTCCGGGTCCGCCCGCAGCATCACCATGCACACGCCGCTGTGGGTGGAGGAGGTGGAGTGGCCGGACGGAACACTCGCTTTTAGCACGGACGGCACACCCGTGGACTGTGTCCGTATGGCGGCCCTGGGCCTGCTCGAGCGAAGGCCCGACCTCATCGTGTCCGGCATCAACCTCGGAGCAAACCTTGGTGACGATACCACCTACTCCGGCACCGTGGCCGCCGCACTGGAAGGGTTAATGTTGGATATTCCCGCTATCGCCCTGTCTGCGGACGGCTATCACCCGGAATACGACCTCACCGTTCCCGCCCGCGTCGCACATCGACTGGTCTCCATGGTGCTGAGCCGGGGATTCCCGACTAAGACCCTCCTCAATGTCAATTGCCCCGACGTCTCCTGGGCCTCACTGCGCGGTGCCCGCCTCACCACCTTGGGGAAACGCATCTACGGTGACAAGGTCCAATGCTGCGACAGCCAGGGGAAGAAGCGCCGCTATCGCATCTATAGCGATAGACTCAGCTATCACGAGCAGGAAGGCTCAGATTTCGAGGCCGTGGCCGAAGGTTATGTGTCCATCACACCTCTTCAATTCGATCTCATGTCCCATCGGGCACTCGACCGGCTACGTCACTGGGAAAACGCTCTACAACTGCATGAAGAGCCGGAGTCCCAGCCGTGTCCGGCAGGCACCCCAGGCGATTCTTCAGAGCCGGCCGGATGAACGTAGCCAGAGTACCTCCTCTTCCCTATCGAGCCGTGGTCTTCGATCTCGATGGTACGGTGGTGAACTCCGTGGAACTCATCACCCTCTCTTTTCGACACGCTGTGCGTGAGGTGCTGGGGGTGGAAATGACGAGCGAGGAGCTGATGGCCAACGTAGGCCGCCCTCTGCACGAGCAGATGGTCATACTCAGCCCTGCTCACGCCGACGAGTTGGTGGCCGTCTACCGGGAGTTCAACCATCGGGAACACGATCGTATGCTCACCCTCTACGAGGGCGCCATAGATCTTCTGCGCTCGCTCCAGAGCAAAGGGGTCAGGCTGGGGCTGGTCACCTCCAAGTCACGTTACACGACTCAGATGGCCTTCGACCTGACCGGCATCGAATCGTACTTCGACGCGACCGTGTGTTCCGACGAGAGCCCACGCAACAAACCTTGGCCCGACCCCATCCTCTTCTGCCTACAGCAGATGAATGTCCCTCCCAACTACGCGGCCTACGTAGGTGATAGTCCGGCCGACATTCAAGCGGCCCTATCTGCCGGCGTGTACGCAGTGGGAGTGACGTGGGGGGTGTTCGCCGCGGAGATCCTGGAGGCTGAGAACCCGGACGTCCTCGTCCACACCTTCTCTGAATTGGCCGGAGCGCTCGGGGTCTAGTGTCCGAGCGGCAGGTGACGATGCGGAGGCTCAAGGAGTTGCGGGAGCTGATCCGGCATCACGAGTACCGCTACTACGTCCTCGACAGCCCGGAGATCTCCGACGCCGACTACGACGCTCTCTATCGGGAGTTGCAAGACCTCGAGGAGTCATCGCCCGAACTCATCACACCCGACTCCCCCACACAACGTGTTGGCGGTCAGCCGCTGGCGGATTTCGTCCATGTGCGGCACGGTGAGCCCATGCTCTCTCTTGCAAACGCCCGCAACGAGGAAGAACTGGCCGCTTGGTATACGCGGGCGGCCAAGTTGGTGCAGGACACGGGAGCAGACCCGACAGCCCTGCAGTTCATCCTGGAGCCTAAGATAGATGGTCTGGCCGTTTCGTTGCGGTACGAGGAAGGTCGACTTACGGTGGGGGCCACTCGCGGCAACGGTGAGGTGGGGGAGAATGTCACCCTCAACCTGCGCACCATTCCCACCGTCCCCCTCGTACTCCGTCCCGAGGTGGCTCCGTTTCCCGACTTCGTGGAGGTGCGAGGCGAGGTCTATCTTCCTCTGGAGGCTTTTGAACGTTTGAACGAACAGCGGGTGGCTTTGGGTGAGCCCACTTTCGCCAACCCACGGAATGCAGCTGCGGGCTCTCTCCGCCAACTCGACCCCAGAGTGACCGCCTCCCGTCCGCTGGCAACCTGGTTCTACGGGGTGGGAAGAGTAGAGGGAATGGCTTTCCAGAGCCAGTGGGAAATTCTCGATTGGCTCAGACGTGCAGGTTTCCGGGTCAACCCCCACGTGAGCGCCGTGTCGAACCTGCAGGAGATCAGCACGGGCTTCCGCCGATGGGAGGAGCGTCGGTCCGGGTTGGACTACGACATAGACGGAGTGGTAGTCAAACTAGACGATCGCAGCCTACAGGCTGCATTGGGTTCCGTGGGCCGCGATCCGCGCTGGGCTGTAGCCTACAAGTTCGCGCCGAGTACCGCACAGACACGTCTGCTGCGGATCCACATCAACGTGGGTCGAACCGGGGTACTGAACCCATGGGCGGAGTTGGAACCCGTGGAGGTGGGCGGCGTCACCGTGAGAAAAGCCACCCTCCATAACGAGGAAGACATCAGGCGCAAAGACCTCAGAGAGGGCGATGTGGTCGTTGTCCAGCGGGCCGGGGACGTCATACCACAGGTAGTCGTCGCTCTCACCGACCTCCGCACTGGACTGGAGAAGCCCTTCGTGATGCCGGACGAGTGCCCCAGCTGCGGTACTCCGGTCGCCCGAACGCCCGGTGAGGTGGCGGTGAGATGTTTGAACCCCGACTGCCCGGGGAAAAGGACGGAACTCATCAAGCACTTCGTCAGCAAAGGCGCCATGGATATCGACGGCGTGGGCGAACAGCTCGTCGACCGTCTGCTCGAGTTGCAGATGATCCGCGATCCGGCCGATCTCTACGGACTCGAGGTCGGGCAACTGGCGAAATTGGACCGCTTGGGTGAACGATCAGCGACTAACATCACGAGGGCTATCGCCGCGTCGAAAGACCGTTCCCCCTCCCGTCTGCTGTTCGCCTTGGGAATACCACATGTCGGAAGTGAAAACGCCACTCTCCTGATGCGGCGCTTCGGGTCTATCAGGAGGTTGCAGAGCGCGTCGCGCGAAGAGATAAGCGATACGCCCGGCATCGGACCCGTCATCGCTGAAAGCGTATGGACCCATATGCGATACCCAGGGATGATCGACCTCCTTGAGCGGCTGGAAGATGCAGGACTGGATGTTGCCGCGGAAGAGACACGCGTGGACAGTAACGACGACAGCATCGGACGAAGCGGGATTGTGGCAGGCAAGAACTTCGTACTCACAGGCACGCTACCCACGTTATCCCGCCGGGAGGCGACAGATCTCATCGTCGCAGAGGGGGGCAGGGTGACTGGTTCGGTGAGTGCCAAGACCGATTACGTAGTGGTGGGGGATGAACCGGGCTCCAAGCTAGCCAAAGCCGAGCGCCTGGGATTGCCCCTCCTGGATGAGGCGGCGTTTCTGAACCTGTTACGCCCACTCAGCCCTGAGATGTAGACGTACGCGAAGCGCTACACTCTTTCGTTAGTCCAGCTTCATCCGAGCTGGAGCAGGCACCGATAGATAGATGAGCCTGAGTGTGCGGTCCCCTAGTCTTTTGAGTAATGGAGGAAGTGCTGTGAGGCTGAAGGCATGACACGGTCGAACGAAGCAGAGGACCGATCGGTCACCGCGGGCGATCCGCCCTTATGGCAACCGTATCGCTCCGACACGAGCCTGGCCATCCTGGCCGGTGGTCTGTCGTCCCGTATGGGGGAGGACAAAGCTTTCGTCTCCTTCCATGGGGGCACCCTGCTGGAGTGGATGCGGGACCGCACGGCCGCCCTCTTCCCTCATGTGTTTGTCGTCACCAAGGATCCCTTTCGCTTCCACGGACTGGGGCTACCGATAGTGAACGATGCGTTCGAACTCAGCGGCTCGGCCGTCGGTATCTACACCGCCGTGCTCGCGGCCCCCTCCGAGCGGGTCGTGTGCGTAGCCTGCGACATGCCTTTCGTCAGTCCCAGGCTGCTGCGGGATCTGGCGGACAAATCGGCGGGCTATGACGTGTTCGTCCCCCGACACGGGGGATTCCTGCAGCCGCTGTGTGCCGTCTACAGCAAACGCACTCTTGACGCATACCGAGAGTTCATCCAAGCCGGTGGACGGCGCATCTTTGACGTCTACTCCCAGGTGAATACGGGCTACCTCGACCTTGACGACGGCCACCACGGTGATCCGGAAAAACTGTTCGCCAACGCGAACACGCCCGCCGAGCTGGAGGCGGCCCGAGCGACGTTGGCCGAGGGTGTAGAGGGGGGCTGCCGTGCGGCGCTGCAGCCCCGCATCCGGGCCTTCATGGACGCCTCCCCGCTGCCCATCGTGTCCTTCGTCGGCAAGAAGAAGTCCGGCAAGACGACGGTCCTCGTGGGGGTCATCAAAGAATTGCGGCGTCGCGGTTATCGGTTGGCCATCCTCAAGCACGACGTACACGGTTTTGAGATCGACATCCCCGGAACCGACACTTACCGTTTTCGAGAAGCCGGAGCAGAGGTGGTCGGCATCACGTCGCCCGACAAGTACGTCTGGCTCAACGGCGTGGACGAGGAACGGCCGCTGGGAGAGTTGATCAGACAAATACGTGAGCCGGTCGATCTGGTCATCACAGAAGGCTTCAAGCATCAGGACGCCCCCAAGATCGAGGTCTCCCGCCGAGAGCGGAGCACCACGTTGGTAAGTGTCCCGGATGAGCTCATCGGTATCACGAGCGATCAGACGTTCCCGGACTACCCCATCCCACAGCTTGCGTTGGAGGATTTCCCGGGACTCGCAGACCTAGTCGAAAAGTGTATACTCAGCCGAGTATAGCGACTCAACAAAGGCATGAGCTGTGAACGCACACATGGGACAAGCCGTCGACTACCTTCGTCTATCGGTCACAGATCGCTGTAATCTGCGCTGTGTCTACTGTATGCCTCTGGAGGGTGTGGCTTTCAAGAGCCACTGGGAGATCCTCTCCTATGAAGAGATGCTCTTCTTCGTAGAGGCGGCGGCAGAGATGGGTATCTCCAAGATCCGGGTCACCGGAGGAGAACCTCTGGTGCGCAAGGGACTGCCCGACTTCATCGGCCGGCTTCGCCGTGCGCCCGGTATCAACGACGTGGCACTGACAACCAATGGGCTCCTCTTGCCCCGGTTCGCCCGGGACCTAAAAGCGCAGGGTCTCAGTCGGATAAACATCAGTCTTGACTCCCTAGACCCCGACCGCTATGAACGGCTCACTCGGGGAGGATCTCTGGATGCAGCGCTCAATGGTATTGAGGCCGCCTTCGAGAACGATCTTCAGCCCGTCAAGCTGAACGTGGTCATGATGCCGGAGTTACTTGAGGAGTTGGCCGATTTCGTCGCCCTGACCAAGGACCGTCCGCTACACGTCAGGTTCATCGAATGGATGCCGGTGGGAGGTTGTGGCCCCCGTTCGACAAGCGAGACCTTGACCAAGTCGGAGATCATGGACGCCCTCGACACGTTGGGTGACGGTGGTTTGGGGCATCTGGTGCCCGTCCCCCCGCCTGGTGGTTGGGGGCCCGCCCGTTACTACCGATTCCCAGGATACGCCGGCACCATCGGCTTCATCGGTTCAGTCTCCGACCATTTTTGTGGAGAATGCAATCGCCTTCGCCTCACAGCCGACGGCCGGCTCAAGAACTGCCTGTTCTCGAGCGACGAACTGGACGCCCGGCCGGCCATCCGATCCCGGGACAAGGATGGAGTGATCGCCATCATCCGGAAATCCATCGAATGCAAGACGTTCGACAAAAACGTGCTCCCCGGCCGGACCAGTAGAGGCATGTCCCAAGTAGGAGGATGACATGGACAACGACGGGACGACCAGAAGCTCGGCCATGGGAGCCGAGCCAGCTCTCACCCATATTGATGCCTCCGGCGAAGCCAAGATGGTCGATGTGGGCGGCAAACTCTCCACACTTCGTACCGCCCGCGTAGGGGCCCGCGTGTGGATGGCACAAACCACCATGGATCTGCTGCGGCAGCAGGCACTACCCAAGGGTGACGTTCTGGCTGTAGCCAAAGTGGCAGGCATTATGGCGGCTAAACGCACTTCCGACCTGGTCCCTATGTGCCACCCACTGGCACTCACACACGTGGATATCACGTTCTCAGTGGCCGAAGACGAGCCTCGACTGGATATCGAGTGCATCACGCGGACTGAGGACCGAACCGGTGTAGAGATGGAGGCCCTCACCGGCGCCACCATGGCGGCCATCACCATCTACGACATGTGCAAGGCCGTCGATCGAGGCATGATCATCGGCGATATCCGCCTGCTGGAGAAGACCGGGGGCAAGGAAGACTATCTCCGACCGGGTGAAGCGGAACAGCCGGCGTGACTCGTAGTCGAGTGGCTTCCGACGATCCGGTATACGTAACCGCCTGGGGGGCCGACGCATGGATGGTGTAGCACCGGCCGGAGCCCGGTCACCCATCCGCGCAGTCGTCATTACCTTGAGCGACAAGGCCCGCGCCGGTCTGCGTCCCGACGCCTCAGGGCCGCTGCTGCGGGAACTGCTCCTCCAGATAGGTGCTGAGGTCGCCGAACCCCATGTGATGCCGGACGAGCGATCCGAGCTGGAGCAGCTCTTGATTTCCCTGGCCGATAGCGGCAATGTCGACTTGGTCCTCACCACCGGTGGCACCGGGCTGGCACCGCGGGACCACACTCCTGAGGCCACCCTGGCCGTGGCCGACCGCTTAGTTCCCGGGTTCGCGGAAGCCATGAGAACCGCCTCGCTGGCCATAACTCCCCACGCTATGCTCAGCCGCGCGACCTCCGTGGTCCGCAAACGAACGCTCATCATCAACATGCCGGGTAGCCCCAAGGCCTGCCGGGAGCATTTTGACATCATCCGACCGGCACTCAGCCACGCAATCGAGACGCTAAGGGGGGAGGCGTACGAATGCGCGGCAGAGACCACGATCCAGCAGACTGCTGAACTATGACACTTCGCCGCCAGAACGCGATCAGCGCGCGCGGAAGTTGAATTCCTTGGCGCAATAGAGATCGGCGTTCACTTCCTGCAGCAAGGCCCCTACTTCCACGCCGTCATCAGGGGCACGCCAACACGCCAAAGTTGATCTGTAAGCCGATACTCAATTGTCATCCGTCAATTGTGCAGCTGTGCGAATACCCTCTTGGGTGGGAATCACACCCACATCGTTTACCGGTCCCCAAGAGCCGCAGACCGACAGCCGGCCGTCTATTGGTATCCTAATGTTTTGGCAGGATGGGGGCAAGAGCCACACGCAGGACGCTTTTTTCGGCGGAGTGCATGACCGGAGGAACGTTGGAGGACATGTGAGGGTAGGCTTTGATGCTCGTGCGATGCGCTATCGAGGGATAGACACGTATTCGCGAAACCTGCTCATCTTTTTTGCCGCCACGAATATCGAATTCGTAGTCTTCTGCCGGGACGGAGAGAGGGGGGCCATCCCCTCCGCGGACTCCTTCACGTTGGTGTCGGCCAACATCGATCCCCTAAGCTCACGAGGGCGCACGGCCTTCCGGGACATAGTCCGAGAATCCGGCGTCGATCTGCTGCACGTGCCCAGCACGTGGGCGCCGACTCCAGCTCCGGTCCCCTTGGTGGCGACAGTCCATGACGTGACCCCGCTTCTGTATCCTCGCACATTCGGACCCCTCCTGCACATGCGCTACAGATCGCAGCTGGCACGAACGGTGCAAGAGGCGGACCGTATTATCACCGTCTCCTACATCAGCCGCTCAGCGCTGAGTGCCTCCACTGGTGTCAACGTCGCCAAGGTGCGTGTCATCCACAACGGGGTCTCGAAGGAGTTCCAACCTCAGTCCGACCCCGAGATGCTCCGAGCGGTCCGCAGCCGATACGCTCTGCCCGAACGCTTCGCCTTTTGGGTGGGCGATTTTCGTCCGGAGAAGAACCTCCACCGCCTTCTCCAGGCTTGGCCACGAGTCCAGAAACGGCTGCCGGAGCCTCTGCCACTCGTCTTGGCAGGATTCCAGGCCGGCCTGTTCAAGACGATCGCGAAAGAGGTGGAGCGTACCGGCATGAGTGGAAACGTCTTTTTCCCCGGTTTCATCCGTGCCGATGACCTACCTGCTGTGTATTCGGCAGCCATGCTCTTCATCTTCCCTTCGCTGTACGAAGGCTTTGGTCTACCCCCACTGGAGGCGATGGCCTGTGGCACACCATGTGTGGTCTCGAACTCGTCGTCGCTACCGGAGGTGACCGGGTCTGCAGCCCTACTCTTTAACCCCACGTCGTTGGAAAGTATCGAGGATGCCGTCGTCCGCCTGGCCACCGACCCTGATCTCTACGAACACTTACGCCGGGAAGGCCGCCGACAATCCGCACTCTTCTCTTGGGACCACGCAGCCGAGGAGACGCTCGCGGTGTACCGTAGCGTGCTCGAAAAAGACACGCGCTGGGAGGCGTTGTGAAGGACCTTCGCGATTTCATGAAGCTCATCCGGGACAAGGGCCAACTGGTCACCATCGATACACCGGTGGATCCTGTACTCGAGATCACGGAGATCGCCGACCGGGTCGGCAAGGCGGGGGGGGCAGCATTGTTATTCACGCACCCCAAAGGCTCGACAATCCCGGTCCTGATTAATGCGTTCGGTAGCCACGAGCGTATGTGCCTTGCCCTACGGGTCAGCTCGTACGATGAGTTGACGCGCCGTGTGGAAGACTTGGTGGCCATGGAGCTCCCCAGCACCGCCTGGCAGAAGCTGAAAACATTGGCCCACCTCAAGGACCTGGCCGCACTTCAGCCGCGCGTCGTCAAGCAGGGCGCCTGCCAACAGGTGGTGCTGACCGGTGACCAGATCGATCTAACGGCACTACCCATTCTCCAGTGCTGGCCTCTCGACGCCGGGCGCTACATCACGCTGCCCCTAGTGTTCACCCGCCACCCACAGACGGGCCGTCGCAACGTGGGCATGTACCGGCTGCAGGTCTTTGATAAGCGAACCACGGGCATGCATTGGCACATCCACAAAGACGCCGCGGAACACTACCGGATGTCGGGAGGCCGGATGGAAGTGGCCGTGGCCATCGGAACCGATCCGGCCGTTACGTATGCTGCCACGGCGCCCCTGCCCGGCGGGATGGACGAGATGCTCTTCGCCGGCTTCCTCCGTGGAAGCGCGGTAGAGCTGGTGCAGTGCCGCACGGTCGATCTGCAGGTGCCGGTCGAGGCCGAGTTCGTCCTCGAGGGCTACGTGGATGTGAAGGAGTCGCGGGTGGAGGGGCCTTTCGGGGACCATACCGGCTACTACTCGCTGGCCGACGATTATCCTGTGCTGCACCTCACGGCCATCACCCATCGCCACGACCCAATCTACTCGACCACCATCGTGGGCCGGGCACCTATGGAAGACACCTACATCGGCAAGGCCACAGAACGCCTGTTCGCACCCCTGCTGCGCATGACTCTGCCGGAGATGGTAGACATGAATATGCCGAAGGAGGGGGGATTCCACAACTGCGTCATCGTGTCGATGCGCAAACGGTACCCTCTGCATGCCCGCAAGGTGATGCACGCCCTCTGGGGAGCGGGGCAGATGCAGTTCTGTAAGTGCATCGTGGTGGTGGACGCAGATGTCGATGTGCACGACTACGCCCAAGTAGCTTGGCGCGTCCTTAATAATGTGGACTGGGCACGAGACATCACGGTCACACAAGGTCCTCTCGATGTCCTCGACCACTCCTCACCTCAGCCCCTATGGGGAGGCAAAATCGGTATCGACGCGACCCAGAAGGGTGCCGCTGAAGGCCACCTACGCGAATGGCCGCCCGATGTGGAGATGTCGCCCGAAGTAAAGGCACGCGTGGACAAACTGTGGCCCAGCCTTGGACTGGGAGATAGAAAAGGATAGGGTGACGCGGACGATGGCCCTTGGAGGGCTGCAGGCGGCCAGAACGGTCGCCGTCTACGTGGGTCGTCTGGGGCGGATGATCAAGTTCGAGCATTCCGTCTTCGCACTCCCTTTCGCCTTTGCAGCCGCCTTCTTAGCCCGGCTGGAGGTGCCTGGGTTCTGGCGGATGTTCTGGATCACAGTGGCCATGGTGGCGGCACGCAGTCTGGGGATGGCTCTCAACCGCCTCATCGATGCCGGTATCGACGCCCTAAACCCACGCACAGCGGGACGAGAGATCCCGGCGGGACTCCTCAGCAGACTGCAGGTCCGGATCTTCGCCTTGGTCTCTCTAGGGGTACTGATAGCCGCCACGTTCAACCTGCCGGTAATCACCCGCTACCTGTGGCCGCTGGTGGTCATCCCTATGATCATCTACCCGTACACCAAACGCTGGACCTGGCTCTGCCACCTATTCCTTGGGCTGGCCGACGGCCTTGGGCCTGTGGGGGCCTGGGTTGCAGTGACGGGGGAGGTGACATGGGAGCCGTTCGTGCTGGGTGCAGGTGTCGGTCTGTGGATCGCCGGATTCGATATCATCTACGCCTTCATGGATGTCACCGTCGACAGAGCTCAAGGCCTGCACTCCATCCCCGCAGATCTAGGCGCCAGAGCCGCCCTGTGGTCAACCCGGGGCTTCCATGCGGCCGCCGTGTTGCTCCTCGTGGCCACGGGATACCTCCAAGGAGCCGGGTACGTCTACTACATAGGGGTAGCGCTGTGCGCGCTCCTTCTCCTGTACGAGAACTGGCTCATGCGAAAGGTCGACCTGGCCAAGGTGGGAGTGGCCTTCATGACCATGAACGGCATCATTAGCGTGGTCTTCCTCGTGTTCACCACCATCAGCTTGTACCTGCCATGACCAGAGTCGACGCCACGCCGGATCCCGGCAAGATCCGGACTATGTTTGACGAAATAGCCGGTTCCTACGATCGTCTCAACGATCTCATGACCGCGGGCCTTCATCACCGCTGGCGGGAACTGGGCGTAGTCGTGAGCGAGGCCGGTCCTGGCGATACAACCCTCGACGTCTGCTGCGGCACGGGCGATTTCGCCTTTGCCCTCAAACGTGTAGTCGGACACAACGGCCGAGTGGTCGGGGTGGACACAGCAGACAAGATGCTCGATGCAGCTCGGGAAAAAAGCGGCCGCACCCAGCTCTACGTGGAGTTCATGTACGGCGACGTCCTCGCTCTACCCTTCGCCAACGGCTCGCCAGAGACCGGCTTCGCCGCCTGTACGGTAGGATTCGGCATCCGTAATGTGCCCGACATCGTGCAGGCCTTCAGTGAGATGCGCCGCGTGTGCCGGCCGGGCGGGAAGGTGGTGTGCCTGGAGATCACCCAGCCACAGATCCCGGTGTTCGCACAATTCTACCGGCTGTGGTTCGACAAGGCCGTCCCCTGGCTGGGCCGGCTGGCCGCCCGGGACCGGCTTGCTTACAGCTATCTACCCGCTTCTGTAAAGCGTTTTCCGCCCCCCGATGAGCTCCGAGCGTTGATGGAGCAGGCGGGACTCAAGAACGTCCGCTACGAGATCCTAGCCGGGGGCATCATCGCGCTCCACCACGCCACCGTGTAGCCGGAGCCTGCCGGACCTCTGTGTTAGACTCTCAAATATGCCCTCCAGTACGTGCCTCGATCCCCTCACGTCCGTCGAAGAGAAGATAGCTCAGGGCGAGCGTCTCTCCGGCGACGATGCCCTCGCTCTCTTCAGATCTACCGACCTACTGCGGGTGGGACGTCTGGCCGACACAGTCCGAAAGAGTCGTTGCGGTAGCGATGTCTATTTCGTCGTCAACCGCCATATCAACTACACGAACGTATGCCGCAACCATTGCCGTTTCTGCGCCTTCTCGCGCCGTCCGGGCGAAGCGGATGCCTATACGTTGAGCGTCGAGGAGGTCCTGGCCAAGGCGCGCGAAGCGATCGATCAGGAGGCCACCGAGATCCATATCGTAGGTGGCGAACACCCCCAACTACCGTACAGCGCAGTACGGACCATGGTGGCGGAGATCCGCGCTTATGCACCCGGCGTCCACATCAAGGCCTTCACCGCCTCGGAGATTGCCCATTTCGCTCAAATGGAGGGACTGTCGGTGCCAGACGTACTCAAAGATCTCAGTGAAGCCGGGCTCAACAGCCTCCCGGGCGGTGGCGCTGAGATACTCACCGCCCGAGTGCGCAGGCAGGTGTGCCCTGAGAAGATATCGGGTGAGCGATGGATCGAAATCCACAGCACGGCTCACGATATGGGACTAAAGAGCAACGCCACCATGCTCTACGGCCATGTGGAAAGCTATCAGGATCGGGTGGATCACCTGCTGCGAATCCGTGAGGCTCAGGATCGCACCGGCGGTTTCCGGGCCTTCATCCCTCTCGCCTTCCAACCTAAGAACACCGGGCTGTCCCACCTGCCGCCAACTACGGGAGTCGATGATCTCAAGACTCTCGCCGTGTCGCGCCTGCTGCTCGACAACTTCTCCCATATCAAGACCTATTGGGTGATGACCGGACTGAAACTCGCGCAGGTCGCCCTCTTCTTTGGAGCCGACGACATGCACGGCACGGTGGTGGAGGAGATCATCAGCCTCATGAGCGGCAGCGAATTCGGACAGGCCGTTCCCAAGAGTGAGTTGCTACGTATGATTCAGGATGCCGGAAGGATACCCGTGGAACGCGACGGCTGGTACCGAGTGATGCATCGATATGACACTGCCGCCACCGGAGGTGATACACGATGACCGTGCGTGTAGGGCACATCGGTTTTATTAATTGTCATCCGCTCTACTACGGTCTGCAGCAGCGTGGCGATTTGGCCGGCGGAGCCGGCGGCGGGCCGGGGTTCACGCTCGTCCCCGGAGTGCCGACCGACCTCAACCGCCTGTTGGCGGACGCCCACATCGACCTGGGCCCCATCAGTTCCATAGCCTACGCACGCAACCACCGCCGACTGTTGCTCTCCCGCCACCTGAGTATCTCCTCTGTAGGAGCGGTAGACAGCATCCAATTGGTGACCCGCAGGCCCCTCCAGAGCATACGAAGCGTGGCCCTCACCCGGCAGAGCGCCACCTCGGTAGCCCTGCTCAAGACCATCCTCAAACTGCGCTACGACTTGAATGTCTCCTACGGCATCCTCGACGGCTCCGTCCACGAAGCGCTGGAGGGCCACGACGCCGTGCTGGTCATCGGCGACGAGGGTCTGGATGCCCTTTACTTCCCAGAGCCCGGCGCTACCTGCTGGGATCTCGGCCAACTCTGGCAGGAGTGGACGGGTCTGCCCATGGTGTACGCCGTGTGGGCGGCTAGGGAGGAGTTTGCCCGCACCGACGGCAGGGAGCTCTTGGCCGTCGAAGATGAACTGGTGGCATGCATGGATTACGGACGGGAGCATCAGGCGGAGGTGGTGGAATCGGCGCTGGACCGTTCAAGCCTGGACCGAAGAGCGCTGGGCCGCTACTTCAGTATCCTGCACTACGACTTCCCACCCGCGTACCAGCAGGGCCTGCGACGCTTCTACGAACTGGCCTACCAAGCGGGTGAGCTGGAAGAGATACCGGCATTGCGGTTTATCGACGAGATAGCAATGCGATGACGCGCTTGACGGAGGCAGAAGCCCTTGAGCTGCTGCGTTCGCACGATTTGCTCAAAGTAGGCGCCCAAGCACAGGCCGTGCGCGAGCGCCTCGTCCCGGGTGAGCTGGCGACCTTTATCATCGACCGCAACATCAACTACACGAACGTCTGTATCTCGGGGTGCCGCTTTTGCGCCTTCTACTGCCGCCCCGGCGCACCAGAGGCTTTCGTACTCTCGCGTGAGGAGATCTACGAGAAGATCCGGGAGACGCTCGACTTGGGCGGGACCGCTGTGATGATGCAGGGCGGCCTGCACCCCGACTTGGGCATCGAATACTTCGAAGATCTCTTCAGTTCTATCAAGGAACGCTTTCCGGTGACCATCCACTCGCTGTCGGCACCAGAGATCGCCCATCTCGCCCGGATCAGCGATCTCACCATCGCCGAAACCATACGCCGGCTGAAGGCCGCGGGACTCGATTCGTTGCCGGGAGGAGGTGCTGAGATCCTGGTGGATAGAGTGCGTGAACAGGCGGCTCCGGGGAAGGCGAACACGCGGATGTGGCTTGAGGTGATGCGCGAGGCACACCGGCAGGGTGTACCCAGTACCGCCACCATGATGTTCGGAAGTGTGGAAACGCTGGAGGACAGGGTGGCCCATCTGCGCGCCATCCGCGATCTGCAGGATGAGACCGGTGGCTTTCGCGCCTTCATCCCGTGGAGCTTCCAGAGCAGGCACACATCTCTTGAAGGCGAGGTCGACGAGGCTACAGGTATCGACTACTTGATGACCCTGGCTGTCTCGCGCCTCTATCTCGACAACGTCCCCCACATCCAAGCCTCCTGGGTGACGCAGGGATTGAAAATGGGGCAGATCGCACTGCGCTTCGGGGCGGACGACTTGGGCAGCACGATGATCGAGGAGAACGTGGTCGCTGCCACCGGCATCCACGTGAAAGCAAACCGGGATGATCTGGTCGGCGCCATCCGTGGAGCCGGCTTTGTTCCTGCGCAGCGCCGCACCGACTACAGCCTGGTCCGGATGTTCCCGCGTCACGGGTCTTCATCGTTCTAGGCTCCCTGCCCATAACGCGAGGAATAGCTGCAAATCACCGTTTTTGCGCCCGCGAACTATAGTGTAGTTAGTCTATGTCCCCCCAGGGCCTAGGTGATATAGTCGATTCGTAACGGAACGACTCGGCAAGATTCGTCCAAAGATTGTTTGCTGACTCGTTTTGCTTTGTGCACCCATCTTTCCCAAGAAGGAGGGTTGGTTTGATCCGATACGACGCGACACTGGCGGCGGCCTATCGGGAGAGACTAAAGAAGAGTGTCGAGGCTGACATCAGGGATTGTTACCAGTGTGGTAACTGCTCCGCCGGCTGTCCTGCCGCCTTCACCTTTGACTACACTCCCAACCAGATCATGCGCATGTTGCAGGTAGGCCTCGTGGACAGAGTGCTGGACTCCAAAGCCGTCCAGTTGTGCGTCCAGTGCCTCACGTGCACGGCCCGCTGCCCTCGAAACATCGACATCGCCGGCATCATCGAAAATCTCAAGACAGTGGCCACCGCCCAGGAACGCACTGTTCCCGAGCATGTGAAGACCTTCAATGAGGCCTTTATGAAATCCGTTGCCCAATACGGCCGGCTTCCAGAGTTGTACTCCATGGCCAGGTTTTACATGGGCACTATGAACCCCAAGATGGCTCTGACCGACGTGGGCCTGATGGGCCCCATGGTGAGTAAGGGCAAGATGAAGTTCACTCCCCGGAAGGCGACCGGCGCCGATGAGGTGGGCCGCATCTATGAGAAGACCATGAAACGGGCCAAAGACCGGGAGAGGAGCCGTAAGAGCGAGGTGCGATCATGACCCTGGCTTACTATCCAGGTTGCTCCCTCGTCCATTCCTCAGCCGAGTTCGATCAAGCCACGCGCAGAATGTTGGCTGCCTTGCAGGTAGAACTGAAGGAAGTGCCGGACTGGACCTGCTGCGGTTCAACCCCCGCACACATGATGGATCACCTGCTGGCTCAATCCCTGGCCGCGCGCAACCTACGCCAAGCGGCCCTGGTAGGGAACGAGATGCTGGCACCCTGCCCCTCGTGCTTCCAGCGCGAGAAGACCGCTGAGGTGGAGATACACAAGAACGACGAGTTCCGCGCCGAGGTCAACCAGATTCTCGACCGCCCCTATACGGGGCGGGTAACCGTATACTCGTTGCCCGAATACCTTATGAAGTTCGTGGGTGAAGAGAAGATCGCCTCGCTCGTCAAGGTCGACCTCTCCCAGTTGGCGGTTGCCCCCTACTACGGCTGCTTGTTGGGCCGACCGACCGAAATGACCGGCGAAGAGAACCCCGAGCAACCCATGATGATGGATCTGTTGCTGCAGGCCGCCGGCGTCGACGTCAAGTGGTGGAACTACAAGACCGAATGTTGCGGCGCGAGCGTAGGCATGCCCAAGATGGAGATGCAGCGGCAGTTGAGCGGCAAGGTGATCCAGCAAGCATTGGCCGCCGGAGCAGACGCTATCGTCGTCTGCTGCCCCCTCTGCCATGTCAACCTCGATCTCAAGCAGGCCCAGATCAACAAGTACTTGGGGACCGACTACAAGGTACCCATCCTGTACCTGCCGCAGGTCATAGGGTTGGCGCTGGGATTGAGCGCCGTCGACATGATGCTGGAGAAAAATGTAGTCGATCCGAAGCCTCTGATCGATCAGGCCATCTCCAAGGCGGCCGCCGTCCGAGCGGAAGAAGAGCGCAAGGCGGCAGAAAAAGCGGCCAGGGCGGCGGCCCGCAAGGCCAAAGCCGCTGAGACGGCCAAGGCGGCAACTGAGACGGCGGACACGGAGGCGAAATCATGAGGATAGGTGTCTTCGTCTGTCATTGCGGCAGCAATATCGCGGCTACGGTCGATGTAGAGGACGTAGCCCGCCGGGCCCTCGGTCTCAAAGATGTGGTTCACGCCGAGAACGTCATCTATACGTGCTCTGAGCCGGGACAGGCCGCCATCCAGCAGGCCATCAAGGACAAGAAACTCGATCGGGTGGTTGTAGCCGCCTGTTCCCCGCACATGCACGAGGTGACCTTCCGGCGCTGCGTGGACAAAGGTGGTCTCAACCCCTATCTGTTCGAAATGGCCAACATCCGCGAACACTGTTCCTGGATCCACACCGACATACCGGTGGCCACCGACAAGGCCTGGGATATCGTGCGCATGGCCGTAGCCAAGGCCCGACAGCTGGAGCCCCTCTGGCCCAACGAAGTTGAGGTCAACAAGGACGTCCTCGTCATCGGCGGAGGTGTAGCCGGCATCCAGGCCGCACTCGACCTCGCCGACGCCGGGCTCAAGGTCACCATCGTGGAGAAGGAGACCACTATCGGCGGGGTCATGGCCAAGCTGGACAAGACCTTCCCCACCATCGACTGTTCGGCCTGCATCCTCACACCGCGAATGGTCGACTGCTCCCAGCACGAGAACATCGAACTCATGGCCTACTGCGAAGTGGATAAGGTCTCGGGATACGTAGGCAACTTCACGGTCGATATCCGTAAGAAGGCTGCCATGGTCGACTGGGTCAAATGTATCGGCTGTGAGATCTGTGTGCAGAAGTGTCCCGCCAAGGCGCCGGACTCCTTCAACGCGGGATTGGAGCCGACCAAGGCCATCTATATACCCTTCCCGCAGGCCGTACCCAAACGGGCCGCCATCCAGGTCGATTATTGCCGTCAGTTCCAGAAGGGCAGATGCGGTGTCTGCCAACGGGTCTGCCCGGCCGACGCCATCGACTACGATCAGAAGGATGAGATCGTCCAAAAGCATTTCGGTGCCATCATCGTAGCCACAGGCCTTGAGACCTTCCCCTGGGAGCAGCATTACCACGAGTACGGCTCCGGCCACATCAAGGACGTCATATCCGGCATCCAGTACGAGCGCATGCTGAACGCCTCCGGCCCGTACGGCGGCCACGTGAAGCGCCTCTCCAACGACGAAGAGCCCAAGACAGTGGTCTTCATCCAGTGTGTGGGGTCACGCGACGAGTCGGTCAACCGCCCCTATTGCTCCAGCGTCTGCTGCATGTACACAGCCAAACAGGCACTGCTCACTAAGGATCATGTGGGCATGGACACCGAAGTCTATGTCTTCTACATCGACATCCGAGCTGCCGGCAAGGGATATGAGGAGTTCATCAAGCGCGTGCAGACCGAATACGGAGTCAAGTACGTGCGCGGGCGGGTCTCCAAGCTGTACGAAGAGGGCGGTAAAGTCATGGTGCGCGGCACCGACACGCTGCTCGGTGAACAGGTGGAGATAGCCGCCGATCTGGTCGTCTTGGCCAGCGGTATCACCGCCACCGACGGAGCTCAGGATCTGGCTCAGAAGCTAAACATCTCGTACGATGAGTTCGGTTTCCTCAAGGAAGGCCATCCCAAGCTGCGCCCCGTGGAGACCAACACCGCTGGAGTCTTCCTGGCAGGAGCCTGCCAAGCGCCCAAGGACATCCCGTCCACGGTAGCCCAAGCTTCGGGTACCGCTTCCAAGGTCATCGGTCTGTTGGCCAAGGACAAACTCAAGACCAGCCCCATGATCGCCATCGTGGAGCAGAAGAACTGCGTGTCCTGCTGGAAGTGCATCGATGTCTGCCCGTTCAACGCGCCTGAGAAGCAGGAAGTGCGGCCGGGTGACTTAAAGAGCCACGTCATCGAGACCGTGTGCCAGGGCTGTGGCGTATGTGTTGCCACCTGTCCGGTGAACACCATCTCCCTCAAGGGATTCTCAACCGACGCTCTCCTCGACCAGATCGAGGAAGTCCTCCTCGCTTAGAAAGGCGGTGAACATGGCCGAAGAAACAAGCACAAGTAAAGCAGCCCCGAGCACGGCGACGGGCGGCATGCCGGCCGGCGCCGCCTCAGCAGGTCAGCGTCCGGTGAAGATCATCGGCATCGTCTGTAACTGGTGCAGCTACGCTGGAGCCGACACAGCCGGTGTGGGTCGTTTCAAGCAGCCGGCGAACATCCGATTGCTCCGTGTGCCCTGCACGGGTCGTATCGACCCGCTGTTCGCCCTCAAGGCCTTCGAGAAGGGCGCCGACGGGGTGCTCATCAGCGGTTGTCACCCCGGTGACTGCCACTATTCCGAAGGCAACTACTACGCGCGCCGCAAGTTCGAGCTACTGGAGCGCATGATCCACTACCTCGGCATCCCGCCGGAACGATTCAGGTGGACCTGGGTCTCGGCCTCCGAGGGGGCACGCTGGCAGCAGGTGGTCACCGAATTCGTGGGCCAGGTGGAGAAGCTCGGGCCTCGCGAAGGGAGGGCTCTGTGAGCCGGCAAGACCACATCCGCGAGTTCGCCACGGCGGCCCTGGGCGACGGGCGGGTAGACTACTTCATCGGTTGGAAACAGGGCCACAACTCTTCCGAAGTGGTCCCAGCATTCGTGAAAGACCCGGCTGCCGTTGATGAGCTGATATGGACGCCCCTCTGCCACCACAACCTGGTCACGTTCCTCAAGCGGAGCATGCCCGACCCGGCCGACTCCAAGATCGGCGTATGCGTCAAGGGCTGTGACAGCCGGACCCTGGTGGCGTTATTGCAGGAGGAGTTGGTCGACAAAGACAAGCTCTACGTGGTCGGTGTGCCCTGCGACGGCATCGTCGACCGGCGCAAGCTGGAGAAGGAGTTCACCGACGAGATCGTCGATATCTCCTTTCCCGAGAGAGGTAAGGTGAGCATCACTACGCGCGGAGGGGAGACGAAGGACTACGCCCAGAACGACGTGGTGCTCGATTCCTGCCGCTCCTGCCGCTATCCCAACCCGGTCTATGCGGATGACACGGCCGGTCCTCTTGAGCAGGAGTCAGCCGACGCCGCCCCCGATTGGAGCGACATCGCCGACTACGAGAATCTCTCCAACGACGATAGACAGGCGCTATTGGAACGAATGTACTCTTCGTGTGTGCGTTGCTTCGCCTGTATCCATGTCTGCCCGGTATGTTTCTGCTGGGACAAGTGTGTGAACCGCTCCCGCGAGCCCGAGTTAGTAGCCCAGAAGGTGGGCCCCAAGGAGAACCTGCTGTTCCAGATGGTGCACATGTTCCACGTGGCCGGCCGCTGTCCGTCCTGCGGCGCCTGTGACCGTGCCTGTCCGGTGGAGATACCGCTCTCGCTGTTGCACCGGAAGATGAACAAGGAGATCTACGACATGTTCGCTTTCGAGCCGGGCGTCAAGCTCGACGAGAAACCGGTGTTCCAGTACTTCAAACTCGAAGACCAATTCGGCGACTGAGAGGAGGGACGATGGCGATCAAGTATTTAGCGAACGATCAGCTACCGGCCTTCCTGGCCCACCTGGCCGAGAAGGGGCGTGTGGTGGCGCCGGTCAAGACCGACGGTATAGTGCAATACGAGGTCTGGGCTCCCGGCAAAGAGGTTGAACTCGACGCCCTGCTGGCCAAGCAGTCGCCCAAGGAGTGGGTGTTCCCACAGACCGAGACCTACCTGACGTTCGAATACCGCACGGAGGAGCCGGAGAAAGCGGAGGAGGCGGGTGCAGAGGACGCCGTGCCCACCATCCCCCGGGAGACGATCGAGGTGGAGGCCCTCAACGAGGCGCCGGCTCAGGTCATCTTCGGGCTGCGACCGTGTGACGCCCGCGGGTTCGTGCAGATGGACAACGTCTTCGGTGGCTATGGAGGCTTCTATTTCGACCCCCTCTACAATGCCCGCCGTGAGACAACCACGCTGCTCGCCGTCACCTGCCGGGATCCCCGTTCGACCTGTTTCTGTACAGCTGTCGGAGGTTCGCCTGCAGCGTCCGACGGCGTGGATGCGCTTCTGACCCAGGTGGAAGGCGGCATGATTGTCGAGGCTGTGACCGAGAAAGGCCAAGCAGCCCTGGATTTCGCCGGTCTACGCGAGGCCGAGAAAACTCAGACAGATGCTGCGGCCGACGTGAAGGCCCAAGCCGTCGCTAAGGTCGATGTACCCTTCGCCCTCGAAGGCGTGCGTGAGAACCTGCGGGCCAACATTGAGGACCAAGGTTGGCACGACTTGGCCATGCGCTGCATATCGTGCGGCACCTGCACCTATGTGTGCCCCAGTTGCTACTGTTTCAATATCAGCGACGGATTGGTGGGGACGCGCGGCGAGCGCTATCGCACGTGGGATAACTGCTTCAATCCCCTCTATACGGAGGAGACCTCAGGACACAATCCCCGCGCGGTCAAATCGAATCGCTTCCGCAACCGTTTCAGCCACAAGTTCTGGTATTACCCCGAGAAGTACGACAGCCTACTGTGCTCCGGCTGTGGACGCTGCATCATGCACTGCCCAACCCGCGTCGACATCCGTGAGGTCCTGCGGGTCATGGGCGCGCCGTCCGAGGAGCCGGTCGCAGCAAGCGCAGCCGCACCCGCTGCGACCGGAAAAAAGGAGGCGTAGATGGCCGACAACGGCACCAGTACAAACAAGACGCGCCTCACCTCGACCGACGTGGTTGTTGGCGCCAGCACCGCACGTGCGGGCACACTGGCCGGCAACTCCTATCGTCCCGAGATCGCCACGGTGATAGAAATCATCGAGGAGACGCCCAACATCAAGACCTTCCGCATGCGTTTTGATGATCCGGAGGTCATGAAGAATTTCAGTTCTGATCCCGGCCAGGTGGGCCAGTTCGGCATATTTGGTATCGGCGAGTCGACCTTTGCCATCACCACCAAGCCCTCAAAACAGAACGAATACATCCAATTCTCGGTCATGCGTGCCGGCGAGGTCACCAAGGCGCTCCACAACCTCTCCGAAGGCGACAAGGTGGGTATCCGTGCCCCCATGGGCCGCGGCTTCCCGGTGGAGGCGTGGAAGGGCAAGAACATCCTTTTCGTCATGGGCGGCATCGGCTCAGCGGCCCTCAAGGCCACCATTGAGTACATTCTCGAGCATCGTTCAGACTACGCCAAGGTCACCATCCTTTACGGCGCCACGGCTCCCGAGAACTTCACGTATCAGGAAGACATCAAGGACTGGCAGGCACGCGATGACGTCGACCTGGTGCTCACTATCGACCGTGATTGTGACGGCTGGCAGTGTGATGTGGGACTCGTGCCACATGTGCTGGAGCGCATGAAGCCTGATCCCAAGAACACCATTGCCATCACCTGTGGCCCGCCCATCATGATTAAGTTCGCCCTCATGAGTTTCAGCACGCTGGGTTTTACCGACGAGCAGACCTACACAACGCTCGAGAAACGGATGAAGTGCGGCATAGGTATCTGCGGACGCTGCAACATCGGTCCCAAGTATGTATGCGTGGACGGACCGGTGTTCTCGCTGACCGAACTGGCGGAGTTGCCCAACGAGCTGTAGAAACCGCGCCCGACCGGGTGGGACTCCGTGTATCGCTCTTGAAGGGGCGCCGAAAGGCGCCCCTTTTCTATCGTCGAGCCCCTGGAAGACAGCGGGGAGGAGTTATGGCTTTTGCCACAACCCCGCTCAATCGAGCTGGTTCCGTCAGGTGGGTGTTGAACTGCACCACCTCGGCCGCGCAGGTGACCCCGGCTAAGGCCGAACGCCGTACTCGCCGATAAATAAGCTGTCAACGCACACGGCTAGCTACCACTAATGGCCGGAGCCTGTCTTGATATGCGGACGGACCCGTGCATGGAGGCAGTTATCCGGGGGGAGGCAATTGTCCAGGACTGGCGATAAAAGAGACTCTGAGATCATAGGCAAGAAGTCATCCCCTTATAAACGAGTCTACTTGCTGGTACCGGGAGCCATCTTCTTGGTTGCCCTGATCGGCCATCTCAGTGTACCAGCGAGCCATCCGCGAACACTCGTCTTGAGCCTAGTACAGATCGTAGTCCACGGAATCGCCTTGATCTTCTCGATTCTTGCCTATCGGGTCAGTGTCAGGCGGCAGTTGCGGAGCTTCTGGTTCTTATTGGCCGTAGCCCAGGGATTAGCCCTGCTTGCCCAAGTCTGGGAGGTGTGCTACGGGATCGCCACAGGGGTCACCATACAACATCCCTCGGTGGTGGATTTCATGTGGGCTCCTGTCTATCTCTTGTCACTCGCAGCTGTGTTCTTGTTGGTGGCCCGTAGCCGAGCCCCCCGTATCGTTCGGATAACGACCATCCTCGATTCTATGGCCTTCGGCCTGATAGTCACACTGTTCACATGGCAACTCGCCTTCGGTAACGAGGCGATCGTGGCAAGAGATTCCATCGATATATACGCCCAGACCCTGTATCTACTGGGCGAGGCGATGCTGCTCGCGGCTGTGGCCCCACTCGCACTCAACTCCTTCAGATCCCCTCCTCCGCGCAGCATTATGTATGTGGGATTGTCCTTCCTTCTGTGCACAATCGCCGATGTAGGCTGTCTGCTGATGGCAGCGAACATGACAGAACCGACCCACACGTGGATCAACCTCATATGGCTGGCCGGCCATCTCACCATAGCAGTGGCGGCCATCTGCTATCTCGATAATCATCACAGTCGGACGATCAAGCTGCGGAGCATCCGCTCACAGCTACCCACGGGCTTGATCCGTACCCTCAGCCTCCATCTCCCATACAGCGTCGTACCAATAGTAGGCGTGCTTCTGTTTGTGCAGTTCGTTATACTCAAAGGCGGTAGCCAAGAAGCCACGCTGACGATCATAATAGGTTCGCTTTTTATCCTGATCTTGGCCACCACCCGCCAAGTCGTCGTCATGCGCGATAACCTCCAGCTACAATCCACGATCAGCGACCACTCCAAGGCGCTTGAGACCCAGAAAGAGCAGCTCTCTCTCCTGAACCAGGCCGCCATCCGTTTAAGTGAATGCCTTACCAGCCAAGAGGTCGTACGGACGGGCATTATCCTAGCCAAAGAGATGCTCGACTTCGACGCCAGCGCCATCCTGTGGCGGAGAGAGAAAGATCGTCCTCGCTTTCAGGGTAGTCCGCAACTGTCGCGGACCGATAGGATGGAGCTCCTGCGCTGCGTGCGCGAAACGCTTGATGCCCCCGACTTCGACTCCCTTGAGCACATAAGCTTCGACCAGCTTGCACTTCGCTACCTTGCACCTGACTTGACCGGGCACTTCAAGACCGTAGTCATCGCTCCAACGATCGTTTGCACAGAGGGCCTAGGCTTTCTCTGCCTCGGATCGCGTGCGGAAGTCTACGAACAGGTACAGGAGCGCGAGAAGTTAGTCTTGGCCCTTGCTTCTCAGATAGGTATTGCTCTTCGGAACGCGCTCCAATATGACAGCGCCGCCTATCTCGCCATCCGGGACTCAGTGACCAAACTCCTCAACCATCGCGGGGCCACTACGATGCTCAAACAGGAGCTCGCGCGGGCCGATGCGACACAGATGCCACTTACCGCGGTCGTGATGGACATCGACAAATTCAAGCTCATAAACGACACATATGGACACGGGGCCGGGGATGAGATCCTATACACGGTGGCCCGCACCCTAGGCCGGACCCTGAGGCGCATTGACGTAATCGCCCGCCAGGGCGGGGATGAGTTTCTTACCATCCTGCCGGGCACCTCAGCTGAGGAGGCCATCAATGCGATCGAGCGTGTGCGCGCCGAACTCAGGCAGACAGGATTCTCTCCCACCCCAACGGGACCGGTCATCCCCATCATCATGAGCTACGGCATCGCCGAATACCCGCTCGAGGGCAGTAGTCCGACCGAGCTCTTAGCAGCAGCCGACGCCCATCTCTATCGCGCAAAGAGAAGCGGAGGCAACCGCATCTCAAGCCGCTTGAACAAAGACCCCACCGACGCATATCTCAATTCTGTCAATGCCAACTGAAAACGAACTGCCCCTGCCCCAAAATAGACGAGCAAACGCGGGCCTCTCTTCGCCTACCCCCGTACGAGACTCGGATAGCAGGGAGGTTTTTAAACTTTATGGTCCAGGGGTGATTACCTTCACCGAGTTTACGTGCGGCAAATTCAAACGCCGATAAATGTATCGGAAATTGCTGATCATACGGCCAATTATTCAGCAGATCCTTGATTACCTGGGTTGGAACCGCTTCAAGCGAGTATATGGCTTCCGTCTCGCCATGCAATTCCACAAATCCCTCTTCTTTACCCCGGGGTTCGACGTTGTCCGTTTTTGCCAGCTTGTGTATCGGTGGGCTCACGTCCAGTGGCTCCTGCAATGTATTACTCCAACCCAATGCAGCCTTCATTTCTGGAGGCTGAGCCACACCTTCGAAGAGCCCGGCTTTTAAAGTAGTGAACTTAAGCCCATTTGCCGCCCATATAACCAAAAAGATAGCCCCAGCCGCAAGCAGCACTACGAGCTCTAGGTGGTCACCTTGGGCTTCGACTACCTTGGTAACGAGTCCTTCCTTAGCCGACATATTAGTCTCGCGAGTCACTCGCTCGCCGGGCATCATGATAAGTAGAACCGCCAACCCCGACATGACCACCGCGGCAGCAAAATAGACCGCCTCTCAGCCACCTAGACATCTGGGGATCGTAAGGTAGCTTGACCTTTTCTCGAGCGCCTCGTTTACCTGCCGGTAAGTAGACCATCGCACCCCATCTCCCGCGTCCAGAAATCGTTCAAGACAGTTTCATGCCGATCAATTTTCGCCGCCAGAACACGATTAGCACGTGCGAGAAAAGGATAGGGGAGCGCGAATAGCGCTATTCGCGCGACCGATAACGTACTACCGTGCCGCTCAATGCGTTCTGGCGGCCGGGGTTTCGTTTTTCAGCAGCCTCCCAACATCGAGCATAGGAACCTAGCCGAGGCCTCAAGCGAATTTACAGGCTAAACATATAATGAGCGCCCTCGGGCCGATTCGAACGGCCGACACAAGGTTTAGGAAACCTTTGCTCTATCCCCTGAGCTACGAGGGCGTGACATATGGCGACCCGCTCACGCACCTTCACACGCCGCCGACGGTGCCATCCATCGGCCCAGGGATTGTAGCATCCGAGCCCCACATGACTCGACACCTGTGTCAAGATACGAGGCCCATACTAAGTCGAACCGCCTCGTGCCGCCGGACTATACGACATGAAACCTCTCCGCTTCCGGTGACAGGGCGTCGCTCTCGCATGCTAGACTAAGTCTCCGCATGGATGCCGTCTTCAACAGCGTGTACGCGCGCGTCTGCATGGGCGCCGGTCTTTCGGTCCTCACCGGTCTGCGGGCCTTCTTACCCTTGGCCTTCCTGGCTCTCTATTCCCGATTAGAGTTTGCTAGTGCGCCGGTCTTCAAGGGGACGTGGTTCGAGTTCCTCGACCACACCTGGATCATCGTCTTGCTCTTTGTTCTGGCGGTCATCGAAATCGCCGTGGACAAGATGCCCGCCATCATGGCTATCCGCGATCAGATCATGCAACCGGTCAAAATCGTCCTCGGCGGGCTTGTCTTCGCCGCCGCTATGGCCGAGAAGAACTGGATCATCATCGTGGTGTGCGCCATCCTGGGGCTGGTCATTGCCGGCTTGGCCGACCACACACTGCGTTCGGTACGCCCCGGCGCCACGGCGGACAGTGGGCCTATCATCTTGCTGGGGGTGTACACAGACTTAACCGTCTTGGTGGGTACCCTGGTCTTCGTGCTTGTACCTCTATTGGGTGCTCTGCTTGTGCTCTTACTCTTCCTATTTGCCTACCGGCTTCAGCAACGGCAGAAGCGGAAACATAAGGGACTCCGTATCCTTCAAGGCTGAGACCGTGAGCAGTCACCGATTGCCCGATCACGACCCTCCTGCTCCTGACCGCTCGGACCACCGTTGCCGCCTCCATGTCTTCGTAGAGGGCCACGTGCAGGGCGTCTGCTTCCGGGACAGCACCTACCGAGAGGCTACCCGGCTGGGCGTCTCTGGCTGGATCCGCAATCTCCCCGATGGACGGGTCGAGGCTGTGTACGAAGGCTCTCGCGAGGCTACAGAGGCCCTAGTAGCCTGGACCCACCGCGGTCCTGCGCTGGCCAACGTTACCGCCGTACATGTGCAGGACGAGACGCCGGAAGGCGAGAAAAGCTTCACCATCCGTTAGCAGGCTGCTGAAATATGACACTTCGCCGCCAGAACACGATCAGCACGTGCGAGAGAAGGATAGAGGAAGCGCGAATAGCAGCGCTATTCGCGCGACCGATGACGTACTATCGTGCTGCTCAGTGCGTTCTGGCGGCCGGGGTTTCGTTTTTCAACAGCCCCTAGAGAGCTGCTGAGCAACACAACAGCGATTTCCCTTCTCAGCAGCTCCGCACACAAGTGTCTTTCCTAATCGACCGATCATTCCGAAGGCCGCTCTTGCAGCGTGACAGTGACGGTGGAAGTCCGACCATCACGGTCCAGAGTCACCTGCACACGATCCCCAGGCTTCTTGTCGCGGATGGCAACCAGTAGATCGCTAGACGTGACCATCTCGCGGTCCCCAATTTTGAAGATGATGTCGCCTCGCTTGATGCCCGCCTTGTCGGCCGGACCATTCAGGGTCACTTCGGCCACCAGGACGCCCGAGGAGCGGGACAACCCAAATCGCCGCTGCAACTCGGTAGTCACAGTCTGCGGACCAACACCCAGGTAGGAATGGGTGGCCTTGCCCGTTTTGATGATCTCGTCCGCCACTTGGGTAGCGACCACAGAGGGGATGGCGAAACCGATATTGACGGCACCCGTCTGGGCGGGCAGGTAGGCCACATTGATACCGATGACTTCACCATTGGCGTTGGCCAAGGCACCGCCGGAATTGCCCGGGCTGATGGGAGCATCTGTCTGGATGAGGTTGTTGAGCGCCACGCCTTCCGGACCCGATACGCCCTCGATGCTGCGGGCGAGACCGGAAACGACGCCGAGAGTCACGGAATTCTCATAGCCGAGAGGGCTACCGATGGCCACCGCATACTCACCCACGCTGGGCTGGTCATTCCGAAAGGTGGCGGCAGGCAGATCCATACTGGCATCCACCTTTATCACAGCCAGGTCGGTCAGTGCGTCCCGTCCGATGACGCCGGCGGCCAGCTTCTGCCCGGTGGCTAAAGTCACCTCTAGGTCGCGCACGACACCACCATAGTCATCCGTAACGACGTGATTGTTCGTGATGATCTTGCCGTCGTTGGTATAGATAACGCCAGACCCTTCCCCGGAGTAGCTCTGTTGTTGCCCGAACAGACCCTGGACCGTGCCGCGGACGGCGATGTTGACCACGCTGGGCCCGAGTTTGGTGGCCACACTCTGGGCGGGGCTCGCCATTGCATCGCCGGCAGCCATCGTTGTCCCGGCGCGCATAGTGGCATCTGTAGTCTCACCCGCCGGAGCCGTCCGGCCGGTTATCGCAGAGGCGGTCGATGAAGTAGAAGAGTCCTCTGTCACAGTCTGAGCCGAACAGCCGACGAGACTCCAGCCTCCAAGACCCATCAATGTCAGAGCCAACATCAGCTCAATAAGGGTCCACCTAAGCCGCTTCCCACCGCTCGCGACCGGACGCCTGAATACCATGTCGACTACCTCCGTGCTGGACTGCTCGACCCATTGTACCCGAGCGCCAAAGGCACAATCCGAGTACACTTTTTATTTTACCGGCCACCCTGTAAAGAGCCCGTAAGGATCAGCCCGTAAGGATCATCTTTACAGCGACCTTACAGGCCCATGCGTAGACTCTTACTATGCTGCCACGAGTATCATGAGAGCGCGGCCTCTCAAACCGGCGAGAAGGAGACACGGTGCGGGTCCTATTGGTCGAAGATGAAGAACGCCTGGCCACAACCATCGCCCGCGGCCTGCGCAGAGAGTCCATGGCGGTCGACGTAGTGTTCGATGGCAGGTCGGCCCTGGAAAAGACCGCCATAAACAGCTACGACGTCGTGGTCCTCGATCGCAACCTCCCTGTAGTACACGGCGACGATGTCTGCCGGGAGCTGGTGGCCAGACAGTCGATCTGCCGCATCCTTATGCTGACCGCTGCCGGATCCATCAAGGATCGAGTCACCGGGCTGACCACCCTAGGGGCCGACGATTATCTCCCCAAGCCTTTCGCACTCCAAGAATTGGTTGCCCGGATCCGCGCCCTAGGCCGGCGGACGAGCGTACCCCTCCCACCGGTCCTCACCTCAGCTGATCTGGTACTAGACCCGGGCCGCCACGTGGCAGAACGGGGCGGCACCGACCTTAGGCTGACCAAGAAGGAGTTCGGCCTGCTGGAGGTGTTGCTCTCCGCCGGAGGCCGGGTGGTGAGCACTGAAGAGCTCCTCGAAAAAGTATGGGACGAAAACACCGACCCCTTCACTAACGTAGTACGCATGACCGTGATGACCCTCAGGAAAAAACTGGGCGATCCGCCCCTGATCGAGACCGTGGCGGGAGTCGGCTATCGGATATGAAGTCGCCTCCTAGACCAAGCCTCTACAGACAGCCGAAGCACTGTCTACGGTTATGACGGCGACTGCCGTGACTCAGGAAACGACACCCGCGGAACCAAGCCCAGAGCCATCGCCCGAGAGAACGGACCTCACGGCCTCTGCAACCTCGACTGCGCCGGCGCACGAGAGGCGTCATCGTCGCGGCCTCACCATACGCCTGAAGCTCACCCTGTGGTACGGCGGTCTCTTCGTCCTTGCGGGGATAATCCTCATCACCGTCAACTTCTTCCTTGTCCATGATGGCCTGACCATCGCTCCGGAGAAGGCGCGCGCAGTGATCGCCGAGCATTACGGAATCCCACAGGAGCTACTCGAATATGGGTCTGTCCCCAGTGCATTCGGTGAGATGCCCCGCTACATCACCGTAAACGGTATACCCGTCCCCCGCCTGATCGACGAAGCGCAACGTGAACTAAAAGAAGAAGCGCTGCGCCAGCTGTGGGGCAAGTCCATAATGGCCTTAGTCATCATGGCCGTGGTCACCTTCGGACTAGCCTGGGTGGTGGCCGGTCGTGCGTTGCGCCCCCTGAACGCCATCACCGGTACAGCCCGCCGCCTTTCGGACTCAACGCTGCACGAACGCATCGCCCTCAAGGGCCCCCGAGACGAATTAAAGGAGTTGGCCGACACCTTCGACGCCATGTTGGCTCGGTTGGACACCGCTTTTACGGCCCAGAAAGAATTCGTCGCCAACGCCTCCCACGAGCTGCGCACACCCCTCACCATCATCCGCACCGAGATAGACGTGGCTCTGAGCGACCCCGATCTCTCTTTAGACGAACTTCATGAGATGGGTGCAGCTATAACCGAGGCCGTCAACCGCAGCGAACACCTTATCGACGGACTGCTCGTGCTTGCACGCACAGAAAGTTCCCTCACGTTCCTAGACTTGGATCTGGCGGCCATCACCCAGAAGCAGGTGGAACTGGCGTTAGGAAATGCCAACACGCTGAATCTACGCCTGGAATTAGAACTCCGCCCAGCACCGGTCCGTGGAGATCACGCGCTCGTGGAGCGCATGATCGGCAACCTGGTGGAGAACGCCATCCGCCACAATGTCCCCGAGGGCTGGTTCGCAGTAAAGACCTTCACCGCAGCCGGCAAGGCTGTGCTGAACGTCGCCAATAGTGGCGCTACGCTCTCAGACGAGGATGTCGATCGATTGCTCGAGCGCTTCTACCGTCCAGACAAGTCCCGGAGCCGCAAGACAGGGGGCTTCGGGCTGGGGCTGTCCATCGTCAAGTCGGTGGCTGCAGCCCACAGGGGCGAAATCATCCTCCGAGGAATCCCCAGCGGGGGACTGGACGCTACTGTCGGTCTCCCGGCCGCATATGCGGCAGATCCAGGTACCGGCTCATGACCACAGCAACCTGCGCACGCACGGCTCCCGACCAAGGCATGAAGGTTTTCTTTCCCGTTCCAATCATCAGACCTAAGGCCGCCACCAGCGACACATCTGCAGCCGCATAGGCGGGCACATCGGCAAAAGCAACCTCGGCCAAGCCAGCCTCGGTGGCCGTGGCAGGATAGCCCTTGAATTGCCGGACCATGCGGGCCACGATGGTCGCAAGCTGCACCCGATTGATAGCCCGGCTGGGGTTGAAGACCATGGTGCCCTCGCCAGTCGACGAGCCCACTACCAGTCCGGCAGCCGCGGCTTCCTGCACAAAGTCGAAGGGGTACGAGACCGGCCTTCCTGCGGAATCCAGACGCGCCGGTACGTCGGCAAACACCGGGGTGGCGACGCCCTCGACCTCACTGGTGTGGATCCCCCCCACCAGCGTCGAGACCTTAGCCACCTGAGCCCGCGTGATACTGTCTCGTGTTCCGAAGTAGTTGCTGTTGTAGCCACTCATGAAGCCCGCGGCGACCAGGCGCGCGATGGCGCGGCCGGCCTCGCTTCCCGACACCACGTCGAGAAAGAGACGGTCGCCCTTGAGCATCGTCGAGACCGTCACCAGTTCATAACCCTTGGCACGCAGTTTGGAGACCAGACCGGGAATGGCGGCCGCCGTGTGCGGCGCCGACAGGTGCATGACCACGATAGCGCCGCTATGCGCCCTGCTGACGATGTGGTTGGTGATAGCCGCGGCAGAAGTGCCGGCCCAATCGCGCGGATCGATGTCCCACAGAATGAGGTAATCGAACCCCTTCTGGCCGGCAACCGCCGCCACGCGCGCGTTCGTCGAGCCATAAGGAGGCCGGAACAGGGGTACGGTCCTAGCCCCCGTAGCTTTGCGAAAAGCATCGGTGCCACCACCAATCTGTGCGGCCATACCGGAACTGGAGAGCCGAGCCAGGTTGGGGTGCGACCGGGTGTGATCCCCCACCTCGAACAGACCGGCCGCCATACCTTTGACGATCTCGGCGTTGATAGACGGGTAGGCATTCACCGAGTCGCCAATGACGAAAAGCGTAGCCGGCACCTGATAGCGTTGCAACGCCCGCAGCACCGCTAAGGCCCGCGTGGGCGAATTGTTGTCGTCGAAGGTGAGCGCGATCTTCCCACTCCCCCCCGCTCCCCGAGAGACCACCGTCGCCGAGGCGGCCGACGCCATGGTGGAGTAGGCCAGGACCATTATCGCGGCAAGGCCCACCACTAGGAGCAGGTGACGCGCACACCGGTGCACCGACCGCCGTGAGGATGTCCCTCGCCTGCCGTCCATGAAGCCTCCTTCTTATATGAGTGAAAGAACGATCACGATCACGCCCACGACCGCCGTATAGACGGCGAACACACGCAGCCTGTGTCTACTCAGATAACGCATCAAAAAAGACACGGCCAGGAATCCCGAAACAGCTGCGGATATTGCACCCACCACATAGGCAAGCCCATCGGCACCGGCGAAAGCCATGGAGATATCGCCCAGGTTAACGAGAAAGGCCCCCAGGATGACGGGGATACTGAGCAGGAACGAGAAACGAGCCGCCGTGGGTCGGTCGAAGCCCAAAAAGATACCGGCGCAGATGGTGGCTCCCGAGCGGCTCACCCCCGGAGCGATAGCCAGTGCCTGGTAGAAGCCGATGATAAGGGCGTCCTGAGCCCGCATGCGCCCAAGCCCCTCTATGCGCCGCCGCATACGATCGAGGACGGCATCGGCTCCGGTCAGAAGTAGACAGGTGACCACCAAGAAGATACCAACAGCCAGAGTGCTGGAGAACAGCCCCTCGAAGAAACTGCCGAACAGGACACCCGCCAAAGCGGCAGGCACCGTTCCTATCACCAGCCAGAGAAACAGTCGCCGCCAGTACACGACCTCAGTCCGCTCCATTCGCTTAGGAGCGACGATGGATACCACTATCTTGACCACATCGCCCATGAAGTAGCCGACTACGGCTACCAGCGTCGCCAAATGGACGAGAATGTCGAAACCGAGCGTGGGAGCCGGGATATTGAAGAACTCCGGTATGAGGACCAGATGACCCGAACTCGACACGGGAAGAAACTCGGTAGCCCCCTGGACTACACCGAGTACGAGAGCATCGAGGACATTCAAGGGCCGACCCAGCTACCTTTCACCGCGGACACTGTCGTCCCGCAGGATACCCTCACCTACGCAGCTTTCACAAGCCTTGGAGACAGAGAAGAACCGGGATCGCGTGAATCACATCAGGCGAAAGGACCCCGCAGGCAGAAGGACCCCAACCAAGAAGCCAGCGTCTCGTCAAGGAAGCAGAACCCCCCTACGCACCAACAGACCCCCACCCCACATGAGAGTCGCGATAGCTACAGCCCCTTTGAGCAGGTCGCCCAACACAAAGGGCACCGCCCCCACGGTAAAGGCCGTATGAAGATCGCCACCGGTGATGATCGCCAACCAGGGGATGCCTACCGCGTAGATCGCGACACTGGCCGCCGCCACGCCGAGAACCAAGACCAGGAGCGAAGCCCGGCCGGTGAGCGACGCCTCTCGGACGTCCGTCGCGCGGCCCCATTCATCCTGCCCCTGCCGCACCGCACCAGAACCCACCCTGCCGGCCCAGCGCACGGCCAGCCCCATGAGAAACGCAGCTGCCACAAAGCCGACCAAGTACCCTCCGGTAGGCCCAGCGATGACGGCCGGACCGGCCAAACCATTGTGGAAGACAGGCGCCCCAACGAGGCCGAGCGCTATGTAACTCGCAACAGCAGAGGCTCCCAACCTGGGACCAAGCAGCCCACCGATGAGAAGGACGGCCAAAGTCTGCATGGTGAGAGGCACAGGGTAAAACGGCACCGAGACCCAAGCACTCGCACTGAGCAGACCGACCGCAGCGAGGAGAACCACTGTCTTCTGAAGACCGGACAGGGCGAGTCCAGGCCGCCCCGGACGAGCAACCAAAGTGCCGGCACCATCAGGCGCTCCCAAAGTCTTCCCACCTGATGTGATGCCCCTCATGATCGATCCTCCCACGTGCGTATGCAGTACGCGCGGAGTCTACAAGACCAGTAAGAACGCTGTCAACGTCTCTGACGAGTATGGTTGACGTCTCCGGCAAAAACAGCCGTGACCCCCCCGGAAGGTAGACGCACCAGCAACTGTCCCTCGGCGCCAATACCAGCCGCCTCGCCCACTATGGCCCGCTGCGGGTCTCCACCCTGAAATACCTCCACATGCCGACCGGCCAGAAAATCGCGCTCCGCCAGACTTTCAAGGACAGAAGACATGCCTCCGGGCTGCTCCAGATCGGTGCACCGGGCGGTCAACCGTCGCAGAAGTGCCACCAGAAGCGGGGCCCGCGGGACCATCGAGCCAAGCACCGCGTGCAACGACACCGGCCATGGCCGCGAGCCCAAGCTTCCGTGATCCTCTCGCGCGATGACACCGGCAGCTACAGCCGGGTCACTGTTGACGTTAAGGCCTACGCCGACGATGACCCAGCGCAGCCTGTCCCCGTCCATGGCCCCCTCCAGAAGGATCCCACATGCCTTCCGATCACCAATCATCACATCGTTGGGCCACTTCACGCTCACCGTCTCTTCAAGACCAACAAACGCCTCCACGGTCTCCGCGACGGCCAGAGCAGCAGCCAATGACAAAAGATGGGCCTGGCCGGGAGCAATCGAAGGTCGCAGGAAGAGAGAGAACATCAGGTCTTTGCCCACTTGGTCACGCCACACACGATCCAGCCTTCCCCGGCCATGGGTTTGATGATCGGTGACCACCACCATGCCTGGGGGAGAAGCCTCATCTTTAATCACCTGTCGGATAACCCGGTTGGTGGAGTCGCACTCCTGCCGATACAGGTAGGGTAGTCCGGCCATCCAGAGTTGTTCTTTCCGAAGGTCCGGCAACAGGAAGGGCAGTACTGCTTCAGCGGCGAGAAGGTCAGTAAAGGGAGCCGCCAGCCGGTATCCCAAACCAACCACCGACTCTATGACGAAACCAAGGGAGCGCAAGTGGTCGATGTGCTTGTGGACGGCCGCCCGCGACAGGCCTAAGACCTCCCCCAGCGTCTGCCCCGATACAGCTTCCTTCTCCAGTCGCTCCAGGTTCGAAGCTGCTCCACCCTCCAGGTGCGCCACAATACGCAACCGCTGAGCCAACCCGGGATCCACCACACCACGGGCCAGCGCTACGCGCAGAGAACCCTCCCCGCCTATAGGCTCATGCATCCAGCCCGCTCATAGACGGACCCGGCCGCTGCCAGGATTCCTAGAGGGCTGCTGAAAAACGAAGCCCCACCCGGCACAGCGCGCATGAAGAAAAACACAACATGTGTGAAGATCGGAATGCTCACGATCCTCCGTGCATCTGCTATCTTGTGGCGACTTCAAATCCAGGAGCAGGCTTTTCTTGACGGAATCACGCATCGCCGGGCGAGGCCGTAGCCGCGTCCGTACCCGCATCATCATAGCTATCGGGGTCATCGTAGCCATAGTGGTGCTGGCCATCGTAATAGACTCCGCCGCCTACCACAACAAGGTGCACGCGGGAGTAAGCATCGCCGGCCGGGCGATGGGCGGCCTGACCGAGGAAGCAGCCGCCTCCCGCGTAAAGGCATTGGCAGAAAACGCCCAGAAGCGGAACATCACCCTCACCAACGAAGACAAGACCTGGGAACTCAAAGCCGAAGACCTGGGCACCACGGTTGACACAACCGGTACGGTGTCCGCGGCCATGGCCGCCTCCCGCGAGGGCAACATCCTCACCAAACTCGGCAAACGCTTCAAGCTATATTTTAGCGGCATAGACATACCCCTACGCGCCGCAGTGGACGACACCAAGTTGGACGCCGCCTTGGCGAAGATAGCCGGCCAGATTGACGTACCCCCTGTGAACGCAGGCCTTGCCTTCAAAGATGGTGAGATCAAACTGGTCGAAGGACAGGCTGGACGGGTGGTGGACATCGACCGGTTGCGCACAGAGGTCAAGAGACTGGCCACCGCCCTACGCGCCGCATCACTACCCATACCAATCAAGACGGAGGAGCCGGTCGTAGGCGCAGAGGACACCAATCAAGCCGTCGCTCAAGCCAAAGTCATGATCAGCGCTCCGGTCGTACTGACTTCCGGCGACCAGAAGTGGACGGTAACTCCTGAGCAGATAAAATCCTACATGAGTTTCACGATCAAGGATGACAACGGCGTAGCTACATTGGTACCTCTCCTTGAGCGGGCCAAGATGGAACCGTTGCTCAACTCCATCGCAAAAGAAGTAGCCGTCAAGGCGGTGGATGCCTTCTTCAAGACCGACGGTGAGAAAGCCTCGGTCGTACCGGCGGTAGTGGGCAAGAAACTCGACGCGGCCAAAACGGCCGCGGCACTCTTGGAAGCCGCGCGCAAGACCGGCGAGCGCACGGCAGCAGTGACGATCACCACCATCGAGCCGGGTCGCACTACGGCTGAGGCAGAAGCCCTGGGCATCAAAGAAAAACTGGGAAGCTACACGACACAGTACACCGGCACCAGCAACCGGCAAACCAACGTCCGGATCACCACCAAATACGCGAGTGACGTCATCCTCGCCCCGGGTGAGATATACGACTTCGACCGCCGGATCGGTCCCCGCACCGCGGCCCGCGGCTATACAACCGCTCCCGGCATCGTGGGGGGAGGCAAGCTGGAGGATGTGTTCGGCGGCGGTATCTGCCAGGTGTCGACCACTCTCTTCAACGCCGCCTTCTTCGCCGGTCTGGAGATCGTCGAGCGCAAGAACCACTCTCTCTACATCTCACACTACCCAAAGGGCCGCGACGCCACCGTGAGCGCCGGCGGCCCCAACATGTGCTTTAAGAACGATATGAGGCACTCCATCCTCGTCCGTGGCACCTCGGACGGTATCACCACCACCTTCGTCATCTACGGGACGGACGAAGGACGCAAGGTGACATACACAACAAGCGACTTCTACAACGTTGTGGCCAGAACGACCGTCACCGTTCGCAATCCACGCCTACCTGCCGGACAGAAGGTCGTAACCACAGGCGGCCAGACCGGCAGGCAGCTGAAGGTGGTGCGCACGGTTAAGCTTCCGGACGGCGCGGTGGTCCACACCGACACCTTTGTCAGCACCTATCCCATGATCCCGCAAAAAATCGAGGTGGGGACAGCCTCGACAACCACTGTCAGTACCACCAGTACCAGTACCACCAGTACCAGTACCGCCAGTACTACCGCCAAAGCCACTGTGACTACGACAAAGTCCACCACCTCCACCACGGCAGCCCATACCAGTACCAGTACGACACGATAGTTAACGTGCCGCGGACGAGCCGCGGCACGCCGACCTAGACCCCCAGCAGGTTGTCGAACAGCCCGCCTCTTAGATAGTGGAGTAGTACGCCCCTCCAACGCAACTGCGGCATAACAGCTGGCCGTCATACTCCACGTCGCGCCCGTCCTGCACCTGCTCGCCGCATTTCGCACACACAACCGTCCGGATAGGTCTCCCCGGCCTGTCCTGCAGCGGCACGTCAATATCTACCGGAGTGCAACTGAAGAGCTGCTCGTCGCTCCAGTCGTCCCAGAACGTTGCGGGATCGTCGTCGGAGCCCGCATGAGGTACGTCCGGCTTCGGAGCCATACGGATGGCGTTCCCACTGCCCAGATCGACGAAGGTCGCAGCCAACTTACCGTAATCAACCCACTTGAGACGTCGTCTCCCCAGAGTGACACCAGTGACAACCGATACGGCATCGCTGGCACAGCGGTCCATCTCCACATAGACTATGAGGTCCCGGTACTGTAGGGGATCGTCGATGCCCAGCTCCAGGCACGCGTAGCGGGCCATGCGCACGCCCATAACCATGCCATGGCAGAGATGTCCATGGAACTCCCGAGCGGCCTGCAGATCTTCTTCCAGCGTTCTCATACCCTCCACCCCGATTATGTAGGAGACGATTATGTAGGAGATTGGCACCGTTATAGTCGAGTATAGGACAATAACGGCAGCAACGAAGCTGGCTGGGACCTGCTGATTCTGGATTCCCGAGGAGTCACTATGGCGATCCCCCATCGACACGTCATCCTTGTTCTCGACCAAGGGACGACGAGTTCTCGTGCTTTGGTCATTGACAAGGACGGCCGAGTGCTGGGCCTCGGTCGCAGACCCCTACCACAGTACTATCCGCACGAAGGCTGGGTGGAACACGATGCTGAGGAGATCTGGCAGGGGCAGATGCACGCCGCCCAGGAGGCCCTCAATCAGGCGGGCCGTTCCGGAGCCGACCTTGCAGCCATCGGAGTGGCTAACCAGCGCGAGACGGCCCTCCTCTGGGATGCACAGACAGGCATCCCTCTGAGCAACGCCATCGTATGGCAGTGCCGGCGGACATCTGCCCGCTGCCGCCGGTTGCAGGCCGAAGGGCACGAGACGTACGTGCGCGAGAGGACGGGCCTGCGCCTTGATCCTTACTTCAGCGCCGGCAAGCTCGAGTGGCTCCTAGCCCACTGTGCCGAGGCTCCGGCGTTGCTACGCCGAGGCCGCCTACGGGCGGGCACGGTTGACAGCTTCCTCGTCTGGCGCCTCACGGGTGGCCGGACGCACGTGACCGACTTCAGTAACGCCTCGCGCACCATGTTGTTCGACATCCACCGGCTGGACTGGGACCCGGCCCTGCTCAAGCTCTTCGGGATACCGGCAGGCATCCTACCCCGTCCGGTCCCCTCAGCGGGTGTGGCCGGCTACAGTGACCGCGCCCTCTTTGGGGCGGAGGTTCCTATCGCCGGTATATGCGGCGACCAGCAGGCCGCCCTCTTCGGTCAGGCCTGTTTCGCCCCCGGACAGGCGAAGATCACCTACGGCACAGGCTGCTTCCTCCTCCTAAACGTGGGCCGACAACCGGTGGTTTCAACCCACGGACTGGTGGGCACGGTCGCTTGGGGTTTAGGACCAGGCCGAGAAAACATTAGCTACGCCCTCGAAGGGTCGGTATTCATAGCGGGAGCGGCCATCCAATGGTTGAGAGATGGGCTGGGTTTGATCGACTCGGCAGCAGATATCGGTCCCTTGGCGGCGACAGTGACCGACACCGGCGACGTCCACTTCGTACCGGCCCTGACCGGCCTGGGCGCCCCCTTCTGGGACCCGGCGGCACGAGGGCTGCTAATCGGCCTAACGCAGGGAACCTCCAGGGCCCACATCGCCCGGGCAACCGAAGAGGCCATCTGCTACCAGACGCGCGCCGTGTTGGAGGCGATGATCGAGGATGCGGGCATGCGACCCACCACGCTCAAGGTGGATGGAGGAGCCAGTGCTGATGACTTCCTCTTGCAGCTGCAGGCCGACACGCTACGTCTTCCCGTGCAGCGGCAGCAGACACGGGAGGCGACCGCATTAGGAGCGGCTGCGTTGGCCGGTGTCGGTGTAGGCCTGTGGTCGCTCGACGATGTGGCCCGCATGGCCCGCGACGACCGGGTGTTCACGCCTAGAGCAGCCGACCCGGCCCTCGAGAAGTCGTACGAGCGATGGCTCCGTGCCGTAGCACGGACTCGGGAGTGGGCACACGAGTAGCCACGAGCGCCCAGTTTCGCACTGATGGCCGGATGGTCAGTCCTGCGTGTTGCCATCCTGTGTGTCACCATCGGGAGTCGCGTCCTCAGGCAAAGGATCCTTCCAATCGCCGAAGTGCCGCTCGAAGATGACCTCCATAGCTTGGGTGGCATCCGCCATCAGACCCCGGTACCGGACCGACAGATCCTCAGCCTGGGGCGTGAGACGAGAGCCGCCCCCTGATGCACCACCAACGCTGCGGTCGAGGAGGGAAAAGCCCAGCCGCTTCTCGGCGGCGTTCAGGATACGCCAGGCCTTGTTGTACGACATGCCCAGCTCGGCAGCCGCCTTGCGCAGAGACCCCATCTGTCGAACCCCATCCAAAAGGCGTGCCGGACCGTCTCCGAAAGCCCGGCCCCGGTACTCCAGCCATATCTTGCAGTCGAGTTTCATAGTCAGGGCCTCCTTCGATCCAGAACTGCTGGGTGTCGATGAATACGCCTCGGTGCCGCAGCGTGGGTGTAGTCGCACTCCTGCTCGAGTCACGCTCCTGCTCGCGAGTCAGGTCCCTATTGGAGCCAGGTCATCCACCCGCACGTCATGACCGAGTCGAGAATGGCCCGCTCCTCGTCGACTTTTTCTATTCTAAGATAATATCAAGGCTGGAGCTGTCCACCGACATGCTCATGTCGCCTCATACGTGAGTATCTCACGGTGCGATCTCCGCCCCCTGCTATCATCCTACCCTGCTATCACCCTGCTAATCTTATTGTCATGCATCCACTGGAACCCGAATATCGCCTCGATCCTCCCCGCGTGGTGGCCGCCGACCTAGACGGCACACTGCTGCCTTTGCTCCTCGACAGCACGCAGGCTCTCACTCCGGCCACCGTGGCCGCCGTGCGGATCCTGAGAGAGATGGGGATCGTGGTCATCCTCGCCACCGGCCGCATGTTCCGTTCGGCCGCCCGCTTTGCTACCAACCTCGGCCTGGCCGGGCCCGTGGCTGCCTATCAGGGAGCGCTTATCCGCGAGGTGGGGACAGGACGGCTCATACACCACGACCCCATCTCACTGGAGATGGCCCAGGAGATACTCGCCCTCCTCGAGCCCCGCGGACTGACGGTAAACCTGTACATCGACGACGAGCTATATGTAGCCGCGAAGAACACCGACACCGAGCGCTACGAGAGTCTCTCCGGCATACGAGCCCACAGTGTAGGCTCGTTGAGCACCTTCCTCGACAGGCCGACCACGAAGATCGGCGTGAGCGGAGAGCCCGCGGTCATCGACGCACTGCTGGATGAGATCCGCTCCTCATATGAGAAGCGGATCAGCGCGCTCAAAACCTGGCCGTTCTTTCTAGAGTTGGCCAGTCCCACCGCGACTAAGGGACGGGCTCTGCAGATGCTGGGCGGGTTGCTCGGTTTCGAGGCCTCCGACGTACTCGCCTTCGGCGACTCCTACAACGACGTCGACATGCTAGCGTGGGCGGGAACCGGCGTCGCTATGACAGGAGCCCCGCCCGAAGTCCTCGCAGTAGCAGACGTGGTGTGCGAATCTGTCGACGACGACGGATTCGCACACCATCTCATGCGCCAACCCTGGTTCCCGCAAGAACACCTGCGTACCGCCCGAGTCGAACCCAACATCTGACCGGCAGTGACAGTCGGATCGAACACGATCCGGCCGACGATCTCTGCGGCCACGGACTGAAGCAAGCGCAGCGGAATTAGGAACACGCAACCGTAATTCAGGAGGTGTGAATTGAAGGGATTCAGGGAGTTTATCGACCGGGGGAATCTGGTCCAAATGGCGGTCGCCTTCATCATGGGCGTCACGTTCGCGGCCGTTGTCACCTCGTTGGTCGACGACATCATCATGCCGGCAGTCGGTCTGGCCACGGGTGGCCTCGATTTCTCCAGCCTGTTCGCCGTGATCAAGGAGGGAGACCCCGCCGGACCGTATAACACCATCCAGGCGGCCAAGGACGCGGGGGCAGTTACGATCAACTACGGCTTGTTTGTAAACTCGGTCATCGTGTTCATCATCGTAGCCCTAGCGCTCTACACGCTCGTACGTTCGTACGCCAAGGTGTCGAAACCGGCCGCAGTCGTTACCAAGACCTGCCCGTACTGCTTCACCGACATCTCGCTGAACGCGACCCGGTGCCCCAACTGCACCTCGGACCTAACGGGCTCTCCGAGCCAAAGCTGACTGCCCGCTGGGCGCATCGGTGAATGTTGCCACCCCGCTATACTCTGACCCACTATGACACCATGCGATCGGACTCTTCATCACACCTTCTTCGCCACCTGCCCCCGTAACACCGAGGGGCTGTTGTTCGACGAACTGCGGAGTCTCGACATCCCCGATGCGCGGGAGACGCGGGGCGGAGTCTCGTTCGGCGGACCACTCACCGGTGCCTACCGGGCCTGCCTGTGGTCTCGTGTCGCCAGCCGTGTGCTCCTGAGGTTATCCTCGGCCATCGTCGCCTCTATAGATGAACTGTATGAGGCAGTGCGGGCCCTGCCCTGGGAGGATCATGTAGCAGCAACGGGAACTATAGCGGTGGAGGTTACATCGACCGTCCGGCAGGGCCCTCTGGCCCAGGTCAACACCCACTTCGTCGAGCAGCGGGCCAAGGATGCTGTGGTGGACCGCTTTCGCGACAGGACCGGCGAGCGCCCAAGCGTCGATCTGGCCCGACCGGACATCCGCATAAACATCCATCTCGCCCCTGCGGAGGCCATCATCAGTCTCGATCTGTCCGGAGGGGGGCTACATCGACGTGGCTACCGGCCGGAGGGGGGCGAGGCACCTCTCAAGGAGAACTTGGCTGCGGCCATCCTCCTGAGGGCGGGATGGCCGGCCATAGCATGTGAGAACAGCCCACTGATTGATCCCATGTGCGGATCGGGTACGCTCCTGATCGAAGGCGCCCTGATGGCAGCTGATATCGCCCCCGGACTGACGCGCGACTACTTCGGCTTCCTGCGCTGGCGAGGATTTGAGGCAACCACCTGGCAGGCACTGCTCCATGAGGCCAAGGAACGGCGAGCGCATGGACTAAAAAGGCTTCCTCCGATCTACGGCTACGACATCGAGCGAAAAGCCGTGAGCACTACACAGGCCAACTCCCGCCGAGCTGGGTTGGCAGGCCGTCTCATCCTCGAACGACGTCCCTTGGCCGCCCTATCAGCACCGGCGTCCATAACACGGGGTGGCCTGGTGGTCTGCAATCCTCCCTACGGCAGGCGCCTGGGCGAAGTGTCCGAACTAGTGCCCCTTTATGAGACGTTGGGAGAAAAACTGAAGGCTTCGTTCGCGGGCTGGGAAGCATCTGTGCTCACGGGCAATCCTGAATTGGGTGCGCACCTGGGCCTACGCGCCCACCGTGTCAATGTTTTCTACAACGGGCCCATCTTGTGCAAACTCCTCCAGTTCCATGTAGGAGTTGCCTTCGACCGTGCCGCCGACAAGACCTCGAACAAGGCGGCGACCGCCCTCCGGGCGGCCGGGGGAGCGGAGAGATCCACCGACACCGGGCGCCCGGCGAAACCCCAAACAGCCGGGCTTTCAGCGGGGGCCCAGATGTTCGCCAACCGGCTGGCTAAAAACACCAGGCACCTACGCCGGTGGGCAGCGCGCGAAGGCGTGTACTGCTACCGAATCTACGATGCCGATCTGCCCGAGTACTCGGCCGCGATAGACCTGTACGAAGACCGGCTACACATCCAAGAATACGCCCCTCCCCCTACGATCGACCCTGTCCAAGCCCGGCGACGACTCAAGGAGATGATGGTAGTAGCCCCGGAGACCCTGGGGCTACCGGCAGACCACGCCGTGCTCAAAGTGCGGCGCCCGCAACGAGGCACCGCTCAGTACGAGAGAATGGGACAGGCCGGTCCTCAGATGGAGGTGAGGGAGGGGGGTCTGCGCTTTCTCGTCAACCTGACCGACTACCTCGACACAGGACTCTTCCTGGACCATCGACCCACCCGAGCCCTGATCCGAGACATGGCCGCCGGCCGCCGCTTTCTCAATCTGTTCGCTTATACGGGTACGGCCACCGTGTATGCAGCCGCAGGTGGGGCGGTGAGCACTACGACCGTGGACCTCTCCTCCACGTACCTACAGTGGGCACAGCGCAACCTGCAACTCAACGGACTCCTGGGTTCCCAGCACAGCTTCGCCAAAGCCGATTGCCTGGAGTGGCTGCAGAATGCAAAGGCCGGCACCTACGATTTGATCTTCCTCGACGCACCCACTTTCTCCAACTCCAAGAGCATGATCGATACGCTCGACATCCAACGCGACCACGGACGACTGGTGCGGGCGGCCTATCGGCTGCTCTCACCAACAGGAGTACTCATCTTTTCAAGCAACTTCCGACGATTCCGCCTCGACACCGATCTCAGCGAGGAATTCGCGGTCGAAGACATCACCAAGCGAACCATTCCACCGGACTTCACACGCAACCCACGCATCCACACGTGTTTCATGATCCGCCCGCTCAGCAGCCGGGTTTCGCGCCCAACCGCCGGTAAACCGAGACGCCGAGCGGAACGCCACATGGTGCGCGACACGGAGAGCGACGCCGCGTACGACGGCCGCAGATGACCGTGTACGACACCGACCCCAGCCCCCGACACCCCTCGAATGGACGGTTGGCCGATCTTTTCGAAACCATAGCCGGCTACCTGGCACTTGAGGGCGGATCCACCTACCGGATCTCGGCTTATAAGAAGGCGGCAGAGCTCTTTCGACGGTATCCGCTGTCCATCGCCGACACGGCACTCAGGGGGGAGCTGCGCGACCTCCCCGGCGTAGGCGCGGGCATCGAAGCAAAGGTGTTGGAGTTCATCACCACAGGCGACATCGTGTTATTGGCCAATCTGCGCGGGCGCTTCCCCGAGGGCCTCCTCGAGGTCATGCGCCTGCCGGGAGTCGGACCCAAAACCGCACGACGCTTATGGGAGACCCTGGCCATCAGCGATACCAACAGTCTCGAGAAGGCCTGCCGTGAAGGACGCATCAGCGAATTGCCGGGCATGGGAGAAAAGTCTCAGGCGAAATTGGTCCGCGCCCTCGAAAGCAGGGCAGCCACAACCAGGGCGGATGAAGAATCGGGGCGGGCGCTGCTGGCCGACCTACAACCTCAGGCCCAAGTGCTGCGAGATGCCCTACGGGCCTTGCCTGTGGTGTCCGTGGCCGACTACGCCGGCAGTCTGCGCCGCCGCCGGTCCATGGTGCGGGACATCGACCTCGTGGCCGGCTCCACGGACCCTCGCGCAGTCATGGACGCCTTCGCCCTCCTTCCCCAGCTTGCCCACGTCGACCAGCGCGGAGACACTAAGCTGACAGCCGTGACCCATACGGGCCGGAACGTCGACCTGCGTATCGTCCCGCCCGAGTCCTACGGAAACCTGCTGCAACACTCCACCGGTAGCACCGCCCACAACGTCGCGTTGCGCGGCTACGCACAGCGCCGCGGCCTCAAGCTCAGCGAATACCACATCGAAGAACCGGCCACAGGCCGGCACATCACCTGTGCTGTGGAAACCGCGGTGTACGACGCTCTGAACCTCGACTACATACCTCCTGAACTACGTGAGGACCAGGGCGAGATCGAAGCGGCCGAGAAGGGTGAGCTCCCCCGTCTGATCGAGCGTGCCGACCTGCGCGGCGATCTACACGTACACTCCAATTGGACGGATGGACGTGCCAGCATGGAGGAGATGGCATTGGCCGCCCAGGAATCCGGCCTAGACTACCTCTGCTTCTGCGATCACTCCCAGGCTCTGGCCATGACGGGCGGCTTGAACCCCGACCGGTTGCTGGCACAGATCCAGGCCATCAGAGAACTGGATAGCCGTCTGAGCATCAAAGTGCTGGCCGGCATTGAGGTCGACATCCTTCTTGATGGGCGCATCGATCTGCCCGATGACATCCTTGCACAGCTGGACTTCGTCACCGCCAGCATCCACTCTGGTCTCCGGCAGTCCCGTGATGAGATCATGCGGCGGCTCTTGGGCGCCATGCGTAACCAGCACGTGGATTCTATCGCCCACCCAACCGGCCGACTACTAAATCGCCGTCGGCCCTACGAGGTGGATCTGGATACAATCGCTCGGGTGGCAGCCGAGACTGGGACCTACCTGGAAATAAACGGCTCCCCTGAGCGGCTCGATCTCGACGCTGCTTCGGCCCGGAGGGCGGTAGCACTGGGGGCCACCCTGGTCATCTGCAGTGACGCTCACCATCCGGACGAGTTCACGAACTTAGCCGCCGGCGTAGACGAAGCCCGCCGCGGCTGGATCCGAGCCGCCGATGTGGCCAATACCCGCCCCTGGACCACACTGACAGGGGACTGACGACATCCCAACCGTCGACTCCTTCAGGGCCGCACTCCTTCAGGGCCACGATTGAATCTAAGGACACACCCAGACTCTACTCCATCATCAGCAGGAGTTCCCGGCCGAACACGCCGGTGGTGTTGTCGGTAAAAGCAAAGCGGTTCGGTTCCACGCGGTACACGCCAATGTCCCGCGCCAGGGCGACTCGGTCTGGTCTGCTCAGTAGTTCGCGTGCGAAGGGAAAACGCTTCAGATAAAGGGCCAAACCCTGTGCTTCAGCCCTACCGGTCAAACGACGAGCCTCTCCCCACACCTGGATCCCCTGGATAGCATTCCAATCAGTGTATTCCTCGGTGATGGTGGCCGCCACATGCGCACAGTTGCCGATGTGGACGCCGTGAGCACTCGACGGTTTACTGAGGAAGAGCAAACGCAGAGCGTCATCGACAGCATAGAAGACGCTGGCGGCATGGGGCATACCCGCAGACGCCACACCCCCACCCCCCGACGATGCAGCAGCACTCGTCGTCGTGGCCGTCGTTGTCGCCGCAGCACCGGCTTCACCACACCCGCACGTCGCGACAGTCATAGTGTGGTGAGTCCGCAGATAGCCCGCAATCCGTTCCTCGAGATCGGGGGAGCCCGCCGGAACAGCCATCGTCACCACCGGCCTCCGTCGGAAAGAGACACATCCACGTTCTCTTGCGGGGAACACGTGTCGACGCCCCCTCCCTGCCAGCGACTGAAGAGGTTGTGCTCAACACCGAACTGGTCGAGGATTTTGCCCACGGTATGGTCGACGATGTCGGCGACACTCTGAGGATGATGGTAAAAGGCGGGCATGGGTGGAAGGATGACGGCCCCGCACTCGGCGGCTTCCACCATGAGGCGCAGATGTCCGAGGTGGAGAGGAGTCTCGCGCACTACCAGGACCAGCCGACGCCCCTCCTTTAGAGCCACATCGGCAGCCCGCACGAGCAGACCGTCGGAGTAGCTGTGGGCAATGGCCGACAGGCTCTTAATGGCACACGGCGCCACCACCATACCCATGGTGAGGAAGCTACCCGATGAGATGCAGGCAGCAAGATCGTCGTCCTCGTATACGACGTTGGCTAAGGCTTCTATCTGTGCGGCCGAGTAGCCTGTCTCCAAGGCAGCAACGCTCTTCGCCGCCTCACTGAGAATAAGATGCGTCTCTACGGAAGTATGCCGCAGCACCTCCAGCAAGCGAACCCCATATACGATGCCCGAGGCACCCGAAATGCCCACGATAAGACGCTGCATGCCCACCTCAATGTAGAAGGCGATCCAGGCCTCGGCCGGCTGGGCCGGCCGAGGCCCATTGTAGACAAGCCACCAAAAGGCGACAATATGAGCATACAGTCCGAAGACGGGCCCGGTCGAATAGGCCCTCACGTCTTCACTGGGCACGATGCCCAGAGTCTGGTAAAAACACCGAGACGACCCATGCGGGGAGTCTTTTGCACGGCCGCATAAGGATTTGCACGGCCGCATAAGGAGTAAGATGTACGAGATCCTGTCCGGAAACGAGGCCTTGGCACGCGGAGCGTGGGAAGCGGGCGTCACGTCGGCTTCCGCCTACCCCGGCACCCCCAGTACCGAGATCCTCGAGGCGACCGCAGGGTACAGAGACATCCACAGCGAGTGGTCACCCAATGAGAAGGTCGCCTTGGAAGTGGGCGTCGGAGCTTCCATGGCAGGAGCCCGGGCCCTCGTCTGCATGAAGCACGTAGGCGTCAACGTGGCTGCCGATCCACTATTCACGGCCTCCTATACCGGCGTCAAGGGTGGGCTGGTTTTGGTATCGGCCGACGACCCGGCCCTCCACAGTTCGCAGAACGAACAGGACAACCGCAACTACGCCAGGTCGGCCAAGATACCCATGATCGAGCCGGCCGATAGTAGTGAGGCAAAGGAGTTCCTACGGACTGCCTTCGAGCTTTCCGAGCAGTTCGACACTCCGGTCCTCGTACGCACCACTACGCGCATCAGCCACTCCAAGGGCATCGTCAAACTGGGAGGCCGCACCGATCCTAAACCGATCACTTCCCTGGAGAAAGCCACCAGAAAATACACCATGCTCCCCAGCAATGCGGTTCACCGGCATCCGTTGGTGGAACAGCGGCTCCGAGACTTGGCCGAAGTCGCTGAGACGAGTCCGCTGAACCAGGTGGAGATGGGGGATACCCGCGTGGGCATCATTGCCGCCGGCGCGGCATACCAGTATGCGCGTGAGGCCGTACCTGGAGCCAGCTTCCTGAAATTGGGGCTTACCTATCCCCTGCCCCGGCGCCTGATAGCTGAATTCCGAGCCGCCGTGGAAACGTTGTACGTAGTGGAAGAACTCGACCCCTTCCTAGAAGACCTCATCCGCGCGATGGGCGTAGCGGTCGACGGGGGCAAAAACCTGTTCTCCCTGTGCGGGGAGCTTGATCCGGGTACCGTCGCCCGAGCCCTGCGGGCGGACGGAGCGCCGGGTGTAGTCGCCGATCTGTTGACCACACCGACACCCATCGCCTCCGGTCTACCGGGCCGCCCGCCGACGCTCTGCCCGGGCTGCCCCCATCGAGGTATATTCGCCGTTCTCAGACGTCTACGGGTATTCGTGAGCGGAGACATCGGTTGTTACACGCTGGGCGCCCTCCCTCCCTTCGAAGCTATGCACTCCTGTGTGTGCATGGGCGCGAGCATCAGCATGGCCCACGGTATGAGCCGAGTGACAGAGCCATCCGACGACTATCGGTCTAAAGCAGTGGCGGTGCTGGGTGACAGCACCTTCTTCCATTCCGGGATCACGGCGCTCATGGACGTCGCCTACAACGGGGGCTCAGCCCTCACGCTGATCCTCGACAACCGCACCACGGGTATGACAGGTGGCCAAGACAATCCCGGCACCGGAAAGACGCTGATGGGGCAGTCGGCTGCCGTGGTCGACATCCCTGCGTTGTGCCACGCACTCGGCATTCGGCGTGTCACCGAGATAAATCCTTTCGATATGACCGAGGCCCGGCGGGTGATCGAAGGCGAACTCGCAGCCGGAGAGCCCTCAGTAGTCATCGCCAAATCGCCCTGCGCGCTTCGGTACAAGATCAAGCGCCCCGCATACCATGTCGACGGCCTCCTCTGCACCGGCTGCAGGCGCTGCCTCCAGGCCGGATGTATGGCGCTGAGCCTGGTACAGACACCCGATGGGGACGGCGACACCGTGACCACGGTGCAAATCTCCACCGACCTGTGCAGCGGCTGTGGAGTCTGCGCTCAATTCTGCTCCGTCGATGCCATACGGTCTACAAAAGGACCGAGCGGCGACGGGGCCCGCGACAAGACCCCGGTTGCCATGGCGACCGCCCATAACGAGACTTCGTGAGCACCAAGACAGATGAGGCCCGCCGGAAGCAACACGCCGCCGACATCGTCGGGCGGCTCCGAAAAGCCTATCCGGACGCCGGCATCGTCCTCAACTTCAAGAACGACTGGGAGTTGCTGGTGGCGGTCATCCTCTCGGCGCAGTGCACCGACAAAGTCGTCAATCAAGTGACAGCCGGTCTATTCCAAAAGTATCGGAGCATAGAGGACTATGCCGGCGTCCCGCTGCCCGAACTGGAGAACGACATCCGCCCCACCGGATTTTTCCGCAACAAAGCCAAGCATATCGTCGGAGCAGCTCAGAAGGTCCTAATCGAGTATGGGGGCGAGATACCCTCCACTATGGCCGAACTCCTCACCCTCCCCGGGGTGGCACGCAAGACGGCAAACATCGTCTTGGCAAACGCATATCCACAGGCCTATGCCGCCGATCCGGACGCCGGTATCGCCGTCGACACACACGTGGCCCGGCTGAGCCGGCACCTGGGACTCGCCTCCTCCACGAGCCCGATCAAGATCGAGCGCGAGCTCATGAGTATCGTGCCACGCGAGGACTGGTTCCTACTCACCTACCTACTGATCGAGCATGGGCGCGCCGTGTGCATCGCCAGGCGCCCGCGCTGCGCGGAGTGCCTCCTGAACGACATATGCCTCTCAGCCCTCACGGAGTAGCGACCCCACAACGGCCAAGGTTGACGGTCTCTGCCCCCACCGATACTATCCCTCGGACCATTTGCGCCATATTCAAGGGGAACAACGATGATAAGGGATCGCGAGCACGAGTGCATGGACGGAGACGATCTCCGGCTGTTGCAGGAACAACGTCTGGTCCACCAGGTCCGGCGGGTCTACGAACGCGTCCCTTTCTACCGCAACCTCTTTGATGAAGCCGGCGTCGACCCCTATAAGGTGCGGGGAATAGACGATCTGGCCACCCTTCCCACGACCAAGAAACACAACCTGCGCGATCAGTATCCCTTCGGTCTCTTCGCAACTCCGCTCAAGGAAGTCGTACGCATCCATGCCTCCTCGGGCACATCAGGTAAGCCGACCACGGTGGGCTACACTAAGGCCGACATCGCCATCTGGGCGGAAGTCATGGCCCGCTGCCTGGCCGGGGTGGGGGCCACCGATGAGGACGTCGTCCAAGTGGCCTACGGCTATGGCCTTTTCACAGGTGGACTGGGCGCCCACTACGGAGCCGAGGCCCTAGGCGCGTCGGTCATTCCTATCTCGTGCAGCAATACCCAACGCCAGCTCATGCTGATGGAGGACTTCGGGACCACCGTGCTCTGTTGCACACCCAGTTTTGCCCTCTACTTATGGGACGTAGCCCAGCAGTTGGAAATCGATGTGACGAAGCTTCCGCTGAAGATGGGCGTCTTCGGCGCGGAACCCTGGTCGGAAGCCATGCGTAAGGACATCGAACAGAAGTGGGACATCAGGGCCTACGACATCTACGGTCTGAGCGAGATCATGGGACCGGGAGTATCCTGCGAGTGCATCGAAGCACGGTCCGGACTACACGTCTGCGACGACCACTTCCTGCCTGAGGTGATTGACCCCCAGACGGGCACCCCTCTGCCGGACGGCGAGTTGGGCGAGTTGGTCATCACGACGCTCACCAAGGAAGCCTTCCCGTTGATCCGCTATCGCACCGGCGACATCACCCGGCTCAACCACGAGCCATGTATCTGCGGGCGCAGGAGCGTCCGCATGGACCGAGTATCGGGACGCTCCGACGATATGCTCATCATCCGAGGAGTAAACGTCTTCCCCAGCCAGGTGGAGTCGGCACTGCTTATGTCGCCTCACGTTGAGCCGCACTACCGGCTGGTCGTCGGTCGCAAGGGTGCCATGGATACCCTGTTGGTCGAAGTGGAGATCAAGCCCGATCTCTACCGATCGGTCTCCGAAGCGATCCTCTCCCTTGATGACGTGACCATGTTCACAGAGCACGACAGCCTCATCGAACTCAAGCAACGTATCCAGAAGAATATCAAGGACATCGTGGGCATCAACGTGAGTGTAGCCTTCAAGAAGCCAGGAACGCTGGAGCGGAATGGAGGAAAGGCACAGCTGGTGATCGACCGGCGCAGAGGCTGAGCAGGCTGGAGACCTGCCGATGGCACGATACCGACGACAGACCCGATCCGTAAGGGCCGCTCGTCCTTTCCCCACCGCAGGAGAGGATAAGCTGCGTGCCCACGCCGCCCCAGACACCCCACAGACCCGGTCGCCCGCCTACCTACTGGGCTTCGCCAACAACGATCTGCTGCTCCGCGACGAACTGCGCTCCGTCCGTCTGCAGCTGGAGTTCCTCAAGCCCGATCTCCTGCAGGAAGACCGGGGAGTGGAGACCACGGTGGCCGTGTTCGGAAGTTCCAGGATCCTGCCCCCCGACGAAGCAGCCACCTACCTGAAGGATGCCGAGGAGTTGGCCGCCCTCAACCCCGGCGATCCACACATAGCCGCGCAGCTCCGTACCGCCCGGACGATAGCCAAGAAGGCAGTGTACTACGAAGAAGCACGCCTCCTGGCCCAGATGATCTCCGCAACCCAGTTGCCCACTAAGGAGCAGCAGGCGCAGTCGACCGACACGACATGCGAGGTGCGACCTGATCGGAGGACGGCGGTGTTCGTGGTGACCGGCGGTGGCCCAGGCATCATGGAGGCCGCCAACCGTGGAGCTCACGACGTGGGAGCGGAGAGCATCGCCCACAACATCGTCCTGCCGTTCGAGCAACGGCCAAATAAGTACATCACCCCTGAACTCTGCTTCAACTTCCATTACTTCGCCCTGCGCAAGCTACACTTCATGTTACGTTCGGTAGCTCTGGTCGTCTTCCCCGGCGGATTCGGCACCCTCGACGAGCTCTTCGAGGTCCTCACCCTTATCCAGACCCATAAAATCAAGCCTATCCCTGTGCTTCTCTTCGGTAGGCAGTACTGGGAACGGATCATCGATTTTCAAGCGTTGGTGGACGAGGGTATGATCATGCAATGCGACCTGGACATCTTCACGTATGTGGAGACCGCAGAGGAGGCATGGCGCATCCTGGAACCGACTCTGAGACAGGCAACAGCAACGTTCTCCCATACCGATGAGCACGCCTGAGCGACGACACGGAAGCTTGGTGAGACACGTGATTCCGACACAAAGCATGTAGGGGCTCCCTCTCGGGGCCGCCTTGTGAAGCCGGCACCACCGGGCCGTATGTTATGCTTGCTTGCATCGACATGGACACCCCTGCCGACCCTCCGAACCTTACCAACCCGTGGCATCAGCCCAGGGTAGATGACTCATGAGCACTTTGGCCTACGAGATCATCGGTACACTCGTTCTTGTAATGGTGAACGCCTTCTTCGTCTTGGCCGAGTTCGCCATCGTCAAAGTGCGCGATACGCGCGTAGCCGAATTGGCCTCCAGCGGCCGCCGTACCGCCCGAGTGCTGCAACATATCGTCAACCACCTGGACGCCTACCTGTCCGCCACCCAGCTGGGCGTGACCGCAGCCAGCCTCGGCCTGGGTTGGCTCGGGGCCGGAGCCTTCACCAAGCTGTTCGGCCTGGCTATTAACAAAACTGCCGCGGCCGTCATCGCCTTCATCCTGGTGACCTTCCTGACCATCATACTGGGAGAGTTGGTTCCCAAGTCCTTCGCCATCCGGCGGGCAGAGGCTTCGAGTCTGGGTGTGGCTCTTCCCCTGCGCTGGTTCTACCTCGTCACCCGTCCACTCACGTGGCTGATGTACATCGCCACAGTAGGCATCCTCAAGCTCTTCCGCATCCAACCGGCCTCGGAGCGCGACCTGGCCTACTCGGAGGAGGAGCTACGCATGATCCTGGAGGCGAGCCAAGAGGTGGGGCACATCGACGAGGTCGAGCAGACCCTCATGCGGCGTGCCCTCACCTTCGGAGATCGTTCTGTGAGCGACATCATGGTGCCTCGGACCGAGATGGCCGCCCTACCCACCTCGTTCTCCCTGGAGCAGGCGATGGAAGAATTCATCGAGACCAACCATACTCGTTACCCGGTCTTCGAAGAAGACATCGACAACATCGTCGGCTACATCCACGTCAAGGACGTCTACAAGGCCACAGGCCCCAACACGCTCCGTCGCCTGCTGCGACCCATGGGATTCATCTCTGAGACCGCCAACATCGAGCTGGCCCTCCAGCGCTTCCAGAGCACGCGCACCCCCTTGGTGATCGTGGTAGATGAACACGGAGGCACAGCAGGTATGGTGACCATTCAAGACGTGGTTGAGGAGCTCATCGGTGAAGTGCAGGACGAGTTCGACGCCGAGGGGCCTCTGGTGGAGGACCGGGGCGAAGGTACGTACTCCGTCGATGGAAGCGTTCGGGTCGAGTATCTGGAGGAGTTTTTCGGTCTGGAGGTGCCGGGCGAGGGTTTCCCCACTCTAGGCGGGCGAGTCTTCGAGCAGCTCCAGCGCCGGCCTCGCGTCGGTGACGAGGTGCTCGTCGGCAACTTCCGAGCCCGCGTCCTCGAGGTAGACGGTATGCGTATCTCCCGGGTCCTCATGTCCCGTATACCATCCGACGCTATAGCAGAGGCAGAGAACTGCACCAATGGGGAAGACGGACACTGAGAGCGATCCCTGGCAGGCTGCTGATATCGTACGTACCGTTCAGCGCATTCCGGTGGCCGGGACTTCGTTTTTCAGCAACCTACTAACTAGGCCGGCCCCGCCCTCCAGCCCCAACAGCACTGCGGGCGCGCCTCAAGATGTATCATTGTAGTAATGGACTCTCAACAGTTACCCCTCGACTCCGAGGCCCTGCGGGTCAATCTGGCCGGCACGGCCCAACAGGTAGTGATACCCGACCGCTACCTGCCCTTATTGCAGGCGGTCGCAAATCTTTATGGGGTGCGCACACCTCTCTCCGAGACCCTGGCTGAATACTTCCACACGTTTCGCAACGCCGATCTGCTTATCGATGGATTCCAGACAGTGTTACTGCGCAATTGGACCTACTTTGAGCATTCTGAGGACCGCTCACGTGCCTTCGCACTGCTCTCCGAGTTGGTGCTCAACCTGCTGGAGACTCCGCTGTCTGATGGTCAGACCTCGTTGCTCCTGCGCCAGCTGCTCACATGGTGCAGCTCCGCCCTCTCCGGACCGCATCCCGACGCCTACGACGACAGCCTTATGGCAGTAGCCGCCTGCCTGACCAGGTTGCTGCCCTCACGATCGCTCGCCTTTCTTGAGCGGGACGCCCTGCTCAGGGAGTTGACAGAACAGGCAGTCACCCAGCCGCACCTGTCGGAGCCCTTCTGCGAACTGTACCGTTCGTTGCTGTTGGTCGGGTACCGGCGGATAGCGGAGCGCCTTCCCATCCCCGACTGGGCCGTGTCGCAGCAGGCTGAGTTGACCGACGCGCAAGCCGTGGCGGACCGCTTCTCATTTCTGGCCACGCACAGCCTGCACAACCTGATCGACGCCGCCGAAGCGGCCTCGGGTCCTGAGTTGCTGTCGCCCTCACTACCCACCCATTCGGCCCTGCTGGCCCAAGCCATCGATGACGCGTTCCAGGTCGATTACCTCGAGGACCGTTTCGCCGTCTACCTTTACTTTCTGAAGGACGACACCTTCGCCTTCCGGCAAAACGAGGTCATGGGAGACCTCCTGGGCGTGGTCAGGCAACTGATAAAACCAACGCACAACATGGATGTCGAGCGCATCCTCACCCGCCTGACGCGCTTCTTTCGTGCCCGCCGGGACCAGTTCCTGCTTATGCGCTTTCAGTGCTATGAAGCCGTTGGGGTCGCCATCGGCGAAGCGGGCAATGCGGCGGCAGCCGATCACGTGATCAACGACCTCCTCTCTTGGCGTTTTCAGTATCCGGAGGTCCAGGGCGCCACAGACGACTGGGAGACCGTGGCCAACCCCTATCACGTGCCCAAGATCCGCTGCTGGATGCATATCATCGAGTCCAACCCGCCTCTATACGAAAGATTGGCGGCCGCTCTGAACGTACAGTTGCGCCTGGGCGGTGTGCATATAGCCGATACCGACCTGTTTCAACGCGACGTCACCCGTTTCTTGAACGCCAATATCAAGCCCATCTACTTCGTAGCCCGGCAACTGCTACGCGCCTTCCCAGTGTACTTCAACGACGTGGGCGCTGAAGGCGAGTTGCGCTCCGTCACCACTGAGCTGGACGAAGCCGGCGAGCGACGCGATACCCTCATGCACTTCCTCCGCAAGCAGTCGCACGCCGAATCATCAAACCGCTTGATCCCCTTCAGCCAAGCGATCCTGGTGTACTGGACAAACCTCGATGCATCGGGACTAGAGCCGTTCCTCTCGGTCAATGGCATGCGGTCGGTCAAGAGAGAACGGGGGTGGGCGGAGGGACCTCACGCCGTCCTAACCGACCTGTGGAAGCTGCTCCACACGGAGTCTGAAGGTGCGACGAGCGATGAGGTATCTGGGGACGCAGGCCCCTCAGCGAAAGACGCCACCGGCTTCATTGAGCAGTTGGTGGCGATGGCGCCGACCACCCTCGAAGAGCATCTCGACCGCTGCGCCGGCGTGAGCGCAAAGCACGAGACACAGGACCGCCGCCGGGTCGCGCTCATGGTGCGCACCTACCAACTCCTCATCCAAAAATATTCGCTTGCAGCCGACAACGTGATGGTCGCGCTCAACCGTGACCTCTTGCTCGACGCCAAGACCCGGCAGGAGTTCGTGGTGACTCTCGCCGCGTGGAGGGAGCATCCCACACCTCCGGCCCGCGACCGGCTGCTCGACATATCACTAACCGCCCTAGAGCACTTGAAGAGCATCATCCTCGACCCTACGCCTTCATCGGCTGTGGAGAACATATACCAGAAGAGGCATATCGCGGCCGGCATCCCCTCCATGTATGGGACCTATACCGAGCCGAAGTTCGATGCGCTCGGTCTATCGTTCCGGCTGGAGAACCTCGTCTCGCGCCTGCTGGAAGACTCTGTGGCGGAAACCGCGAAATACTCGTACATAACCCGGGACTCCCTCCGGCGCATGGCGGCAACCCTACGGCGCTTTGAGAGGGCGCTGGCCATCGACGGGATCGACTCGCGGCGCCTGTCCACCAATCTACGTCTCCTCGAGGCCAGCTTCAGCAGCAACAACTTCACCTTTCACCAATATCACAACGTGTTCCAGTTCTTGGCCCACTCGGTCAGTGAGTTGTCCCGTACCTCCATTCTCAGCCACGACCAGGTCCTACACACCGTCCTTATGTACGACCCTCGACAGTGTGAGATAAGGAACCTGTCGGTAGACGCAACCGCTGAGATGGTACTTCGCAAGGTACTGGTCTCAGCGCTGGGCATGCAGAACCTCGACCGCTATGTGTCATCCACGTTACGGAAAATATCCACACTGGCCGGACGACTGGGCAAACGATCTCTGACCCGGATGATGAACTACGATCCCGAGAGATTGGTGTCGTTCATATACGAGCCCAAGCCGAGCACCGACGACCAGATGACCCTGGGCTTCAAGGGCCTGGGCCTGAAGCAGATGGCCTCCTACAAACATAGGGTGCCGGAGGGCTTCATCCTCACTACCGAGTTGTTCAACGCGTATCCGGCCATGTCCTACCGGCCGCTGTACCACGATACGGTCGACCGGATACGACTCGCACTCGGCCGTCTTGAGAACCAGACCGGACTGCGTCTTGGCGACCCGGCCCGGCTTCTCACCTTGTCCATCCGCTCCGGGGCGGCCATCTCCATGCCGGGACTGATGACCACCTTCGTAGATGTAGGCCTCAACGACGAGTTGGCCACCGCTCTATCCCGCCGGCCGGGGTTCGAATGGGCAGCCTGGGATTCCTACCGGCGATTCCTACAATCGTGGGCCATGGCCGGCGGTGTCAACCGTGATTTCTTCGACGGCATCATGATGGAGTTCAAGACGCGCCACGGCATAGAACGCAAGCTGGATTTCACAGCCGAACAGATGCGCGACCTGGCTCTTACCTACAAGGCGCGGGCCGGGGAGATGGGAATTAGGTTCGCCAAAGACCCCTTCCGCCAGGTGACAACCTGCATCGAGAAGGTCCTTAAATCATGGGATTCGCCCGAGGCCACAGTGTATCGTAACTACCTCGGAGTGGCCGACGAGTGGGGCACCGCGGTGATCGTGCAACGCATGGTCTTCGGCAATATCAGCCGGTCATCAGGATCGGGAGTCACGTTCACACGCAATCCGCGCGAACCTCACAGCAGCCAGGTGCGACTATTCGGCGACTTTACCCCTCGTAGTCAAGGCGAAGACCTGGTCGGAGGCTTGGTGTTCCCGCACCCCATCTCGGAAGCCCAACGGCTGAGCAGTGCCACCTATCGCGGCACAGAACACTCTTTGGAGCGCGACTACCCAGAAGTCTATCAAGCCCTCCTGGAGGTGGCGCAGGATCTGGTCCAGAAACGTGAGCACGATCCTCAGGAGATCGAGTTCACGTTTGAGTCGGCCTCCGGCAAGGACCTCTATATCCTCCAGAAACGTGCCATGGTGTACGAACAGACGCCGGATGCGCCCTACTTCGACACCACTTCACCTCACTATGGCCCCCCTGTAGCCGTGGGCATGGGCGTCGCCGGCGGCGCCTACTCGGGTCGCATAGCCATAAACGCCCAGCACATCGAACATCTCCTCGAGTCGGATTCCAACGCGAACATCGTCCTGCTGCGCCCCGACACGGTACCGGAAGACATCGCCATGATCACCCGGGTAAACGGCCTACTCACCTGCCGGGGAGGTGCGACCTCCCACGCGGCCGTCACCGCCAAACGTCTGGCCAAGACGGCCGTGGTCGACTGCAGGGAGTTGGAGGTCGACGAGCATGACGGAACTGTCCGACTGGCCGGAGGCAGGCTCGTGGTTGGAGACTGGCTATCCCTCGACGGACGTACGGGGAACATCTTCCTGGGACGTATCCCCACCGTCACACACCCGCCGACGACAGCCCAGGCCGCAACGGCTTACTAGGAAGACCTAAGAGATGGGCTGCTGAAAAACGAGGCCCGGCCGCCAGAACGCGCTGAGCAGCACGATAGTGGGCATGATGGTCCGACCGCAGCGGCCCCGACCGCAGCGGCCTATTCGCCGTCCACGTACACGATTTTGGCCCGAACTGCCGCCCCATTCCTACCCACACCCACCCTAAGCCGAGCGAGTGTACAAGGACAGCCGAAACGAGAGGGACCGGCGGAACCTGGATTGAGATCGAGAACACCCTCCCATTCTTCCAGCGCGGGCCGGTGTGTGTGGCCGCTCACGACCACGTCATAGCGATCGGCGATTGACTCTGCATCGTATCCGTCCATGAGTCGTTTCCTGATATGGCCTACCAAGAAGCGGATGCCGCCCAGTTCCAACTCCGCTTGAGCCGGCAGATCATCTGCCCACACGTCACGATCACAGTTTCCCCGCACGACGGTCACAGGCGCTATGAGACGCAACTCGGCCAACACCTCCGCAGACCCCACGTCTCCGGCATGGATGATGTGGTCGACCCCCACCAGTTCCGCCTTGACGCTGGGGTAGAGATAGCCGTGGGTATCGGACAACACCCCCACCAACAGCCCCTTGTCCGCCGCCATCTTCACTCATCTCCTCGTCGAAATCATTGCCGAGAGCCCCGGCTCAGAATCACCAGCTGTGGGTGAGTGCACCGGCCGGACAGGCGTTCACGCAGAGAAGGGAGCTACCGTCCCCCATGCCTTCTGCCTGCGCCTTGCACTCGGCACATAACTCGCGTAGACGCCGGCGGGCCCCCTCGGCCACCACTGCCACGAGATCGTCATAGTCGTCGAGTTCGACCGCCAGGACGGCCCGGGGGCAAGCCTCGACGCAGGGATGGTCCACACACGTAGCACAGAGATCCCCGTCCACCGTGATGTAGTAGAAGCCCGACCCATCCTCGTATCCGTAGCCGACTATCATGCAGCCTATCCCGTCACAGCCGGAGTCGTACTTTGAGTCTGCCTCTCGTTCTTACGATGTAGAGAGTGGGCGAAGAGGGCCGCCCCCAGCGCGCCGGCCATCTGCGGGTCGAACACCGCATCCGGCGGCATCGCCGACGCTTCGACTCCGATCAAACGCTCAATCCGCCGGGTGACGCCTATATTCTTGGCTATGCCGCCGGTGATGAAGAATTCGGGCTCCACGCCCAGACGCTGGATGAGTCCAGCCACCCGCTGAGCCATGGCCGCACAGTAAGAGGCCAGCACCCGGTTGACACTCCAGCCGGCACGCAGGAGAGAAGTCGCCTCTGACTTGGCGAACACCGTGCAAACATTGCTCACTGGAGGCGGTTCCTCGTCAATGTCGAAGGAACGGCGCCCAATATCTTCGATCGGCACCGACAATACATCGGCGATGACCTCCATGCCCCGGCCGGTCCCCGCCGCGCACTTGTCGTTCATGATGAACTTGAGTACCTTCCCGCGCCCGTCGCATCGGATTACCTTACAGTCCTGGCCACCCATGTCGAGGATGGTGCGGACACTTGATCCGGCCATGAAATTGGCTCCGCGGGCGTGACAGGCGATCTCAGTTATAGTCCGGGAGGCAAAAGGCACATTCACCCGGCCGTAGCCGGTCCCCACCGCATAGCTGACGTCATCGAGGCCGATCCCCAAGGGCTCAGCCGCGCCCACGAAGGCCCGTACGGCACTGTCCGGACTGCTCGACCCCGTGCGCATGGATGAGAACGAGAGCGGCCTTCCATCACCCAAGATCACGGCCCCGGAACTGACCGAACCCACATCGACCCCCACCGTGATCGCCGTAATCCCGCTGAGGTCCGTGTCCGGTGAGAACCAAGTCCTCTCACTCCATCTCCAGCACTCTCGCTTCTCTTCCATAGCTCTCGTGTCCTTCCCGGGACCCAACGGGCACAGAAGCCCTAACCGGCTACCGACCCACAGACACCGTCTCCCAGGCAATCAGTGCTGCTCCATAGGCCCCTAGGTACTCAGCACCCGCCGGGACATACACATCGACTCCTCCCAGCGCCTCAGCCAGGGCCTTTACAAACCCGATGTTGAGTGCGACGCCGCCCCCCAACATCACCGGAGCCTCCAGGCCGACGCGTCTGGCCATAGCCGATACCCGGCGGGCCATAGCATCATGCACGGCGCGGGCTATATCAGCAGCAGGGGTATTGGCATGTATGAGACTGACCACCTCAGACTCAGCAAACACCGTGCATTGCGCGTTCATGTCAATAGTCGCAGTGGAGTCGAGCGAGATCCGGGCGAAGTTGTCCAGATCCATATCCAGGGCCCGACTCATGGCTTCTACAAAGGCACCCGCACCGGCTGCACACTTCTCGTTGAGGGCGAAGTCGACTACCTTACCTTCATCGTTCAGCCTAATGGCCCGCGCCTCCTCGGCACCCACATCCAAAACCGTACGGGCCCCAGAATAGAGATATGCAGCCCCGCGACCGTCCGCAGCCACCTCGGTGGGATGCTGCTTTGCAAACGATAGAGCCTTCCGGCCCGCCCCGGTCGCCGCCACGTGCTCAATGGTACCCCTGTCGTCGATTCCGGCGATGCGCGCAGCCTCCGCCAGACCCTGCCTGGCCGATTCCTCATGATCAAAACCCGACGCCACGGCCGCCTGCGCAGCCATCCGTCCGTCATCAAGCACGACTACGTGTACGGTCTTAGCACCCACATCCACACCAGCAACAATCATGTGACCCTCCCCTCGGGACGCGCTAGAGGGCTGCTAAAACGAAGCCCCGGCCGCCACTCCCCGCAGAAAAGCTCGGCCATTCAACTCCTCCGTGCCCTTCGGGACCATCTGCAGTACCGCCCCCCGCAGTGACTCGACTGAGACCACGCCCGTGATAGCGACGACCGCCCCCAACGTCAGGATGTTTGTAGTCTGGGCCCTACCGGTCTCCTCAACCGCCAGCTGCGTAAAGGGAATCCCGAAACTACGGCCGGAGGGAAAAGGCGGCACGTCATCCACCTTGTCGCAGTCGTAGATGAAAATCCCGTCCGAGCGTAGCCTGCCCACGTAGCCGGTTGCCGCCGCCTGAGAGAGGCTCACCAGCAGGTCCACGCCTCCCAGCTCTGGATACTCGATACTGTGGTCGGAGATGATGACGTCGCTACGGCTGTAGCCTCCGCGGGCTTCCGGACCGTAGGACTGCGTCTGCACCACCTGGCGGTGATCACGAGTGGCGGCCATGGCCAGGATGACCCCCATGAGGATCACCCCCTGTCCACCGGTCCCTCCACATCTGATTTCGAGCCAATCGCGGTCGGCAAGGAGCCCGGAGCGCGCAAGAGGTGTAGCCGCCGTCATCTCCTCAACCCCTCTCTCCTGCGTGTAGACGGGCTGCTTCCTCAGCCCGCACTCGCGTAGCCATCTCTTCATACGCGTGTCGGAATTCCGGCCTTTGCACATCCTCGTGGAACACGCCTGTCACTATCTTGCCGGCTAGTTCCTCCGGGGAGAGTTGGTCGGCTTTAGCTTTTGTTATGGACATCTCCCGTTGACGCTCGAGCATAGCTACTGCGCGGCTCATAGCCACTGCGCGGCCTGGTGGATTGCGCCGTCCGTACTCAGTGGGGCACGACGCCATGGCTTCTATGAAAGCGAATCCTTTGTGTTCGATGCCGCGCTTGATGAGTTTCTCCAGCTGGCGTATACGGGCCACCACTCCTCTTGCTACGAAGGTGGCACCGGCCCCCTCGACCAGACGGCACAGATCGAAGGGGGGTTCAACCTGTCCGAACGGAGCCGTAACCGCCTTGTCGCCCACGCCCATGGTGGGGGAGAGTTGGCCCCCCGTCATCCCGTAGATCTGGTTGTTGAATAAGATGCAGGTGATGTCGATATTCCGTCGCGAGGCATGGATCAGGTGGTTGCCTCCGATAGCCGCCCCATCTCCATCGCCTGTGAACACCACCACCGTGAGATCCGGCCGAGCCGCCTTAATACCGGTAGCGAACGCCAGAGCCCGCCCGTGCAGTGTATGTACGGAGTTCAAGTCGAGGTACGTGACCGCGCGACTGGAGCAGCCTATGCCGGCTACCACCACCGTTTTCTCTCGTGAGAGGCCCAGATCGACGAGCACGCGGAGGAAGGCCCCGGTCACAATTCCTGCTCCACAGCCGGGGCACCAGATGTGCGGCAGCCGCCGGGAGTGCAGGAAATGCTCGAATTCCAGAGGCATCAGCGTCTCCCCCGAAGGAACCGACGGTCAGACCCGCTCATACTTGCTCACCAGGTTGCTTATCCGGCCGAGGATCTCCTGCGGCGTTATTAATGTACCGTCCACCTTATTGATACTGATGACGGTGGTCCACTTCTCGGCGAGCCGACGCACCTCGCGTGCGTACTGGCCCAGGTTCAACTCAGGAACCACCATGAACTCAACCCGCTGGGCGACAGTCTGGATGATCTCGGTAGGAAGAGGAAACAGCGTGTAGAGATGGAGAACCTCCACCGCCAGCCCTTCCTGGTCGGCCAGCCTGCCGGCAGCACGGGCGCTGCGCGCGCACGAGCCGTATGCCACAATGCAGACCCGCCCCTTACCTTCGTTCTTCAGGTCATACAAACAGAGCTCGTCACGATGGTTCCCCACCTTGTCGTAGAGACGACGTAGGAAACGGTCACTCTTCTCCGGATCGTTAGTGGGAAAACCGGCTTCGTCATGCAGTAGCCCGGTCACGTGAGGATGGTCAGGTGCACCGATGATATGAGTCGGTTCGGCCTCGCTCACCCAATCGGGATGGACGTATCCGGGTGTGAAATCGAAGTCACCGCTGGTCAGCCGGTACCGCCACACCAACTCGGGAGAGAAGTTCTCCCGCATATGTCCCACCATCTCGTCGGCCAACAGGGTAACCGCAGTTCGAAAGCGCTGGGCGAAGCGAACGGCAGCGACCGTCAAACGATACATGTCTGCTACATTCGACGCGGCCAAGACGATGGCCGGGTGATCGCCGTGAGTACCCCAGCGGGCCTGCATGACATCCCCCTGTGCACCCGTGGTAGGCCGTCCGGTCGAGGGGCCGACACGCATGACATTGACGATGACGAGCGGTGCGCCGGCGACGATTGCGTAGCCGATGCCCTCCTGCATGAGGGAGAATCCGGGACCAGAGGTACAGGTCATCGCGAGTTCTCCCGTGAGGGAGGCCCCGATGCAGGCACAGACGGAGCCTATCTCATCTTCCATCTGTATAAACATCCCGCCCGCGCGTGGTAGTTCCTCGGCCATGGTCTCCATGATCTCGGAACTGGGAGTAATGGGGTAGCCGGCAAAGAACCTCACTCCGGCGTCAAGGGCTCCCAGCGCGCAGGCTCGGTTTCCTTGGATCAATAGGCTGGCCTGATCACCCTGCTCGCGAAAAACATGACTGCGCCAGAATTCCATCAGCGCCGTGAACCATCAGTGAGACCAGCATGTGCCTCACCGTGCGGGGCGGAAACCGCCTCAGTGCCAGTATGATCCATGACACTCGTCGGCTGTTTGAGATAGGCTATCACTACGTCGGCGATCTCCTCCATGACCGTATTCTGAGGAACTCCGCCGGCGCCGGGAACACCCGATTTCAGCCTCTGGACGTTCTCTTCCTGTGCCGCCTGCCACAGCCGACACGCTATGCGGACGGCTTGTTCAGGTTGGTCTCTCACAATCTCATCCGCATGCTGCATGATGATCTCTACTTCCAAGTCTTCCTCGGCAGCCTTCGAGCGATACCCACGCTCACGGACGATACCGTCAGTCGCACCAGAGACCACGAAGGCCTCATATAGCTTTTCATTGCCCTTGGCCCGATCGTTCTTGATGGCCACCAGGCGCCGGATGGCCTCTTCTAGAGACAGCGTCTGCCACGGCACCTCCGCCAGCCGGGTCTTCAGCTCCTCCTCCTGCCGCTCCAGCACCCTCTCATGGACCGCGTAGAGCAAAGCAGTCTTGTCGGGAAAACGGGCGTAGAAAGTACCTATGGAAGTACGGGAATGCCGCACCACCTCAGCTATGGTAAGTGACTCGTAGCCCTTGGTGCGGATGAGCGCCTCCGCGCTTTTTAGGATGCGTTCAAGCGAATCCCGGCTGCGCTGCTGGCAGGGTTCCCTTACAGAACTGAAGGTTTGTACCGTTCGTGTCATCACGTGATCTTAGCATTCCCCAAATGCTCTTCACAATAAAGAGTCGTGCTGCTTGACATTGGAATCTAGATTCTATATTCTTACAACAGTGAGGCCCGCTGGCATTCTACCCCCCCTCGGATGTTTAGCGGGCCTGCTATATCGCTCCTCACACACCCTACGCGTCCCCCCGCGTAGGGTCTCGTGATCAATGCAGTCACCCCACAAGCTCCTCATAGGCTACCATTCACGCATTGCCTGCAGACAAGCCGAGAGGTGACTGATATGTCAGACAGTGCGAGACTCCTCATCGGAGAGCACACATATGAACTTCCCATCGTGGTGGGGAGTGAAGGCGAACGTGCGATCGATATCACCAAGCTCCGCAAGGAGTCCCAGCACATAACCCTCGACGTGGGATACATGAACACCGGTTCATGCCTCTCAAGCATCACCTTCATCGACGGAGAGAAAGGAGTTCTCCGCTACCGCGGTATCCCCATAGAACAGTTGGCCGAAAAGAGCACCTTCCTGGAGACAGCTTGGCTCCTGATCTATGGCGAGCTGCCCACGGCCGACCAACTCAAGAACTGGAGCCAACTCTTCGTAAAGTACGAGATGATCCACGAAGGCCTCTATGCCCACTTCGACGGCTTCCCTCCCACTGGTCACCCAATGGCCATCCTGTCGGCTATGATCAACGCGGTTGGCTGCTACGAACCGAACATGATGGAGATGGAAAACGAGGCGACCTTCCAGATAGCCGCAGCCCGGCTCATCAGCAAGCTGCGCACCATAGCCGCCGCTTCGTACAAAGCCTCCGTCGGGCAACCGATCGTCTATCCTAAGCCACAACTCGATTACTGCAGTAACTTCCTGCACATGATGTTCTCCATCCCCTTCTGTGAATACGAGCCCGATCCGGAGACCGTCGCAGCCCTGCAACTCATCCTCATCCTCCACGCCGACCACGAGCAGAACTGCTCGGCGAGTACAGTGCGCATGGTAGCGTCGTCAGGTGCGAACATGTTCGCCAGCTGCGCAGCCGGTGTGTGCGCTCTGTGGGGCCCACTGCACGGAGGAGCCAACGCCGCCGTAGTCGACATGCTGCAAATGCTCCATGAGCAGAAGGTCGATCTCAATGACTACATCGCCCGTGTCAAGAACAAGGATTCCAAGTTACGTCTGAGCGGGTTCGGCCACCGCGTCTACAAGAATTACGACCCGCGGGCCAGCATCTTAAAGAAACAGGCCGACAAGATGCTGGGTAAGTTGACAACCCCCGACCCTCTGCTCGAGATCGCAAAGCGGCTGGAGGAGGTAGCCCTCAGCGATCCGTACTTCATCGAGCGCCGCCTGTATCCGAACGTAGACTTCTACTCGGGGATCATCCTACGGGCTATGGGTATACCCGTCGACATGTTCACCGTCATGTTCGCCATGGGCAGGATGCCGGGCTGGATAGCCAACTGGAAAGAAGTGCGCGGCGGCACCGCCCCACTCTACCGTCCGCGGCAGATCTACACCGGCGAAACTGAGCGAGACTACATCCCTATGGAGGAGCGCTCCTGTGAAGAAGCGACCGAACAGTCCTACTCGGCACAGGTGCGAACGAACGAAACCCTGTAATGCAACAGCGCCCCTGACTGAGCCATCAGTGAAAATGAGACCCGGCTGCCGACCTAAGCGTCGGCAGCGGTCGACGCAACGTGAACGGGGGGCGCTGTGAGCCGGACTCAATCTGCCGCGATATCGATAGGCGAAATATGCTTGCGAAGGCGGAAGACCGTGCCTTGAGCCTCATCGTCGGTGTGTTCTACTGAATCCGCCAGAGCCTGGACGACGGTCAATCCGAGAGCCCTTTCGGTGGTGGGATCCGAGAAGGCGGACCGGGGAATCCGCAACCCCAGATCAGGGTTGGTGACGGTCAAGGTCCACTCGTCAGGTGCGACCTCGAAGTCCAGACGTAAACTGCACCCCGCAGATAAGCCATGCTCATTCGGATGCCCGGCCGGCGACTCCGACGAAGCCAGGAAGAACGAGGCCACCTCGGATACGACTACCTTCAAATCAACGATCACTTCTTCGTCCCAACCCTGACGTGCGCCAAGCGCACCGGCAACCAGCCGGCCCAAAGCCAGGTAGTCCGGCCTACACAAGACGATAAGCGACGCGGAAGCCGTCGCCTCCCCCGTCTCAGTCACGTGATCCCTCTCTGTTCCAGGAGTCTTGAGTACGACTCAGTTGATATCAAAAGCAGGATACCCCTCAACAACGCGCACCTAAACCGGTGAGCGCATTCCTGTTCGATGCCTTGATGTCCTAGCAGGCTGCTGAACTATGACACTTCGCCGCCGGAACGCGGGTCAACACGCGCGAGAGTTTCGTTTTTCAGCAGCCTCCCAGCTACGGCGCGGGCATTGCCTCAGTCCCACGAATGGACAAAGCCCAGGTCTTCACCACAGGCGGCACACCGGCCCTGTTTGACCCACAGCCTCTCCACCTTGGGCTCATCTCGTTGAACGACCGTCCGGCCGCAGGCAGGACAGACGGTGTGCCTGGCTTGGTGGCCAGGAACGTTCCCGATGTAGACAAAGCGCAGACCCACCTTCTTACCCAGCGTCACCGCCCGCTCAAGCGTCTTGATAGGAGTGGGAGGGAGATAGGACAGTTCGAAGTCGGGGATGAACCGCGTGACGTGCCAGGGCGTCTGAGGACCAAACTCGTCGCGTATCTGGATGGCCATGGCAGTAAGGTCGGCGTCGCCGTCATTCAGGCCCGGAACGATATTCGATACCACCTCAATATGACAGCCATGCACCTCCCGAGCCCGCAGCGTCATGGCGTACGTGACGGCCGGATCCTTTACCTTGGTCAGACATGCCCATCCCTCTGCCGTCGGCGCCTTGAGATCGAACTTGAAGGCATCAATGACCGGGGCAACATAGTCAAAAGCCTCTTCAGTAATATAGCCAGCCGTTATGAAGGCGGCGTAGAGACCGGCTTCCTTGAAGGCCTTGGACACGTCGTGCACGTATTCGATCCATACGACAGGATCATTATAGGTGAAGACTACTCCCGCCAGCTTGTGCTTGCGCGCCATAGCAACCGCCTCATCGGGCAGGAGCACGGGTAGCCGGACCGTTTCTGTGCAGGGATTGGCGTGCGCGATCTGCCAATTCTGACAGCCGGCACAGAGCACGTTGCAACCATGAGATCCCAGAGACAAAGCGCGGGTACCCGGATGAAAGTGGAACAACGGCTTCTTCTCGATCTCATCGCTGATGATGGTGACAGGACGCGCATAGGTAAGGCTCACCATTTCGCCGCCTCGTACGCCTCGGGCCTTACAGAGCCCCTCGCTCCCCTCAGGGATGACACAGTAGTGCGGACACAATGTGCAACGTATCGAACCTTCGTCCACCGGCTCCCAGAAAAGGGCGGGCACCTTGACAGGCGCCGGGCTCTGGCCGGCAGCGCGGCGAGAGGGGTCTTCCTTGTTCTTGCGTGCGGAGGTCATCGATTCATAGTCCCTTGGAGATCAGCGTGTAGCGTGACACGATATACGTGCGGGTAGAGCAGTATATCAGTACACCCATCGAGACCCAGTGACAACCCTTTGGTGACCGGCAGACCCCTATGGTGAGGCCCCTACGGCGGGCGCCCAAGGCCCCATTAGTCGCGTGTGCAGTCCGAGGCTACTCGACAGTCCGGCTCATCCGGTTCCGGCGCCAATGCCAGATTCCCCACGCGACGAGAGCCACAACGATCACCGCCAGCACAATATAAAAGATGTGGTTGTAGCGGCTGAACTGCGCCTGTAGATTCCCCCAGGGATCCTCACCCGCAGCCCTGCCGGCCGCCCAGCCCAAATATGCCATGGCTCCATTCCAGGGGATAGAGCCGATCAGGGAGTAGAGCAGGAACTTCCACACCTTCATGCGCGCGATCCCGGCCGGCAGAGAGATGAACGTGCGCACACCAGGCATCATGCGCGTGAAGAACACCGTCAGTTCCCCCCGACGCTCGAACCAGCGATCAGCTTTGTCGAGGTGACGGCTCGAGATCAGCACATAGCGACCGTATTTGAGGAAGAGGGCCCGGCCACCGTACCGCCCTACGACATACGCTATGCCCGATCCTAGGAGATTGGCCAGCGTGGACACCACGATGACCAGCCAGAGCTCCGTGTGCCCCTGGGCCGCCAAGAAACCGCCGTAGGGCACCACAATCTCGCTGGGGATGGGAATGCAGGCACTCTCCGCCGTCATCGTGAGAAAGATGATGAGCAGACCGTGATTCTGAAGCAGCGGGATAAGCCAATCCTGAAAGAATTCCATGGTTCGGTATTCTACAGGATGCGCTATTGGGGAGAGTCTCGCCCTTCTTCCAGGTACCCCTGCTCTTCCAGTCGTCCCCGGGCATATTCGACGCACTCCCACAGACGATCCTCGAGATCATCGTAGCCGCCGAGCATGGGCCCCTCGCGGGACCGCCGACGCAGGTCCTGCTCAAGTTGACCGGCCAGATGGGTAGTCTCGTCATCGAGGCGGCGCATGAACTCATGGGGTCCGTACTGGTCAAGCAGGGCGGCAAGATACACGTAGCCCCTCGAGAAGACATGGGTCGGGTCGACAACGCCTGGGGAGCGCAGCTCCACGTAGTAAGAGATAAAGGCGCGCTTAAAAGCCAGGCGCGTCTTCTGCAGCGAGTGCTCCGCCATCAACGTGTGTAGGCCACCTCATGCCATGAGGGGTGCGGCGGCGGTCCTATCCGGCGCGAAGGGTGGCCAACAGGATAGAAGACGAACGTGTACGACTCTTCGTCAAAGGCCACTTCCAGCTGGGATTCCATAAAGCGTAGATCGAGCCAGGCACTGCGGAACACCAACTCACGCAGCCAATACACGAGGCACTCCCCGTGAAGAGTGAGGACTTCGTCACCGCGTTGCAGAAGATACTCGCCAAGCGGACTGACAGGGTAGTCGATGGCACCACCGGCTACCAGTTGGACGAGGTCGGCACACTCATCCTGATGTAGCATACCTGACTCCACCAGGCCCAACTCCACAGCCGCCATCTCCACGCGCTGTGCGAAGTCGACACTGTTGAAGCCGTAGCGAAAACTCCGGAACTCAAGGATATAGTCCTCGCCGGAGAAGTAGTTCGGATGGGTATGACGGTTGTCAGATGCCATGGCCATCCCCCCACAGCTGGCTCGGGTTCCGCGTACCCTTTCATTCTAGCAAGGTTCCGGCAAGGAGCCAGAGGTAGCGCATGTGTTCCGCGACATGGGTACGCTTGTCCATGGCCTGAAGAAGACTCATAATAAACCCATGGACTCAGCGGGACGCCCCATTTCTCCTTGCAGACGAGCCTCGTGGCCAGAGCCTCTCAGAAACCGACCTCTCGCAGCGACCGTGCTGCTCGCTCTGCTCTTGATGATACTCCTCGTCCCTATGAGCGCCTGCGGGCAGGATGAAGCCGTCGCCCCACAGACCGTCCTGGCTCAGTCCTCCGCAGCCATGAAGAAGATTAAAGGCTTCCACTTCGTCTATGAGGTGCATAAACCGGCCTCAGCCAAGCCAAGCAGCGGCCTGGAGATCGCGCGCATAGCCGGAGACGTCAACTCCGAGGGCAGCATGCGGGCGACCATCGACGTCACACAGGCAGGCATCCCGCTTCAGCTCCAGTTCGTGGTCATCGGCGGCACGCAATACATCAAAGACCCGCTATCGCAGACGTGGCAGTCGATCAACACGGCAGACAGTCCGGTAGGTGAGTTGAACCTGAGCGCAGGCACCATCCGTATCCTGGATCGGATCACAGAAACCTCGTATGAGGGCCGGGACGGCAGACAGGGGGCGAACACGTATCACATCACAGGGAAGGTGGCCGCCACGGACGTAGAGGCTATCGTAGGCGCCGTGAACACAACCGGGGACTTCCCCACCGATATATGGGCGGGCGTGAAGGACGGCCTGGTCTACGAGGTGCAAATCGCAGGCGCCGCCACGCCATCCGAAGACCCCGGTATCCGCCGCAGCATCGTACTCTCCAACCTGGATGAGTACGTAGACATCGAAGCTCCTGATTAACGTGTCCGGCCGGGCGGGCATGACCGAGGCCATGACCGGCCGGGTGTCTCGCAGGGCGATCTTGGCCATAGTGGTACTGAGCGTGGCCGTGTTCGTGGCTGCACTCGATCAGACCATGGTCCTCACCGTGATGCCGTCGATCATGCGCTCGCTCTACATCGACGTGCGCAACATCAACGACGCCGGCTGGATCGTCACGGGCTACCTGCTCGGCTACACCGTAGCCATGCCCCTCTTCGGCCGCCTAGTCGATGTCTGGGGACGACGCCCCATGTGTCTGCTGGCACTAGGGCTCTTTATGACGGGCAGCCTTCTCTGCATCTTCCTCACCCGCCTCGACCTCTTCGTAGCCGCCCGTGTAATCCAGGCCGCAGGCGGCGGAGCACTGGTACCCATCGCCATGGCCACCTCAGCGGACATGTTCCCACCACAACGACGAGCCCTCATTCTGGGCATCATCGGAGGAGCCGCCGAAGCGGGAGGCGTCTTGGGCCCCATCTACGGAGCAGCGTTGGCACACCTGTGGAGTTGGCATCTGATCTTCCTCGTCAACGTGCCCCTATGCATCATCCTCCTCGGTCCGGCGTGGTTCCTTCTCCGGCCCTCGCACACTTCCACCCCCGAGGGAGCAGACGCCGACATCGCCGATGAGCGTACCCCCCAGCGTGGGCGGGTCGACTACCTCGGTGCGGCCCTCATGGCCTTGGCCCTCGCCGGGGTGACCATTGGCCTCGGCACCGGCACCCAGACGGTCGACACGACGGCGCCTATCGCCAGCCTCCCCGTCCGCTGGCCCTGGCTGGCAACGAGTGTAGCCGCGCTCATCGCCTTCGTCCTACTCGAGAGGCGTCGGAGCGAACCGCTCATCCGTCTGGACTTCTTCAAGCGCGCCGGCTTCGCCGTCGCAAACCTGGCCAACTTCCTCGTCGGTGCCGCCCTCATCATCGGCATGGTGGAGATCCCGCTCTATGCATACACCCTCTTCGGCATGACCGAGATAGAGGGAGGACTTCTACTCGTCCGCCTGACCATAATGATCCCGGTGGGGGCGGCAGTAGGCGGTTGGCTGGCAGATCTGGTCGGCTATCGCATGACGGCCGTCCTGGGCTTTTTGATCACGTGTGGCGGGTATCTCTTGGTCAGCCGGTGGCCCATCGACCCCTCGGGCTGGACCATGACCAGAGACTTGGTTATGAGCGGCTTCGGATTCGGTCTCGTTATCGCTCCCATCGGAGCAAGCGTGATCTCGTCGGTCGGTCGGTCGTGGATGGCCACCGGCTCCGCTCTGGTGACCGTTGCGCGGATGGTGGGCATGGTCGTCGGTCTCTCGGCACTGAGCTCGTGGGGAGTGCAGCGTTTCAACGCCTTGTCGGCCGAGATCACGACCCCGATCGTCCGGCCCCCCGGCCTGACCGATGCCCAGTGGCAGGCCATGCAGGATGCAGCCTGGGCGGCGACGAAGACGGCTCTGCACACCGTCTTCAGCGAGTTCTTCCTCATCGCCGCCATTATCATCGGCATCGCGACAATACCCGCCCTCTTCCTCTACAGCCACAGGCCCAAGGGAACAAGCCGCCTGCCCTTTCTCCCGCATTGACATCTCTATCGAGCCCACCGTCCCGATGCTATCCGGGTCCTCGGCTAAAATAGGGACTCGGCCGGCGCCAAGACAAAGGTGGTCATGTGAACGACGAGCAGCTCAATCTGGGGACGCCATGCGATCAGCCCCCCCGTAGACCGTCTTCGCAGTCGGCCACCCCCCCAGGCGATAGCGGCAGTCTCAGGCGACCACGCGGCTCCGTTCGACCGGACGACGTGGCTCAACCGGATCGAGTGGCCGTCTGCGACCTCACTCCCGGCACCAACATCCGCGGTGTCTATCTGCTCGCTGCCAAAGAGACACGCACCACCAGGGCGGGCAAGCCCTTCTTCAAACTCAGGCTGAGCGATCGGACGGGAGTTATAGATTGCACGGTGTGGGAGACCAGCCAGGTTGAACAGGGGGTCGGTCCCGGTGCCCTCGTGCTCGTCAGCGCCCGTGTATCTGAGTATCAGGGAAAAGCTCAGCTGGAGGCCTCCTCCGTCGCGGCCGCCCCGGCCAGCGTGGCCCAACCCCGCGATTTCCTACCCTCGACCTATCGCGATGTGGAGGAGTTGAAAGGCTTCCTACAATTCCACATCGGGTCGGTATACGACCGCGACTACAGTGCTCTACTGGAGTCCATCTTTGGGGACGCTCAGTTTCTTGAGATCTTCATCACAGCGCCCGCCGCCAAACTCTTCCACCACGCCTATCTGGGAGGACTCGTAGAACACACTGTGGCGGTAGCTGAGATGTGCGATTTCGTGTCACAGCAATATGGACGGGTCAACCGTGACCTCCTGCTCACGGCGGCACTGCTTCACGACGTCGGCAAGACCAGGGAGCTCTCCTTCGACGTCACCATCGACTACACAGATGCCGGTCGTCTCCTTGGTCATGTCATCCAGGGAGTCACGCTCGTCACCGACAGCGCTCGGCGACTACCCTCATTCCCAGAGAAAAAACTGCAGCCACTGCTCCATTGTATAGTCAGCCACCATGGAGAGCTGGAATGGGGCTCACCCAAGCGACCAAAGACCATCGAGGCTCTCATCCTTCATCATGTAGACAACCTCGACGCGAAGGTCAAGGGATTCCTTGAGATCGTGGAGGGATCACGCGATGCAGCCTGGACCGACCTTCGGAACCTCTTCCGCAGGCCTCTCCATGTACCTCGGGCGGCCCACCAAGAAGATGACTTCATCCCACCTGACGAGGACGACCGCGCGCGGTCATAGTAGGCTGCGCGATCTCACCCCAGTGAGCAGCAGGCGAACGGCGCATGGCCTGGAGCAAAGAACGTAGCCCCGAGCGAAAAATCAGGCTACCGGGCCGCGAGCTCTACATGGTGAAGCTCCCAGCATTAAGGAATTCATCACGTGCCAATGCCGGAGCTGGAAAGCTTCAACATACCCACTCCCCCATTCTCCCAGGGAGAGCACTCGGCTCCATGTAGGGGATGTCCACCTGGGCACGGGTGGTCCGGTCCCTGATAGCCTTGGCGAGAATTCCGGTCCGTTGTCGGATGTGATCTGGCACTCCTTTTCGTTCATGAGCACGATCAGGTGATCGATCACGTCGAGTAAGGTGAGATGCCGGGTAGGAAGAGGCTCAAAGACACTCCCGAGTGAACTCGTCAATGATGGTAAGCCATTTGATGGACCGGCTTTGCCCGACCAGGCGGCAGGCCCAACGTTTGGAAACCGCAAATTCGCTCACGAGACGTTCACAGCGTGGTGCCTGCAGGTCAGGCTTAGGAGCATGTGCCTCTTTCCTTTGAACATCAACGTTCCTCCTTTCCGACCCTCTCGGCCATTCAAGGACTCTCAGTCCAGCTGGTATTAACCGGGGGATGCACTCCAACTGAGCATCTACATATATACCATGACTTTTTCTATGTTCCTTCTTTAGAGAGCTTTTGCACATAAATCCACACACTACCGCTTTATGAAAATTACTTCATCTTACGGTCATCCGGCCATCATCTTTCCCCCTTAACCTGGAAGCATAAGTACAACAAACCCAAAAACAGCAGAGTTGCAAGACGGCCGTCTCCCGGCAGTGGCGGCTCTACTCGGTGATAGTGTCCCGGCCCGCTGCAGTGGACAGTTCGAAGGTGATCAGAAGCTCAGAAAGACAGAGAGAACGATGCTCTGAACCTGTTCTATTCACCATATTTTCAGCAGCCCGTTCGAAGCCCTACTCAAGTTCACGCCCTGATCGTCCGATACTTTCAGTAGTAACAGTCAGTTGGCCAGACGCGAAAAGGCAAACTCGCCGTGAGGCGGGGGCGCAAA
>JBMNPM010000008.1:0-99534 GCA_050943595.1 Thermoleophilia bacterium | reverse complement strand
GGCGGTAGGACCTCGACTACCTCCACATCTTCGCCGTCCACTACAAAGTCAGGCGCCTCGCTCTCGTTCAGATCCGCGATGGAGCGACCCAAGGCAGCAGCCCAGTGCTCGACGACCCAGCGCTCCCGTTCCTTCTTGCCATCGTTGGAGAAGAACCTCCGCGTCTTCTCAGCCTTATCCGCCAGGCTCTTCAGTAGGCTTGGATCTGGAGCTCGATTGCTCATTGTGGCGCCTCCGCTCTGGCCAGCAACTCGGCCAAGTCATAGTTCATGCTGGTCACCCCGAAATCAGGCTCACGCCGGAACGGTCGACGGACGTGATAGGCCCGGTGCGTCCCGTCGTCGTGGAACAAGACGATGGCAAGTATGTAGTCATCCGGTTTGTTGAGCGAGTAGAGAACCTCGTTCTTGGTCACGGTGATGGTATCTGCGCCGGCCGTCCGCCCTTTGACTTCAATGAAGCGCAGCCTTCCGGTGCCCGGCACACGACTCTCGATATCGTAGCCCAGCTTCTCGAACTCGCGGTCCACGGGCTCGAAGCCGAGGTCTCTTTCGATATCCATGATGATCTGCCGGGCCCTGGCGGCCGCCTCCTGGGTATCGACGGGCACGCCGGCGATCGTGAGCTTCTTGGTAAGTTCTGGAGGCAACGGCCTGCCGGTCATGGCCGAGATGAGGCCGATGGGTACCACCAAGACGCCACCCAAAACCACCGGAGGCAGTGGCGAGATCTGAGCCTCGCGCTTGAGCTCCTCCAACCGTTTATACATCCGAGCCTGTAGCTCATCCGCCCGTTTGCGCGCTTCGCCGGAGTTCAGTTTGGCGTTGGGTTTGCCGGCCTGTTCCTGAGCCTTGAGTACGGCGGCCCGGTGGTCCCAGTAGGTGATCTCCTTGGTCAGCCGGGCTTTGACCGCCGCCTCGGTCTTCTCGACAAGGGCAAGCTTCGCGTCTTTCACCTCAGCGAGGTGCTCGAGCACCACCTCGGCGATGGCGTAGCCCTGGGCCTTCTGTTCCAATCCGCTGCCGATCCAGGCACATTCGGACCGGTCGAGGATATCGTCAACTCCCGGCTCGTCGTCCGCGAGCGAACGATAGTCCAGATAAGGGGCGTAGTGCACGTGTCTAGTGGTCCCATCGGCCCCCAGCTCTACATAGAGCATGCGTTTGGATATTACGCGGCGCTCCCCAGAACGTGTGGGGCTCGCATCCTGTAGAGCGTGTTCGAGATAGAAAAGCAGCCGCGGTTGAGTGCTGGGGTCGCCCTCATCGACGAGTACGCTCCCGCGTTTCAAGAGGTCGCGGTGGCGCTCCAGAGTGAGGTCGATGACCGAGTCGAGTAGGGGGTGACCCGGACAGACAAACGCAGCCAGGGGCTGACCCGCCGGGGCGATGAGGTCCTTCTCGAAGGCGATGCGCTCGTAGCGCGGCAGCACCGGCCCACCGATGCCGATGAGGCGGTCGCGGGCCCGCACCGGAGCGGGCACGTGGGTGATCTCGTAGCGGCGGGGCTCGCGTTGCCTGGCCTGTCCCCCCAGGTGCCGGAAGCCCTCCAAGAAGAACGACTCGATGTAGTGGGGCTGGAGCCGCCGAGCCTCGGCGCGCTCCATGTCTTCGCGGATGCGCTGCACCCGGCTCACATCCATGGAGTCATGGGCCAGAGCGCTGCCGGCAAGGAGGTCTTGGATTTGCTGCCGGTCGAAGGCGTTCTCCACCGCCTTGGTAAGACGCAACTTCACGTCCTCGCGCTCGCCGTAGCGGATGGCTTCGATCAGGAGTTCGCGCAAGGGGCGTCCTTCGAACTGCAGCCTGCCGAGGACGTCGAACACCTGGCCCCCCAGAGCCTCACGGGCCTGGGCCAACTTGTCCAGAAGGCGCCGGTAGACATCGCCCTCACGGGTCTCCTCGGCCACCAGGTTCCATAGGTGGCAGACCTCCCTCTGGCCGATGCGGTGGATGCGGCCGAAGCGCTGCTCGATGCGGTTGGGATTCCAGGGTAGGTCGTAGTTCACCATGAGGTGGGCCCGCTGCAGGTTGATGCCCTCCCCGGCGGCATCGGTAGCTAAAAGCACCTGCACGTCGGGATCGAACTTGAAGGCCTCCTGCATCTTGAGACGCTCCTCCCGGCCCATGCTGCCGTGAATGGTGACCACAGCCTCCGAGCGTCCCAGCAAAGTGGTGATGCGGTCGTGAAGGTACGAGAGAGTGTCCCGGTGCTCGGTAAAGATGACCAGCTTCTGATGCGGTGAGGGGACCGGCCGGGAGATCGGCTTGGGATCAGGCGGTGCAAAGGAACTCTCGGTCAGACCGCTGGTGGGCGAGAGCTCCTCGGGCGGGATGATATCGGCAATCCTAGCGCCGTGAACGTCCGCTGCAGTGTCACCCGCCGGGCGGGCGCTGAAGACCTCGTCAAAAAGACCGGCGAGCTCACACCACTTGGTGTCGGTGCCACTGCGACGGACGTTGAGCGCCAGTGACTCGAGGCCCTTCAAGGTGTCGATCTCCGCTTTTAGCTCGGCAAGGGTGCGGGCGGCGGTCGCCAGATCGAGAATCTCCTCTTCGGCTTCCTCGACCTCATTGTCAGGGGCTTCGTCCAGATCTTCCGCGTATTCCTGGTCGATCTCCGGCACCTCAGGCGATTGGACCACAGCGACACGGCCCCCGCGCTCCAAAACCTCCAACTCGCGCAGGCGACTCTCCAGTCTTTCTCGACGGCGGCGGAGCGACTGATAGATGGCTTCCGGTGAGGAGGCTAAGCGGCGCTGCAGGATGGTGAGAGCGAAGCCGACGCTACCGGCCCGCTTGTCATTCTGGAGCGCGTCGGCCCGGTTGAACTCCTCGCGGACGTACTCGGTGACCTCTTTGTAGAGGCGGGTCTCCAGGTCGGAGAGCTTGTAGGGGACGGTGTAGGCGATGCGCTCGGGAAAAAGCGGGGTGCCGTCGAACTTGAGCAGCCCTTCTTTCACCATGCGGCGCATGAGGTCGGAGACATCGGTAGTGTGGACACCGTCTCGGAAGCGTCCCTCAAAGCGGTCGCCATCCAGAAGAGCCATAAAGAGCTGGAAGTCCTCCTCTTTGCCGTTGTGAGGAGTGGCGGTCATGAGCAGGAAGTGGCGGGTAAGCCCGGCCAGCAACTGGCCGAGCTTGTAGCGCTTGGTGTACTTGACCTCGCCCCCGAAGAAGGTAGCGGCCATCTTGTGGGCCTCGTCGCAGACGATGAGGTCCCAGCGGCAGTCGGGGGCCTGGAGCTTCTGCTGCACGTCCTCGTTGAGGGAGAGCTTATCCAGGCGGGCGATGGCCAGGTTGGTCTCCAGGAACCAGTTGCCGGTGACGGCGGCTTCCAGCTTGTCGTTGGTGAGGATGTCGAACCGTAGCTGAAAACGGCGGTAGAGTTCGTCCTGCCACTGCTCAGCCAGACTCCCGGGGCAGACCACCAGGCAGCGCTGCAGGTCGCCGCGGGCGATGAGTTCCTTCATCAGGAGCCCCGCCATGATGGTCTTGCCGGCCCCCGGATCGTCGGCTAGGAGGAAACGGAGGGGCTGGCGCGGCAACATGGACTGGTAGACAGCGGTGATCTGGTGCGGCAGCGGATCGACCAGTGAAGTGTGAACGGCCAGGACCGGATCGAAGAGGTGGGCGAGACGGATGCGCTCGGCCTCGGAGACCAGGCGGAAGAGATCACCGTCGCCGTCGAAGCTCCAGGGACGCCCCACCTCGACAACCTCGAGACGCCCCTCGTCGTGGCGATAAAGGATCTCGTTGGCCACCTTACCGGTAGCAGTTTTGTAGGTGAGTTCAAGAGCGTCGGAGCCAAACCACTGCACGCTGACTACCGTGACAGAACCGTCGGGCAGTATGCCGCGAATGGCCGTGTTGGGTAGCAGGTCCTCCAGACGTGCCAAGTACCCTTCTCCAATCCTTGGGGCGCGAAAGTAGACCGGTTCCGATTTTTTATCCTACAGCATAGGCCAGACAGAAGAGAAACACGGCGCCCAAGCACACCCCAGGTGCCGGCACCTGGAGCCCAGAGCCCTCCCTCGCTACCTTCTTCAGGCTCGCACTCGTCCCGGGACGCTCCACTGTACTTTCCCGAACCGGTGCGATGACAACACACCCACCCGGGGCCGGCCGACGATCACTCGCAGAGGCAGTCGGGCGAAGGAACCTCGAACACGAGTGTCGTATAACGGCTGCCGTTGCACTCAAAGTCATCCACCGGCTCCATGCCCAAGCCGGTCCGGTGAGCGCCCATGGAGGATGGGTTGTCGTGCGCCACAAAGGCAACGCCCACCTCGTAACGTCCGGCGACCTCGATCAGCAACCGCTCGTAGAGACGGCGCAGGACACCGCAACCACGTCGCCCTCGTGCGACGATCACGGGGCCGTAGATGAACAGCTCATAGCTACCCAGAAGCCTTCCGCGATAGCGTACTCGATCAAACCGGCGGACCATCTCGGCCACTACAGGAGAGCCGTGGTCAAAATCCCTGCTGAAGTTGCACAAGCACCCCACGAGACCGCCCTGCTCCACAGCGACGATGATCCCCACATCCCGAGCCATTTGATCGATCTGTTGCAGAGTGAACCGCGCCGTCAAGTAACCACCCCGGCGCTCCTCCGGGGTGAGATTATCCACGAAATCGGCGGCCAGCAGCCCGAGGATGGCCGCATAGTCATCAACGATAGCCGGTCTTACTTCTTCCATCACTTCTTCCACCCCACTAGTTAACGCTTTATGGCACGATTTGTCCATACGGCGGAGACGGCAACATGACGGAGCCGGCAACGGCAGTCGCCGGTCGGATGATGCGTACACTCTCCCCATCCGAAGATGCATCAGCTAAAATCCCGCGATGATCGTTTTTCTTCTCATAGTGGCCTTCGCGGTAATCCTCGTCGGATGTGAGCTCTTCGTCAATGGGATCGAATGGTTCGGCCGCAAGCTCAATTTGGGTGAGGGTGTCGTAGGCAGTGTCCTTGCGGCGGTAGGGACCGCGCTTCCCGAGACGGTTATACCCCTCATCGCCATCTTGTTCTCAGAAGGAGACGCAGGCAACGAGATCGGCATCGGCGCCATACTGGGCGCCCCCTTCATGCTTGCCACTCTCGCTATGTTCATGTGTGGACTCTCTGTTGTCATCTTCTCCATGACCGGCAAGCGCGAACGCACGCTCCGCTTCAACAAAACGATCATGAGGCGCGACCTCTCGTTCTTCCTCGTCGCCTACGCAATAGCCGTGTTGGCCGGCATACTTGACATAGGCAACTTCCGCTACGTCGTGGCGGTCGGGCTCATCGTGGGCTACGGAGCGTACGTGCGCCAGACCGCGAAGACCGAGGGCGATCTCGAGGGCGAGTGCAGGCCCCTCTTCTTCCACCGCAGAGCCGATTCCCCTCAACTCAAATTGGTAATCCTCCAGATCATCGTGGCGCTCGCGGCAATTATCTTCGGAGCCGACCTTTTCGTGACCGAACTCACCAAAGCCGCCGAGGCGCTCAAGGTGCCGGCCTTGATAGTCTCGTTGCTCATCACTCCCTTTGCCACGGAACTCCCGGAGAAGTTCAACAGCGTGATGTGGATGGGCCAGAAGAAGGACACTCTGGCCCTCGGCAACATCACCGGAGCCATGGTCTTCCAGAGCACGTTCCCTGTGGCCATCGGCATGGCCTTCACCGACTGGCGCCTATGGGGGAATAACGACTGGCACGCTACAGTCGCCGCCGGGGTGGCGCTGTTTGCCGGCATCCTCCTCTACGGCCGGCTGCGCCTGACCAAGAAAGGCCTCAGCGTCGGTTCGCTCCTGTTCGGGGGCGTTCTCTACCTGGCCTTCGTGGTTGCCACCATCTGGTCGATCCTGTAGAGGCTGGTGAAGACACTTCGCCGCCGGAACGCAATCAACACGCGAGAGAAGCATGCCGGGCGGGACCGGCCATGATCTGAGACCCTACGTCACTGGTATAACTGCCCACAGTGCTCAATCCACCCGGCCGGATGCCTCCCCGCCGAATCAGTGTGCGTCCAATGTACGACTCCGCCTTGTGAGTTCCATTCGTACTCACCCTTGAAGGACACCGTATCCCCCACCTGCAGCGCATCGACCCGGGGAGCGACATCGATGTTATGTGCGACCAGAAGAGTCTGCCCGGACGCCAACGTCACAATGAACCGTTGGTGACGGTCTCCCTCGTCATCGTCGGTCAGGATCTTGGATACCGTCCCCCGCCCCTCGACCATCAAATCGGTCGCCTTCTCCTTGAAGGCACGCCATAAGACGGCATCGCCGGCGTCGGCAGCCGTGTCCGGCGTGCCGGTCCCTACGGAGATGGTTGCGTCGCCCGGGCCGCTACCCGCCGGGTAAGCACCACCGGCGCAACCGCAGAGCAGCATGCCAGCAAGGCACACGAGGGCGATGGCGACGAGGATGGCGACAGCGATGAGAGCATAGTGTCTACTCTTCATTGGTCCACTTCAGCCTCCCCCACGAACAGCGCATACAGGCCTAATAAGCTGCTGAAATACGACACTTCGCCGCCGAAACGCGATCGGCACGCGCGGAGAGAAGGATAGAAGAACTCATTCGCCTTTCAGTATCCGATCGGTGGCGGCGGACAGTTCGGCACGCAACCGACGCACCGAGACCCGGCGTCCCCACACTTCCCACTCGCGCACCGACCCGCCTCTCTTCAGCCTCACCGGAGGACGCTCGACCCATCGAGTGACCCGATAGGGCTTCCCCTCGTAGTCGATCAACTCACCGGCAGCCCACTCGGGCCTGCGGAAAGGCGGATCGAGGGTGACAAAAATCAGGGTCTCGCGATCTCGGAACCAACGCATAGTTACACCCATACCCGCCCTCCTTCCCAACCGATGATCAGGTCTGTACAAACGCTTTGGGACACCCCTGCCCATACACGACGCACGTGGAACTGTTCAGCAGCCTCCCGAGTGCGTATCCGCCGACGGATAGGTTATCTATTTACCCCAGCCGTGACATCAAGGGGATAGCCTCGGCCCAATAATAGGCTCCTGACCGGCTCATAGGGCACCTGGTCGGGCTGCAGCAGAGACTGATCGGCCACGGCGACTATGGCCGCCGCCGCCCCACCCATTGCCGCCCGGGTGTGCTCCATCCGAACAGCCGAACTGTAGGTGGCACAGTCGACAGACACACCCGTGGAGACCAGCAGCCAAGGGTGATCCTGCACTATCAAGGCCCCCATGGGTACACGTGCGTAACGAGTCTGGGCGATATGTGTGGGATAGAAGGCATCGTGACGATCGTATTCACAGTAGCAGCCAACCGCCACGGTCTCCCGAGCCACATCGGCACGGAGTTCATCGACCGTGTATGTATCCAGACCTATAAAACGCGGCCCCTCCCGCACATACAGCTTCTGAGGCACAGTAGCCAGACCTACATACGGATACCCATGCTCCTGTATATAACGAACTCGGTTGATCGACCACTGCAACACGCGACGGCGAATCTCTCCGCGCCGTTCTGGGGCAAAAACCCACTGAAAAGCCAGACCCACATCCGGCCAGTCGTTCCAGGTCTCGTTGAGCTCCCGTTTCCCATTAGGCAGCACGGCTGTGGTCATCGACCAACTCATCCCAAAAGCCTCGATATGTTTGGAGCTGAAGGTACCCATGTCCAGATAGCTCGCAGGATCATAGTTGTGATGGATAAGCCTGGAGATGCGCGGTGCCGTACCGCCCTCGTACACCTTTAATGTGAGCAGGGGCGAGAAGCGCTGAGGGGCAGTCTCAAACCTGTTGGCCGCACCAGGGTACTGTGGCCGCAGACCGGCCACGTCGTTGTAGACGGCCTCGTGGCGGCCGACCCGATAATCGGCCCCCAACTTCCTGGCCAGATCGCCTTCCACACTGGCATCGATAAAGTAGCGCGTGGTGATGCGCAGCACACCCCCACCCTCAACCCTGACATCCGCGTAGCGCTCCTCACCCTGATCGCCGGCGGCCAGAAGGTGGGCGGAGTAGAAGAAGAATCTGTCCCCGCTCCGCCCTCCCAACAGGAGCGACCATAGAGCGTCGGCAGCCACTTCCGGCTCATAGGCCAGTCGACCGGTGCTGGTGAAGGGCGACAGCCCCCGGCGACCGTAAGAGGTAATCACAGCCTGGCGCCATTCCTGGTAGAAGCCACCAGACACGCGGTCTATCTCCCGAGCATCCTCCAACGACAAACCCTGAGCCAGAGGTGTCTCCAGCATGTTGCCGCTGGAGACCAAAGCCACCCTCAGATGAGGAGCAATGACAGCCAGTTCGCGCACCGCCGCCAATCCGGAGGTCTGAGTGGAAAAGACCAGCACGTCGACATCGAGGGTGGCCGGACCAGGAGTCTGTACGCTCCGTCCAGGATCTGTGAGCTTGTTGTCCGCCGCCTGAGCCGGTGCCGTCGATACGATCGAGCAGACGAATACCGCAAGAAACACCCCTAGCGTCAGCAGAAGCGTGTGCAGGCGCAGACGCAGCCGGACCTTCCCGACTCCATGTGCAGCCCCCTCATCCATCGTGCACCTCCCAGATCAGTTGGTCCCGCCGGTCGGCGGAAAGCGCAGGATCATGGGCGGCTCGCCGCCCGCTCCCTGTATGAGGCCGTGGGCGGCCTCATACTTTCTGAGGTTTTCTTCCAAAGCATGGACTATCCGCTTCATATGTGCGGGACTCGTCACCACACGTGACACCACCACACCCGATTCACCGATCGTCATGATGAAGTCCATGACGAACTCCTCACGGCTGTGCTGAACGAGCATCGTATTCGCGTAGGTGCCCGACGCAACCTCTTCGGTGAGTCTCACCTTGATTTCAGTCGGCTTCCCACTGCCCTTACCATGTCTTTGATCGCCTGCCGGACCGGACCCTGCCATCACGTATGCCTGCCTTTCTCCACTATATTCCTGAACCACTCCAACCGATGGCGGACGCTATAGACGTCATGCATCAGATCTATCAGATCTCCCCTCGGGCGCGCACAAAGCGGCGCGCCCCATCGACGACCGTCATGCGCACCCTTCCAGTGAACGTTTCGCCCAACAAGGCGCAGTTGCGACTCTTACCCCGCAGCGAGGCCGGCGTCACCCGCCAGGTCTCCTCTCGATCCACCACACAAAAGTCCGCCGGCGCCCCGAGACGCAGACTCGGCTCAGGCAACCCCAAGATACGACACGGAGCCGCCGACATGACCTCCACCAGTCGCTCCAACGATATCCTGCCAGTGAGCACCATCCCCGTGTGCAGGGCGGCGAAGGTCGTCTCCAGCGCAGTGCTGCCGCTGAGCGCCTCCTCGATGGGCACCTCCTTTTCTTGGGGAGCGTGCGGAGCATGATCGCCGCCTATGCAGTCAATGGTTCCGTCCGCTAAGGCCGCCACTAGGGCTTCACGATCTTCTGCCGACCGCAGGGGTGGATTTACTTTGAGATTCTGGTCGAATCCGGCCATCCGCTCATCCGTGAGAAGCAGGTGGAGCGGCGTAACCTCAGCGGTCACGGGCACACCTTCCTCTTTGGCCTGTCGCACCAACCGCACACTGTCGGCCGCTGACAGGTGTTGGAAATGCACCAGCGGGACACCCAACGCTCCGACGTTGTCCACCGACACATCCGCGGGCACCTGTGCCCGTCCGGCGACGATACGTGCCCCCTCCGCAGCAACGTAGCGGATGATCTCCAGGTCGCGGGCCAGCATCCCGGCCTCACAGGCCGCAGGGATCCCCCGCAGACCCAAGCGGGCACTCCATCTGCCTTCGTGCATCACGCCGTCGAGAGACAGGCTTCGGTCTTCGAGGTGAAGCAGTATCGGCCGCCCAGCGCCGCGCACGTAGCGGAGGGCGTGTAGCAGCAGGTCGGCATCCGCCACCGGCCTACCATCATCGGAGAAGGCCACCACACCGGCGTCGACCAATTCACGCATCTCGGCCAGCTCTTCACCCGCCAGTGCCTTACTCACCGACCCCACCTGTCCTACCCGCACGACCGCCTCTCGTCCGGCATGCTCAAGTACCCAGGAGGCTAATGGACCCGAATCGATCACCGGGTCGGTGTTGGCCATAGCCACTACAGCTACGTATCCTCCGGAAGCAGCTGCCTGTGAGCCTGATGCCAGGTCCTCCTTGTATTCAAAGCCGGGCGTGCGCAAATGGACGTGTGGATCGACGAATCCAGGAAGCACCCAGCAGCCGGACACGTCATCGAGAACCTCCTCACAGCCGCTCCGCTCAAGCTCATATCCGTAGTCCACCACCACCCCTCCCTCCACCAGGAGGTCGCCCTCGAGATCGACCCCATGCAACGGGTCGAAGAGATGCACGCGTGGAAGGAGGAAACGTTCATTGGGAAAGGCACGACAGGCGAGCCTAGGACCCGTGGTACACAGAAGGGGGTCCATCACACGTTCCTTTCGGTCTCACTGGACTCGTTTAAAGGTCGTTTCATGGTAGCGCGGATAGGCTGAGGGGTCCACCCGGCCGGCGACCGGACCGTATCCCGTACCACGCCCCTGCCGGCCGCCCGGCATCCGGTGACCGACGTGGCCGTTCCTCAACTTCCTATCAAAGGACGGTCCAGCCAGGCCGGCACATAGTCACCCGCAGTGCGGAGGCGTTTCCGATACTCCACACTACCCGGGCAGTGTGTTTCCAGCATGCGCCAGAAGCGCGGGGAGTGATTCATCTCCACGGTGTGGCAGAGCTCGTGCAGCAGCACATAGTCGACGAGGTCGGCAGGTAGGAAGAGCAGGCGTGCGTTGAGGGAGATGGTCCCCCGGCACGAGCAGCTCCCCCAACGAGTGCGTTGGTGACGTATCGACACCCTCTCGAAGTGCAGACCATGATTCGACGACAGAGTGTCGACCCAGGGGACCAAGGCCGCCCTGGCCCTCCGTGCCAACCACCGTCGCAGCAACTGCCGACAGGCCTCTGGGTCTTCCCTCCCGCCCTCTATACACATACACAGGTCCGCCCTCGCCGGGCGGAGCGTCACCTGCGCGTTCCCGAAAGAGGCCGGCCTGTACTCCACATACCACTCTTCGTCCACGGCAGATAGAAGGATGCGATCCGGCAGGCTGGGCGCGACACCGGCCTGCGGCCGGTGTGCCCCTCCTATCCGCTCCCAGGTCCGCTCGATCCAAGCCTTCTTGTCTGCGATGATGTCCGGAATACGGCTGTGGTCAAACCCCCGGGGAACAACCACCACCAGCCCTTCCGCCGCCGATATCACCAGGCGGACACGCCGGGCTCGCGGCCCCACACGCACCGAAACCTCCGGCCACCCTGTCTCCAAGGCGCCGGATGGGAGCGCGGCTTGTCGCGCTCCGTGCGTCTGCCGGCCGACGAAGTCCTTGGCGCCGCCCTCCACCACCTAGGCTGTAGCCTCTTCATCCAGACTGCCGGCCAGGCACTGGAAGAAGACGGCCATGCGCATGGCCAACCCCGACTCTACCTGATGCAGGATGAGCGAATGCTCGTCGTCGGCCAGATCGCCCGAGAGTTCGACGCCGCGGTTGAGAGGGCCGGGATGCATGATCTTCTGGCCGGGCTTGATTCGATAGAGAGACACCCCCCACACGCGGCTGTACTCCCGCAGCGAAGGCACCGGCGGTACCTTGCCCTTGGCCCGCTCGAGCTGCATACGTAGCAGGTAGACTACGTCCACCTCATCGAGAGCCTCCAGATCGTGATAGATGGGAACATCCCAATACTCGATGCCGGGCGGCATCAACGTGGGCGGCCCAACAAGACGAACGTCAATGCCCATCTTGCGGAAACCGGACAGATTGGAACGTGCAACGCGGCTGCGCAGTATGTCACCCACGATGGCCACCTTGAGCCCCTGCAGGTCACCGTATTCCCGCCGCAGACTGTAGAGGTCGAGCAAGCACTGGGTGGGGTGCTCACCCGTACCGTCTCCCGCGTTCACAACGCAGGCACTGGTGTAGCGGGTCGCCATGCGCGAAGCGCCCACACGTGGATGACGCATGACGATGATATCCGGCCGGTAGCTATCCAAAGTGAGGATGGTGTCCTTGAGACTCTCCCCTTTGGACGCGCTCGACGAGGAGCCCTTGATGTTGATGACGTCGGCCGAGAGCCTCTTCCCGGCCAACTCAAACGACGCCTGCGTACGTGTGGAGGGCTCGAGAAACAGGTTCACAACGGTACGACCCCGCAGAGTGGGGACCTTCTTGATGGGTCGCGCGGCCACCTCCAAGAACCCATCGCTCAGCTTGAAAAGGTTCTCGATCTCGGCCGAGGTGAGATCATCGATGGAGACGAGATGCATGCGGTACCCTTTCGGTCTAAGAGGCTGCTAAAACGAAGTTCTGGCAGCGAAGTGTCATAGTTCAGCAGCCTGCTAAGCGATCGCATGCTAGATATATCACACTCAGCAACAAGGAGGCCCCCATGGCGCGCTGTGATCTCTGTGGAAACGAGGCCGGCTGGCTCATCCGACAACACGACGCCTGTCGGGAAGCGCTGCAACCCATGGTCGATCTCATCGCCGAGGCCGCTGCACCTGCAACCCCGCCGGAAGACCTCAAGCAGCAGATAGACGAGGTGGCCATACGCTACGCCGTGGCCCCAGACTGCCTATCCGGTCTGCTGGCCACAACCTGGGACACGGTCGCAGATGATACCTTGCAGGGCCAGTTGATCTCCGAGGAGCAAGAAGCCGCCCTGCTCAAGCTGCGCGATGACCTCGGATTGCCGGGAGACCGATCGGAGTGGAATGGTGCCCGCGGAAGGGTTAGACGCACAGGCATCATCAGGGAACTACTCCAGGGTACGCTCCCTGAGCAGATGGGGTCCCCGGCCGATCTCCCATTCGACCTGCTGCCCAGCGAAGCCTTCATCTGGAAGTTCGATGACGTCGACTACTACGAGCGGCCCAGCGCCGTGAGATATCGAGACGGCCGGGCGACCGCCGATGAGGTGCCCTCCGCCGGTATTCTGAGCCGAGAGGAGTTGCGAGAGCGCCGAGCGCCGGTCATCGACTACCTCCCCACCGATCAGGGCATAGCAGTCATGACCGACCGGCAGCTCTACTTCGCCGGCTCCAAGCAGATCTTTCGCATCCCGTTCATGGCCGTGGCCGATTTTACTCCGTTCAACGACGGCCTGGCACTACAGTGCGACGGGCAGGCTGCCACCCTGTACTTCCTCACCGACGACGGATGGTTCATCTACCACCTAGCCGTGGGTCTGGCCGCGAGACAGTCGGCCACCGAGAGTACGGACGCCGCATCCGCCCTGACCCAAGGACTGTCACGGCGCGTCAGGGCACCGCTGGTCGTCACCCCTCGATGATCACTTCGTCCAGACCATCAGTCTCCACTAAGTGGACAACCACCTGTTCGGTGCGGCTGGTAGGTACGTTCTTGCCCACGAAATCGGGTCGTATGGGCAGGTCGCGATGCCCCCGGTCTATCAGCACCGCCAGACGGACTACGGCCGGACGACCGTAGTCGAAGAGGGCGTCGATGGCGGCCCTGATGCTGCGGCCCGTGTAGAGAACGTCGTCGACCAGCAGGATCGTGTTGGCGTTAACATCGAAGGGAAGGTGCGTGGAGTGAACTGAGGGCTGCTCGTACCGATGCCGCGCGAGATGAGAAGAGCGGGTATCGAGGTCATCCCGGTAGAAGGTGATATCGATGGCTCCTGTGGGGGGCTTCACTCCATAAAACGACCCCATGAGACCTGCCAGCCGTGCAGCCAATTCCACTCCCCGCCGCTGCAGGCCCACCAGCGCTATCGCGGTCAGGTCGGGAGCCTGTTCGGCGATTTCGTGTGTCATGCGCGCCAGAGTGCGCCCCACCTGTCCGCCGTCCATAATGACCTTCGCTCTACGAACCCCGTCATTCATCTCCCCGGCCATAATCCTCCATCGTCCCGTCCCCATCTGTTGCCTGGTTGATCGTACCCTACCTGCCTCCTCGTCCGCGGTCAAGAAGAGCCCAGCCGTGGCTTGTTGGTAGATGTGGACCGGCGGGTGCCGGCTCATGTAACGGCAGGATACAGCCCACTCGTCATTCATCCTTTGCTCAATTGAATGTGGCCAGGATTCAAACACGAGTCTTCACGCTGCGCGTAATGATGATAGTTAGCATATTTGCTAACATATCCTCGTGGCTTACTCCGTCGAATACTTCAATCAGCACGTGCTTGGGGAGATTGAGTCGTGGCCGGTCGGAATCCTGGCGGACTATGCGCGCTTGGTCGAGCTTCTGATCGAGTTCGGACCGATGCTCAAGATGCCGCATTCCCGCCCCTTGGGCGACGGGCTCTTCGAGCTTCGACCCCGGGGACCTGAAGGCATCGGGCGAGCAGTGTACTGCTTTCTGGTAGGGCAGCGTGTAGTGATGCTCCACGCCTTCATCAAGAAGACGCAAGCCACCCCGAGATCGGACATAGCCGTCGCCCGCAAGAGAATGAAGGAGGTGAGCGATGCCCAAGACTGAATACAAGCCGGCTTCCCACGATCACGAGGCCTTCCTCAAGAAAGCTCTCGAACGCAAGGGTTTCGCCGAAGCCTACAAGGGTCTCGAAGATGAGTACGCGCTGGCGCGCGAACTGCTGGCCGCACGGGTGAGCGCGGGGCTCACGCAGGAGCAGGTGGCCGTATCCATGGGTACCACCAAGAGCGCAGTCTCAAGGCTGGAGGGCACCGGCAGTCACTCGCCCTCGGTGAGTACGTTGAAGAAATATGCCAAGGCCGTAGGTTGCGACGTGGAGATCAGGCTCGTTCCCGCCGGTCGGGAAGCGCAGGCCAAACTGCCGCCACGGTAGGGTCACGCCCCGACGACTGCACACGAGACCCCAGATCTCGCTGGTAGTCAGTCGGAGAGCGAGGGCTCTACGAGCAACGTGCTGCCACGCACACCCACTACCTTAACTCGTGCGTCCTGCTCCAGTAATGGATGCCTGCCGGCTGATTCGCCGGGCTCCGGGAGCGTCAGGCGCGCCTTCCACAGCTCCCCGTACACCCGCACGAAGCCCTCTGGGCTCAGCGTCTGAGCAACTGTTGCCTCCATGCCCACCAGCTCGCTCAGCGGGTCGCTGTCGGGATAAGCGTAGGCCCGCCAAAGCCAGCGGTAGAGAATGATGTCCTTGAGTATCCAGACGCCCAGCACAAGGACGATCACCCAGGCCGGCACGTGCACAAAGCTGCGCACTACAACCAGCACGCCGACGATGACCGCCAGTTGCGTCAACTGGATGATGAGATACTTGAACATGGTCTTGGAGTTGAACATAAGACTCTTGTACCTCGATTACCCAAAAACGATGCCCAGCTCGAGTCGCGATGAGCACACACCGGCCGCCCGGACGCGCACACCGCAGCCGGAGTCTTGGCGACATTCGAGGGGGATATCGCAGCCGGCCGGATAAGACCGGCCGGTTCATTATGACCGGCGCCCTGCCACGGCCATAGATTCGTGAGCCTGTCTGACTATGTTCTCAGCAGTAATCCCAAATTTCCGATAGAGCACTTCGGCAGGAGCCGAGACTCCGAACCGGTCGATACCGACCACCCTGCCACAGGGGCCCACGTACCGCTCCCAGCCGAAGCTCGAGGCTGCTTCCACAGCCACCCGAGCCCGCACACCTGCGGGCAACACATGCTCTCGATAGGCCTCATCCTGCTCCTGGAACAGCTCCCAACTGGGCAGGGCCACAACCCTAGCGGCCACCCCCTGCCCGGCCAACAGCGCCGCGGCCTCCAGAGCCAGAACCACCTCTGAGCCGGTGGCGATGAGAATCACATCCGGCCGCACCTCATCCGTATCCTTCAGCACGTAGCCACCACGTAGCAGACCTTCGGCCGGAGCGAGAGTGGCACGATCAAGTACGGGTACCTTCTGCCGGGTCAGGACGAGGGCAGTCGGGCCGTCGAGACGTTGCAGCGCGGCCTTCCAAGCTACGACGGTCTCCGCAGCATCACTGGGCCGAATGATAGTCAGACCCGGCATGGCACGCAGCGAGGCCAGGTGTTCGATGGGCTGGTGGGTGGGGCCATCCTCTCCCAAGCCGATGCTGTCGTGTGTGAAGACGTAGACCACCGGAATACCCAACGAGGCCGCGAGGCGCAGAGCCGGACGCATGTAGTCGCAGAATATGAAGAAGGTGCCCCCGTAGGGATAAAGACCTCCGTGAAGAGCCATACCGTTGAGAATGCCGCCCATGGCGTGCTCACGTACGCCGAAATGAATATTCCGTCCGGCATAATCAGATGCCTGGAAGCTCGCGTATTCGGAAAGGATGGTGTTATTCGATGGACCCAGATCCGCCGAACCTCCGATGAGGGTTGGCAGCAACGGCGCGAGGGCGTTCAAGACCTTGCCCGAAGCCGTCCGAGTAGCCACTTTCTCACCGGCCGTGAAGACCGGCAACACGTCCTCCCAACCGTCAGGCAACCTGCCGGCCACGGCCGCCTCCCATTGCTCAGCCAGGTCGGGATACACACTCTTGTAGGCCGCCCACCGCTCCAACCATTCGGCTCTTGCCTGCCCGCATTGTGCCGCCCGTTCTTCGTATTGCTGCCGCACCCGGCTGGGCACGGCGAAAAAGAGATCTTCGGGCCACCCTAGGGCCTTCTTGGTCAGCAGAGTCTCCTGCGCCCCCAGAGGCGCGCCATGACAGGCAGCAGTGCCTGCCTTATTGGGGCTGCCGAAACCAATGACGGTACGGATCTTGATGAGTGACGGCCTGTCCGTGTCGGCCTGCGCCGCGGTGATGGCTTCATCGATGGCCTCGACATCAAGTCCGTCCTGCACCGTGAGCACCTGCCACCCATAGGCTTCGAAACACAGACCCACGTCCTCCGTGAAGGTGAGATCGGTGGAACCCTCTATGGAGATACGGTTATCGTCATAGAGGCAGATCAACTTGCCTAGGCCGAGATGCCCGGCCAACGAAGCCGCCTCGGAGCTCACACCCTCCATGAGATCTCCATCGCCAACCAGCGTGTAGGTGAAGTGATCGATCACGGTGTGGCCCGGCCGGTTAAAAGTAGCGGCCAGGAACGCCTCAGCGATGGCCATGCCCACGGCGTTGGAGAAACCGGCCCCCAGAGGTCCCGTGGTGGTCTCAACACCTGGGGTGCGACCGTACTCTGGATGACCCGGCGTGCGACTTCCCCACTGACGAAAATCCTCCAGATCCTCGATAGAAAGTCCGGCCCCGGAGAGGTGTAGCAGTCCATAGAGAAGCATCGAAGCATGGCCGGCGCTCAGGACAAAACGATCCCGATCGGGCCAAGCCGGATCGGCCGGATCGAACTTCAGATGCCGGGTCCAGAGAGTGTGCGCCATAGGGGCTGCCCCCATGGGCATGCCCGGGTGACCGGAATTGGCCTTCTCTATCGCATCCACGGCAAGCATCCTGAGTGTGTCGATAGCCAGTGCGTCAGAGGGCCAATCACGCGCCAACTCGTCGGGGAACACATCTGCCACGAGATAAACCTCCTGCAATGCTTTGCCATCGTCATCAGGGAACAGACCGGCCTGAGTGCGGGAAGTCTAGCATGTGGGCCACGAGGCCCCCGGCTCAGACGGATATGTCACCTGTACCACATGCCGCCCCCAGGACCAACACCCTCCAGATCAGACACCCTCCAGATCACGTATCGTCGTTAGGACCAGTATCCCACCAGGTCACGTGCTACGGTCGGCGATCTCCGTACGCAGACGCTCCAGGACTGCTGAAAGATCAGGCGGGAGAGGAGCTTCCGTGCTCAGTCGTTCACCGGTGATAGGATGGTCGAACGACAGACGGTAGCTGTGTAGGAATTGGCGCCCCAAGAGCAACGGATCCCGGCGGGCGTACATAGGATCCCCGGCCACCGGATGACCGATGGCCAAGAAGTGCACACGGATCTGGTGAGTACGCCCCGTCTCCAAGCGGGCCTCGACCAAAGTAAAATCCCCGATCCGCTCAAGGACACTGAAGTGGGTCACAGCCTCTCGCGCCGCCACGCCACCTATGGTCATCGACAGCCGGCGGACCGGATCACGACCCACCGCAGCCTCGATCGTGCCGCTTTCTGTTGCAAAGGTCCCATGAACAAGAGCCAGGTAGCGACGGATCACCCGGCGCTCGCGCATCATCTCCACCAGCCGCCGGTACACCTCCAGGGACTTGGCCACCACCAATAGCCCCGATGTGTCTTTGTCGAGGCGGTGTACGATACCGGGCCGGTGTGCCTCTCCCCCGGCCAACCCATGCTCAAGTAGGGCGTTTACCAGCGTCCCCGCCGCGTGACCCTGCGACGGATGGACCGGCATGCCGGCGGGCTTGTCCGCAATCAGAAGCCATTCGTCTTCGAAGACCACGGATACGGGCAGCATCTGCGCCACCAACGAGGATGCTGCCTCCCCGGGTATTCGAGCGACGATCTCCTCTCCCCGGCTGATGAGGTAGCTCTTGGGACGCTCGACGCCATCGACGGTCACCGCTCCGGCCCGGATGAGGGCGGCCACACGCGAGCGACTGCCCATCTCCTCCTGCCCTCCCAGGAAGGCATCAAGACGCCTTCCTGCATCACCAGCATCGACGACGAAGCTGAGCACGCGGGAAGACATGCGACGAGATACCTCAGTGAGCGGCCGGCGTCTCTCGACGGCCGGCCTTCCATACACGCACCGTCTCGGCGATCAGCCCTAAGAGCACAGCAGCAATCCCCACGACTAGGAAAACATCGGCCATGTTGAAATTGGGCCAGTGGGGTAGCTTAATGAAATCGGTCACCTGTCCCTCCGCGCTCAACCGCTGTACCAGGTTGCCCAAGCTGCCCCCGATGATCAGACCGCCACTGATACCACCCAAGAACGGCCGGCGCTCCAGGACGACGTAGAACAAGACGATGAGTATGGCGATGATGTTGGCCACGATGATCAACGTGCCACCGCCCCGCAACATGCCAAAGGCGACCCCGCTGTTCACCGTGCGCTGCAGGGAGAAGAAGGATGTGATCTGGTGCGTCTCCCCGAGTGCCAGATGGTGTTCGGCCAGGCTCTTGGTCACCAGATCGAGGGCCAAAGCGAAGAGAAGCGCTACGGCCAGGAGACTCCACTTGAGGATAATCCGGCGCCGAGTGACCGCCGACTCGGGTCCGATTCTCATCACCTCAAGCCTCACGATTCATGAGCCCCCTCACCGGCCCGCGAGGAGAGCGGCCAGCCTGCTTTGGAGTTCCGCTTCGTCCAGGCCCGTAAAAACCACGACCTTGTCCCGGCTGGCCCGGCCACTCCGGATACGAATGGTATCTCTGCGCATCCCCAGCCAACGGGCCAGCGACTCAACCAGTTCGGTGTTGGCCCGGTCATCTTCAGGCGGCGCGCTCAACGACACCTTGATGCGGTCCCCATAGAGACCTCGGATCGCGGTGCGGGTGGCTGAAGGGCTAACCCGAAAGCCCACCAGCAGACCGTCTTCCAGCCGTCGAATAGCTGGGCGCGGTCCTGTCTGTGCCGGATCGTCCATCCTTACCAACGTCCATCCCTACCAAGTGATAGTGCGATCTTCTTCCTTAGCCACCGTCTCCGACGTCACAAACGTGTCGTCCAAGTCGTCCGTCGGATGACCGAGAGAGGAATCAGCCAAAGCATCGTCCACCGGAAGGGACTCTTCTGCCACCACCTCATCCGTGTCGGGCGTCTCCGGCACCGAGGACACACCCGCAGTCTCCGTGTCGGGAGCCACCACTTCTTCGGTTGGTGTGTCGTCGTCAACGGCAGACAAGGCCGTCGCTCCCGAAACCATAGGGGGCGACTCATCCTGTCGAGTCGTATCTTCTTCGACCGTCACCTCATTTGCCTGCGCATTTGCCTGCGCTTCCGGCGCCGTGTGATCCGAGGGTCCGACGGTCACATCCGCCGCCAGGGTGCCGACTTCAGGCCCGTGTGTGGCGATAGGCGTCTCGCTGAGCAGATTCAAGTGGGCCTCGAGTAGAGAGCGGAACTTGAAGCGGAATTCCTCCTCGAGATGCTTGAGTTGCACGAGAGCCTGCTGGACCCGCTGCGTCTCGCTGTACGATTCCCTCGCAATATCGCGGGCCTTGAGCTCCGCAGCGCGCATGATGAGTTCGGACTCCTTGCGCGCATTGGCAAGGACCTGATCAGCCTGCACCTGCGCCGTGACGAGCGTCTTCTCTATGGCCGCCTTCATCTGTGCCTGCGACTCCAGCTGCTCTTCCAGGGGCTGGAGACGATCCCGCATCTCCGCGTGCTCCCGAAACACTCTCTCGAACTCATCGGCCACTTCGTCGAGGAAGACGTCTACCTCCTGCCCCGCGTAGCCACGCAGGGACCGTTTGAACTCTTTACGTCGGATGTCGAGAGGCGTGAGCTTCATTCGCTTACCCTTCGTTGGAATGACCCAAAATAGGACGACCGGCATCCTGCAGACAGCGACTCCGTTCAGCCGCCTGTTCAATCGCGCGCACAAAAGCCGCACGCACCCCGCGGTCCTCAAGGGTGGCCAGGCCGGCGATAGTCGTCCCTGCGGGAGACGATACCCGGTCCTTGACGTCGGCAGCCGATCCAGGATGACGCTGTAAGAGGAGCGCGCCGGCCAAAACCGTCTGGCGGATGAAAGCCCTGGCTGTAGTCCGCGGCATCCCTGCCCGCACAGCTCCGTCTTCCATACCCTCCAGCACCAAAGCCAAGAAGCCTATGGAAGAGCCGGATACGGCCGTAACAGCATCGAACTGCTCCTCGGGGATGGACTCCACTAGACCCAACGGGGCCAGCAACCTCCCGACCACAGCAGCCGCCTCCGGCGATGTGTCCGGTTCGGTTGCCACGGCGACGACTCCTTCTCCCAACTCGACACCCAGATTCGGCATGATGCGGAACACAGCAGGTCCTGCCCCAGTGGCTTTGCGCAGGGTCGCTACAGTCACACCCGCTGCAACGGACACAACGATGGACCCCTCGCCCAACCGGCCACGGATATCCTCAAGTACGGCGGCTACGTCCTTCGGCTTCACAGCCACAAGGACCACCTGGGCCTCATGGGCCACTTCGCCCGCGGAGGCAGCCACAGCTACACGGTCACTCGACGCCAGCTCGGCCGCGCGCTCTTGGATAACGTCGTAGACGAGAACGGATATACCGGCGTCGGCCGCACGAGACCATCCGCGCACCAGGGAAGCGCCCATGTTGCCTGTTCCCACTACTCCAACGATGATTCCCATATCATCCGTCCTCAGATGTCGATTAATCGTGCGTGGACCGGACTATACCGGACAGACGCGGCCGACGGCCCCCACCGGACGGCGACCGGTCAGGATTGGTTATAGAAACCCTTCTCCGCGATACGCTGCCGCTCCTCGGCGGATACCTCGACACCCTTGGGTGTAAGCAGGAAGACCTTTTCAGCCACCCGCTGCATACCTCCATCGAGGGCATAAGTGAGGCCGCTGGTGAAGTCGATCAATCTCTTAGCCAGCTCGGTGTCGGTCTGCTGCAGATTGACTATAACCGGGACGTCGGCCTTGAACTTATCGGCAATCATTTGCGCGTCGTTGAAATTCTTGGGCACCACGAGGTGCACCCGTACCTGGGGCTTCTCCACAGCGGTAGGGAGAGGGCGAATGGATGCACGCGACGAGCGATGTTCCTCTGCGAAGATGTCATCAAAATCGCTCGACTGGCGGCGCCGGCTGCTACGATCGATCCTCCTGACGTTCAAGCGGTCCTTATGGTCCTTATACGCTTCTTCAGGGTCGGCTTGTGTCATGATAGTCTCGTCATCGTTGTAGTCTTCGTCCTCGTCGGCGAGACCAAAATACACGAGCGTCTTGCGCCAGATGCCTCCGGCAGCCATGTATGCCTCCTTATACATTAGAGAAAAGCGCACTACCGACTCTTACGAGAGTCGCGCCTTCCTCGACGGCCACTTCATAGTCGTTGCTCATCCCCATGGATAGTTCGGTGAGCTGATAGCGGCCGGCGAACCTGGTAGCAAGATCATCACGCAGCATCCGCAGCCCCTGAAAGGAGGGCCGTGCGTCCTCAGGATCCTGCACCAGGGGGGCCATGGTCATCAGGCCGACGAACACAACCCTCTCATACACCGCAGCCTCCTCCAAGAAGGTGGTGGCGGCCGCCGGGAGGATACCATACTTACTTTCCTCCCCACTCACGTTGACCTCCAGCAATACCCTTACTTCGCCCTCTGCCCTCCGGTTCAACTCCCGCACCAACGAAATTGACTCCACAGAGTGGATCAACGAGACGTACGGCAGCACCGATTTAACCTTGCGACTCTGGAGGTGACCGATGAAGTGGAACTCCAAGAGGTTACCCCACCTCCGGTACTTTTCTTCCAATCCTTCTGCCCTGTTCTCCCCCACGAGCCGGATTCCTGCCGGTTCGAAGGGTGCCATCTCCTCCACGCTCAAATACTTCGACGTTACCAGCAGACGTGGCGTGTCACTGCGCCCGGCCCGTGCACACGCCTCGTCGATGCGGCGCTCCACCTCGGCCAGGTTCTTGCGCAGGCTTTCCAACCCCACGTTCATGCAGCCGCCGTCCATGCGACACAGCCGTGACGGCCGGTGGTGGGACCCTCGGCCCGGTAGGAATAAAAGAGATCGCGGTTGCAGGCCGTGCAGAGTCGAGGGTTGACTATCTGCCCCCGCCTAACCCCCAATTCTTCCAGCGCCACAGAGGCAGCAGCCCACAGATCGACTCTTTCCTCCTCCACCACCACATGCGTCCCAAATCGATCCGCGAACGCACCCGCCACCTCTCGTCCCACTGTGAAGCAACAGGGGCCCAGGCTGGGTCCGATGATGGCCAAGCCCGGAGGACCGGTCATAGCTCGACCGGCCTGCCGGACGATACCGTCAAGGATCCCGCGCCAGCCGCCGTGGACCACAGCCATGTCGACCTCCCCCACCAAGACCAAGGGAACACAATCGGCGAACAGCAGGAGTGCGGCCAACCCCTGATCGAGTAGCGGATGGATGACCAAGCCGTCACAGGGATCTTCAATGGAGTCACAACCATCGCCTTTACCAGCGGCGGCGTACTCGGCCGCTCCCACCACCCTCACCCCATGCACCTGGGTCGGGCTAATCAGCCGAAGAGGCTGCTGAGAAGCGATGTCACGGCCGCGCGAGTCGACGGCAGCCGCCACCCAGGCACGGTTGTCGGCCACCAGTTTGGGATCGTCATCCACACGATAGGAGAGGTTGAGAGACGCATAGGGGCCGGCGCTCACGCCGCCCTGACGGGTCGTGAACATAACGCGGAAGGGCCCAGGAAGACGAGCTTCGATAACCTCCAGCCCGGCCCACTCACAGACCCGCAGGCGGGCACGGGCCGCAGGATCGATACGCCCTGCAAGCGGAACCTCTGAAAGTGCCCCGTCGTGTCTAACGAAGGTCACTCTATCGCCGGTCCATGTCGCACCGTTGTGTCGGTCTCTCTCGGAATCAGTCCTTACCCCGGCGTCAATCTCTGTCACGCAGGAAGCGGGGGATCTCCAAAACGTCCTCGTTCATCTCGAACTGCTCAGTCTGTTGCGGCACCACGTCCTCAACCGGGGCCGCCGCATCAGCCGAGCGCGAACTCACAATCTGCACCTGGCGGGCAGAATCAAAGCCCGTGGCGATAACAGTCACACGCATCTGGTCGCCGAGAGACTCGTCGATCACAGCGCCGAAGATGACGTTCGCCTCCGCATCGGCCGCGTTGGCGATGACTTCCGCTGCCTCGTTGACTTCGAACAGGCCGATGTTGGATCCGCCACTGATATTGAGGAGGATACCTGTAGCCCCCTCGATGGAGGATTCCAGTAGCGGCGAAGAGATGGCCGACTTGGCTGCTTCTACGCCGCGGTTCTCACCGCTGGCTGCACCGATTCCCATAAGAGCGGAGCCGGCGTTGTGCATGATGGTGCGCACGTCGGCGAAATCAAGGTTGATCAGCCCGGGGACGGTGATGAGGTCGGTTATGCCCTGCACGCCTTGGCGAAGAACGTCATCGGCCACCTTGAAGGCCTCAATGATAGACGTACGGCGCTCCACGACTTGCAACAGACGGTCATTGGGAATGATTATCAGAGTGTCGACCTTCTTGGCCAAGGTGTCTATACCCGCCTCAGCCTGCGTACCACGCTTGCGCCCCTCGAAGCTGAACGGCTTGGTGACGACACCCACCGTCAGAGCACCCAACTCCCGGGCGATCTCCGCAATAACCGGCGCAGCACCGGTGCCGGTACCGCCCCCCTTACCAGCCGTGACAAATACCATGTCCGCCCCTTTGAGGAGCTCCCGGATTTCGTCCCGGCTCTCTTCTGCCGCGGCCCGCCCCACCTCAGGGTTCGCACCGGCACCAAGACCTCTAGTGATTTTGCCACCGATGTGCAGCTTCACATCGGCATCGCACATCAATAAAGCCTGAGCATCTGTGTTCACGGCGATGAACTCGACGCCTTTGAGCCCGGCGTCGACCATGCGGTTGACGGCGTTCGTACCTCCGCCACCCACTCCCACCACCTTGATCACCGCAAGGTAGCTGGACCCCGTGTCGTTCATTCCTTCAAACCTCCAACGTTATCCAATCATAGGACCGCGACTCGAGGTTGTGCCCGTAACCCTCAACCATCACTTCATACTTGTGGTGGACATCGACCTGCCTAGCCGTGTGACACAGAATGGCCTACATACCTACATATAGAATACATATAGAAGAATGACCTCCATATCGTCTTCTATCCAACAGTAGTACGCCGTTCATTGTCCGATTCCTGCATGGCCGCACAATAGCACGTTCACCGTGCCTTGACAGCCACCCGGTCGACAACACTCGCGTCCACATAGACAATTTGCTTCCCATCCCTCAAGTACGGCTGGATGATAGTAGCCGTCACATTCAACTTCTGCTCGAGCTGTGTCGGCTCCCCCAGGCGGAGCTCCATGCCTCCGGCGAAGTGCACCGTAGCCTCCCCGGTCGGCGCGACGCCGACATGATCGACCGCCGGCAACGTGTTTTCCGCAGGGATATGCTTGAGAAGGGACACCAGCGGTAAAACCCGTATCACCGGTGGAGGAAGTGTGCCACCGGCCTTGAGGTGTAGGTTCTGTGCCGATACGAACAAGGGCAGACTTGAGTCATCCTTCTTCTCTAGGACCCGCCCATCGTCGCTCGTCAACCATGTGTTGCCCTCACCGGTTCGAACGCGGGCAACGGGATCCCGCTCCACCACACGCACCTCAAGCGTATGGGGAAAGCGGCGGAGTACGCGGACCGAACGTACATAGGGTAGGGCCTCCAGACTATCCTCGATGGGACCTACCGAGAGGGCCAGCAAATTGGCTCCTCGAGCGGATGCGGTAGCCCGGCTGATCTCTTCTGTGTTGACGTACCTCACCGCTGTGGCCGTGACCGTCTGGACGGAGAAGACATCCGACGAACGTAGCCACATGAATACGATACCGGCCACGACCACCGCCACACAGAGCACGACCACTCCCGCCCTCCGACGACCACGCGCACGATGAATGGAGCGGCGCCGCTCACGGACCTTCCTATCCACGGCCACCGGGCAGGCCGGGAGATACGGAATCGTCGATGATATCCCAGGGGAAGTCCCGGCCAACAAGCTTCACTTCCGGCTGCAACAAGATCCCATGGAAATGGTGGACAGTGTCACGCATAAACGTCATCAGCGCCAGCATGTCGGCCGTAGTGGCATCCCCCAGATTGACGAGGAAATTGGCATGCACGGTTGATACTTCGGCGTCGCCTCGCCGGACTCCCTTCAGCCCCGCCTCGTCGAGCAGTTTCCCAGCAGAGTGGCCCGGGGGGTTCTTGAAGACGCTCCCAAACGTCCGCACACCGCGCGGTTGGGAACGCCGGCGAGTACGCAGCAAGACTCTATGATCGGCCACGACAACCTGCGCGTCGCCGGCAAGAAGTCGGAGGCGGACGGCCGTAACCACCGATCCCGATGGAAGGCTGCACTCCCGATATGCCCATACCAGACTGCCGGCCGACCGCCAGACCACCCCTGTAGACGAGACCAGTTGCACCGCCTCCACCACGTCGGCCAAAGCCCCACCATGGGCCCCTGCATTCATGGCCACCCCGCCTCCTACAGACCCCGGTATACCGCCGGCGAACTCCAATCCGGAGAGACCGCTCTCAGCGACCACCGCGGCCAGATGAGCAAGGTGCGAGCCCGCCCCCACAGTCAACGTGACCGATTCACCATCGGCGGGACAATCGGATGCGGAAGGCAGCCCTTCTACATAGTGAAAGCCCTCACCCAACTTGATCACCACAGTCGAACAGCCCTCATCGGCCACCAGGAGATTAGAACCCGCCCCTAGGCAGAACCAGGGCGTGGCCGCCCCCTCCAGCACACGCAGGGCGGCCACAAGAGCCTCCTGATGCGAGACGGTGAGGAGCAGCATGGCATTACCGCCGGTCCCAATGGTGGTGAAGGGTGCTAGGGGAGCCTGCGTCCATAGGCGAAGCCCCGAGATCGCCTGCAGATCCTGGAGAAGCGTCATGACCCCGGCCGGCCTCATGACACCCATAGGTCAGTCCGCACGCAGAAAGCGTTCTCCAACCCGATGGATGTCGCCCGCCCCCAGGGTAAGAATGAGATCACCCTCGCGCGTTGTGCGGTCCAGGTAATCGACCACCGTTGCCAAACGGGGCAGGTAGGCCACAGGCTTGTTGCCGTCGAGCCGCAGGATGCTGTCGACGATGAGCTTTCCGCTGATGCCGGGGCGGGGGTCCTCACGTGCGCCGTAGACGTCGGTGACAACGGCGACGTCGGCCTCCAACAGGGCGGCCGCAAACTCATCGTGCAGGAACTCCGTCCGCGAATAGAGGTGGGGCTGAAAGACTGCGATGACCCGGTCCCACTGCCCTTCATGGGCCGCCAACAGCGTGGCCTTGAGTTCCGTCGGATGGTGAGCATAGTCATCAACCACCACTACACCGTCACGCTCCCCCTTGCGCTGGAAACGACGGACGGCCCCACCGAAGGATTTCAAGGACGCCGCTATATCCACAGCCGCTATCCCCAGCTCGTGGAGGGTCGCGAAGCAGGCGAGTGCATTGAGGATATTGTGCCGGCCGGGGACCATGAGCTCGACCACGGTCAGACGGCTTCCGCCGGTCCACACCTCGAAGCGATTGCCCAACGCCCATCTCTCGATCGCCCGGGCCTGGTAGTCGTGGTGATCGGCAAAACCGTAGGAGCAGACGCGCCTACCGCAACGAGCCGCCAACCCACAGACCCTCTCATCTTCCCCGCAGTACACCAGGAGACCTGCAGCCGGGAGACGCTCGAGGAACTCCGCAAAGACCTCCGCGACATCGTCGACATGCAGGTAGTGGCTGTGGTGATCCAATTCCATATTGGTGAAGACCGTCACTTCGGGGCTCAAGAGCAGCAGAGAGCCGTCCGACTCGTCGGCCTCGCATACGACGAACTCGCCCTTCCCCCGGCGGGCATTAGAGCCCAGATCGTTCAACTCACCCCCCACCAAGAAGGTGGGGTCGGCTCCCGCATCGACCAACACACGGCTGATCATAGACGTCGTAGTCGTTTTGCCGTGGGTCCCACACACAGCTATCCCCCGCCCCCCCTCCATGATCCATGCCAATGCCTGCGCCCGCTTGACCACCTGGATGCCACGGCGACGTGCTTCCACAAGTTCGGCATTGTGGGACGGTATGGCAGAAGAGATGACGACGACGTCGGGGTGGTCAAGATTGGCACTCTGGTGACCTATGCTGACCGGCACTCCTGCCGTCTCAAGGAGGTTCACGTAGCGCGACGACTTGAGGTCTGAGCCACTGACACGGTGGCCCTGATCGTGGAGAACCAACGCGATACCGCTCATACCCGCGCCGCCGATGCCTATGAAGTGCAGACTACGCACCTGCGCAGACGCAGCACTGGGAGCGGTCTCGACAAGGGTGGGTTCAATCATGATCAATCGTTCCTCTGATTGGAAGAGAGTAATTCTACTATGACGTCGGCTATGCGGGAAGCAGCGTCGGGACGGGCCAGTCGTAAGGCAGCCGCGCGCATCTGTTGATTGGTCTCGGTCTGCAGGATCGCCGTCACCTCGGCCGTCAGGATGTCTGGAGTGAGATCGGCATCGGCGACCATACGCGCCGCCCCTTCCTCTGCTACCATGCGCGCATTCTTGGTCTGGTGATCACCGGCCGCCAACGGATAGGGTACCAGCAGAGCCGGAACGCCTCGGGCCAGAACCTCGGCCACCGAACCTCCTGCCCTACCAACCACCATGTCGGCAGCAGCCAGTGCTAGGGGGAAGTCGTCCAAGAAAGGGAAGGCCTGGTAGGCCGGATTGGCATCCGGTGAGGCCAATACCCGCGCAACGTGAGCATACTCCCGTTGCCCCGTCACATGCAGGACTTGGAAAGAGGTATCACAAGTACCGAAGGCGGAAAGGGTGTTGGTATTCAGGGTGCGCGCCCCAAGGCTGCCCCCAAACACTAAGACGACCTGACGCCCCGGGTCGAGGCTGAAGCGGGACAGACCTTCTTCCCGGGTCGCCGTCAAGAGGCTGGGGCGCAGCGGACGACCCGTGTAGACGTATTTCGCCCCCGTCAGACTGGGGTCGGGGAAAGAAAGACAGACCTTGTCGACCACCCGGCTCAGAATCCGGTTGGTCCACCCCATATGAGCATCCATCTCGACGGCCACGGTGGGCACACGGGTAGCCGCCGCCTCAGCCACCACCGGACCTGATGCATAGGCGCCAACCCCCACCACACAGTGCGGCCGGAAGCTGCGCAACAACTTCCACGCATCCACACCCGCCAACGGGATCGACCCCACGGTCTGAAGGGTGGAGAGCCCCAACTGACGGCTGAAGCCACGAATCCGGATCACCGAAAAAGGATAGCCGGCTTTGGGGACCAGGTCCTTCTCCATACCTCTTCCTGTACCACAGAACGCTACCTCGTGCCCCCGATCCGAAAGAACATCAGCCAACGCCAGAGCGGGTACGACGTGGCCCGCCGTCCCTCCGCCGGCGATCAATATACGTGACATTGTTGTACCCCTTGTCAGAAGCCACTGTTGGTCGAGCCGGTGCCCAACGGGCCACAGATAGTATTAATCCCGTAGCAATCAACATGACCAGGAGACTGTTGCGGCCGAGGCTCATGAAGGGCAATGGTACGCCGGTGATCGGTAAAGCCCCGACAACTCCCCCTATGTTCACCACAGCCTGGAGCATGACGAGCATGCCACAGCCGGCCAGGAGATACCTACCCAGGGGGTCCGCACACTGTCGGGCAAGACGCCACACAGCCAACGCGAACACCACGAAGAGCAGGATGACAGCTCCGGTCCCCAGCAGACCGAACTCTTCCCCCAGGATGGCAAAAATCATGTCGTTATGGGCCTCGGGCAACCAGGTGAACTTCTGGACGCTCTGTCCGGGCCCCACACCAAACCATCCCCCCCTACCCAAGGCCACGAGAGCCTGGGACAACTGCCAGCCCGCTCCCTGCGGGTCAGCGCCAGGATCCAGGAATGAAAAGATGCGGGCCTTACGCACTGAACTGGTGAGTGCGAAGAGAAGCGCCACCCCTACTCCCGCCCCAGCGAGGGGCAACCAGTGCCGCACCTTCATACCTGCCACCCACAAGAGACCTAGGACGAGCCCGGCCGTAATCACAGCGGCACCCAAGTCCGGCTCCAGAAGCACCAGACCACATATGCCGAACCCGACCACACCGAACGGGACCATCAACGACCTGAAGTCGCCCGGCACCACACGTCGCATTGACAGCAGATGGGCACCGGCCATGACCAGAGCCAATTTGGCGAACTCTGAAGGCTGCAAAGATATGGGCCCCAGTATGATCCAACTGGACGACCCCTTCTCTTCCGTACTAACCCCGGGTATGTTCATCGCGAGCAGGAACAGGATCCCTCCGACTAGGGCAATCACGGAGACAATCCGTACCCAGCGACGATAGTCGAGGATGGATATCAGGATCATGAGCAGCACACCTATGATGGCGGTTATGCCCTGATCTCGTACGTAGTCAAAGGTGCTCCCCCCAGGAGTGACCGCTTTGCTCACTGAGACGGAGAGGATCATGCATAACCCGATGGCCAAGAGCACCAGCGCACTTATCCAAACCAGGTAGTAGGGGCCCAGCGCCGAGTCTTTGAGCCGCTGCCCCGCGTACGGGGAAACGGCCGCGTCGGTATAGGAAACAGCCGCTTTCCCCCTCGTACGTCCAGTCCGAGACCGGGTGACATCCGGACGCCGGCCGGCCCGCTCACCGGTGGCTGTAGCGCGGGTTCGCGCCTGTCTGACGCTCGAAGACCTACTCACGATGGCCGCCACCCAAGGAGGACACCAGCGCGCGGAAGTGTTCGCCACGCTCCTCAAAGCCACTGTACTGGTCGAAACTGGCGCAGGCCGGGGCCAGCAAGACTATTTCATCCGGCACGGCGACCGCAGCGGCCGCGTGGACGGCGCGCTCCAAGTCCTGGAATCGTCCCGGCTCAGGGATGGTGTCCATACCCTCCTCTAGGCGCACCCGGCGGAAGGCGTCCTCGATGAGAGGCGTAGCCTCCCCTATGAGGTACACAGCGCGACACCCCTTCGCACAGGCTCGTGCTACAGGCCGGTAATCGGAGGCTTTGTCTCTGCCTCCCAAGATGAGATGCACCCCCTGCCCAAACGCATTCAAGGCGGTGAGGGTCGCGTCGACGTTCGTGGCCTTACTGTCGTTCACATACGTCACCCCGGCCACCATACCTACACGTTCCAACCGGTGCGCTACCCCTTTGAAGGTACGCAACCCCTCAGCCACTGCGCCTCTCTCCACTCCCCGGGCGAGAGCCGCCGTGCCCGCAGCCAGGCAATTCTCCAGATTGTGCCGACCCGGCAACATGATCTCCTCCACCCGAAGCACCGGTTCGCCTTCCAAGAACACCCGGCCGTCGTCCACCCACGAGTGCGGGCGCATATCGCCGGTCCCGCTCCGCGCCACAGGAGCGGCCGCTGTGGAGAAAAAAGCCACCCGGGGACCTATGGGCCGAGAGAGCAATTCCTCGCCCAGGGCAGCCACAGCCGGGTCGGCGAGATTGAGTACGGCCACATCGCCGGGCCCCTGCCGGGCGAAGAGATTGGCCTTGCAGGCTAGATATCGCTCCACAGTGCCGTGGCGATCCAGGTGATCCGGGGTCAGGTTGAGAAATACACCCACGGCCGGGCGGAACGCGTGTACATCCTCGAGTTGGAAACTGGATACTTCTACCACCAACTCTTCGTCGGACGCCACACCTCCCACCACCGAACTGACGGCCATACCGATGTTTCCCAAAATACGCGCCGGTCGACCGGCCACAGTCAGAAGATGCCCCAGCAGGATGGTGGTCGTAGTTTTACCATTGGTGCCGGTTATAGCGTTGAAGGGATTGGGTAGGAGTGTATAGGCCAGCTCCACCTCGCTCCAGACTGGTATCCCTTCGGCCCGGGCGATCGTCATCGGACGGGATTCGGCGGGCACACCAGGGCTCTTCACCACCAGTTGTGCGACCGGCAGGCCGGCGGCCAGCTCGTCCTCAGTCATGAAGTCGACACCGGCATCCACCAGCTCCGCCAGACCGGACACCGATTCATATTTCTTGCGATCGACGAGCGTCACGCCCAACCCCAGCCTCCTCAGAGCCAGAGCCGCCGCCATACCTGAGCGACTCGCTCCCAAGACCAACACCCGTGTAACCGACGGCGACAACCCAGTGCGGGGGTCACCGACGCGCCGGGTGGCTCCCGAGGCGGGGACACCACGATCATCCAGGGGGCCATTCGGGTGGCCGGTCGCGGGCAGGATAGGCCCGCTGATGGTAGGACCGGTCATCGTCATCCCCGTCCGATCTGATTGAAGCTCAAGTAGTAGAGGGTGAGGCCGGAGGCGGACAACAGGGCGGAGATGATCCAGAAGCGTACGATGATCTTCGTCTCCGACCAATTCTTCAACTCGAAGTGATGATGGATGGGAGCCATGAGAAAGAGACGCTTACGAAAGAGGCGGAAGCTGAGCACCTGGATCATGACACTAAGGGCCTCCACAACGAACAGCCCGCCGATGAGCAGGATCAGGATCTCCGTCTGTGTGATCACCGCCATACCTCCCAACGCCGCCCCCAAAGCAAGCGAACCGGTATCTCCCATGAAGACGGAAGCCGGATGCGAGTTGTACCACAGGAAGCCCAGAGAGGCACCGGTGAGACAGGCCGCCAGGATGGCGACGTCGGTATCACCGCGCAGGTACGCGATGCCAGCACAAGCGAATAGGGCGACCGCCACTGTGCCTGCTGCAAGTCCGTCGAGTCCGTCTGTGAGATTCACGGCGTTGGAGAAACCAGCCACCAGGATAACGGCGAACACATAATAGAGACCGCCGATAGCCAACCCCTGCCGCACGAAGGGAACCGTCAGCACCGTGTCGACCCCTCCCCAGCGCAGCGCCACAAAGACCGCGATGAGCACGAGCCCCACCTGCAGCAGCAGTTTGACCTTGCCGCTCAGTCCCAAAGAACGATGCCACCTCTGTTTGATCAAATCGTCGGCAAAGCCGATGCCACCGGAACCGAAAGTGAGTATGACCACCACCAAACTGGCAACGGTTTTGGGGGCGAATATTAAGTACGGGATGAGGGCGGAGACGAGTATGAGCAGGCCGCCCATGGTGGGTGTGCCCTGCTTCTGGACGTGTCTTTCGGGACCGGCTTCGCGGATGTTCTGCCCGATACCGCGTCTATGGAGCCACTTGATGAAGCGGGGGCCGGCGATCAGAGATATGATGACGGCCACCAGGCTTGCAGCCAAGATCTTAATCATGACCCACCACCTGCACCGGTCCGCGTTCCGTCTGTTCGGCTGCAGCCGGCGCTCTGCATGACGGCCGACACCATGGTATCCAGCTCCACACTCCGTGAGGCCTTGAACAGGATCACATCACCCGGCTGCAGGCCAGACAGAACCGGACCGGCCTCACTCACCGTCTCCAAGTGCCCGGCCCTCTGGCCGATCCCCGCAGCGCGGCAGAATCCCCGGCTGGTAGCCCGTGAAAGCGGCCCCACTCCCCACAGAGCCTGTACACCCATTCGAGCGGCATAGGCACCACACTCCTCATGGAAGCGCTCGGCCTCGGGGCCCAACTCCAGCATGTCGCCCAGCACGGCCACGGGCCGTCCACCACGCTCCTGGGCCAGCTCCACTAAGTCATCCACCGCCGCACGCACCGCAGCCGGGCTGGCATTGTATGTGTCGTCAATGACCACCCACTCACCAACCGTCGCCACGTCACCACGGGAGGAGGTAAAGACCACGTCGGCCGCTCCCGACAGACAAAGTTCTACAGGGAGGTCCGCCGCGTAACACGCTGCCACCGCAGCCATCGTGTTCTCCAACCGGTGTCGGGAAGTGAAGGGAAGTTCCACCTCCGCCTCGGTGTGAGGCCAATGGATCGACACCAAGGCACTGCCTCTGCTCTGCCGCGTGCGCACCGCTCCCCACACATCAGCCCCACCGGCATTGGGGTTCAATGCAAACCGCAGCACTCGAGCGCGCACGTCGGCCACATGTGGAAGGATAGCGTCGCAATCTGCAGGAATCACGGCCGTGCCCGCCGGTCCCAGAGCCAAGATCAGCTCAGCCTTAGCCTCAGCTATACCTTCCAGCGACCCCAGAAACTCCAAGTGGACCGGATGGATGGCGGTGATCACTCCTACATCCGGCTCGGCCATCCTGGTCAGCGCAGCGATCTGGCCGGGCCCCCGCATCCCCATCTCCACCACAGCGATTTGGGTGTCCGGTTCAAGAGCCAACAAGGTAAGCGGCACTCCTACCTCATTGTTCTGATTGGCTGTGGTGGAGACCACCCGACCCGTACGGCCCGCCATAGCCGCGATGAGGTCCTTGGTCCCCGTCTTGCCGACACTGCCCGTTACGGCAATCACCTTGGCCCCCGATTTACGGCGGACGGCCCGTGCCAGAGCGCCCAGCGCCTCCAGCGTGTCGGCGACCGGATGGATAGGGGCACACATGCCGGGCACCTGCATCCCGGCCCCGTCTCCCTCCCACCAGGCCTTGTCCACAAGCACAGCCGAGGCCCCTTTGGCCAAAGCCGTCTCCACGAAGGCATGACCGTCGAAGCGCTCGCCACGCAGAGCCACAAACAAATCTCCCGGCTTCATGGTGCGGGTGTCGATACCGACCGCTTCCACGGGGCCTGAAAAGGCATGTAGATCGAGTGCCTGGGCAACTTCCTCGGCGGTAAGGACGATCATCGACCCACTCCATGCAGCCCTTCGAGCACCTCCCGTGCCACCAGCCGGTCGTCGAAGGGGATAACGCGATCGGCGAACTCCTGGCCGGACTCATGGCCCTTGCCCAGCAATAACACGACGTCGCCCGGCCGGGCCTCCATAAGGGCCGCCGCGATGGCCCTGCGTCGATCGGCCTCCACCACCGCAGCGGCAGGGACCACCATCCCGCCGAGGATGTCCCGGATTATGGCTTCTGGATCCTCCGTCCGCGGGTTGTCAGAGGTGATAAAGACCTTGTCGGCCAAAGCTTCTGCTTCGCGGCCCATGCAGGGTCTCTTGCCCCCGTCCCTGTCCCCGCCGCACCCTAGGACGGCCAACAGACGCCCCGTAGTGATCGCCCGGGCCGTCTCAAGGACGTTGCGCACAGAATCAGGCGTGTGCGCGTAGTCGACCAGTACTGCAAAAGGTTGTCCGACGTGGACGGACTCCATGCGCCCCGGAACACCCGGGAACCGCTCTAGAGCGACCAACATCTGTTCTATATCCAACCCCAGTCCCAGTCCTATACCGAGTGCGGTGAGCGTGTTCGCCACGTTGAATGCACCTACGAGGTGGGTCGCCACCTTGAAGTGTTTTTCGCTCCGCCCCCCAGAGGCCCCACCGCCCCCCACATACCGCAGAGCATTGCCGCGCACCACCAAGGTACCGCGACTACCTGTAGCATCGATGACGTAATCCCTCATCACCAGGTCGGCCTCCACCCCTCCGCCCGAGGCGCTCGAGCAGGTCAACAGGCGCTCGGAAGGGTATTCCTGAGCCAGCCGCCTCCCATAGGAATCGTCGATGTTGATAACGGCCGACGTCCCGCTGCTCGTCAAGCGAGGATCGGTGAAGAGCCTTTGTTTTGTGGCGAAGTAGGATTCGAGCGTCTTATGGTAATCGAGGTGGTCCTGGGTGAGATTCGTGAAGGCTACGACGTGAAACTGGGTGCCCAACACCCTGCCCAAGTCCAGAGCATGGGAGGAGACCTCCATGACCATAGCGTAATCACCCGCACGAATCATGGAAGCCATGTCACGTTGGACATCGATAGCCTCAGGTGTAGTCCGGGCGGTCGATGCGGCCACCCCTCCCACGCGGCGCTCAATGGTCCCCAAAAGACCGGCGCGAAGACCGGCCTCGTCCAACAAATGAGCTACCAGAAAGGCTGACGTCGTCTTGCCGTTTGTGCCGGTTATGCCGGCCGTGCGGAGTTGTGAAGTTGGATGTCCGTAGAAAGCGGCAGCCACGGGTCCCATGGCTTCTCGTACCGAGGAGACTATGACCTGTGGGACAGGCAAGTCCAGGGGCCGCTCCACACACAAAGCGACGGCTCCCCGCTCTACGGCACCGGGAGCAAAGTCGTGCCCATCACGCACGAATCCGGGCACGCAGAAGAAGAGGCAACCATCAACCACTTCGTCGCTTCGATAGCTGAGACCACGCACCAGGGTCTCGGAGGAGCCCAGAAAGCGACAGTCCCCCAGGCCCGCGAATAGATCTGAAAGTCTCACGCAAATAGATTCTGTCATCGATGTCATGCCCGCCGCCCTACCGGGAGACTGACCGCCTTACCCCGCACGACCATCAGTCCGCCCCATTCGGAGCCACGCCGAGAATCTTGAGCGACAGGCCTGCGATCTCGGCAAAGGCCGGAGCCGCCACCAATGCCCCTAAGTGCTGAGTCTTCGGCTCATCGACCATGACCAGCACCACGACCCGAGGATCATCGGCCGGGACCATCCCCACGAACGAAGCTACGAAGCGGTCCACCGCGTACTTACCCGTCTTCTCATCCACCTTCTGCGCCGTGCCCGTCTTACCGGCCACCTCGTACCCGGCTATGCAGGCGTTGGTGCCTGTACCGTCTTCCTCGGTGACGGCCAGCAACATGGCCCGTAATTGAGCGGCCACCTTCTCGCTGACCACCCGTCGACTCCACGGAGAAGAGACGTCGCGAACGAGGTGGGGTTGGACGAGGAGACCGTCGTTCGCCACCGCAGCATAGGAGGCCGCCATCTGCAGGGGGGTCACCGAGATACCCTGACCGATAGGCACGTTGGCAATAGTCGTCCCCGACCAGTCATCGGGCTCCAACATCATACCCGGCGTTTCACCCGGGAAATCGATACCCAGCTTCTGCGTGAAACCGAATTTGTAGATCATGTCTGCCAGACGGTCCTTGCCCACTTCCTTTCCCAAGACGACGGCCCCCACATTCGATGACTGCGCGATTATCTGCGTAACACTCAACTCACGCATAGAGGGGAGGTTGTCCTCATGTGCTTCGTGAACCACCCGGTCGTACACCTGCACCTGCCTACCAAGAGTGAAGGTAGTGTCAGGAGTGACCAGCCCCCCCTCCAAAGCAGCTGCCGCGACAATCATCTTGAAGGTCGATCCCGGTTCATATTGGTCGGTCACCACCGAGTTGCGACGATCCTTCTCCTCCACCGATCCGAAGGCATTGGTATCAAACACCGGGGTGTTGGCCATCGCCAGTATCTCCCCGTTGCGGGGATCGATGACCACGGCGCAGGCCTTCAATGCCTTGAATTCCTCCACCACACCTGTCAGCACCTTTTCCGTCTCGAACTGAATGCCCTCATCGATAGTCAACGTTATCGAACGCCCGGGAACCGCCTCTTTAAGGGACGTGGTGCGCAGCCTATTGCCGTCCGGATCACTCACTACCTGTGCCTGCCCCGCCTCCCCCGTCAGCAACTCGTCGTACTCCTTCTCCAGACCGGCAAGGCCCGTACCATCCGTACCCACGAAACCGAGTAGCTGGGGTGCCAGCGCACCGTTCGGATAGACACGCTTGTCCTCCGCACAGACCGTGATCCCACTGAGTCCCAAGGCCTTCACCGCATCGCCCTTAGTCGACGAAACCTTGCGGGCGAGATACACGAACTGCGTGTCTCTCCTCAGCTTGGCTGCCAAGTCATCAACCGATAGGCCCAACACGTCTCCCAATCGCTCGGCCGCAGCGTCTGGATCTGCAACCTCTCTGGGATTCGCATACACAGTCTCCCTACCCGCCGATACGGCCAGTTGACAACCGTCGCGATCGTAGATGATACCTCGGGGGGCATCCAAAGCTACCGTGCGGATAGACTGCTCCTGGGCCTGCTCCTTAAGACTTGGAGCCGCCACCACCTGCACGTAGAAGGTACGCACAAATAATGCAGCCAGGAAGACCACGGCCACGCCCATGAAAATAGCCAGACGTCTGTTGCCGGCCAGACGTCTGTTGCTTGACTGCCGACGCATCCATATCACCGCCGGATCGTGGTCACATCGTCCTCCAGAGCTGCTCCACCGCCCATCGGCACACTACCTGCTTCAGCATCGACATACCGCACCGTGACCGCCGGAGCAAGGCCGAGCACGGCCGCCTGTTCCGCAATTCTCTCAGGTGCAGACAGAGCCGAGACCTGAGCCGACAGGGCCGAGGCGGCCGCCGCCAATTCCTCCTGTTGCTCTTGCAATCTACCTGTTTGCGACTCCAAGCCCGTCGCAGCTGAGCTCACCAGCATCGGACAGATGACTCCCAGTCCCACCACCAGTAGCAGTATCAACACGGCAAAAAAGATGATGACCACGCCTCGGCGAGAGCGCCGTCTAGTGACAACCTTGAGTGTGGGACGATAGTTTGAAGATTCAACCTTAGGTATAGCTTTAGGCTGACGGGCCGTCGCTTCTCGCGCGTAGTAACGCGTACTGCGGCGGGCACGGGCTGCGGTGCGAGCAGCGCTACGACGAGCGGCCTGAGAAGGTTGTAGGCCCTCCTCGAATGTCGCCATCCAGGAAGATCGGGTCGCGGCGACCATCAAAGCTTCCTCAAGGCGCGCAGTTTAGCCGATGCAGACCGGGGGTTCACCTCCACCTCGCGCGAACCGGGGACCACAGCTTTGCGGGTAAGAACCTCACCCTCTGCTTTACATCCACACACGCACATCGGGAAGTCGGGCGGACAGGTGCATCCCCGCGCCTTTCCGGAAAAGAACTCTTTGACGATCCGGTCTTCGAGTGAATGGAAGCTGATCACGGCCATGACGCCCCCCGGTTCGAGCAAAGCATAGGCCTCGGGCAGAGCCCGGCGCAGGCTGTTCAGTTCATCGTTGACCTCTATACGCAGCGCCTGGAAGACCCGCCGTGCCGGATTACCCGAACCAAACCGGGCCGGGGTAGGAATCGCCCGCTTGATGGTCTCTACTAATTCCGCCGTCCTGGCGAACGGGGTAATACGACGCCGGCCGGCCACCGCTCGGGCAATACGCCGGGCATACCGCTCCTCCCCATAGGAAGCGAACAGTCCGGCCAGTGCACCTTCGCTCCATGTATTCAGAATCTCGGCGGCGGTGGTCCGCAACAATGGATCCATGCGCATGTCGAGAGGTGCATCATAGTTATACGAAAAGCCTCGTTCCGGGGTGTCTATCTGCATGCTGCTCACGCCGAGGTCCATGTAGATATGCGTAGCCCCCTGCCCCGCCCATCCGTCCGGCCCCTCTTCAAGCAATCCGCCGAGCGTATCTGCGAAATTGCCCAGCAGGAAGCATGACGGGCAACAAAGGTCGTCGCGCAGGTCCAAGTAGTATTCTTCGGCGATCGGATCATGGTCACAGGCCACCAAGAACCCCTCGGAGCCCAGTTCGGCACCCACGGCAGCGGCATGGCCTCCTGCCCCAAAGGTGCAGTCCACCACGCGGCTGTCCGGACTCAGCGTGAGCACGTCAAGCAGCTCCTGGGTCAGAACAGGTACATGTGCCATGGCCATCTCCCTGACAAAAGCAGCTGCCACGCTAGACATCATCATCTTCCTCTCTCTTCATCCAACCCCGCCAAGGTCTCGGGATTCCAGATCTCGAGATGTGTACGAACACCCAGGATCTTGACTTTGCCCGACAATCCCAGGTCTTTGATGCGCTGTGCCGGTATCAGCACCCGCCCCTGTCTGTCCGGCTCCACTTCATCCTGGTTACGATAGAGCCTCCGTGTATGCCAGTCGTCCGCTTCATTCTTGAAGACATCCAGAGGCTCAATGTACTTCTTATCGAACTCGTCCCATGAGTCTGGATGAAAGACGCACAGGCAGGGCTGCCCGTCCGGAAAGCGGACGAGCACAGCGCCGGAACTAAAGTAATCGCGATAACGCGCAGGCAGCGTCACTCGACCTTTGGGGTCCAAAGTGTGCTCGAATTCGCCGCGTAACAAGAGACGTTCCATCGGCCCCACTTTACCCCACTTACATCCCACAAATCAACACTTTCCACCACATACCCCCTAAAGGCATGAATTGAGAGCGCCGGGCCACTCGGCGTGCATAATCCCCGCCTCCAGTAGAAGTTTGTTGAAATGTCGCGGCTCGACTGAGGGGCCCGGCAGCCAGGAGATCAGGTGAGATGCCCGCCGGGCTGCTGAGAGCTAGAGGCTATATGACACTTCGCCACCGGAACGCGATCAGCACGTGCGAGGGAGGGATAGAGGAATAGAGGGAGCGCGAATAGCAGCGCTATTCGCGCGACCAATAACACATTGTCGTGCTGCTTAGCGAAGTGGCCGGGTTTTGTTTTCAGCAGCCGCCTAGAGACGACGCAGAGGAGCGTAGTCGAGCAGCAGACGCTTCTGCTCGCCAAGATCAGAGAAAAAGACCCGGACGACTCCACCCGGCTCCATCCCCAGAACCACACCTTCCCCGAACTTGGCATGTATCACTCGGTCGCCCGTAGAAAGCCCGGCCACCTGATGGCGTTCCCCTGCGGGATGAGCTGAGCCGTCCACGGATGGCTTCGAACCCCGCTGGGATGCTTGGCGGCGATCTGTCCGGCTGAGAGAGGGAGTGCGTCCGAGACGCCCGTCGATCGACTGCGAACGACCTCGATATTCAAGCAGCCGTCCGGGAAGCTCGCTCAAGAAGCGACTGGGCACTTTATAACTCCCACCACCATGGAGGGTCCGCGAACGAGCATGCGATAGGTATAGACGATCGCGGGCTCTGGTCATGCCCACATAACACAGGCGACGCTCTTCTTCGAGTCGATGTTCGTCAAGCGAACGTGAATGGGGAATGAGCCCCTCCTCCATGCCGGCTATGAAGACGACCGGGAACTCCAACCCCTTGGCATTGTGTAGAGTCATCAGGGTCACGGCCTTCTCGTCGCCGGTCAGATCGTCCACATCCGCGTACAGACTGATCTCCTGCAGGAAGTCGCTCAACGTCCCGCCCGGGTTCATGCGGTCGAACTCCTGGGCAACCCCTACAAACTCGTCTAGGTTTTCCAAGCGCCCTTCAGCCTCCAACGTCCTCTCAGCCTGCAGGGCAGCACGCAGTCCGCTCTCCTCCAGGACCATGTGCACCAAACCGGCCACCGAGGTATCCGGAGCAGGCGCCGGACCGGGAAGCCCGTCACCATCCGCCGCCGAGTGACCGCCCGTATCGTCGCCGGACCCAGTGCACTCCAATGTCCAACGGGCGAAGCTCTCCCCGAGTCGTTCACACGTGTTGCAGGCCGCAGCGGTCAAACCGGGTACCCGGGGGGCTTCCGGCAGAACCTCACTGAGCGGAATGGCGTTCTCAGCGGCAAAAGCCTGTAGCCGGCCGATAGCGATGGTGCCTAGACCGCGGCGAGGTGTGTTGACAATGCGCAGCAGCGAAAGATCGTCTGTGGCGTTGACCACCACCCGCAGGTAAGCAAGCAGGTCCTTAATCTCAGCCCTGTGATAGAACTTGGTCCCCCCTACGATGCGGTAGGGGACACCCTGCCGCACCAACATGTCTTCCAGCACCCGCGATTGAGCATTGACACGATAAAAGACGGCCACGTCGGATGCAGGCCGGTCATGCAGAACACGCACCACTTCGTCCGCCACCATGCGGGCTTCCTCGTGCTCATCGCCGCATTCGAAGATGGTGACCTTCTCCCCCGTGCCCCTCTCACTCCAGAGGCTCTTCGACCTACGCCCCCGATTGTTTGCTACTAGAGCATTGGCCGCCTCGAGAATCGTGTTGGTGGAACGGTAGTTCTGCTCAAGCTTGACGATGGTTGCATCGGGGAAGTCGTCCTCGAAGCTGAGGATGTTGCGTATGTCGGCCCCGCGCCACGAGTACACCGACTGATCGTCATCACCAACCACGGTGACCTGCCGGTGCTCTTCAGTGAGTAATTTCACCAAGCGATACTGAGCCCGGTTCGTGTCCTGATACTCATCCACCAACACGTGTTGGAAGAAGTCCTGATAGTACTCCAGTCTCTCCGGGAAGAGCTGCAGGATATCCACCGTACGCATGAGCAGATCGTCGAAATCGAGGGCATTGGAAGCCAGGAGGCGCTTTTGATACTCCCGGTACACCTGCGCAGCGATATCTAGATACCCCGACCCGGCACCGTCGTCCCAGGCGTCTGCGGGGTGTCGATCGGTCTGGCGGGTATTGCCGGATCCGTGGCCGGAGCCTCCATAACGATCGTCCGCGACATCCATTCCGCCGCGCGCGAAATCATCTACGTCGATTAACCTATTCTTAGCATCAGAGATGAGTCTCTGGATGGCGCGGGGTGGATAGCGCTTCACATCCACACGGAAGTCTTCTAGACAACGCTTGATAAGACGTGCCGAGTCATCCTCATCGTAGATGGTGAAACTGGAACGATAGCCGAGCAGGCCCGCATCCTGTCGCAGGATGCGGGCACAGGCCGAGTGGAACGTGGAGATCCACATCCATCGCGAAGGAGGGCCCACCAACCCGGCCACCCGGTCGCGCATCTCCCCGGCCGCCTTGTTGGTAAACGTGATGGCCAGGATCTGCTGAGGCCGGACGCGGCCGCTCTCGACGAGATGAGCTACACGATGCGTCAACACCCGTGTCTTACCCGAACCGGCACCGGCCAGTACCAGGAGCGGCCCCCCCTCATAGAAAACCGCTTCGCGCTGCGGCCCGTTCAGCTCCGACGTAGCCGCGACATCCCGCCGATCAGTCATCACCACTTCTCCCAGATCACGCTGCTGCCGCTACCAACGGGTGCACGTATTCGGGTGAGTGGGGCCGGCGCCGGCATAATAGCCGGCCTTCTCGATCAGCTGAGCCACCGGGTCGGGCACAAGGTAGCGAACCGTCCGCCCAGAGGCCAGACGATCCCTAATCATGCTGGACGAGATGGCTAGAGCCGGTATCTCCATAATCTGCACGCGTGACTCCGAGCCCAAACCACTCAATCTCGGGTGCAATTTACTCAGCGCTCCCTGCAGGCGCGCAAGGTCGTATCCTGGGCGAGTCGCAGCAATGAGAGTAGATAGTTCGAGTACCCTGACGGGATCCTTCCATGTAAGGATATCCAACACCGCATCGGCGCCGGTCACGAAATACACCTGCGCATCCGGGGCCAATGTCTCCTTGAGGTACTCCAGTGTGTCGACCGTGTAGCCTACCTGCTGACGGTCGAGTTCATAGCGCGACACCACAAAGCGATGATGCCCGGCCGTGGCCACAGAGACGAGCAGGTAGCGGAACTCGTTCGGGGCTAGGCGGCGGGGCTTCTGCGGATGGTGACCGGCCGGCATGAAGATAACCTGGTCGAGTCCGAACTGGGTGAGAGCCTCCTCGGCCGTAACCAAATGGGCCATATGGATTGGATCGAAGGCGCCACCCATGATGCCCAAGCGCAGCCCCTGCCGTCCCTTTAGGCGGCAGATCGGATCGTCCCCAGTCAAAGAGGAGAACCGGTGAGACAGGCCTGTCGTCTTATCGCCCTCCACCGGTACTATCGGACGTGCCCGCATCCCGTGACCACATACTTCGTCGAGGTCAGCTCTTTGAGAGCCAGCGGTCCCCGTGCGTGAAGTTTCTGAGTGGAGATACCTATCTCTGCGCCCAGCCCAAATACCCCACCGTCGGTGAAGCGCGTGGAGGCGTTGACGTAGACGACGGCGGCATCGACGTTTTCGGTGAAGCGACGGCCGGCCTCCAGGTCGCGCGCAATAATGGCCTCCGAGTGGCCGGTGCCGTAGCGGGCGATATGATCGATGGCTTCGTCGATATCACCAACAACCTTAACCGCCATCTCCATACCCAAGAACTCAGTGGCGTAGTGCTCCTCCGTAGCGGGAACGAGGTTAAAGCCAATCTCGCCGGCCGCATCACGGGCCTGAGAGTCGACACAGAGCTTCACCTTACGGTCGTGAAGCGCGCGCAGCACTATCGGCACAAACCGAGCGGCGACATCCTTATGGACGAGCAGAGTCTCTGCAGCGTTGCACACCCCCGGCCGCTGACACTTCGCATTCACAGTGATATCGAGTGCAGACTTGAGGTCCGCGGACCTGTCGACGTAGATGTGGCAGTTGCCGCCGGCAGCATATATGACCGGCACTCTCGAATGCTGGATGAGGAGTTCTTTAAGGGACTCCCCACCACGCGGGATGACGAGGTCGATCTGTTCACGAAGCTGGAGCAGGTCAATGAGTACCTGCCGGTCCCTGCTGGAGACAAACTGGATACACTCTCCGGGCAGACCGGCCTCCAATGCAGCCCCGGTAATGACTTCCGCCATGATGCGGTTGGAGCGGTAGGCATCACTGCCTCCTCGCAGGATAACCGAGTTGCCGGTCTTAAGACAGAGCGCGGTGGCATCCACGGTCACATTGGGACGCGCCTCATACACCACCATGACCACCCCAAAAGGTACACGCACCTTCTCAATCTGCAATCCCTCCGAGGTGCGCCATCCCCCGACCACTTCCCCTATGGGGTCCGGAAGGGCAGCGATATCGCGCACGCTGCAGGCAATACCGCGCAGGCGTTCTTCGTCGAGCAACAACCGGTCGATAAGCGCTGCCGAGAGACCGTTCCGACGCCCCTCGTTGATGTCCTCGTTGTTCTCGACGAGGATTTCCTCCGAGCGGCGCTCGAGAGCCTCAGCCATAGCTATCAACGCACGGTTTTTCTTGGCCGCAGTGGCTACGCCCAAGACGCGAGAGGCGGTCTTAGCCGCCGCGGCTAGTTCTCTTGTATCCAAATTCTCCCACTCCTTCTCAACACACACGTACGAGGTAGTCCCTATGGATCGCTTCCAACGAAGCCTGGGGGAGGACTTCGGTCACCTGGTCACTGTGCAGTCCTTTGACCCGCTGCAGTTCTTGCTTCGAGTAGCCGATCAGACCCTTGGCCAGCTCTACCCCCTGCTCGTCGACCACCATGACTGCATCGCCCGCGCTGAAGTCACCTTCCACGCTCACCACCCCAACCGGCAGAAGGCTCCCCCTTCCCTTCACAGCCTTAGCCGCCCCACCGTCCACCACCACGGTACCCTGAGCCGGCTTGCCGTAGAGAAGCCATAGTTTGTACGCAGACAGGCCCAGAGGACGGGGCGCAAAACGGGTACCCACATCCTCACCCGCCACACAGGACCGGATCACACCGGGGCGTTCGCCCATGGCTATCACCGTCTCCACCCCACCACTCATAGCCACACGGGCGCTGTTCACTTTGCTTCCCATGCCGCCTGAACCAAGGGGTCCCGTGGCCCCGATACGAACACAGTCGAGGCTGCTCACATCATCGACGGTGTGTATGAGTTCGGCAGCGCTGTCTTCCTTGGGATCGGCGGTATAAAGGCCTTCGGTGTCGGTCAGGAGGATGAGTAGATCGGCCTTCACCAGCAAGGCGACTTGCGCTGCAAGCGTGTCGTTGTCGCCGAAGCACAGTTCGTCGGTCGCCGTGGTGTCGTTCTCGTTGATGATCGGCACCACCCGCCACTCCAGCAACCGGCGCAGAGTGTTGCGGGCATTGATGTATTGGGTGCGAGCGGCCACATCGAATGCCGTCAGCAGCACTTGGGCCGTCACCACATCTTCGTGAGCGAACAGTCCGGTGTAGATATGGAACAGCCGCCCCTGCCCCACAGCCGCGGCCGCCTGCATGTCCACCACTTCGGTCGGGCGGCTTTTGCGCCGGAGCACACCCATACCTGAGGAGACGGCCCCCGAAGAAACCAGCACCATCCTGTGGCCCTCACCGTGGAGCTCGCAGATCTCGGCCACCAGGTCGGCCACCGGATTGAGCCGGAAGGTTCCGCGCACACTGGTGAGTGTACTGGAACCGATCTTGACCACTACCGTCTTCGCTGAGCGCCCACCAACCACTACCGCACCCCTACTGGAACTCGAATGCGTAACCCTCGATATCTACCTCATCACCCGGCTGCGCCCCCCGTGCCCGTAGAGCAGCATACACGCCCAGGCGATCCAATCTCTCAGCCAGATAGCGTGTTGCCTCCTCATCGTCGAGGTCAAACCTACTCACCAGACGGCGCACGGCTTGTCCGCGGACTGTAAAATGCCCGTCTTCCTGCCGGACGACGAACGATCTCGACGCGGCACCCTGGAGAGGCTGGTCCTGGAGAGGCCGGTAAGTGACATGCCCCTCCCGTTTCTCCGCCACCCTCCCCCCTTCCAACACCTCCTCGGACCGCAGGGAGAACTCTTCGGCAGCAGCCACCATTCCGGTTACCACGGGACCAAACCGGCGTAGGAATGCAGGAAGCCCCGCTCCGGTGACGGCCGACACGGGCCAGATCAGCTGACAGCTCGCGGGCAGTTCTGCATCCAGGAGAAAGGAAAAGGCAGGATGGCCCGCCCGTCTCAGCGATTCTATCTCTCTGGTAAAGAGTTCGACATGTTCCGTGACGGTCTCAGCGGACACCGCATCGATCTTGTTCAACAGTACGACCTGCGGCGTTGCTCCCAGGCCCGACACGTGCGCATCCAGCTCCTCTAAGATGGTCCGGAACCCTTCCAGCGCACCCAATCCATAGTAGCCGGTCAGGTCAACAACGTGCATAATCAGCCGGCAACGTTCCAGGTGGGCCAGGAACTCATGACCCAGTCCTCTTCCCTCACTCGCCCCCTCCAGTAGTCCAGGCACGTCGGCCAGCGTGAAGACGTCGCCGTCACCCGACCAGTCGACGACGCCCAGCATCGGCTCAATGGTGGTGAAAGGATAGGAGGCTACCTTCGGTTTGGCGTTAGATAAACGACGGAGCAAAGACGACTTGCCCGCATTGGGTAGGCCGGCAAGCCCCGCATCGGCCATGAGCTTCAATGAGAGCCGCAACCACGTGCCCCTGCCGACCTCGCCGAGTTCGGCAAACTTAGGAGCCTGACGAACCGAATTGACAAAACGGGCGTTGCCTCGACCGCCCTCTCCACCTCGTTCCACCACGACCCGCTGACCGAGCCGGGTGAGGTCGGCGATCAACTCCTCCTCCACCCATATCTGAGTACCGAGAGGTACCCCTATAACGGCATCCGCACCGCCGGCGCCGTGCCTGCGCGCACCCTGCCCCGGACGACCATGCTCCGCCTTGAAGTGCACCTTGTAGGTGAAGGCCTGCAGGTCACGCATATGCGGATCGACGACAAAGACCACGTCTCCGCCCCGTCCACCATCTCCCCCGTCGGGACCGCCACGGGGAACGTGCTTCTCCCTGCGAAAAGAAACGCAGCCGTTCCCGCCGTTTCCTGCCGCCACATGGATCTTTGCCTGATCGAAGAACAAGGACGGCCCCTATGGAAGGCGAGCCCGGCTGCGCGTCGGCGCAGGCCGTTACTCGGCGACGATACTGACGAGGCGCCCCGCCCTGCCAACACTAAAGACCACTTTGCCGTGGGCCTTAGCAAAGAGGGTGTCGTCAGACCCGATACCCACGTTGGAGCCCGGACGAAAACGAGTGCCTCGCTGGCGCACGAGTATGGCGCCGGCCTTGACGGTCTCACCCGCGAACGCTTTTACACCTAGTCGCTGAGCGTTCGAATCGCGGCCGTTCCTAGAACTGCCGCCACCTTTTTTATGAGCCATGGCTTATCCCTTCCTACGCGATCTTCTGCACCTCGAGGCGTGTGAGCCACGAGCGGAAGCCGGTCTTCTTGTGCCAGCCACGTTTAGGTCTGAACCTCACGATGGTGATCTTAGGTCCCCGGAAGTGCTCCACTACCCGGGCGGTCACGGTCCCAGGCGTATCGCCCGCCAGGTTGATGTTGGCCCCATCGGCCACGAGCAGCGACGGCAACTCAACCGTGGTGCCCTGGGCGGCATCAAGGTGGTCGACTACAACCTCCCGACCTTCTTCTACACGGTATTGTTTACCGCCGACTTTGACGATGGCGAACATCCCGACTCCTCGTAATATCTCAAATAAATCGATAGGACCGCACGGGCAGTCACAAGCAAGGCAGTATAACAAGGTTGCCCGGTAGCTGCCACTTCCGGTGATTGCCACTTCGGCCGGGGCTTCGTTTTTCAGCAGCCTCCTAGTCGGGAACGACGGCCAGGTGATCGAGTGGAACCCCCTCGCCGGCCGTACAGAGCGTCACGAAGTGGCCACTACGTCCCTCGATCTGCTGCAGCCGGGAAGGCCTACCCTCCCGTAGCAGCGCAGCCATATGTGGATGCACCTCCACCCGTACACCAGGGAGACTGGACTCTTGCACCACACGCAGAAGCCGCCGCTCCACCTCAATGGCGGCCGACTGCTCCGAGAGGATCCTGCCTTCCCCCCGGCATGTGGGGCACACACAGGTCATGATCTCACGTAACCCAGCAGTGGTGTTCTGCCGGGTCATCTCCACCAGCCCCAGAGGAGACAAAGCCACAACATACGTCTTGGTGCGGTCGGCAGCCAGTTCCAGCCGTAGAGCGGCCAGCACGGCCTCGCGGTGCGACTCCACATCCATGTCGATGAAGTCGATGACGATGATGCCGCCGATATCACGCAGGCGCAACTGGCGCACTATCTCCCGACAGGCCTCAAGATTGATCTTCAGGGTCGTCTCCTCCAAGAGGCGCTTCCCCACATAACGCCCGGTGTTGACGTCGATGACGGTCATAGCCTCCGTGGGGTCGATGACTAAGTAGCCACCCGAAGGCAACTCCACCCTTCGGGATAGAGCCTTGCGGGTCTCGCCTTCCAAACCGTAGCGGACGAAGAGCGGCTCGCTACCTTCGTAGCACTGCACACAGGCGGCAAGTCCGGGAGCGATAGCCCGCAGGTAATTCGTCACGCGGCGATGTAGCTGCGCATCATCGATGATGATCCCCTCGACGCCTACGGCGGACAGATCGCGGACTGCGCGCAGAGCGAGCTCCACCTCCGTATAGACAAGGCAGGGTGCCTGAGCCGCGGCGGCCCGCCGCGCGGCCCCACTCCACACCCGCTGCAGAAAGCGTAGATCGCGCGCGATGGCCTCTTCGTCGGCACCGTCGGCCACCGTCCGCGCGATCAGCCCCCCGTCGGCGGGCTTCAGCGCGCGGCAAAGAGCACGCAGACGTTCCCTCTCGCCGTCGGCCAGACGGCGTGACGCCCCCGAAACAGAGTCGCCGGGCATGTAGACTACATAACGGCCGGCCAGCGACAACCGCATGGTCAACCGCGGCCCCTTGCCGCCCACCCCCTCTCGCGCGATTTGAACCAACACCTCCGCGCCGGACCGGAGCAGCTCGGTGATCTTCCTACCTTTCGTGCCGCCCTGCGTCCTCGAGTCGACGATCTCGTCCGCGGGAAGGTAGCCGTTGCGCCCCAGACCGATATCGACAAAGGCGGCCTCCATGCCCGCCAACACGTTCTGCACCCGCCCTTTGTAGATGTTGCCGACCCTAGAGACGCGGCCCGGGCGTTCCACATACAGCTCCGACAGCACCCCCTCCTCGAGGACGGCGACCCGGGTGTCAAGAGCGTCGCGGGAAATCAGTAAGCGTTTCACCTCAGCTCCAGCCGCGTACGAGTGCACGTCTTGATCGTCAACGGAGGCGCCCCCAGGCCGACGAGGGAATCCACCACCCGCTCCGGCCTGACCGAACCACGCGGGGTCACCGCCACCCTAAACCTAAGGACGTAGGCACCCCCTTCCCCGGGCTGCACATCCACAGCGTCCACATAGGTCTTGACGTCGACCGTGCGCACCTTGTCGCCGCGCTCGTCCCGCACCGGCAGAGAAGGCGCTGCAGCCAGGCGTTGAGCCGCTTCAACAAGGGCCGCGCCCGCTCCATCGACCTCTACGCATAGCTCGTACGTGCTGGCAACGACCCGTGCGGCCACGGAGCGGCGCGCGCTATAAGGTTCAAGCGACAGGGCCCGTATTCCAGTAGGTAGCGCCTCGTTCAAGCATTCGATGAAACGGGGAGGCGCCGGCTCGGCCAGGCTGAACTCACAAAACTCACGTTCGGCCTCCATACCTACAGCGAGGGGCAGGGCCAGGCTGAGCAGGGGCTTCGGTCTCACGCCTGCCGACAGAGCCAGTCTCCCGCCCGCCCGGCGCACAGCGCGGCGGAAGAGCTCGACCTTATCCAGGTGGCCGACGAAACGGACTCTTCCGCCCACCGAGAAGGTCAGGAGATAGCAGTGCAACTGCGCGGACCGTGCCGCCCTCCCGGCCGGGTCGACGGCGATGACATCCTTTGCGGGAGTGACTACTCCAACCGGCCCAACTGGCCCGGCCACCTCGGCCACCTCGGCTACCTCGGCCACCCCGGTCACCGAATCATGCGCATCTACGGCGAGGTCATTGGCCAAACCCCCGTCGCACACTCCGCAGACGCTACAGTCGTCCCAGCGGCAATCCGGTGTTGTCTCCGCCCGCATAGCACGCTCCCATTCTCGCCACAGGAAGTCTCGATCAACACCACCACTGATGACATCCCATGGAAATTGCGCATCCCGAGGCATGGTCATCGTCGCCATCTCTTCGACAGAGAACCCGGCCGACGACAGGGCCGTATCCCAGGCCTCCCGGCAAAACTGCTCGGTCCAGGAGTCAAAACGGGCGCCGTGTCTCCAAGCGGCCTCCACCACAGCGGCCGTCTCGACGCCCCCCCGGGCCAAGAAGGCCTCCAGGTGGCTCTTGTCGACATCGTGGAAGGCGAGTCGTATCCCCGGCCTGCGAAGGCGCGACCGCAGTAATTCTTGCCGAGAGCGCAGGGTGGCTTGATCGGCCATTCCGGCCCATTGGAAGGGTGTGAAAGGCTTGGGAACGAAATTGTTCACGCTGACGTTGAGCTGTAGACGAGAGGCCCTGGATCCCAACACTTTCCGGCCCACATCACGGATGCGCAGGCACAAGTCGGCGATGGCGACCACGTCCTCGTCGGTCTCGAGTGGAAAACCTATGATGAAGTAGAGCTTCAAGGTAGTGCGGCCGGAGCGGAACGCTTCCTCCGCAGCCGACAGCACGTCGGCCTCGTCGATGTTCTTGTTGATGATATCGCGCATACGTTGGCTACCGGCCTCCGGAGCCAGAGTCAGCGACGGGCCGGTGGGAGATACCAGGTGGGCCAAGCGCACGGCCGCGCTGTCCACACGCAGAGAAGGCAACGATATCCTCACCTCGGGCTTTTCATGTACCAAACGGTCTAGAAGAACCTCCAGGCCCGAATAATCGGTGGTCGACAGCGAGGCCAAGGCCAGCTCCTGCCGGCCGCTCACCGCCAACTGGGTAGTGGCCATGTCCAGCACAGTCCGCCACGAACGCTCCCTCACCGGTCGGTACCACATCCCCGCCTGGCAGAAGCGACAACCACGGGTACACCCGCGCATGACCTCAACCCAGGCACGATCATGCACACCGGCGCTGAGCGGCACAAGACAGGAGGTGGGATAGGCGGCATCCTCGATGTGCGGCAGCACACGACGCGCCACCGACGTGCTGAGGCCGGGGACATAAACCCCCTTGATCCGACTGAGGCGCGACAGAGCCTCGGAGCGCGGAGCCCCCTCGCGCTTGACCGCCGTCAACACGGCCAAGATCTCCGGAAACAGCTCTTCACCATCCCCTACCGTCAAAGCGTCGAAGAAGGGAGCCACGGGGAAGAAATTGGCCGTCGTCGGCCCCCCTCCCAACACTAAGGGATCACCATCGGTCCTGTGTCCCGCCCGCACCGGCAGACCGGCCAACTCGAGCAACTCGAGCACATTCGTATAATTAAACTCGTGCTGCAGGGTCAGGGCCAGGAGATCCGCCTCAGCCACAAGACTCCACGTCTCTAGAGTGAGGAGGGGGACACATGCCGTGCGCATCTCGTGAAGGACATCGATCCACGGGAGGTAGGTGCGCTCCACCGCTACACCCTGCACCTCCGCGGCCAAATGGTAGAGGATCTGCAGAGCCTGGTTTGAGATGCCGATCTCGTACGTATCCGGAAAGCCGAGCACCACACGTAATTCTGTGGCATCACGGCCGAATCCCGGCCCGGAACCCAATTCATTGCCTATGAGACGGGCCGGCTGGGATATTCTCCCCAGGAGCTCCAAGAAGCGGTGTCGGTACGAATCCTCCCTCAACGCTTGAAACGGTCGGCGAGTGCCTTCAGCCGACTGATCGATACAGGCGAGCCGTGCTCGAAGTATTGGATGGCGGCGCTACCCATAGCACTGGTGCTCGTATAGGCGATGAGACTCTTGAAGAGCCAGCCGAACCCCGGCACGAGCCCGATGAGACGGCGGGCCACGCCACGGAAGCCCAGACCGACGGCCACCACGCCAACTACTTCGATGGCCCTGTCCACGTCCATCTTCTCACCATAAAGGCCGCCTAGAGAGAGGATCATCCTAATCTGGTTGAGTGTCATAGCCGGCATATCGGCCCCCGGCAGGATGACCAACAACCCGATGAGGGCGTTCTGAGCCGCCGTATGGTTGACCACGCGCCGGGCGGCCAACGGCCGTAGCCCCGGATAACGCCGGCCGAGAGCGATCAGATCATCCCCGGCCAGATCGGCGCAGCAGGCGAGTAGGCGCAACCAACCGAGAGAGGTATCGCGAAACGAGAGCCGCCTTACTCCTGTGGAGAGACGAGCGACGCTCCCCGTGGCCTGCGCACCCTCATCCACGGCCAAAACTACTCTCCCCTGCACACGGCCCGCATGGATGACGGAACGGACTTTCGCCTCCCGCTCTGCTCGGACAAAAACGACCAGAATGTCGCCCGAATGGGTAATTGCACGGTACAATCCGCCCTGCCAGTCCGGCAAAGTGGAAAGCGCCGGCCCTCCGTCGCCCGCGAATCTTAGTTGTGCCTCCGCTACTAGTCCCGGGTCGCCGCCCAGAAGGATGCCGGCGGAGCGGTTGGCCAGAGTGGAGACTTCTCTCCACACTTTCCCGGCCTTGGATACATTCACCGGTAACTTGGCCACCTGAAGCCTCCCGATCTATCTTACTGTAGCAGGGTCACTTGGGCCGACCGGCCACAGAATGCACATGCACGCTTTCCAGCAGGCCAATGGCCAGCAGGAATACTACCAAGGAGCTGCTGCCGAAACTCACAAAGGGCAGGGGGGTACCCGTCACCGGCATGATACCGATGGTCATACCGATGTTGACGAAGACCTGGAAGACGATCACCCCGGCCACACCTGTCGCCACCAGCGAACCATACATATCCTGGGACAGGCGGGCGATCCGAAAGGCCCGCCAGATGATGATCGCGAAGAGCGCAAGAAGCACGATGGCCCCCGCGAAGCCCATTTCCTCACCGATGACGGCGAATATGAAGTCGGTGTGATGCTCGGGCAGGAAATTGAGATGGGTCTGTGTGCCGTCCATGTACCCCTTGCCGGCAAACGTGCCGCTGCCCACAGCAATCTTACTCTGCATCAGCTGATACCCCAGGCCCGAAGGATCATTCTCCGGGTTCAAGAACAGCGTAAGACGTTGCAATTGATAGTCCTTCAGCACATGGACCCCGAACACGCCCGGTAGTACACGCAGGAGCACAACGGCAAACCCTATCCCGGCCCCGAACAGTATGCCCAGGTGGGGTAGGCGTATCCCCCACACTACGAGCATTACGATGAGGATGGCCAGAAAGACCAGAGCCGTGCCCAAATCGGGCTGGAGGAAGACGAGGAAGCACGGCAGCAGGATGTAGGCCACAGCGAGAATAACGAAGCGAAAACGATACCTAAGTTCCACGCCTTCGGCCAGGAAGGCACCCAACGAGAGGATGAGCAGGAACTTGACCAACTCCGAGGTTTGTAGGCGGAAGAAGGGCAGCTGGATCCATCGGTTCGCCCCCACCTCCTCGGCTCCGGAACCTACGAACAGGGTGAGAACCAGTAGCAACACCGCGAAGCCGTAGACGTAGAACCGGCGGGGCGCGAACCACTGGTAGTCGATCGCGCTGAATATGAACAACAGGATCAGACCCAGCACCAGCCCCACAGCTTGAGAGCGGACGTAGTAGAAAGGCGAGGATATGTTCGTATCTGCATGCGTAGCCGAATACAGCATGAAGAGACCGTAGCCCACCAAGACAACGGTGGCAGCCAACAATATCCAGTCCATGCTGCGCAGATATGCGGTCGGCGACAACCCCAAGGGCCTGCGCCGCTCTCGAGTCCTATGCAGTATGCGCGCTGAGAGGCTCACAGCTCCACCGCCGTCATTCTGTGGCCGGCACTACGTCGAGTTCCTCAGACTCGGTGCGGAAATATGCGTCCATGACCCGCCGCACCATGGGGGCGGCTACGGAACTACCGTGCCCCCCCTGCTCCATGATGGCAACAACGACTATCTCCGGTTCACTGCTGCCGTCGGCCGGCGCATATCCCATAAACAGAGCATAGTCGTCCTCCGGTTTCTTCTCCGCCGTACCCGTCTTGCCGGCCACGGTCACCGGAAAGTCCACGAAGGCTGCGTGTGCGGTACCGTCCGAGCTGGAGGTCACCATACGCATCCCCTGTTTGATCGGGGCGAGCACATCCTCAGAAATGCCCAGTTCGCCGCGCTTCTCTTTCTCTATCTGATGGATGACGTTGCCGGACGCGTCGGTAATCTGTAGCCCCAGATGAGGAACCCACACAGTCCCACCATTCGCGATTGCAGACAGGCCGACCGCAAGCTGCAGCGGAGTCACCAGCAGGTCACCTTGGCCGATGGCCAGGTTGATCTCATCGCCCGGCCTCCAGAGCTTGTCGGAAGCGGTCCGGCCTGCTGCCGCCTTCCAATCCTTGTCGGGCACACGACTCCGGGTCGTCTCGTTGGGCAGGTCGATACCCGTAGCCCTACCGAAACCGAAGAGACGCACACTATCCTGCAGCACGGGACTCTTCTGTTCATAGAGGAGCCTGCCTAGGTTGTAGAAGTAGACGTCGCATGATTCGGCTAAAGCGCTGACCAGGCCGACCGTACCGTGGCCACCGGAATCCCAGCACTTCCAGGTCTGCGAGGACGCGCGGAACATGCCTCTGCAGGTGAAGGCCGTGTTGGGGGTGACCAAGCCCGCGTTGAGAGCGGCGGCGGCCACGAAGGGCTTGAACGTTGAACCGGCCGGATAGAGTCCATTCACTGCACGATCGAAGAGCGGGTTGTGCGCCGCCTCGTCGGTCAACTCCTTGTATTTCACACTGCCCATGCCACCCACCCACAGAGACGGGTCATAGTCCGGATAGGAGGCCAGAGCCAGAACCTGGCCGTTACGCGGGTCGAGGGCCACGACGGCTCCGCCGGCGGCCTCTTTGTAGCCATCCTGATGGGCACGTTGGATGCCCTCCTCGATGGCGCTCTCGGCGGCCTGCTGGACTTCGTTGTCGATGGTCAAGACCAGGTTGTTGCCCGGCTTGGGAGGCACATCCTCGAGAAAGCGTTTTGGATGGCCGAAAGCGTCCACTTCCACCGCCTTCCAGCCATCGGTACCCCGCAGCTTGGAGTCGTAGATGCGCTCCAACCCGCTCTTCCCCACACTGGCTACCGGCGACAAGGTGGCGAACTGTTCTTCATCGAGATCAGCCGCCGAGACCCCACCCACGTATCCGACCACGTGGGTGGCAAATGATCCCATTGGATAGTTTCGTACGAAGGATTTTTCCACCTGTACACCGGGGAACTCCAGACGATGTTCTTTGAGATAGGCAACGACGGTGTTTTTGGACACGTCCTCTTTGACGGTCAAGGTCATGTAGGGGTCTTGGGTGGCCTTCTCATAGGCCTTCTCCAGGTCGGCTACCGGCATATCAAGCACATCGGCCAACCGCGAGATCTCATCACGGAATCCGGCCGGATCATCGTCTGGGTCTATCATGTCCATTGGCAGCAGGCCCACACTCAGACCCGCCCGGTTCTCCACCATGATCCGGCCGTTGCGATCGTAGATGACCCCCCGGGGCGCCTCCACCACCACTTCACGCACGCGGTTGTTTTCGGCAGAAGCGACATACTCGTCGCCGGTGAGGATCTGCAGGAACCAGAGGCGGAAGCCGAGCACTCCGAGGAGAAGCAGGGCGATCAGCAGCAGGACACCCACACGGATGGCCTTGAAGGAGTCATCCTGGGGAGGAGTCTTCTTCTTGACGGGCGGTAGGAGCTTCATCCCGCCTCCGTCCTGGTCGGACTGCTGGTCGGACTAAGGGGAGCCGCGGGGCCCCGGATGATACGCAGACGGAGCACCAGCAGGAAGATGGGAACGGTTATCAGAGCATCGAGCACCATCTCCGGAAGCATCTGATTCGCTACAACGACGAGGAACGCCCCATGTGGCCCCATGATGTACTGAAAGAGCCCAAACACGAACTGCGAGGCGAAAGACGAAACCCCCGCGATCAAGAAGACCATCCACGGCGTGACCATGACCAGACGGGATACGACCAGTCCTACACAATACCCGGTGAGTAGATAGATGAGAGCGTGCATACCCAGGGGCTGGAAGAAGGCTACGTCGGCGCAAAGGCCGACAAAAAAGCCGAACACACAACCCCACAGCGGCCCCCGGCCGATTGCGACCACCAGCGTGAGGATGAGAAAGAGGTCGGCCGTGACGCCCAGTACACGGATCTGCGACACCACCAGTACCTGCAGAACAACGCCGATGGCTAAGAGCAGCGCCACCTTGCCCGCAGCGATGAGTTGCGGCCGGTCCACGTCAGCGCCCCGTGGTCGTAGTGGTCGATCCTAAACCGGGCACAGACATGGGGGTGAAGACGGGTATGCGGAGGACCATCACCTCTTCGAGTACTCGAAAGTCCACAAAACTCTGGACCTCGATCTCCTTGTAGCTGTTCACATCCTCCTCGCCCACATTGGCTACGATACCTATAGGGATGGCCGGCGGATAGATACCTCCATACCCCGATGTGACGATCACCAACTTCGGTTCCACATTGATGTCTCGATCGACGAAATCCATGATCAGTGACCCCGTCACTGACCCTTCTATGATCCCCTCGGCGCGCGAACCTTCAATTTTAGCCGCCACACTGGACGATGCGTCGGTGATGAGCTGCACCTGGGCCGCGTGGGCGGTGACGCTCACCACCTTGCCCACCAGACCTTTGCCGGACAGGGAATCCGCCGCCATGGGGGTAGCACCGACAACCGGCTGATCGATCTGCACTCCATCGGCCGAACCCTTGTTGATGCTGACCCAAGCCTCCCAGCGCGTGGGCGACTTCCCGATCACACGCGCAACGGTGAAGTCGGTGCCTTCCGGGAACGTTCCCTTCTCCTTGAAATCGAGCAAACCCTTCAGGCGTTCATTCTCTTGGGCCTGCTCCGTCAACTTCACGGCCTCCCCCTGGAGTTCCTGGAGTTGGGCGGCCAGTCGCTCGGCTTCCTCATGTGCCGACCATAGGGTGCAGATCCAATGATACCCGTCCCGGAAAGGCTTGGCTGCTTTGGATCCCCAGGATTGGAGGGGCGAGAGGATGCTCGCCCCGGCCTGCTGGATCGCGTGGACCGGCCCTGCTTCCGATTCGCGCAGGGAGACGGTGAGTAGTGCCAGCGAAGCGATGATAAGGACGACAAACACCGTCCGCCGCCAGGCTAGCTTGTTACGCGGCATGTCGACCTCCGCCGGCCGGATGTTGAGAAAAGACCGCTTCGCTGCCGGAGCGTAATAACCCCCCTAAATCAGTAGCGGCGTCTTCTCGCCTTCTGCGTAGCGCGATGCAGTGTGTCGAACTCCTCCAGCGACCGGCCCGAACCCACGGCCACACATGTGCGGGGTGACTCAGCCAGGTTCACCGGCATCTGCGTCTCCTCGCGCACGCGCTCACACATGCCCCGCAACAGAGAGCCTCCACCGGCCATCATGATGCCTCGATCCATGATATCCGAGGCCAGCTCAGGTGGCGTCTTGTCGAGGGTAGATCTGACTGCGTCGATGATCACGGCCACCGGCTCCGCGATGGCATCCCTAATCTCTTCTGAGGAAATAACGAGGGTCTTGGGCAACCCCGTCACCAGATCACGCCCGCGGATCTCGGCCTGCTCTTCATACTCCAGAGGGAAAGCTGATCCGATCTCCAGCTTGAGCTCTTCGGCCGTCTGGGTGCCGATCATCAGCTTATATTCCTTCTTGATGTGGGCGATGATGGCATCGTCCAACTCATCGCCACCGACGCGCACCGACTGGGCCACTACGATACCCGCCAAGGAGACGACGGCCACCTCGCTGGTCCCCCCACCGATGTCCACGATCATACTACCCGTCGCCTCAGCCACAGGCAGGCCGGCACCGATGGCGGCTGCCATGGGCTCTTCGATAAGATACGCTGCCCGGGCGCCCGCACTGATGGTGGCTTCTTCCACAGCCCGGCGCTCAACCCCAGTAACACCCGAGGGAACACACACCACGACCCTCGGGTGGGCCCAACGATTCTGATGCACCCTCTGGATGAAATGACGCAACATCTGTTCCGTCACATCGAAGTCGGCGATAACACCGTCCTTGAGGGGTCTGATGGCGGTGATGGTGCCTGGGGTGCGGCCGAGCATCCGCTTGGCATCGGCCCCCACGGCCAATACATCACCGGTGCGCGAATCGATGGCCACCACCGAAGGTTCAGCCAAGACGATGCCCCGTCCCCGCACATATACGAGCGTGGTGGCTGTCCCCAGATCGACGGCCATGTCGCGTCCCGCAAAGCCGGTTATGAATTCAGTGAAAGCTATGGTGGTCCCTCCGCACTATCGTCTGCAAACCCGGGCAAGCGCCCCGGGAAGTGCGGCGTATTATACCTACTGGCACACCGACGCGCCGCCCGGGCCGTCCCCCGTCCACCAGCTTCGTCCGAGCAGGTCGAAACCCAACCTGCAGAACATCTGCGCCAACAGGCAGAGCGGCAGTCCAACCACGTTGCTGTATTCGCCGCGCACGCCCGACACGAAGACGCCGGCAAGACCCTGGATGGCATACGCACCCGCTTTGCCCCTCCATTCGCCCGAGGCCACATAGGTCTCGATCTGAACGTCGGTCAGTGGTAGGAAGCTCACATCGGTCACCGCGTGAGCCACCAGCATGTCATGCTGGTGGCTCCCTACTACTGGGTCTTGTAGGCTGTGTGCGCCTCGAAGCAGAGCGACCCCCGACACGACCTGGTGTGTGCGGCCGGACAGCATCGCGAGCATCTCCGCAGCCACCTCCGCCGATGGGGCTTTGCCCAATATCCGTCCCTCTACGGCGACCACGGTGTCGGTACCCAACACGAACGCTTCACGCGCCACATCTTTCGGAAGTTCCACACCCCGTACTTTGGCCGCCGCATTGTTCTCAGCCAGCGTCCCGGCATCTACTCCTTCGAGAGCCTCGTTGGCCGTCGATCGGGCGATCCGGAACGGTATGCCGATATCCCGCAGCAGAGACTGGCGCCGTGGAGACTGCGAGGCAAGTATCAGTTGGAAGTCTGCAGGAAGCGGGGGACGAAGATCCACCGTCGGATCACGGCACCAGGTCCGACGACTTAAAGTAAAGACCGATCTCGCGCTCTGCACTCTCCTGGCTATCCGAGCTGTGCACGAGATTCTGCGTGGTATCGAGACCGAAGTCTCCCCGCACAGTACCAGGAGCAGCATCCATGGGATTAGTAGCCCCCATCATGCCCCGCACCACGCTGATGGCCGAGCGCCCCTCGACGACCATGGCGAACACCGGAGCAGAGGTGATAAAGGCAATCAAGTCATGGTAGAAGCCCTTGCCCTCATGTTCAGCATAGTGTCTACTGGCCAACTCCTCGCTCACCATCAACATGCGAGCCGCCTTAATGGCAAAGCCCCGCCGCTCAAGCCGGCCTATGATCTCTCCAACCAGGCCGCGCTCCACACCGTTGGGTTTGACCAACACTAACGTACGTTGCACTATGCTCTCCTCTTGGCAGATGGGGAAGGAGCCCGATCCAGAAGGCTCGGGCAACGGCAGACATCGGGTACTGTCGGTCCGACGATCAACTGGTTTCCAGCCACTGCTGCGCGTGCTCCTCAAGCGGGGGAGTAACCGGGGGCGTGACCGACTTTACTTTCAGATCATCACCGCAGTATGGACACAGTTTCCAACTCGGTTCCAGCACCCTGTCGCAATTGGGACATGCCACACGCAACTCTCTGCGACAACTGGGACAGGCTACAAAGTCAGGACGGATCAGTTCTCCACACGACGGGCAGGAGCGCATCACCAGCAGCTCCTGCTCCATAGCACGCACCTCGAGCTCCCGCTCCTGCACCTCCACCAGGTACTCCGCCGGCCGTAGAATCGCGTACACCACGGTGCCCATGAAAGGAAGGACGAGCGAGGTGAGAACAGCCACACCAATGATGACAGGGTCATCGATACGCTTGCAGGCGTCTTTCAGCGTCCAGAACACCAAAGCAAGCCAGAGGACCACGATGCAGAAGGCGGAAACATAGAGCGCCAATATCCACAGAGGAGAACTGATGATCTTGTTTATGGTCCCGAAGAAGTTCTCCAAACTATCCTCCTAGATCAAGACCCACGCCAGCATATAGCCAGCAGTAAAGAATATCACGATGGTTATAAGGAGCACGAGCAGGATTATGAGTATCGAAGTACCCCTCCCGCGCGCCTTTTTCAGGGTAGCGGCCACGCTAGTTCAGGCTCCGTTTAAGGTCGGCGATGAGGGTCAGCGATCCGGTGACCAAGACCACCTGGTTGGACGTCGCCAGCCGGTAGGCGCTCATCAGAGCCGAGCGTGGATCGACATCGACGAAGACTTCAGGGCCCTTCTCGATATCAGACAACATCGCGGCGATATCATCAGCCGGCAGAGCACGAGGGCTGGAACTCTGAGTCACAAAAATAATGTCACAGCGAGAGGCCAGGTGCATCATCATCTCCCGGACCTCCTTGCCCTGTAGGATAGAGACCACCGCTATAAGCCGGCGCCGCTCCATGAGCTGATCGAGGGACCGCATCGTTTCCAACATCCCCTGGGAGTTGTGCGAGCCGTCGAAGATGCAGAAAGGCTGGCTACTGATGACCTCGAGACGTCCTGGGTTTGTAGTTCGACCCAAAGCCGACCGAACCTGCTCTGCATCAAGCCCCCCGCCTACGAGCAGTTCCGCCGCCGCCACCGCGACGGCGGCATTCCCGTGCTGATAGGTGCCCAGCGTCTTCAGACTGATATCCGTGTAACAGTCGTACGGAGTGTAGATGTCGAAGGTTTGCGCACGGGGATCGGCCAGGACCATCACCTGTTCGCCAAGATAGTAACACTCGGCATCTCGAGCTGCGCACAGCCCACGCAGTTCGGTCTTGAGCTCTGCATCCAACGCCCCGGCTACCACACGGCCGTGAGGAGGGATAACCGCCGCCTTCTCCGCGAGGATGGCCGATAGAGTATCGCCGAGAAGCTCGGTGTGCTCCAGCCCAATGCCGGTCAATACCTGGACGTCGGAGCAGATGACTGATGTCGCATCCAGACGACCGCCTAATCCGGCCTCTATCACAGCCACATCGCACCCGGCCTCCTTGAAGTGGAGGAGGGCAGTGGCAGTCAGAACCTCGAACTGGGTGAGCTTCTCTCCTTCGAGCAGCGCACGCTCCACCTCCTCGGCAACCATCCGTACGCGGCCCACCAACCGGCAGAACTCCTCATCGGACGAAGGGACCGAGTCGACCATCTGCCGTTCGGCTAGACTCACCAAGTGCGGCGACACATAGGCACCCACCCTTAACCCGCACCCCTCGAGGAGTGCGGAGATAAAGCGAGTGGTAGAACTCTTACCGTTGGTACCCACCACATGGATGGTCTTGTAGGCCTTCTGCGGATCCTGCAAAGCCTGTACCAATCGAGTCACGCGCTCCAGCCCCATCCTGCACCCCAGGCGTTCCAGGCCGTTGATGTAGTTCCAGGTCTCCTCGTAATCGCACGCCGGTGGAACAGAAACCGGGCCGGCAGGCCTGTCCTGCCCGGCGTCGGGACTATTCAGTGCGTCGAAGGTATTCATCGTCATCCTCCGGCCCATCCAAATCCGGGCAACTCCTCACCTATGCGCTCACGGTACTGACGCCGCGCCTCCTCGAGGACCGACTCCGCTGCGGCCAGGCGTGCGCGTTCTTCCGCCACTACCGCCTCAGGAGCCTTGGTCAAGAAACCTTGGTTGGCCAGTTTGCCACCGGCCTTGGCCGCCTCGGCATGAGCCTTTTTAGCCTTCGAGACCAGACGTTCCCGCTCCCGCTCTAGGTCAACCAAGCCCTCGAGGTCAAGCAGCGCTTTGACACCCGGCGCCTGGATAGAGGCAAAACGACCCGCCGGCTCTGAAGCTGCGTCGACGACAGCAACTACCTCACACATACACAGGCGCCTTACAGTCGCCCCTAGATCCACCAAAGCGCCCCCTCTACCCGGCTCAGACTCGACAACCGTCACCCTACCGACTATGTCACGCGCCAACCCCAACTCCTCCCGGGCCGAACGCAGGCCGGTCACGACGGTTATGAAGGCATCCATAGCCGCCTCTGCTGCCGGATCAACCCAGGTCGGTTCAGCGTCGGGGTAGCGCCCGTCGAGGAGACTCGCCGGACGATCCCCAGACCGAGCCTGGGGCAGGTGACTGTAAATCTCCTCAGTAATAAAGGGCATCAGTGGATGAAGCATGATCATGACTTGTTCGAGAAGGACCAACAGGTTGCCGCTCACCTGCAGTCGCTCGACCTCCCGCTCGCTATAGAGCCGGGCCTTGGCAACCTCCAGATACCAGTCGCACAGCTCGTTCCAGACAAAACGATAGAGGAGGCGGGCCACATCGTCGAACTCGTAGGCCTCATACAAGCGCGCCACCTCTGTGACAACCGCCGTCAACCGACTGAATATCCACCGGTCGGCCGGCGTCGCCAGGTCCACGTGGGGAGCCGCCTGGAGATGAGCTCCCTGCAGAACCAGGCGGGACGCGTTCCAGATCTTGTTCGCGAAGTTACGACCCATCTCGATGCGTTCAGCACTGAAACGGACGTCCTGCGTCGAACTCATGTAGGCCAGCCCAAAGCGTGTAGCGTCGGCACCGTAGTCGGCGATGAGTTCTAATGGGTCTACCCCGGTACCCAGGCTCTTGCTCATCCGCCGGCCGTCGGCGGCCAAGACCGTCGGGTGGATGATGACTTCGCGGAACGGGACATCGCCCATGAACTCGAGCCCCATCATGATCATGCGGGCGACCCACAGGTAAATGATATCCCGCGCTGTGGAGAGCACTGAGGTGGGATAGAACGCTTTCAGCCGCTCGGTCTCTTCCGGCCAGCCGAGCGTGGCAAACGGCCACAGCTGGGAGCTGAACCAGGTGTCGAGGACGTCTTCTTCTTGGCGCACGGCGCCGCCGCACGCATCGCACGCGGCCGGCGGCGTCTCAGTAACCATCATATGATCACAGGACTCGCAGAAGTATGCCGGGATGCGATGTCCCCACCACAACTGCCGGCTGACACACCAGGGACGGATGCCACGCATCCAATCGAGGTAGACGTCCCCCCAGCGCGCCGGCACGAAACGCACCCGGCCATCTTGGACTGCAGCTATGGCCGGATCCACCAACCGTTTCATGTCCATAAACCACTGCAGGGACAGAAGCGGCTCTATAGTCGTGCCGCAACGGTAGCAGGTACCGACGGCGTGATCGTGATCCTCAGCCTTGATGAAAAGACCACGTTCTTTCAGGCGGCCGAGGACCTCCTCACGGGCTTCGGCTGTAGTCAGCCCGCTGAACTCGCCCGCTTCCGCCGTCATGCGGCCGTCCACCCCGATGACCGATATGTTGGGCAACCCGTGACGCATCCCGATCTCCCAGTCATCGGGGTCGTGGCCGGGAGTGATTTTAAGGGCTCCGGTCCCAAAGTCGACATCCACGTGTTCGTCGGCGATGATTGGTACCTCACGCCCCACGAGAGGCACCACCGCATACCGCCCCACGAAACTGCCGTAGCGCGGGTCGTTGGGGTTCACAGCCACAGCCGTGTCGCCCAGGATGGTCTCCGGGCGCGTAGTGGCCACGGTGAGAGACTCACTCGACCCCACGATGGGATACGTAACGTAGTAGAGTTTGGCCGCCTGATCCTCGTGTTCGACCTCAAGATCGGAGATGGCCGAGCCGCAACGCACGCACCAGTTCACCAGATAGACGTCGCGATAGATATCGCCCTTCTCATATAGACTGACGAACACTTTGGCCACAGCCTTCTGGTAGGCTTCGTCCATAGTGAAGCGCTCGGATTCGTAGTCGCAGGAGCAGCCCAACCGCTTCAGCTGGTGGATTATCGTGGAACCGTACTCGGCCCGCCATTGCCACACCCGCTCCTCGAAGGCCTGCCGCCCCAGATCCTCCTTGCGCAGGCCCTCGGCAACCAATTGGCCTTCCACCTTGTTCTGAGTGGCTATTCCAGCGTGGTCTGTACCCACGATCCATAGGGTCTTGAACCCGCGCAGGCGATGGTAACGGATGAGGATGTCCTGGATAGTGTTGTTCAGAGCGTGGCCCATATGCAGCGACCCGGTGACATTCGGCGGTGGAATGGCCACCACGAAGGATGGGCACAGGTCGTCCGCCGCCGCTCGAAAGGCCGCACGATCCAGCCAGTCGCGCATCAAGCGCTCCTCAACCTCGTGAGGCGAGTAGCGCGCAGCCATGGTCGCCGTGGTCGGCTCTGTCACGTCCGGACCTCCCCTTCCTCGTCTCCCCTCATGAACAGGGCATACGGAAGCACGTCTACATAGTTCTCCACATACACGATGTCGAGCCCTCTCTTGAGTTCCGAGGGGAGTTCCTGTACCGCGGGCTTGATCTGGGCCGGAAGCACCACCGTCTCCACACCTTCGCGAAGCGCGGCCAGCAGCTTCTCCTTCAACCCCCCGACCGGGAGGACCCGGCCCGTCAAGGTGATCTCACCCGACAACGCCACCCGAGGCCGCACCGGCGCCTGTAGCAGAGCCGACAGCAGAGCGGTCGCCACAGCGATCCCGGCCGACGGACCCTCCTTGGGCACCGCCCCCTCGGGAAAATGCATGCGCACTTCCAGGCCGGATAAGACCTCGTGGTCGGAAGGCAAAGACGGAGCACACTCAGCCGGCCGCCCCTGACCGTCCAGGACTTCTCCGGGGCGGAAGCCAGGTTCGGGTGCACCCAACCGCAAGTCACGACCGCCCAGACCGGCACTACCCGGCCCAACCGCGCCGGATTGTTCAGGGTCGGCCGATAACGCGACTGCCGGGCCGGACGTCGCTTCATCTCCGGTCTCGGGAGGCTGGTAGTTGTCCAGCAGGTAGGCCCTGCCCGGAGAATCAGTCCACAAGCTTGAAAGCGTGGCATCGCGCGTGAGAGAGGTCTTGAGATAACCCCAGGCGGCAGTCACACTCTCCTGCATGATCTCGCCCAGTTGGCCCGTCAGATGGAAGTCACCTTTGCCCGGGGTGACCACGCACTCAATGCGCAGCACGTCGCCCCCAGCCCCTGTGTAGGCCAAGCCCAGACTCACCCCCACCTGGGGCTCCCCCCCCAACCGCGCCGCGAGGAAGGGTGCCGGACCTATGAGCCGCGGAAGCAACCGTGGCCCCACACGCCCGGGCATCACCTTACCCTCTACCTTCATCCGCGCCAGACGACGGTAGACCTTGCCGATGAGACGAGACAGTTCGCGGACCCCGGCCTCTCTGGTGTAGTCACAGATGAGCGAATGCAGAGCGGAAGGAGTAAACACATCGCCCAAGTCCTGCAGTCCGCTTTCGGCGGCGATCTTGGGCAGTAGATGACGGATGGCTATCTCCGTTTTCTCACGATCGGTATAGCCGGGCAGACGGATGATCTCCAGGCGATCGTGGAGAGTCTCGGGGATATCCTCTTCGTAGTTGGCGGTAGCGATAAAGAACACCGATGATAGGTCGTACTCAAGCTCCAGATAGTTATCGCGGAAGGTACGATTCTGGACCGGGTCGAGGACCTCCATCAAGGCGGCCGCCGGATCCCCCCGCCAGTCCGACTCCATCTTGTCGATCTCGTCCAGCACTACCACCGGGTCGTCCACCCCGGCCCGCTTCAAGGCGTCGATAATGCGACCCGGCATGGCTCCCACGTAGGTGCGCCGATGCCCCCGGATTTCGCCCTCATCACGGACCCCACCCAAGCTGATACGCTGCAGCGGCCGGTCCAGCCCCTCCGCCGTGGCCATGGCCACCGATGTCTTCCCCACGCCGGGAGGCCCCACCAGACAAAGGATGGTGTTGGGTGGTGTCCCGCCCCGCAGAGAGGCCACGGCCAAGTATTCGATTATGCGGTCCTTGACCGTCTTGAGGCCGTAGTGGGTCTCATCAAGAACGCGGGCTACGGCCTTGACGTCCGGCACGCGCGAGCCGGATTTGACACCCCAGGGGAGACCTAGAGCCGTGTCTAGGTAGGTCTTGGCCACCGCCACTTCCGCCGACAGCGGAGGGAGATCGGCCAGGCGCTTTATCTCTTTGGCAAGCGCAGCCGCCGCCGCCTCGGGGAGTTTCTTCTGCTCGAGTTGCTTAGCATAGGCGCCCCGGTCGCTCTCCTCTTCACCCTCTTCACCCAGCTCCTCCTGCAGGACCTTCAGCCGTTCATGCAGAAAGACCCGTCGCTGTTGACGCTCGAAACTGTCGTGGACCCGTTCGGCGATCTCGTTCTCCAAGGCGATGAACTCATTCTCTTGGATGAGTGTCTCCAGAAGTAGGAGGAGACGCGCTTCCGGGTCTTCACCCTCGAGCAACTCCTGCTTACGATCCGGACCGATCATCAGGTTGGCCGCCACGATATCGACCATCATGTGTGGGTCGGTCACGGCCTCCAGAGCGGTCTCCGCTTCTTCCGGCAGCTGTGGGGATTGCCCAACGTAGTTGGCAAACTCTCGAGCGACCGAGTCCATGAGGGCTCGGGGGCGCCGCTCTTCTCCCATGGGTCCGGCGGGCAACATGTGGTACCTGGCCAAGAAGTAGGAACCGACCTCGTCAAAGCCGTCGACGGATACCCGCTCCAGCCCTTCGATGAGAGCCTTGATAGTCCCATCGGACAGGCGCGAGAACTGGACGACTTTGGCGAGAGTCCCCACAAGATGTACTTCTTCTGGGCCGGGGTCATCCACGACTGCGGAGCGCTGCACAGCCATGATAAGGAGACCTTCCGATTGGCTCGTCTGCTCGAGGGCCCTCACACCCTTCTCGCGCTCCACGAAGATGGGAGCAAGCATCCCGGGGAACAGAACGAGGTCGCGCGTTGCAAGAAGCGGAGCCGTCCGCCACGTTTCAACCATTGACCGCCTCTGTCCCCCTTATGCGGTTTCTTGATCGAGGTCCAACTCCTGGTGTGCGGTGCTCGTCACCAGGGTGGGTTCGATCTTCTTCTCGATGACGTCCCGTGTCACCACACACTTGATAACATCGCGACGGCTGGGGAGTTCGAACATGACGTCCATAAGCGCTGATTCGATGATGGAACGCAGCCCACGGGCACCGGTCTCCAGTTCAAGGGCCTGTTCGGCAATGGCTCCCAGTGCCTCCCGCGCAAAGACGAGGTCGACTCCGTCATAGGCAAAGAACTTATGATACTGCTTAGTAAGCGCGTTCTTGGGCTGTGTAAGGATCAAGACCAGGTCATCCTTGCCCAGCTGATACACGTTACTTATGACAGGGAGCCTACCGATAAACTCGGGGATCAATCCGAATTCCAGCAGATCTTCAGGCAGGACCTTGGCAAACAATTCGCCGACGTCGCGACGGTTCCTGCTTTCGATCTCAGCACCGAACCCCACACCTTTCTTGCCGATCCGCTGCTCGATAATCTTGTCCAGCCCGGCGAAGGCACCACCACATATGAACAGGATATTGGTGGTATCGATGGTGAGAAATTCCTGGTGCGGATGTTTGCGCCCCCCTTGGGGCGGCACGCTGGCCGTCGTGCCCTCAAGGATCTTGAGGAGCGCCTGCTGCACGCCTTCACCCGACACATCCCTGGTTATAGACGGATTGTCCGCCTTACGGGCGATCTTGTCGACCTCGTCGATGTAGATGATGCCCGTCTCGGCCTTCTTCAAATCAAAGTCGGCCGCCTGGATCAGCTTGAGCAGGATGTTCTCGACATCCTCGCCCACATAACCGGCTTCGGTAAGTGCCGTCGCATCGGCGATGGCAAAGGGCACATTGAGGATACGGGCCAGTGTCTGGGCCAGCAGGGTCTTGCCACATCCGGTGGGACCGAGCAGAAGGATATTCGACTTCTGAAGCTCAACCTCATCATCACTGTTGGCGCCCATGCGGACCCGCTTGTAGTGATTGTAGACCGCTACCGCTAAAGCCCGCTTGGCTTCTTCCTGCCCCACCACGTAGTCGGAGAGGATGTTGTATATCTCCCTCGGTTTGGGCAGATTCTCCAGGTCCAAGACGGCAGGAGCAGCCAGCTCCTCATCTATGATCTCGTTGCAGAGATCAATGCATTCATCACATATATAAACGCCGGGCCCGGCAATGAGCTTCTTAACCTGGCGTTGGCTCTTACCACAGAAACTGCACAGCAGCTGCTCGGAACCTCCCGGCGGCTTCGACACAGTCGCCCCCCCTACCTATGCTCAATGATCTTATCGACGATCCCATACTCGAGAGATTCTTCAGCAGTCATGAAGTAATCCCTCTCGGTATCCATCTCCACCTTGTTGAGCTCCTGGCCGGTATGCTTGGCCAGTATCTCGTCCAAACGCTTACGCAGGCTCAGCGCCTCACGGGCATGGATCTCGATGTCGGTGGCCGGACCTTCGAATCCACCCGAGACTTGGTGGATGAGTATCTTCGAATTGGGAAGGGCAAAGCGCTTGCCGGGAGCTCCCCCGGCCAGCAGAAGAGCGCCCATGGACATGGCGATGCCAACACAAATGGTAGACACATCGGGTTTGATGAACTGCATGGTGTCGTAGATGGCCAATCCGGCGTAGACGCTGCCCCCCGGACTGTTCACATACAGGGAAATGTCCTTGTCGGGATCCTCCGACTCGAGGTGCAGTAACTGTGCTACGACCAAATTCGCAACTTGGTCGTTGATAGGCGTACCCAGAAAAATAATGCGCTCACTCAGCAGTCGGGAATAGATGTCGAATGCGCGCTCACCGCGACTCGTCTGCTCCACCACCATAGGAATAAGTGGGCTCATGAGGTCCTCCTTTTGAACTTCGATCAGCCCGGCTGATCGGTCTGATCGGCGGACCCTTCCGCGGCTTGACCGGCTTCGGGGGCAGGCTGAGATGCGACCGCCATCTCCGACGACGGTTCTGCGGTGATCGTGCTCTCGACCGGTTCTGCAGCGACTTCCGGCTCAGGAGGCGCATCTACGGCCACCGCGTGCCGAGCGATGAAATCGGCCGCCTTCTCACGTAGTAGCTGTTGTCTCAGTGACTCCAGGCGATTGGACTTACGGAGTCTGTCCTCCAACGCATTGGGATCGGTCTGTGTCGCAGAGGCCATCTGCTGGATGGCCATATTGAAGTCAATGTCGGTAACACGAAGCTCCTCAGCCTTGGCCACAGCATCCAACACCAACCAAGCCTTGACGTTCTTGGCCGCCTGGGGCTTTAGGTCTTCGACCAGTTGGTCGGGGGTGAGGTTGTTGAGTTTCAGGTAAAGTCTGATATCGGTCCCCTGGGCACCGATCGTCTGAGCGAAATCCGTAGCCATTTCGGTGGCGTGCTCTTTCACCAGCACGTCGGGCACGTCTATGGTGACCGTATCGGCCACCGCGTCCACGGCTGCGCTCCGGAACCGCTGGTGGGCCTCGTACTCCTTCTTGCCCTTGATTTTCTTCCGGATATCCTCACGGAGCTCAGCCATAGTGGAGAACTCGCTCATTTCGGCAGCCCACTCGTCGGTAAAGTCGGGGAGTATCTTCTCTTTGATCTCCTTGACCTTCACCATGAAATCGACCTCTTTGCCGGCCACCTCATCATCGTCGAACTCATCGGGCAGGTTGAGCTTAAATGTCCGCTCTTCATCGGCAACCATGCCCAACGTCTCTGCTTCTATCTCGGGAAAGAGACGCCCCGACCCCGCCTCAAAGGCGAAATCTGTCGTCTCGAGGCTACCTACAGGCTCCCCCTCGAACGTCGCACTGAAGTCGGCGATAACGAAATCACCTGCCTTGATGGGGCGATCCTCGACCGGACGAAGTTCGGCGAACTCTTCACGTAACCGCTCGGTCTGCTCATCGAGCTCTTCGTCGGTCACCTCGACGGTTTCTTTCACGGCCTCGATACCCTTATAGTCTCCAAGGATCACTTCAGGCATGACGGTCATGGTCGCAGTGAAGGAAAGGGGCTGTCCCGGCTGGGGAACCTCCTCACCCACATCTATCTGCGGGCTATCCACGGGCTCGACGGCGGCTTCGGCTCCGGCGGCTTTAAGCCAATCGACCATGGCTGCCTCAATGGCCTCGGTCATAATGGCCTCATCCCCGACGCGCTGACGCACCATGGTGGCCGGCACTTTGCCGGGGCGAAAACCGGGTATCCGCGCCTCTTGGGTCAACTTCTTCAGTTGCCTGTCGAACGCTTCCTGCAGCTCCTCGCTGGAAACCTCGACCTCAAGCTTGACCGTGTTTCCTTCGCGCTCGCTGAGGGTCGTCTTCACTTCTGTCCTTTCTACAACTTGCACATCCGCCTGGCTGTGTCGAGTGCGGGTGAGAGGACTCGAACCTCCACGTCAAAGACACATGATCCTAAATCATGCGCGTCTGCCATTCCGCCACACCCGCCAAACCTCGAAGGGGTGAACGATGGGACTCGAACCCACGACCGCCGGGGCCACAACCCGGTGCTCTACCACTGAGCTACGTTCACCAAGATCAACCTCTACCGGTTCGCCGCACCAACCTCCCACATACAGACATCGACGGGCCCAACTCCGCCGTGCCGGACCTGAGCGCGCCTGGCAGGATTCGAACCTGCGACCCACGGATTAGAAGTCCGTTGCTCTATCCAGCTGAGCTACAGGCGCACATCCCCACCAGCCGTCGTGACATCCGCCGGCACGAGAGCGGGCGACGGGATTCGAACCCGCGACATTCAGCTTGGAAGGCTGACGCTCTACCAACTGAGCTACACCCGCCTGCTAGAGCCTGCTCCCATCCGAACCAGTGGTCGGGACGAGAGGATTTGAACCTCCGACCCCCTGCTCCCAAAGCAGGTGCGCTACCAGGCTGCGCCACGTCCCGACAGCCGCACGTCTCTGGCTTCGGTCGCGAGAGTATAGCGTATTAGCCGCCGAGCTGGGCCGTCGACCACGCCGTGTACTACACTAAAATGCGCAGATGAATGCGCAGATGAGAGCAGGTCCCGCATGTTCCACTTCCAGAAGCGGTCTACGGGGCCTCAGCAGCGTCACCATTCGGCAACGAGGAGGTCACACCGATGAGGAACCTACTTATGAAGCTCGTACCATGAACGTGCTCGTCACAGGAGGAGCAGGTTTTATCGGATCTCACCTCTGCGACCGGCTGTTGCACGACGGCCACCAGGTATCAGTGGTAGACAGCCTGGTCACAGGCAGGCGCGACAATCTCTCGCCGGATGCCCGCTTCCACCACATGGACCTCAGAGACGAGAGCCTGGCCGATGTGTTCGCACAGGAGCAACCCGACGCCGTCTTCCATCTGGCTGCACATATCGACGTGACCCGTTCAGTGCGTGACCCGGCCTACGATGCCGGTATAAACATCCTGGGCTCCATACGCCTGCTCGAATGCTGTCGCACCCACGGAGTGCGCAGGTTCACCTATGCAGGAACGGGTGGCGCTCTGTTCGGCGAACCACACTATCTACCCGTCGATGAAACGCACCCCGTCGAGCCCCTATCACCCTACGGCATCAGTAAGCACACCGTCGAGCATTATCTCTTCGCCTACCGACAGAACCACGGCTTGGAGTACACCGTGCTTCGGTATCCCAACGTCTATGGGCCGCGGCAGGACCCGCATGGAGAAGCGGGGGTGGTCGCCATCTTCTCCCTGCAGATGCTCACCGGCGAGCAGCCGGTCATCTTTGGTGACGGGAGTAAGACCCGCGACTACTGTTATGTGGACGACATCGTCGAGGCAAACGTCATTGCCCTTAACAGCCCGCGCAACGGCGTCTACAATCTGGGACGAGGCATTGAGGTCAGCGACCTTGAGATCTTCGAGGCGGTCCGAGCAGCCGTGGGCGTGGAGATGACGCCGGCATTCGCTCCCATACGCCCCGGAGAAGTGGAGCATATCGCCTTGGACGCCTCCAAGGCCAAGCGAGAACTGGGGTGGACATGGAAGGTGGGACTGAGCGAAGGCGTGGCGGCCGCCGTAGCGCACTACCGCGAGGCGATCAAGAAGACGGTGCGATAAAAAGGGAACGTCGCGAGCCCAATCGACGCGACGGCAGTCGAGACCAAGAAGATCGCGCCGGGCAACCCGATCAGGAGCAGAAGCCCCGGAGCGACCAGGACTCGCAGGAAAGTGACTCGCTGATTGCCCTTAAAGGCATCCTCGCCAAGGTAGCTTCACTACTGAAGCCACTGCAGTTGACGGCCGAAGAGGCTATCAGCCTGGTCGAACAACTGTACGGCCGTGGGCTCGAGACGGAAGCCAAGCTTGCCGGTGAGACGGACGACGCCCGCAAATCGTCCGTGCTCTCACATATTCAAGGGACCGTCATCCGGCGAGAGGGAGACACTCTGGTGATCGAGTACCCAGAGGAAGAATAGCCCTCCGGACCCTCCTCGCCGGATCGGTCCCTCCAGCAGGCTGCTGTCCAGCAGGCTGCTGAAATATATGACACTTCGCCGCCGGAACGCGGGTCGGCACGCGCGAGAGAAGGATAAAGGAAGCACGAATAGCAGCGCTATTCGTGCGACCGATGACGTACTATCGCGCTGATCGCGTTCCGGCGGCCGGGGCTTCGTTTTTCAGCAGCCTCTTAGGTCAGCCTCGGGCACCGGCAAGAGCGGCCCCACAATCGCATCCGGGCTCTCCGGCCAACCGTGGGATGACGGTGAACAGCAGCTTGCGCAGCCGCTCGTTGTTGCTGCTGAACGCGTTGACCACGTCATGATGGCTCACGGGCGGCATCGAAGGATCATCCGCCAGCCCGGCATCGTAATCTGTGACAAGTGAGATGTTGGCGTAGCACAACTCGAGTTCGCGAGCCAGGTATCCTTCTGGATAACCGGTCATATTGATCACATCCCAGCCCATGGAACTGAACCACTTGCTCTCAGCCCGCGTGGAAAAACGCGGCCCCTGGATAACGACCACCGTCCCTCGTTCGTGAATGGTGATGCCCAACTCGCGGCCGGCATCTACCAACACCTTACGTAGGTCGGGACAATAGGGATCGGCCGCTGAGACGTGAGTGGTTGTCGGACCGTCGTAGAAGGTGTCGCCTCTCCCCCAGGTCCGGTCGACAAATTGGTCGCAGACCACGAAATGGCCCAGGCCCACCTCTTTCTTGAGGCTGCCCGACGCGCAGGGCCCAATGATGCGCGTAACACCTAATTCTTTCATGCCCCACACATTGGCTCGGTAATTGATCATGTGAGGGGGTAGGTGATGCCGGCGGCCGTGACGCGGTAGAAAAGCCACCCTCGTCCCGTCTATTTCTCCGATGAAGTAGCTGTCGCTGGGCTGTCCATACGGCGTGTCTACCGCAACCTCTTCCACGTCCTCGAGGAACGAGTAGAACCCAGAACCCCCGAATACCCCGACCTCCGCCTTCGCCTGCATCTCAAGCCTTTCCTGTCGTCTTCATATATCTGCCCGGCACTGCCGTACTGCAACGCTGCAGCGTAGCCAGACGAACGGTCAGCGTACCACGACCTGCAGCCCCAGTCGCCCTCCGCCAACCATCGCCTTCCGCCGGCCGAGCGAGGATCACCGCATAAGAAACCCGGATGGCCATCACTCCTCAGCGACCGACTCCGCCTCCGCCTCATCGTTCACGGCGTCGGCATCTACATCTTCCTCGGGGGCCCCGGCGGCGTCACTATCGATATCCTCCTCAGGAGCATCCAGCACCTTGACGTAGGCCAACTGAAGCTGTGAAAGCACACCCCGATGAGCCGTGACTTCCTGCTGCGGCCGCGTGGGCTCGACCACCTGCAGGACGGCTCTGAAGGCATCGATAGCCAGCTTCGCCTGTTCTGGATCGCGTTCGTCGTGTGCATCAGGAGCAAGACCCAGCTTGCGGGCGGCCAGTGCCGCCAGAGACTCCAACATGTAGAGAAGATGGTCGGCAACACTCATACGGCGGATCTCGTCCTGGAAGCGCGCCAGCAGTTCGGCCTCCTCTTCCTGCGTCTTCGGATGCTCACTCTCCGCCATCGAATAAACCTCCTCGTCAGTGATCGGGATAGCGTGCCAAAGGTACCACGGGCCGTCGACGGCAGACGACCTGAGTGGCACGCAGCTGCTGTCTGAGTGACACGCGGCTGCTGTTAGAATGAGACGTCGGGACGGCAAACCAATGGATGGGAGCTGAGCGAAGGCTTGAGCGTCACTTTCAATGTGCGTGACCCGGATTGGTTTCTGGTCCGCCGTGCCCTTGACGGCGAGACCGATGCCATAACCCAACTGTATCGGCGACACGAGCGGCGGGCCTACAACTTAGCCCTCCGAACACTGGGTGACCCCTGGGAAGCGGCTGACGTCACACAAGAAGCCTTCCTCAAAGCCTTCCGAAACCTGCATAGTTTTAAGGGTGAAGCGCTCTTCAGCACCTGGCTGCACCGGATCGTGGTCAACGCGGCCTACGATCACCTGCGCAGGAATACCCCGGAACCCATAGATGCCGATGTGCTGGAGAACATCTCCGGCCCCCCCAACTTCGCCACAACGGTCGGCACAGGACGCAACGGCGTCGACCCGGCGATCGACGGTCTGTCCGATCCGCTTCGCGACGCCCTCATGAATCTCAACGAGGGGTTCCGCTTCGCGGTCGTCCTCTGCGACCTCCTGGGCTTCCCCTATGCCGAAGCCGCCGAGATCTTGGGCGTGCAGGAGGGGACCATCAAGTCACGCATCTTTCGAGCCCGCGAGGCTTTGGCCGGCGCTCTTCGCGATGCCGGCTACGAACTGCCCACCGGCCGGAACCCATCACCCGGCAGCAGCGTCGCATCACAAGGTAGGAATGAGGAAGAACAATGAGCTATCAGGGCGATAATCGGGAAGTCCCCGCCGGCGAGCCACCGACGGCCCGGCTTGGGCACCTTGATGCGGCCGATGAAGCAGCGATCATCGACTATCTCGACGGATCGGCAACGACGGCCGATGCAGCTGCTGTCGAACGTCATATGGCGGCCTCTCCATCGTACGCAGCCCGTCTTCAGGAGCAAGTGGCGGTACAGTCATTCCTCCTTGATCACGGCCTGACTGACCCCCCTCAAGAGCTCGAGGACCAGATTCTCGGCGAACTGTTCTTCCCTTCGCAGGTGATCCCTCATCCGCAGGCGCCGGAACCGTGGTGGACCTCACTTTGGCAACGTCGCCTGCGACCGTGGATGCCGGCCACTGCCGCCGTGGCAACTGTGATCATCGCTGTAGTCGTAGCCGGCGTGCTGCTGTCGCCCGGGCGTGAGCAGGAGCCGGCGGCACCCCGCGTGGCGAACACCGCCGACGGGCAGATGTCGACCCCTGTAGCCGGGGACATAGAATCCGCGACCGCGCTGTCTACGGCGACCGGCTCTGCAGCTGTGACTACGACGGCGATTGGGGGTGTAGCCACGACGGCGGCCGCCTGGACGAAGATCGGTACCGGCACGAGAGCGACCGTACTATCTGGTGGATCACCGGCGAGCGCCTCCGGCGGGCCCATCTCCACAGCTGCAGCGCCGGAAGACATCCGAGGCAGAAAGGCCATGGTGAAGACTATGACCTCCTCCTCCACGCCCGTGTACATCGTCTTCAGCGCCAAGCCGTCCACTTCCGACGACGAGAGCCCCGGCACCTCCCCCGTATCCGCTACTAAGGAACGAGCAGCCACATCTGGGGCTTCAAGTGCAGAAACCTCCGCCCGAGCTGCAGCCTTGGCGGAGGAGGTGAGGGCGCAGGTGACCATCTTCACGGAGATGGAGCCTCTGCCCAATTCGCTTGCTGCCGAAGACGCAGCGTTCGCATGCTATGTTCCCCACAAGCAGGCGTCGGGCTTCATCGACCTATTGCTGGCCATCGCCGCTTCTGTGGGACTCGATCTAACCATGCAGGAAGAGACCGCCTCACACGATAGTGTGAAGACTGCACACATCGTAGGACACAAAGCAGAACTACCGGTGCTCGTCGGCTACGTGATCCCACAGCCGGCCACGGCGCGCATCGGCTTCACGACGACCACCATCATCACGGCAGACGCGTCAGACGCGTCCGGCGCCCCCACGAGGGCGCTCCCTGACGAGGCCGGGACCCACGTGCTGACCATCATCGTCATACGTCCCTAGTAGGCCGGCTATGAGCAATGCTACCGCCAGGGAGGCCACGTCCCGTCTTGTGGTGTAACTCCTGATCGTCAGTCTGTTCGTTCAGGTGGTGACCGGAAGTGGCCCTGCTGCCGCGGACAGTTCGGCAGTCAGCCACTTGAGCACCAACGAGAAGGGCCAGACCTACGGGTCAGCCCTTTTTGCAGCATCTGCGGACGCACAGCCGGATTTGATCCTGGCCGAGGCCACAAATGGGAAGATTGGCTACGTATTGCGCGTGGATCTTGAGGGCCCGCAGCCCAAGACGTCAAGAGAAGACGATGGCCGGACATGAGGTCCTGGAACTCGTGACCCTCCAAGCAGGGGAATCGGTAAGAAGAGCGGCGCTCTTCCAGCTAAAGCAAGGCGACCACCCGGCCAAGGTGCTTTTGGGAAAGAGACTCTCGAACGGAAGTGTCTACGGCTCGACGAGCGAATGGCTGACTTGCTGGCAGTAAGTCAGAGACAATGGCGGGCCCGGGGACGATAATCGACACCTAGCACCAGAGCCCGGCTCTGGCCCGTGAACGTGCGGTTGAGCACCACGACCTCGATGGCAGTGACGCTCGGTTCTTGAGAATGGCGCGGAGTGACGGCCGGCCCAAAGTAAAGGAACTTCGCCCGTCAGACGTTTACTCATAGAATGGACGATGCGTAGGGCGCGGAGGCAATCTGACGCGGCAGGTCGACGTCATAGAGGCACGGAAAGGAAGAACAGCAAGAGCGGAGTACGACGAAGGGGCCTGGCCGGCCGACTTCGACGCGCTCGTGCAGGCTCATAGCGCTCGTCTCATCCGCAGCCTCACGTTGATCACGCTGGATGCCGGCCTGGCCGAGGATGCCGCCCAAGAGGCCTTCCTGCAACTGCACCTTCACTGGCGGGATCCAGCCATAAAGGATCGGGTGACCTGGCTCTATCGGGTGGCCATCAACCGCTCGAAGGACTATCGCCGCGCTCTGCGCAGGGCCACTGGCCTCACGCAGCGTTTGTCCGAGCGCTACGACGAGCAGACGGTGGAGTCCTGGAGCCCAGACCCCGACCTTGTCGCCATCGTTCGCTCGTTGCCCAAGAGGCAAAGGACGGCAACCGCCCTATTCTATCTGGCCGGCTTCTCCTCTCGCGAGATAGCCGCGGCCATGGGCATCTCTGAGGGGGCAGGCCAACCCCTTCACGCGCACTGCTGTTCTACCTGGGACCCTGAGTGTCCCATTGCTGCCACTTATAGAAATTAGGGCTGTACACCCTATAGAGATTCGGCGCATATGGAGGGTACTCCTGGCCTATGGATTGTCCCGACAAGATGAGTTGGGCAGACCCAAAGGTCGTGTCATCCCAACTCGCCTCAGTCCACTTAGACCAAGTCGAGTAGTCACTCGTCCGAAGCCAGATGTTGTCGTGATGGCTACCCAAAGGGTTTACTGCAGAGGCAGCAGTCTCGTATACCCCTTCCCAAGAGGTACGCGCGATGAGACTCGTCAACGGCACCGGGAATGACAGATTGTACTCCACTGGCGTGCCATCCAGATACACAGTGAAGAGCCCGGTACTGGAACTTTTGGCCATCTTAAGATTGTGCCACGCGTTTTGAGACACTTCGATAGCTGGCCCGTGGAGTATTCCTTGCTGCCCGCTACCATTGCCATCATATATCTTCTGAAAGTCCCCACCCTGAAGGCTCGGGTGGATAATGTGCACAAACGGCCGCCAATGATACTGACCATCGAGTTCCAACTGCCGCGTGACTTCGAACGAGAAGACTTGACTGCCGTTGTTCACGTTCCGCATGTTGACGAAAAAGAAATCATATTTGGCAGCGCGGGGGGTGACGTACACGTCCGCCTTCACGCCAGTAGCTCCGGTGCTTTGCACTTCGACAGTAGTCGTGTACATGGCATCTGTCGCATCGTAGACAAACCCAACCGCCGTAGGTTTCGGCTGCGGCCCCTTGTCTGATTCGCCGGGGGAGACGTCAACCACGGCATCCTCTGGAAATGCCCCTTCCCTGACGGTAATGGGATTCGGAATGAGACCACTGCGGTCTTCCCTGAGATCCAGGGGGTGGCTCAGTTGGCCGTACTCGTACTCATGAGCCTTTTCCATCGTTTCTACCAGAGCCGGGTCGCCGAGTGCCCAATTGGGCGGCTCCCATTTGGACGCCGCGCTAGCGGGACCTCCAAGCGCAACCGCAATCGCCGACCCAACCATCATCACCGCGACTGTACGCCAGAAACGCTTCTTCATCATAGCCCTCCGCCAGGACTCCACTCCTTCTACATGCGATTGTCGCTTCTCCTGACAGTAATCCACCTCCTTTTTGCCAGACCTACCAGGGTCAGTTCCCGTCGAACCTCCGGGGTCCTCCGAGTCAGACGGCGACGCCAACTACCTCGGTTCCCCCCGTAGGTTCTCCCCGTAGTCAGCAAAGACTGCAACCGAGCGTCTCACCCAAGTAGCCAATTGCTCCCACGCCCAGAGACACCAAGTCCCACGAGAGATGGCCTCGGACTCCTACTCCGAGGTCGTCTCACGTTATGAGACGCCCAAAATGGAATTTTACCTGCAAAAGCCCAGGTTTTGCAGTGAGTGATTTAAACTCCGAGAAATGGTATCTACGAAAAAAGCTCTGATTACCAGAGCTTTTTGCGTCTCATAAAGTCGGGGTGCCGGGATTTGAACCCGGGACCTCATCGTCCCGAACGATGCGCGCTACCAGGCTGCGCTACACCCCGAACATCGCACCCGTCGGGTGGCCGACGTGCGACGGCCGCTTATTCTATACCATCAGCGAACGCCGGGCCAGCCTTCTATGGCGGCTCGATGACCCCAGCGGCTCTACGGTCAGAGGAGATGCGCACACACTTCCGCCAATGAGCATTGCACGCAGCGCGGACCCTGGTTGGGTGGGTACTCTCCACACCGCAGGGGGCTCAAGACCTCATCCACGGTCTGCTCGAGAGCAGAGATATCGTCCTCACCGTAGCGCCAAACGACCGGCTCCTTCGGGCACTCCAAGAAGAGCAGGTCCATGCGCACCTCTGCCGCGCCGGCCTTCAGAGCGACCAAACAATAGAGTGCAACCTGTAGCTCGTAAGACGCAGCCACCTCTGAGAGTGCTCGTCCTGCGAGTGCATTCGTCTTGTAGTCGACGATGGAAAAGGCCTCTCCCTCCCGCCAAACCAAGTCCATGACACCGGAGATGAGCATGTCGCCCTGCAGGAAGGTGAAGGGCGCCTCCTTGAGCGCATGAGCAAGCCCGGCGCGTTCCACCACCGGTGAACTCCAGAAGGCCTGGGTGAGGTGGAGAGCCCTATCGAATGCAACAGATGAGAGGCCGCCGGGCGCTAGAGGGCCACCCCCACCCTGTTCTCGGCCATCGCCGGAAGTCAATCCGGCCGCCATCGCCCGTAGCGTGGAGAGACCGGGCATCGGCTCATGGAGGCTCACCCGCTCCAGAAGAGCGTGAACAAGGAGGCCCACTTCTCTCCCCGTGTGAGCTTCGGCCTGGTCCAGGATATCGTACGAGTCGTCCGCCACCTCATCGTCGAACTCGCCGAAGAGCGTACGCCCCAGAGCTGCTCCTACGCCCGGCTCGAGGCCGGGATCCGACTCAAGATCTAAACCGAGGACCCGTTCCAGATAGAAGCGCCGCGGACAATCCAGATAGAAGCTCAGGCCGGAGAAACTCAGGCGGTGCGGCACCCGGCCAACCGACCTCGCCTCCAAGAAGTGCAGCAGAGGCGCAGAAGCTTCCCCGCCCCCTTCCACCACCTGCTCCATCCCGCCGGACGGACATTGCCCTGCACCTTCCGCGGGAACAGACACAGTATCGAACCTTTCAGTGCCGAGCCTTTCGGCATCGAGCTTTTCAGCATCAAGCCTTTCGGACCTCCCGCCGGCGCAATCGAGCTGTCCTCCGTCGCCATCACTAGACCTTGCGTCGCAGGCGACGCCGCATACGACCGCATCGAGCGCCGGCAGGGCTATGTTCTCGCCCGTTTCGGGGAGAGAGGTGAGGCCCAAGGCAAGGATGATGCGACCAAGCCGGCAGGTGGTGAGCTTGTCCCCCTTGGGTCTCGCCCCCACAAGCAAGAGTCGCTCTTCGGCCCTTGTCATGGCTACATACAGAAGCCGCACATCCTCCTGCTCCTCCTTGACCCGCTCCTCCTCCACGATCTCGACAGCCGGCCCCCAGCACAGGTCGTGATCCTCATAGGTAGTACGCCTGGAATCCTTGAGAAACACACCCATGCGTCCCCGGCTGTCGACCACGAAGCTCGGATGGCCACCCCTCGGCACGTCGGAACCCAGGCCGGTTAGTATGACCACCGGGAACTCAAGCCCCTTGGCTTGATGGATGGTCATGATGCGGACCACGTTCTCTCCCTCGGCAAGCGTGGCGGCGCTCCCCTCCTGATCGCCGATATCCCTCATCATCTCGACGGCTTCCACGAAACCAGCCACATCGGGACCATGGAGAGCTTCGAACTCGTCGGCCAGGCGCATCAGCTTACGGATGTTGGCGAAACGACGCCGGCCGTCCTCGGAGGCCAAGACGCGCAGGTCGTAGTCAAAATCGTCGATCACCCGGTCGATGAGACCCGCCAGGCCGGGACGGCCTACACGACCACGGAGCTCGGCCAATCGGTGACGCAGATCGGTGAGCGCACGCCGATCTGCGCAGGATAGTCCTGGGCAGTCTCCCTGGAAGATGATCCTCCAGAGAGAATCCGCCTTCTGTGAGCAGGCTTCCCGGCCGAGGAGATAAAGACCGTCGTCGGAGAGTTCGACGAAGGGAGAACGGAGCACGCCGACCAGGGCCACGTCATCGTGCGGATCCAGGAGTAGCCGCAGCAGGCTACGGATGTCGGCCACCTCTTCACGGGAGTAGTAGCCCTTCCCCCGCACCACGTACGCGTCTACGGACTGCCCCCTGAGGGCCTGTCGGTAACGTTCCACGTGAGTGAGCGCAGGCATGAGGATGACGATCTCCCGAGGCTCGCAGCCATCGACACTCAGCAGGCGGGCCACGCGGGCGGCAGTTGCCTCCGCTTCCACCTCCTGGATAGAGGGGGTCTGGTCGGAAGTCCCCGGTCCGGCCGTACGCTCTACCACGAGGAGTTCCACAGCCGGCCCAGTGGGTAGAGGCCTTTTTTCGGTGGAGCAGGGGATGGTCTCCTTCGCGTCGCGACCGTACTCAAGAGCCACAAATCGTGAGCCGAAAAAGCCCTCGTGCGCGAAGAGACTATTGATGAAGGCCAGCACCTCAGCCCGGCTGCGGTAGTTCACGTCAAGCCTGTGTGGAGTCGGCCTGTGTGGAATCAGACTGTGTGGAGTCCCTTTCCCAGTGTCCACTGCAGCATGGTTAGGAGTAAGAGCAGCCTGGCGCCTGACAAAGACATCCACGTCGGCCCCCCGGAAACGGTAGATGCTCTGCCTCTCATCACCTACCATGAGGAGGTTGGCGGCGCCCAGCCCCTCGAGGATGCTGCACTGCAGTTCGTTGGTGTCCTGAAACTCATCGATCATCACTCGAGAACGCGATCCGAAGATAGGGGGCAAAACGGAGTTATCACGCGTCAGCAACGCCCGGGTCCGCAACTCGAGGTCGGCGAAATCGAGGACACCTCGTGCTCTTTTGAGCTGCTGGTAGCGATCGTGAAGACGGGCTAGCAGTCCATTCATGGCCTCCGTGAGAGGCTGTAGCATCCCTTGAGCCAAACAGGTGCGGCAGGCCGTCAGAGCCTCCCGCACCGGCTCCAGATGGCCCTCCACAGCGGCGATACGCCTGGGGAAATACGCACTACTCAACGCCATGCTCTGAGACAGACGGTCGGGATCGGTCTCCTCAGGATCGATCGTAGCCACCCACTGCAGACCATCTGTCATGGTATCCAAAGCCGTCTCCACCGTCGCCGTACGACGCGGGAGCGCCAAGCAGGCGTCGAGAGCACAGCGAACGGATTCCTCAAACCGCGCGCGGACCTCAGCATACGGTTGACCGGCCGCGATGGATACCTGTGGCACCTCGTAGCCCACACCGCGCAGCCGGTTGTAGAGAGGAACCAATTCGCCTCGCAACACCTTTTCATGACGGGCCAGCACAGGGAGTTCGGAGTCGCCGGCCTGCTCCACGGCATCCTCCCACACCTGCAGGGCGGCTTCCCGCTGCAGCAGACCCGCAGCGTCGGCTTCCAGCACCCCAAAGGCCGGATCGACCCCGGCGTCGAGAGCATACCGGCGCAAAATGCGCCTACATAGACTATGGATGGTGCCGATGGCGCCCGTGTCGAGAGAACGGGCCAGGTCCGGACGTTTCTGCTCTTCTAGAGCACACCGGATGCGCGATACCAGCTCCCCCGCCGCCTTACGGGTGAAGGTGACGGCCACCAGTTCGTCCAAAGGTATGTGATCGTCGAGCAGCGCATGCACGAAGTAGGCGACCAGGAGAGTCGTCTTTCCGCTCCCGGCCCCCGCCGCCACGAGCGCCCGCGCAGAATCGTCCAGCACCGCCGCCCGCTGAGCATCGGACAACCCGATATCGTCCAAGTAGCTCATCGGGCCCCACCTCGCCCCCGAGCAGCACGGCAGATGGTGGTCCAGGCACACCACGAAGGACACGAACGATCGGGAAGAGGGGCGATGGCGCCCGCACGCATGCCCGAAGCCGCCTGCAGCGCCACATCACGAGCCGATCGGCAGAGATCGTCGAACTCGGCAGGCGAGAGGCGGCGGTAGCCCCCGTGGTAGCCCCCATCATCCTCACCGAGCAACCCGGCCTTCCCGGCCAGGAGAAAGCCGGAGCGCTTTCGCTCGGCAGGGGAGAGATAAGCTCCACCCAAGAGATCTACTCCCGGCCGTTCCGCCTGCAAAGCCAGGAGATACAGCGGCAGCTGTAGCGCTTCTGCGGTCCCGATGTGACCGGCGGACGGCGCTCTGCCGGTCTTGTAGTCGATCACAAAGAGACCATCACCCTCGGGATCGGTGTCGATCCTATCGATGCGACCACGTACACGCAGGCCGCCTATATCTACGCCATCCCTTCCACCGACCTCGACCTCCACGCCGGCCGGCCTCAACCGGCTCCCGGCCACCCCCTCCATGGCGAAGAGGGCATCGGACAGTTTCTTGATGCGCCACGACGCAATCCGTTTTTCGGCCGCCGTCCCCGGACAGTCATCGGCGGCCAGCAGCTCGTCGATAACCGTAGCCGCCAGTTGCACAGCACGGGATACGCCCTCCGGCCGCAGCGGTAACCCGCCTTCGCTCTCCAGCGCGCGATAGACGCGGCTGACGGCGGTATGAAAGAGGGTGCCCACCACTCGGCCGTCGAGTTCCCGGGTGCGCTCTTCCACACCCACGATCCTCTCCAGAAACCAGGCGAAGGGACACACGAGGTATCTCTCCAAGGCCGAGGGGCTGAAGCCGTCCAGAGTCGCCAACTCCTCCAGAACGGCCGGGTCATGCAGCGCAGCAGGAGCCCACCGCCACCTGCCGCGTGTTGCAACGGCACGCGCCCTCCGATAGTGGCGGAGAGCGGGTGCGGAGTGGTCGGCAAAGACCACGTCGGCCAGCGTCCGTCTTTCGCACACGCCGGCGCCGTCCCCCAGCAAATCCCGAGCGCGGATCCAGAAGTGAGACGGCGTGACCTCACCTCCGCCGTCATCCGCGTCTCGAGCGCTGAGGTAAAGGAGTTGCCACGGACGGGAGCAGGCACTCAAGAAGAGGGCGGCCTCGTCGTCCACCTCCTCGCTCAGCAGATCCTCTCCGGCCACTGCTTCGATCCCTCGCTTCTGAGTCTCTGTGAGTAGGGACGGCACGTCTTCGGGGCCGGGGAATTCACCTTCGACTAACCCAAGGATGAAGACGACGGCAAAACGGCGGGCCCGAGCACGCGCCGGGCTGAGTATGGCAACAGCGTCGTCATGTCGTCCGGCATCCCGGGGAACCGGCAGCCTCCTCAGACACTCCACCAACGTCTCGGTGGGTACGCTCCGCATCGCCGTCTCTTCGACCGGCCCCTGCTGGAGGACGGCCAAGGCCGCAGTAAGCGCCCGATAGGCCCGCACGTCGGTCTCTGCATCTTCGTCGACCAACCGCGCTCCATGGAGGCCCGCCTTCAACATGCCGAGCGCAAGTCGGCGCAAAGCGGCCACATCACACGTCCCATCCGGCCCACCCCCTACCCCGGCCCGCACCGACTCCAACAATCCGGGATGCAACTGGTCGACGAGCGCGGCCAGCGCCGTCGAGTCGCGCACTCCGCCCCTGCGGTAGCGCAGCTCGATCTCCGCCGTCTGCTCCCCGGTCAGTCCACTGTAAGGACTGTGGAGGTAGGCGAGCAGTGCGTCCGCGTCGCCCCTCTCTATCCCCCCCAAGGCCTGTAGGAAGGCGTGTCCCAACCCCGTCTCGGCCAGCTGGAGTGAGACATCGAGCCTGTAGGGAATCGCGCAGGAGTCGAACACCTGGCTGAGCAGCCTGCCGCGCACCGCCGTGCGCCGAACGACGACCGCGATGTCACCGGGCCGGAAGCCACGTTGTATAAGCCTCATCACGTGCTGAGCCGTCAACTCGGCTTCGCTACGTTCCCCAGAGGCCAACAGAAACCGAACCCCCTCCATCTCGTCATTGGATGCGACAGGAGCAGCAGGCGGAACATCGTCCATAAAATGACGCTCCAGGTAGGCAACGGCCGGGGATGAGTAGGCTTGGGTCTGCGGTGGCATCTCTTTGACGTGATCAGCCAGCCGCTCCCAGCGATCGACCTCCGCCCGTCCGGTCAGGTTTGCCAACCGTCCTCGCTCATGGTCGAACGTGATCAGCACGGGCACGCGCCCGGCCAACGTCTCAATGAGACGGCGTTGCGCCGCCGTGAAAGAGGTGAAGCCGTAGAAGGCCACAGGACTCCCCCACGCGTCAACGTGCGCACACGCCTCCAAGACGGCCGCATTGCGATCGACTAAGCCGCGTGTGGCGCAGGCCGCTGCGTATCCGGTCACCAGTTGCTGTACATCGGCGGCCAGACCGGCCTGCTCCGGCTCCCGACGGGCCCACCCCTCCAGAATCTCAGCCACTTCCTCGGGGGTACGGCCACTCTCTCCAAAGCGCCGCAGGAGGGCCCCCGCAGTCGTCAACAGACCCGGGGACCTGGCACAAGAGCCTAGAGCCGATGACTGGAGTCCGCACAGTAATTCCGCCAGTATGAGATCTTGATGGAACTCACCTACATAGGGAGAACGGTGTCCAAGCAACTCGCGCACGAGACCGTCGAACGTCGTAGGCTGCGCCGCTCCCAGAAGGACGCCCTCACGCTGCACCATGTCCAATGTGATCGCCTCGGCCACAGCCGCCCGCGGTGCCACGATGAAAGGCCGTGCAGCGGCCCACTCCCGCCACCAGGCAACCACGCGACCGAGCTTGCCCGAGTTAGGCCCCCCCAGGACAAGGAGCAACCCGGGCCGGTCGACTGCAGACTGCTGCGAGACGGACTCGGTGGCGGCGGAGCATCCGGCGTCTGGGTACTGAGAATCCGGCCGATCGCGGCCGGGTACGCCGGATTCCGACGCGTCGAAATAGCTGTTAGGGCAGGCATCCATGATGGCCCTCACATTGTAGGGCTCCGGCCGGACAGATACCGACCCGGAAGCCACTTCTGGGTTAGTCTTACACTATGAGTCGCGATGAGGACAAGCTCATACGGCAGCTTTCCCTCCTCTCCTTTCTCCTGAGTAGACCTCGACCCTTTTCGGCGCGCGAGATCCAGGAGTCGGTAGAGGGCTACTACGGCATGAACGACGAGACGTTCGCACGCAGATTCTACGGCGACCGGGCTGATCTGGCGAAGATAGGCATCGAGGTCCGTGCCCTCGGCCCTACCGAAGGTACGGACTTCCAAATGTATCGCCTACTGGAAGAGGACTACTGTCTGCCCGATCTGGAACTCACCGCAACCGAACGCCACACTCTAGCTCTAGCCCTAGCGACCCTTGACGGTCGGTTTGCCTACGCCCGCCCGCTCCGCCTGGCCCTGGCGGCCATCTTCAGCGGACATCCCGATCCCCTCCATGACGAGCTGGAACAAGTGCCCGTCGCCCTGGCGGCCGACGAAGACCTCCACCGAGCCGGAAAACAACTCGCCCGCCTCGAGCAGGCGGTCACCCGCGGTAAGAGCATCCGCTTCTCTTACCCCAGCTCAAGTGGGGCGAGCGAACAGCGCACATTCGATCCCTACAGCCTTTTTCTGATCCAAGGACGCTGGTACACGGTTGGATTCGATCACGCCCGCCAGGCCATCCGTACCTTTCGAGTAGCCAGAATAGAGGGCGCGATCCGCTTTCTGACCGAGAGGTCGCGGGACTTCTCGATCCCGGACGACTACGATCCGACTGCCTACCGGGCCCGCCCCCCGTGGCTCATCGGCCGCGTGTGTGGCACGGCCGTGATACGTGTCGACGAGCACTTATCCTGGTGGGCGTCCCGCTTGGAGCCTCATATCCGCCGGGTTGGTGAAGACGAGCAGGAGTGCACTGTATTCGCAGCCCCGTATGCAGATGAGGAAGTGCTCTTGTCCTGGATCGTCGGTCTGGGAGACTGCGCAGAGTTGTTGCAGCCCGGCGAACTTCGAGATCGGCTGCGCCGGCGATTGGAGAAGCTCCGCGCCGCCCACGAAGGCGCGCCCTCGGCCGCTCCGCCGGTCGTGACACCCCCCGCCGGACCTACCGGACGAGCCCCCCGCTCCCTCCCGGCCGGCGCGGGCGCCATCGCTCCGGAACACCTTGCGAGCGTCCTCGCGCTACTGCAGTATCTGGTGGCTGATAACCAGCCGGCCGTGATCTCCTGGGCGGATCTGCAGGATGATCTAGGACTAAGCCGGACCGAGATAGAGAACGACCTGTCGATTCTCAACCTCATGAATTTCGGCGGCGGCTCCTATGCGCTTACTGCTGAGGCCGATGACCGGGGCGTCCACGTCACTCGAGACGTCATGGCCGATACCTTCGTCCGTCCCGCCCGCCTGTCGCCCCTCATGGCCCGCAGCCTGCTGCTGGCTATCGACCTGCTGGGCGGCACCATAGACCTACAGGGTGTGGAGTCTCTGTCCTCGGTACGCGCGAAGATCGCCGCTCTCGTAGGCGATAGTGCGACGGACTTTCTCATGGTAGACGACGTGATGCCGCCGGCCCCTGATGTCATGGCGGCCCTCAGCGACGGCATCCGCAACAACCGCATCGTCACCATCGACTACTTCACCCCCACGCGTAGCGAACTGGCTTCCCGCCTCATCGAACCTTATCTGCTGTTCCGATCCAGGGATGGTTGGTACGTGGAGGCATACTGCCTGAAAGCCGATGCTCAGCGCACCTTCAAGCTGGAACTCATCCGTTCCGCCCGCACCACTGAGAAGGTCTTCACTAGGCGACCCGGCGTCGATTTGAGTTCCCGCTTGGCCGGAATGCCTCTCTCCCCCGCCCCGTCGGCCTCATGGGCATCTATCCGTTTCCTCCCCCGATGGCGCGCACACCTGGAGGATAGAGGTCTCGCCGTCGAGACCCTGGCCGACGGCACACTTGCCACACGCATGCCCTACCTCGACGAGCGGTGGATGGCACGAGAGGTGCTGCGCTTCTTAGGCGAAGCCGTACTGGACGATCCCGGCTCGGTCCGAGCCGCCGTCCATGACCTGGCCGTAGCACTCCTAGAACACTACGCGCATCCGCCGATTGGATCCGCCGGAGCGCGCACCTTATGAGATTCGCGCAGCGTTTTATCGCCAACACCGTCGCCACATTCCTTGCACTCTACCTGGTCGATTCAGTGCTGCATGGCCGTTTCGTGTTGCGAGGAGTCTGGGCAGCGGTCATTCTGGCGTTGCTGCTCGGGTTCGGCAACAGCTTGGTCCGTCCCCTGCGACGGGCGCGTACCAAACCGTTCACCACTGCTCTGGTAACCGGGCTGACAGTGCTGATCAACGCCTTTGTCATGCAGGTACTCACATGGGCAGGGGCGGTTTCCACGACCGGTTTCGGGTGGGTACTCCTGACGGCCGCGTTCGTGACCTTGGTGACCGGCACCATCAGTTGGCTCATCGGCTTCGACGGCGGCTCCGCTCCTCGGCCGGCCTCTACACCGACGAAAAAGGAATCGGCCACCGAATCTCGCCGCAGGGGCTCCTCTTCTTCGCGGCGTGCGCGGTAGCGACCGTCCGGTGGCCCCTTGGATTATCCCCAGCTACGCTGAACGAGGCGGAATCCAGGCCTTTATCAAATCTCGGTTCGGCCTGTAGCATTTCCCTTCTCGCAGTATTAGCCCCATCTTTCGAAGTGCGTTGAGATCTCGGGCAAGCGCGAACTGGGTGCCCTCTCCCTCGTTGGATAACTCCAAACCGTTGAGCCAACTGCACAAACGGTAGAGCAGGAACCCGCAGTCCTGCGGAGGCGCACCCCTATACTGGGCAATCCCCACGTTGTGCTCCCTGCATTGGCCCGGGACCACTCTAGTGACTATCGCTTAGCCCTCATGATGGGCCCCGGCAGAGTCGCCGGCAGGGCCACAACCAGGAACCGCACGGCCTCGCTTTTTAGGTGCTTATCAGGTCTGTGAGGTAGTCTGTAAAGCATGACGCCCGTTAAACCTATTGTCCGCTCGCTCACCCTTTCGCCCGACATGGCGGGACTGGCTCCCGCTCGTCAACTGGTGATCGAAGTGGCTACGGAGGCCGGCTTTTCCCCGGAGCGCGTCTTCGACATAAGCGTGGTCTCTTCAGAGGCCACCGCCAACGCCATCGAGCATGCATGCGTGAAAGACACAGTCGAGATAAGGACCTCTCTCTATCCCGACCGCTTAGAGGTGCAGGTCGCCGGACCGGGAGAGTTCCAAGCACCCAATCGCCTCAAACAGAGCACCCCTCGCGGTCTTGGTCTACCTCTCATGGCTAAACTCTCCGATCACCTGGCCCTCTACTCAAGACCCGACGGCGGCACCCTGGTCACGCTCACCTTCTACCTTCCCGGAGCAGACCGGGACTACGGAGCCGAACCGCTCCCCCCTTCTGTCACGGACTTGATCGACAGCAACGAGCTCATCTCCTCTATCACCGAGAACGCACCTGTAGGCATGTACGTCCTTGGACCCGATCTCCGCTTCCGCTGGGCAAACCACGCTACCCGCACATTTCTGGATCCCGCCCACCGCGCCCGGGACCTGACCGGCCTCTTCTTCGGGGAGGTGGTCTCCGGAATGCAGAAGGCCGAGTTTGTGGCCAAGCTACGCTCCGTCTCCGAGGACGGCACCAAAGACTCAGGCGACGAATATGAGCTCACCGGTCTTGAGCGCGGCACCACCTACTGGCGCTGGGAAGTGCTCCCCTTGCGCGGCAGAGATAGGACGCCTCCGTTTGACATACTGGGAGTCGCGGAAGACGTGACAGAACAAGTGCACGAACGACGCCGAGCAGATACCCTCGCCCGGGAGATGAAGGCCGAACGCAGGCGACTGGAGACGAGTGAGGAAGGTTTTCGTGCATTCTTTGAAGCGATGGAGGACGGCTTCGTGGTCGCGGAGATGGTGTTCGACCCAGAGGGTAAGCCCATCGACTACGTGTTTTTGCAGATCAACCAGGCGTACGAGAAGCAGTCGGGTCTGAGTTCAGAAGCGGTCATCGGCAAACGGGCGACCGAGTTCCTCGAAACGATCGGATCGGCACAGATCGAGCGATGCGGCGCCATCGTACAGAGCAACGAGCCGCAAAGATTCACCGAGTACCTGGCCACGCATAGTCGCTGGCTCGAAGTCCATGCATTCCCTCTACCCGTCAAAAACCGCTTCGGGATGATCCTCACCGATGTCACTGAGCGCAAACAGGCCGAAGAGCGATTGCGACGAAGCAGCGAGACTTTTGCCAAGCTTATCGAGAACAACCCGATGGGCATCTATGTCGTCGACTCCGACTTCAAGATACGTAACGCCAGCTTGGGCGCACGCAGAGCCTTCCGAAACGTTCCGCCACCGCTCATCGGGACACCTCTAGACATCTGTCTGCACACCATGTGGCCTGAGCCCTTCGCAGGCGAGACGATAGGCCACTTCAGGCACACGCTGGATACGGGGGAACCGTTTGCCGCCCCAAACAGAGTGGTGCACCGAAGGGATATCGAGAAGGTCGAGTCCTACGACTGGCATCTGGAGCGCATCGTGCTGCCCGACGGCCGTTTTGGCGTCGTCTGCTACTACTACGATCTGACCGCACACCAACGGTGGGAAAAGAGACTGCGCGAGAGCGAAGAACGATACCGTGACCTGGCCCGGGAGAACGAACGCCTCTACCGCCAGCAGCTGAAGATAGCAGAAAGTCTGCAACTCGCCCTGTTGAACATCCCGTCAGAGATGGGGCCCGTCCACGTGGGGCATCTCTATCGCTCCGCCACCGAAGCGGCACGGGTGGGTGGCGACTTCTACGACGCCTTCGAAATAAACAACCGCACCATCGCCGTCCTCGTGGGAGACGTCTCCGGACACGGGATCGAGGCAGCCAGGACCGCTACGCTGGTCAAGGATGTGGTCCATGCCTTCATCCACGAGTCTCTCTACCCACACCAGGCGTTGCGACGCACGAATGCCCTTCTCCTGCAGAAGAAGCTTCCCGGTTTCGTGACGCTCTTCCTCGCCATCCTCGATACTATAAGCGGCACGCTCCTCTACGCCTCGGCCGGACATCCGGAGACGCTCCTTCGCCGCCCTTCAGGAGAGGTCCTCCTGCTGGGCACAGGTTCTTCTCCTTTGGGCGTCTACCCTGATGCAGTCTGGAAGCCTGCCGAGATTGCACTCGATATCGGGGACCTACTACTTCTCTACACCGACGGGGTGATCGAGGCCCGCCGAGACGGAGAGTTCTTTGGACAGCAGCGCCTGATGAACCTACTCAAAAGCGCACCCATCGGTCCTGAGGAGCTTCCACAAATGATCATCAATCGAGTACTTGCCTTTTCCCAGGGGACACTCAGCGACGATGTCGCCGTCCTTGCGCTCTCGCTTCTGGAGAAGGGAGAGAAGAGGGGACCGGCTTCCGGTCGGTGATACGAGACGGGCGAGAGAACGCCTACTCTGCCGTGGCCAGCTCCAGATAGCGTTTTACAACCCGGCCCCAGGACGAGAAGTGTGAGCAACAGATGTCATGGAGTCTACGACGAAAAGCAGCATCAGTAGTCGGATAGTGATCGAAGGCGTGAAGCACCAGGCGCCCGAGTTCACTGGTAAGACAGCACCCCGGAGCGAGGGCCTTCAGCGATGGGTCGGCAAGAGCCTCCGCTACCACATCGACCACAGAGGCAAGACCTGAGTGGTAAGCGGCAAGAGGTAGCGCCCCGGCGGAGAGTGCCTCTATGGTGACCAGCCCGAACGACTCCGGAAACACCGATGGTGCCAGCGAGACGTCGGCTGCAGCAAAGAGCAGACCCAGCCGGCCTGAATCGATATGGCCGAGAAAATGTACCGACAGATGGCCGGCACACGGCATGCCGGTGGGAATGAGCCGACCGAACTCCGGGGGAGCATACAACTCCTCCGCCCCCTCAACGAACGCACGCACAGCCGCCTCGTCCCCCTCACCCAGTAAGCGGGCCAGCTCCTCCAACGGCTCCCTTGCCGGACCGTCTCCGGCGAACAGGAGATGAACTGAGGGGTACTGCGCCATCACGAAAGGCAGACACGAGACGGCGTATTGGACACCTTTGGTCCACATGACCCGGCCGGCGCAAGCAATGATGCGATCGTCGACACCCAGTTGAAGCCCGCCCGGCAGGCAGCCCTCACGGTTTAGAGCTTGGATGGCGGTTCGTCGATCCGGAGCGGGAGCAAAGACTTCAGCATCCAAACCCGGCGGGATGGCGTAGGTCTTTTCCGCGATATCCAGACCATGCTCGGCAGCCCACGCAATGACCTCGGCGACGGCCGATTCTGAGACAGATACCACTGCGGCAGCTCCCTCAAGACCCGCCAAGGTGAAGGGGGTAAGTCTTTCATCGTGCCTCACGCTGAAGTTGATCTCCGACCCATGTACGGTCACGGTATAGGGAGTGGAGGTAAGCGTCTCTCTGACCAGATACGGCGCCATGAGCGCATGACTTGTGAGCACAACGTCGGGTGGCCAAGCCGCAAAGATGGTCCGCAGGGCAGAGGTGTTCTCGGACACGTAGGTCTCAATCCAGTCGGTGGGACTGTCCTGAAAAGCACCGATCTGTCCCGCCTCGAACCCCGGGAACGGACCGTTCACATAGACGAGCAGACGGCTAAGATGCGGACGCACGAGCCGGCAACGCCCCTCATAGAGCGGTTCTCGTACGACACCGAAGGGAAGTACTTCGCGGTTATTCTCGTCCAGAACGTAGGCCGAGTCGATGAAGTCGTAGAGCTCGGGATCACGCTCCTGGCAGACCAAAGTGACATCGTGACCCTGCCGGACCAGATTACGCACCAGTTCACGTACGTAGATCCCGCTTCCTGAGTCATGAAGGTAGTACCCGTGAACGACGGCGACGCGCACAGCAACCTCCGGCGATCGTATCTGCGGCTTCACACCGCATGTCTTGTCTGCTAAAGCAACCGTATCACGACAAATCGAGACCGCATGAGCGGGCGTGCATGCGCGGGACCACCCCCCGGAACCGGTTCGGTCAGTTAGATCCTGCAGGCGCCGTAGTACGTACTGCCCCACACGGCACTGATACGCACGTCCTTCCCCGTTCCGGCCGCATGGATCATCTGCCCCCCACCAATATAGATGCCAACGTGATGGATGGGATTGTAGAAGAAGACCAGATCGCCGGGCTGAAGATTCGAACGTGACACCGGGGTACCACAACCGTACTGCATGCGGCTGGAATGGGGAAGGCTGACGCCCACCTTTGCGTAGACGTACATGACGAAGCCCGAGCAATCGAAGCCGCTGGGGCTGGACCCGGCCCACACATACGGTGTCCCCAAATAGCGCATGGCTATGGACACCACGCTGCTACCCACCGCCGACGTAGGTGCCGGCGCCTTCACCTTGACCGGGCTCGAGAGCCTGTTTGAACTCAAGGAACCACTTCCCGCGGAGGAACCGCTTGAGGCAGACGCGCTGCTTGAGACAGACGAACCCCTCTCGCTGTTCTGAGAGGCCGGCGAAGTGCTCCTCGCGGCCGCCCTCTCAGCGGCGGCCTTTCGAGCCGCCTCTCTGGCAGCCGCAGCCAGTCTGGCCTGGCGCGCAGCCTCTTCTCTCTGCAGTTGCGCTATTTGAGCTTCTTTACCCGCCAAGGCCTTTTCGTTAGCCGCCAATTGTCGCTCGACCTTTACCTTCGCAGCTTGAGTCTCGGCTGCCAGGACCTTCTGCTCGGCAAGCTGAGCAGCCAACTCAGTACCCCGACGTTCTACTTCTCCCCGGAAACGCCCGACGTCCTCGACCATCTTGTTGTCCTGCTCGCTGATACGCCGGAGCGTATCGAGGCGATTGACGACCTCAGAGAACGAATCTGCACCGACCAGAGCCTCGACGACACCCAGCTGCCCCTGCTTGTAGATATCGACCACCCGCGTGGTAAGCCGCTCGCACGCCGTGTCAAGATCTTTTTCAGCTGCGCTGAGCTTGGTTTGGTTCTGTTTCGCGGCAGCTTTGGTGTCGTTCAGCCTCGACCTGGCATAGTTGTAGTCCTCGACGGCCGAATCCAAACGATCGGCTAGTTCGTCGATGCGAGCCTGCAGCGCCGCAGCCTCACTCTTGGCCCTAGTGATAGCCGGAGGTTCCGCCGATGCGGACTGACCACCCAAGAGTACGGCCAACGCCGCGATAAGAAAAACGGATACAAAGCATCGTCCGATGCCGCCTGAGATGCCGCCTGACGTTCCGGTGCCGATGGGAGCCTCCCCTGGCCGGTTACAGGGCCGAGCAGAGCGAGCTGCTCATCTTGCAATCTGCTGCACTCTAGCATCTCCCCGGGTGACGAGGCAAACCGATTTTTTGCTCATAGTCCCGCGCCCGTCTCTCTGCCACCGTCCAAGTCTTGTCCGCCACAGCCCGCAGCCTCGGTGCTTCGACCGGCCTCATCATCACCTATCGCTCACCTATCGCCGGGCGTTCCGCCTACAAACGGGCAAGATAGCAGGCAATACCATGCATGATAGCGGCGGCCTCGCGCGCTACGACCTCCGAATCGGCCAGGGTGGGTCCTTCCACCGGGTGGCTGAGATAGCCCAGATCCACTTGTACGGACAGCGGTTTCACCTCGCGCAAACAGGCGTAATTGCGCCCATGCTTATGTAGATCCACGCGCCCCAGCTCATTGCACAACGCCTTCACGATGTATCCGGCAAGACGCCGGCCTGATTGGGATTCGTAGACCTGGTTGGCGAAATAGAAGGTCGCGACTCCCTGCGCCCTAGAACTGGGGCTCACGCTGTGGTGAAGACAGATATGGATGTCCGGCCCCCATTGATTGGCACGCTCGATCCGCTCATAGAGGCCCATGCGCGTATCGTCCTTGCGCACGAGCTCGACCACGGCTCCGGCGCTCTTCAAGACCCAATCCAGCATCGACGCCAATTGCAGGTTGAGCTCCTTCTCCACCAGCCCATCGGGACCCACTCCGCCCTGTTCAGTACCCCCGTGAGCAGGGTCGATGCTCACCCTGAGCTCGGCCAGTGAGCGCTTGCCCACGTAGCCGTCCATACGATCGGGGATACTGCCGGAGGGGGTCTCCTGATGGACCTGCTGCAGATGACGCAACCGGTCGAATGTGGTCTCCCCCACGATACCGTCGACGATCAGGCCTGCGTTGCGCTGGAAATCGGTCACGGCGACTTCGACTTCGGGAGCGAAGATGCCATCCACGGGCCCGCAGTCGAAACCGAGCTCATCCAACCGTCTCTGCAGATAGAGGACATCGTCCCCCCGCATATGAGGCACCCGCAGATAGAGCAGTCGCTCACCTACTTTGTAGCCGGCCTCGACCAACTCACCCCAGGTATTCTCTTCGACCACGCCGTCTGCACGCAGCAGGCGCGCCTGCTGGAACGCTCGAATGGCCGCCTCAGTGTGTGGGCCGAAGAAGCCGTCGACCCCCTCTCTCCCTAAGAAGTAGTCCAGCGCACCCAAGCGGGTCTGGATGTCTACTACCTCGTTACCCCTGTGTCCTCTGTATACCGGACGCATTTTCCTCCATGATCGTGAAGCTGTTGATGACCACCGGAAGTCCCACCTAAGGCGGCGGTCCCACCGCTTCGGAGGCGACCCATTATACTCAATGCCGTCAGGCTCTGGCCGGACAACAACCGCCGACGCCCGGCCACTGTGGCCCGGGAGCGACCGGCGTCCGCCTACTCCTTGACCTGCAGCATCACCTTGAACGCCCCCCCTAGTCCCTCCTCCTCTAGGAGCGCGCGAAGAACCGTGGCTTCCCTGTCGGCATCCAGGGAGCCATCCCCACCACGTCCAACCTGGTCCTCAAGACCGACCAACGCCTGCTCGGCCCCGTCGGCACGCAGCAACGTGGCCAGAGTGGTGAAGAGAATGGTCTCGAAGCCGGTGGCCCGGCCGTGAATATCCAGGGCCCGAAAATCGACGTCGGCGGTGAGATCCTGCCGGCCCACCCGCAGGTACGGGTCATTCGTCGCCTGATGTCTGAAGTATCCGCGCAGGGTGTGACCATACAGCCCCCCGCCACCTCCGCAGCAGTCCTCCGGGCCCATGAACCACCCTCCGTAATCCACGGTGAGCAAAGAGCCTGCCGACATGGCCGACGACACCTCTGCCAACAGGGTACCCGCAGCCGGACGCAGCTCGATAAAACCGTCCCTACTCAGAGACTGCAGCCTCGACGTCTCCGTAGTGCCGAAGATGAGGTGCAACTCTCCCTCGGCCTCAGGGGATAGATGATCCCAGGTCTCCCTGATGTGCCATACCCCCCCGATATCCTCCAACACCACCCACGCCTCGACCGGCTCCGCCCCCCGCACATCGACACGATGGACCGGAAGCGCATCGACAAACTCATTGCTCAGAATCACAGCAGGCACCCGGTCTCCCGGCGCATCGGCGATAGTACCGGCCCAGGAGACCACACAGCCCCGCTCCGTCAGGTGGCTGAGCGCCTCTCGCTGCCGAGCACGCAGCCCCTCCCCCGCCTCGACGATGGCATACGTTACACTGTCCAACAGATCCGGTCGCACCACGTGCCAGCCATCAAGAATGGCCCTGGCCAGATCTCCCTCACCGCCGCCCAACTCGACAACGGCCGGCCCGGAGGCCCACGACATCGCGGCCAGAGACTCATCAACCAACTCGGTCAGCAGGCGGAGCACGGCTTGGTTGAACGCAGAACAGAGGCGCGGAGCCGTGGAGAAGTGCCCGTGAGCGCCCAGCAGGCGATCGGCATTGCTGTAGTAGCCGTCGACGGGATGAGTCAGGGCCAAGTCCATGTAGCGGGCGAAAGTGACCCGCCCGCCCTCGACAGCCATGGACCGCGCCATACTGTCGGGGACAACATACCTCTCGATGGAATCGGCAAAATCAGATCGTGCCATATTCAGCAGTATGCGTTCCGCCCATCGGCGACTGGCTTACAGTAACGGTCGCCATACCGATCACCTCCTCGACGACATCCACTCTGTCGATCATAGCCTCGTTGCCGGCGCCTCCAGGCCCGAGGGCGGCACAACCGGCGCGCATATTGTCGCCCAGGGAGCGGGCTTCAACAACCGGCATAACGACTATCCCGACTGTTCGAGGGGATCAGGGCCGCGCACGCAACGGCGGCAATGGCGGCAGCGATGGCGAAGAGGAACGCTACACGAAAGCCACTGCGCGACGGCAGGATTGTCTCGCCCACCTGCACGGTCATATGAGCGAGCACCGCACCCAGCACGGCAGCCGAGATGGAGCCGCCTATGGAGCGCACCAGCGAGTTGACACCGTTCGCCTCGGACGTCTCGCTCTGCGGCACAGCCCCTACTATGAGTGCAGGCGCGGCTGCATACGCAGCGCCGATACCGGCACCTATGATCACGGCAGCCACCATGATCTCCCACACTGCTTCACCAAAGAAGAGGGCCACCAGGTAGCCCAGCGCCACTACAGCGGCGCCAGTGATCAGGGTCGCCTTAGCCCCCTTGAGGGCCATGAGGCGTGCCGCCGGGCCGGCGACGAGGATCATAGCCACACCACCCGGCGCCAGAGCCAGCGCAGCTTCGAACATAGAAAGCCCCAGACCGTAGCCGGTGGCTCTGGACGCCATGAGCTGCTGTATGAAGACCAGGTTCTGGGCGAAGAAGGCAAACCCGATCAAAAGTGAAGCCAGGTTCGTGTAGAGGACCTGGGGCCGGGCGGTCGCACGTAGGTTTACCGACGGGTCGACTGTACGCACCTCGATCATCCCCCAGCCCACCAGCACGACCACCGCAGCGGCAAACAGTGTCAGCGTCGTGACGCTGCCCCAACCCCAATCGGCACCCTTGCTTATAGCGAGCAATAGCGCCACCAGACCGACGCTCAAGCCCAAGGCCCCCGGCACATCAAAGCGGCCACCCGTACGCACTGAAGACTCGGGGATGAACACAGCTGCGGATACCAGACACACGACTCCCAGCACGGCCGCCATCCAGAACATCACATGCCAATCGGTCACCAAAATGAGCAAAGCCGAGATGACCAGGCCGATGGCGCCGCCCGCCCCTTTCCACGTGCTGACCGTAGCTATGGCAGGCCCCAGGCGCGCCGGTGGCAGTTCGTCGCGCAGGATGCCGATCCCCAGCGGGATGGCAGGCGTAGCTACGCCATGGAGCGCACGCCCTACGATCATCGGGCCGAGAGATCGAGCCGTCGCGCACAAGACCGACCCCAGCACCAGCCCGGTCAAAGAGATGAGAAGCACCCTCTTCTTACCGAACATATCCCCCAACCTGCCGCCGATGGGAGTTGTCACCGCAGCCACGAGCAGGGTGATGGTCACCACCCACGAGGCGTTACCAACGGAGGTATTCAAGATACGTGGCAGGTCCGGAATCAGCGGCAACACCACGGTCTGCATGACTATCACGGCGACCGCGCAGGTGGCGAGCACCACGACCATAGCCCTCGGGCGCAAACCCCGGCCGGACGATCGACCACCCCTCGTGGGGAGCGAGAACGCGTTCAGGACTCTGTCACAAAGAGTTCCTCCGTAGCGCGCCCTCGGGAAGAGGCTGAAGAGCTCGCCCACAAGAAGGCTCTGTCCGTCTCCTCTGCACTGAGAAACGCCAAGGCGCCCTCTTCGCTCTCCCACTCGAAAACAACTAGGATACTATCGGGATCCGCTAGGTCACACAGGACCTTCCCTCCCATGCAACCCAGGCTCTTGCGTCGTTCGGCATCCTTCTTGAAGACCGTCTCGAACCGCTCCCGGCTCCCGCCTTTGAGATTATGTTCGATGATGACGTAATACGGCATCGCTTAGACTCCCCTTTACTACGTGTGCCGTGGCTGCGTCGGCGCGGTATATCTCCTCACGTTCCTACGCTGCCGCCCTTGAACTCGATCCCCAAAAGACTGACGTCATCGTCGAGAGGCCATCCTTGTGACAGCTCTTCGACCGTGTGGACGATCTCATCCAGCATCATGCCTATGGGCAGATGACGTAGGTCCTTCACCAAGTCGTAGAAGTGCTCCTCACCGAAGATCTCCCCGCTCAGGTCCCGGAACTCTAACACGCCGTCGGTGTAAAGGATGATCTTATCGCCCGGAGCCAATTGCTTCTCTTCCTCTTCGAAGGGAAGGATGCCGTCTAAGCCGATGATGGTCCCTCCCTTCTCGAGCAGTTCGAAGCTGCCGTCGGCACGCAGGAGGATAGGCGGTGGATGGGCGGCGTTGCTGTAGATGAGGCTGCCGGTGCGGATGTCGATGATGAGGTAGATGGTGGTGAGGAACTTCTCGAAGCGTTCCCAGGGAAACTCGGCATCAAGAGCCCGTAGGACCTCGCCGGGGGAGACGATCTCGTAGTCGGGCGACTGGCCCGGTCGTTGCCGGATGGTGCAGCCCATGTGGGGCTGTAGGGTCTGGGAGATGGAGAAGGTCACCAACGCCGGGGGCACCCCGTGCCCGCTCACATCGACCATGTAGAAGCCTAAGTGATCTTCGTCTAAGCGGATCATGTTGAAGATGTCGCCCCCGATCTTTTCCGAGGGCATGAACTTCCAGTCGATCTCTACTACGTCTCGCTGTGGCCGCCCCTCTTCTCTTTCCGGCAGAAGCGCCTGCTGGATGCCGGCTGCAGCTTGGAGGTCTTCATCCAACTTACGCTGCTTCTCCGTGAGACGCGTGTTGGCCATCTTTAGGAAGTAGTCGCTGAAGGCGAAGATGGTGCGGCTGAGACAGACGTTGAGGCTCTTAAAGGCGCTGAGTAGGACGTCACCCTGTAACTCCTTGACCAAGATGGGGGTAAGAAGTGTCCGATAGAG